>JABDCA010000090.1 GCA_013288345.1 Bacteroidota bacterium | reverse complement strand
TTTTTTGTTTAGTTAATTATTCGGCAAAAGTGCAGGTATTCACCCGTTACATACTTACATAAGTATGGAATAATGTTACATAAGTTACAGGTTCTTGTCTCTTCCCTTCGTTTATATATTCAACGAATGATGAGAGAATGTTATTAGAAAAGAGAGCCGGTATTACCCGGCTCTCTTTTGAGGGGGACCAACAAAATGCCAATTTATTATTTTTTGTCTGTGGTGGTCTTTACATCTGTTTTGGTTTCGGTCTTAGTGTCCTTTACATTTTTATCGCCGTTTGCGCTTTCTTTTGTTTTAACGGTTTTGCTTTTAGTTTTTACAGTAGTTCCATTATCTGTTTTGGTTGTAGTCTTGGTAGTAGAACTGGCTGCAGAGGATTTATCAGTTGTTTTGTCCTGGGCAATTGCAGCAGTAGCAAAGCCAACAGTGCAAAGTACAATTCCGATTCCTGTAACAACATTTTTAAGTTTCATGATATTGGTTTTTTTTGTTTGGTTAAGTATTAGGTGAATTGTCGGTAAGCCACTTTTGTGTCGTGATGAAATTATTCGTGCAAACCGATGCAGTAGCTTCCTGCATTTAATCCTATCAGTTTGTTCGCTAATCATTGCTTCTGTAATTACCTGTTTTAATTTTAATTAAATCGAATGCAAGTTAGATGCTGTGCATAAGCTCAGTTAAAATTTTCTACGGATAAATAAAAAACAAAGGTTAACCCTTGTTTTTTATCGGTGAAATTTAGGTATAGAAGAGGGCCGGTGTAGGTGGTAGGTTACTTTCCAACCTTATCTATTGGCCTGAAACGCAAAGCGCTCCATGTATCATCAATAGAAATGGCCGTTACTGTGGTAATGCCAAATTCTTCTCCCGTTACGCGAATGGTATCTCTGTTTATATCAGTCTTAATTTTTGATGTGCCTTTCGGATAAGCAAACCACAATACGCTATCAGGCTCAATATTCTTTAGATCGTTCTTCAAAAAGCCCAGGTACTCTTTATTGTTATTAATAAATACCAATGTATTGGCGCTTTTTGCTTTTTTGTTTAAGCTCGTTGAAAAGCTAAGCTTCACAAGCTCATTCTCTATTGGCGCAGGTGCATTAAGAACAATTCCCTTGTCCTTAAACTTGAATTTCTTAATAATGTCCTTCATTGGTTGTCGGGTTTTATTAATTCAAAGCTAGTAAAATTCCAGTTTAAAGAATACTCATCTGAGGGGTATAACCCCGAAGGCGTTAAATGTTAGTAGCCATCGGTGAAACCGGTGGTATTAGTGATATCAATTAATTGCAACCCCGAATGGGGTTGAACAATTCGGGTTCTCGGGTTCAACCCCATTCGGGTTGTTTTATATACTCATCTCTATACCCCGCATTTTATGCGGGGTTACTCACATTCAATCTCTTCGGGATTATAAATCCCTGATTTTTTTGTCCTCATTATCAATCACTAATTGAAGCCTATTGAAAATTGTTATACTCATATAATGAATAAGTAATATATTTGTAAGGTAAACTAACAAGTTTACAAACTAAGCTAAAGAACATATAATAATTACATGGCAAGCTAAACAACTTTATGAACTTGAAGAACTTTACAAACTTTAAAAACTAATTATGGAAACAAACAAGCAAAACACCGCCCTATTGGTAATGGATATGCAAGCAGGTATATTACCGATGCTTACCAATGCTGCTCCCAACTTTATTGGCAACGTTGCCAAAGCAATAGCTAACGCACGTGCTAAAAAAATACCTGTTATATATGTAGTCGTGGGTTTCAGGAATGGGTTTCCTGAAGTAAGCATGAATAACAAAGGCTTTTCGGCCAGTAAGGAAAGGTTTGCCAAATTGAATATGGATGATTTTATGAAGGTGGAGCCGAGTATTGCTCCGCAGGCTGGCGATGTTACCGTTACTAAGCGCCGTGTGAGTGCATTTACAGGTTCCGATTTAGAAGTGGTGTTAAGAGCACAAGGTATACAGCATATAATATTAACCGGTATTGCCACCGGTGGTGTAGTATTATCTACTCTGCGCGAAGCAGCCGATAAAGATTATCGCATTACGGTATTGGCAGATGGTTGTGCCGATGGCGATGAAGAAGTACACCGTGTGCTTACTACAAAGGTGTTCCCACGCCAGGCTGAAGTACTGACCATTGAAGATTGGAGTAAACAATAATATTTTTTATTATGAATTCTACAGAACTTTCATCATCGTTGCGGAATGCAGTATCTGCACTGCACAAAAGGCTGCGTAAGCAGTCAGGTGCGGTAGATATGTATTCTATGACCGAAGTCGAGACGATATCGCGTTTGTTCAGGGCAACTTCGTTGTTGCCTACCGAACTTGCTTTGCAAACAAGGGTTAAAACGCAAACCATGTCGCAGATACTGAAGAAGATGGAAGAGCAGGGAGTAATTAAGCGTACTCCATCTAAGGATGATAGACGAAAGGTATTTGTATCGCTTACCCCTGCAGGCAGGAAATTGGTAGAAAAGACCAGGTACGACAGAGATGAATGGCTAATGGGAGCGATTGAAGAATCGCTTACTGCCAAAGAAAAAGAACTAATTGAAAAGGTATTACCCTTATTAAATAAGCTAGTTGAAACCAAATAAATATCAAAAACTATGGAATGGTATAATTATATAAGTCTGTTTTTTGCGGGTGCGTTCTTTTCGAACTTTGTACCACATTTTGTAAAAGGTGTTTGTGGCGATAATTTCCCCACACCATTTTCAAAGCCACCGGGCAAAGGGCCATCCT
>JABDCA010000089.1 GCA_013288345.1 Bacteroidota bacterium | reverse complement strand
GGGAACTTACTTCAGCAGTTTTGAGATGTATATTTTTGACCGTTGGGGAACACCTATCTATCATACCAATGATATGAACAAGGGCTGGAACGGTTCGGTGAACAATGACGGGCATATGTGTCAGCAGGATACTTATGTGTACCTCGTTAATGTTACTGACTTCAGGGGCACTGACTATTCTTACCTCGGTAAGGTGAGTTTAGTAAAGTAAAGTATTCTCGAAAATTAATTAAAGGATAAGTCTCTAAAGGTTTTTGTGTGCTCCGTCACAGAAAGGCATTTTTGCAGAATGTTTGCAACCACAAAGCTTTACCGTCTTGGTTTCGGTAATTTCAAATTCTACAGGTGTAAACGATGTTGTTTTGTGTGAGCCATCGCAGAAAGGTTGGTTTTGGCTTAGGCCACAAGCACACCACCAGTATTTGCCGGCTTCGAGTTCAACAGGGTAATTAGCTTTTTGTGCAATATGTGGAGTATCCATAGGTTTTTGTTTTAATAAGTGGCGCAATATAAAGCTAATTTATTTAATGGCTACCGACATGCGGAATCCTACACTGTGTATGTTTTCCAACTCAATTCGTTTATCATTGCTCAAATATTTTCGTAGTCTCGATATGAAAACATCGAGACTGCGGCCCATAAAATAATCATCGTCGCCCCATAATGTTTTAAGTATTTCTTCCCGCTTAAGTATTTTGTTCTGATTCATACAAAAGAACCGTAATAGCTCAGCTTCTTTTAAAGTTAGTTGGTTTTTCTTCTTTTTATCTTCTAAAAATAAGTTCTCAAAATCAAAATGAAAATTACCAATAGTAAAATGAACAGGTAATGAAGTTTTGTTTTCTGTAATCTTACTCCTTTTTAAAAATACTTCCATTCTTAATAGCAGCTCTTCAATACTGAAAGGTTTAGTTATGTAGTCATCGGCGCCTGTCATAAATCCATTTATCCTATCCTCTTTCATGGTTTTGGCCGTAATAAAGATGATGGGTATATTTTTATTTGTCTCCCGAATTTTACGGGCAACTGTAAAGCCATCAATTTCGGGCAACATTACATCGAGTATACATAAATCGAAATTTTCTTTTGCAAATGCCTCAAGGGCCGCCTTGCCATCTTTGCAATAAACAGTTTGATATCCTTTTAGATTTAAGTTATCAGTAGTGACAAACCCGAGGTTAATATCATCTTCAACGTAAAGTATTTTTGCTTTTTGCGGTTCCATTATTAATGTTGGGGGATTTCGATTGTAAAAGTACTTCCTTTATTAAGCTCACTTTCCAGTGTTATTTTCCATTTATGAGCCATAACTATACTCTTTATATAGCTTAAGCCAAGCCCAAAGCCCTTTACATTATGCACATTACCGGATGGCACCCTGAAGAATTTGTCAAACACTCTTTTTCTGTATTCCTTTTTTATTCCTATTCCATTATCAGCAACTGATAAATAAAGGTTCTTGCCCTTGTTATATGTGCTTACAATGATAAGAGGCGATGTGCCCGAATATTTCATTGCATTATCCAGTAAGTTAAAGAGTAGGTTGGTAAAGTGTTGCTTATCTGCATTAATAAGATAATTGGTTGCGTTGAGTTTTAAAATAACCTTGCACTTTACGTTTTGCAGGTTAGGTGATAAGCTTTCAATCGCATTATTAATTAATAAATGCACATCAATTGTTTCGGTGTTTAATTTGAATTCGTGCCTTTCAGTTTTTGCACTTTGTAAAACTCTTTCTACCTGGCTGTTTAACCTTCCTGCTTCCTCTTTTATTATGCCTGCATAAGTAGATAGTCTCTCCGGAGTGCTTGTAATAGCAGGGTCAGATAGTGTTTCAGAAGAAATGACAATGGTAGATAAGGGTGTTTTAAATTCATGGGTCATATTATTGATGAAGTCGCGCTGAACTTCTGATAATCGCCTTTGCTGAAGTATAATGAACATAGCATATCCAAAAAACACAATAACCAAAAGAAGAATTACAGAGGTAAGGACCCAGTTATCCATACCACTGGTAATATAGCTTGTCCTTTCAGGGAAATAAACTCCGAAGTAATAAGTGAATTTACCAAGCTTTGGGAGGTTTTGTAATTGCTTCTTTTCAATCAGCTTGTTCGCATTCACGTAATTTCCATAAACCATTTTATCGCTACTGCAATCGTATATGCCATATTCAAAGCCTGTCCCAATATTAAGGTTGTTGAATTCGCTTATAAGATAATATTGCAGGGCTTTTGCATCGATGGTATTGTTTACGTTAACTACGTAATAATTAGTCGACACCTCATTTACAAGATCTTGATTAGGTAATGAAAATTGCCCGTAAACAGCAAGCTTCTCAGCCGTATTTCGTAATGCAATTTGTATGGTTTGATCAAACTGCTTTTCTTTCAGGTCAAAAGCTTTTCGCACCCAATATATCTGTATTAGTATTATACCTATTACCGATATAGTGCCAAGTAAAACTACAAGCCTGATAGTATTCTTTCTCATCGATGCTAAGTTAACCGGATTATTGTTTTACTTGTATTCCATTAACAGTTCATTAACAAACGAAGGTAAAGGTTGGCAGAAGGTTTGTGTATGAATAAATGTGGAATTGAAAGGCCCTCTGGTAGTCTAGAATTTTTATTTAACCGATAAATAGGTTTCTACCTCTGCACTGGCTGGGTTTTGCGCCTTCGGGCCATATATGTCAAAATCGGCGGTGTAGCTTCGTTTAATATCTTCCTTCCAAATACTCATCCAGGTTCCAACCACACAATCAGGTAGCTTACCCTTAGATGTGTAAATT
>JABDCA010000088.1 GCA_013288345.1 Bacteroidota bacterium | reverse complement strand
TTATAGAAACTGTGAATGAATACTATGCAGTATGAAGACTAACAATCAGAAAGAACGCAAAGGCTATTTCGGCGATTTTGGCGGGCAATATGTCCCTGAAACACTTATGGCGCCTTTACAAGAATTAGAAAAAGCTTATTTAAAGTTATCGAATGATAAAAGCTTTAAGAAAGAACTGGCTGGCTGGCTAACCAATTTCGTTGGCAGGCCAACGCCTTTGTATTTTGCCAATCAGCTAACGAATAAAATAGGTGGTGCAAAAATCTATTTAAAGCGTGAAGACCTTACTCATACCGGTGCACATAAAATAAATAATGCATTAGGTCAGGCATTGCTGGCAAAGCATATGGGCAAAAAACGCCTCATTGCTGAAACAGGTGCGGGGCAACATGGCGTTGCAACTGCTACTGTAGCCGCAGCCTTGGGTATGGAATGTGTAGTGTATATGGGCACAGTAGATATTGAAAGACAACAGCCCAATGTGCAGCGTATGGAGTTATTGGGTGCTACTGTTATGTCCGTTAGCGCAGGGAGCAAAACATTAAAAGATGCAATTAATGAAGCTATACGCGATTGGGTAACTAATATTAATTCATCCCACTATTTAATTGGTTCGGTACTTGGCCCCCACCCATATCCGACAATTGTCCGTGATTTTCAGAAAATTATTGGAGAAGAAGCGAGGAGACAAATTAAAGAGCAAGCGAATAAGTTGCCAGATTATTTAGTTGCTTGTGTAGGCGGTGGTAGTAATTCCATAGGCTTATTTTTTGATTTCCTTAATGAGAAGAATATAAAAATTATCGGCGTAGAAGCCGGTGGTTTTGGCATAAAAAGTAATAAACATGCTGCTCGGTTTGCCGGTGGAAGGCCTGGTATACTGCACGGTACATTATCGTATGTGCTGCAAGACAAATACGGACAGATAACCGAAACGCATAGTATATCTGCCGGGCTTGATTATCCGAGCATTGGTCCGGAGCATGCCAATTTGCAACAAACCAAAAGGGTAGAATATACACACGTAACCGATGAAGAAGCCTTAAAAGCATTTATGCTATTGGCTGAAACAGAAGGAATAATACCTGCATTGGAATCATCGCATGCAGTTGCATATGCAATTAAGCTGGCGAAAAAATTACCCAAGGATAAAATTATAATTGTGAACTTGTCGGGTAGGGGAGATAAAGATTTGGCGCAAGCTATAGAACATATTAAAAAGATGAAACTATGAGCAATGCATTTGATATAGCATTTAAAAAAGCAAAGAGCAAAGGCAAGCCTGCCTTTATGCCGTTTTTAGTAGCAGGTGACCCTGATTATAAAACAAGCCTTGTATTGTTTCGTGCCATAGCACCTTATGCTGATATGCTGGAGATTGGCTTTCCATATTCCGATCCTTTAGCTGATGGCCCTACTATACAGGCTGCAGATGAACGTGCATTGCATTCTGGAATTGATACTGATAAAGTATTTTCTCTCATCAATGAAATTCGTTCGTTCTACAAAGGCCCCATATCGGTATTGGTTTATGTTAATCTGGTTTATCAATACGGTATAGATAACTTCTATAAGCAAGCTGCTACAGTGGGTATTGATGGAGTATTAATACCTGATGTACCTTACGAAGAATCTGAGCCATTTGTTGTGGCAGCGAAAAAACATAAGGTATCGCCTGTATTTATGGTTACTCAAACTACAACCCCTGAACGGTTAAAGAAAATAGTGAAACATGCAGAAGGCTATTTGTACCTGGTATCTGTATTGGGTGTAACAGGCAGCCGTAATTCATTAGGTAAAACCACATTTGATTTCATCCGGAAAATAAAAAAGAATATTAAGTTACCACTTGCTTTAGGCTTTGGTATTTCCACCAAAGAACATATTAGTAATGCTGCAAAGGCCGGTATCGATGGAGTGATTGTGGGTAGCGCAATTATTAAAATACTCGAGGCTAATCTTGCAAACCCGAAACAGGCTGCAAAGAAGATTGATGATTTTATAAAAGGAATTACTGCTTAAACAGGCTTTCCACAAATTCCTGTCTGTCGAAAATACGGAGGTCTTCCATTTTTTCGCCGATGCCAATGTAGCGTACCGGTATTTTAAACTGGTCTGATATGCCAATTACCACACCACCTTTAGCGGTGCCATCAAGTTTTGTTAAGGCCAATGCAGTAACATCAGTTGCTTTGGTAAACTCCTTGCACTGTTCAATTGCATTTTGTCCGGTTGATGCATCAAGCACCAGAAGAACTTCGTGAGGGGCGCTAGGTACAACCTTTTGCATTACCCGTTTTATCTTAGATAATTCGCCCATTAAGCCTGCTTTGTTATGCAAGCGGCCGGCGGTATCAATAATTACAATGTCTGCTTTTTGTGCAACAGCCGATTGTATGGTATCAAACGCCACTGCCGATGGATCCGCATTCATACCTCTCGATACTATGGGTACATCAACTCTTTTTGCCCAGATGGTTAATTGCTCTACCGCAGCAGCTCGGAATGTATCGGCAGCGCCGAGTACTACCTTCATTCCTGCTTTTTTGAAGTTGTTGGCCAGTTTGCCTATGGTGGTTGTTTTGCCAACTCCATTTACTCCAACAACCATAATTACGTAAGGCACTCCTTCAGGCAATTCTGTTCGTGCATCGTTATTACTGGCGGTTAATAGAGCACTTATTTCTTCTTTAAGGATAGCATATATCTCTCCGCTTTGTATGTTCTTGTTTTTCTTAACCCTTTCCTGAAGATTTGCTATTATTTTACCTGTGGTAGTGGTACCAACATCCGATGCAATAAGTGTTTCTTCAATATCATCGAGCATCTCAGCA
>JABDCA010000087.1 GCA_013288345.1 Bacteroidota bacterium | reverse complement strand
TATCATCTCCGGCCATTCTATAAAACAATACCCTCCCGAATACAAATATTCCTCATAACCCATGTCGTAAGCCTCCCTCACATTCTTTATCCTATAAAAGTCGAAGTGATAGACACGAAGGCCCTTAAAACCCTCATATTCATTCACTAAGGCGAATGTTGGACTGCTTACCAGCGCTGTGACACCCACTGCTTTACAAAGATACTTAATAAAAGTGGTTTTTCCGCTCCCCAGGTTACCGGAAAATGTGAACACCCGATTGTTCTTAAAATCGGTGATTAACTGGTGGGCTATTTGTTCAAGCTGATTCTCTTCTTTTACGCTCCAGCTATGGCTCATAGGGTATTATTTTGGTGAAAGTGCCACCAAAGGTATAATCATTTCCTCTAAGGAAATGCCCCCATGCTGAAAAGTATCCTTATAATAGTTGACGTAATAATTGTAATTATTCGGGTAAGCGAAGAATTTGTCGCCTTTTATAAAAACAAATACGCTGCTTACGTGCTGGCGAGGCAAAAAGGCCTCGGCAGGGTTCTTAACAGCAAATACATCTTTTGCCTGGTAGGTAAGGCTTTTGCCCGATTTGTAACGCAAATTGGTATTGGTGTTCTTATCGCCTATTACCTTGCTGGCTTCGGTAACCTTTATGGTACCATGGTCGGTAGTGATGATAAGCTTGGCTTTGGCTGCTGCAATCTGCTTCAATATATCATGCAATGGCGAGTGCTGGAACCAGGAAAGGGTAATAGAACGGTAAGCCGCATCGTCGCTGGCTAGTTCGCGTATCACTTCCATTTCGGTACGGGCATGCGAAAGCATATCCACAAAGTTGTACACAATCACGTTAAGCTTGTTACCTGCCAACTGGTGAATGTTCTCGGCAAGCTTCTTACCATCGTTGTGGTTGGTTATCTTATTATACGAGAACTTAATGTTCTTACCTAAGCGCTTCAGGTTGCCTTCTAAAAAGTCAGCCTCGTGCATATTCTTTCCACCTTCATCTTCGTCGTTCATCCATAAGCCCGGGTGCATCTTCTCAATCTCCGATGGCATAAGCCCGGCAAATATGGCATTACGTGCATATTGGGTACATGTTGGCAATATGGCGTAGTACGATTCTTCTTTATCTACCTTAAACAGTTCCTCTAATGTTGGTTGCAATATCTTCCATTGGTCAAAACGGAGGTTATCTATCAACAACATAAAGGTAGGCACTGATTCTTTTTCTACCAATGGCAAAATTTTGTTGCGCATGAGCGTGTGCGACATGGTAGGCGCATCAACAGCCTTGCTTTGCAACCAGCTCAGGTAGTTCTTCTCTATAAAACGTGCAAACAGGCTATTCGCTTCCGCCTTTTGCATCTGGAACACTTCCTTCATACTATCGTCGCCCGAGCTTTCAAGTTCAAGTTCCCAATAGATGAGCTTCTTATATACTTCCTCCCATTGCTTGTTGTTCAGGTTCTCGCCCAGCATCATACCTATGTTACGGAATTCCTGCTGATAGCCGGAAGTGGTCTTTTCGCTGATCAGGCGGTTCTTATCAATATTCTTTTTAATAGATAGCAATATCTGTCCCGGGTTAACGGGCTTAATAAGGTAGTCAGATATTTTTGAGCCAATAGCGTCGTTCATTATAGACTCCTCCTCGCTCTTGGTTATCATTACTATAGGTACACGCTGGTTAATGTTCTTTATTTTGCCCAAGGTTTCAATACCCGAAATGCCGGGCATGTTCTCATCCAGGAAAACAATATCGAAACCATCTTTGGCTTTAATGAACTCATCTACCGCATCGTTGCCGTTGGTAACAGTCATTACATCAAATCCTTTTTCCTGTAAGTATAATAGGTGGGGCTTTAAAAGATCAATTTCGTCGTCTGCCCAGAGAATGCTTATTTTTCCCATTTTTGCGGTGTATAATTAATTTTTACTCGGTCTTTACAAAGATAACGAAATAGAACCCCGCTTATTTCAGGCCAAGTGTGAAAAAGTGTTAAATAACTAGTAATCGACCAATGATAAAGAGAAAAATAATAAATGACCCTATATATGGTTTCATCACCGTACCCGATGGAATCATTTTTAAGCTTATTGAGCACCCTTACTTTCAACGGTTGCGCCGTATACAACAATTGGGCATAAGCAGTCTCGTTTACCCGGGCGCCATACATACTCGCTTCCACCATGCTATTGGCGCTATGCACCTTATGCAAAACGCTATTGATACACTATTATCTAAAGGAATTGAAATCACGGACGAAGAATCGGAGAGCGCCAAGATTGCCATTTTACTGCACGATATAGGCCACGGGCCATTCTCGCATATTTTAGAACACAGTATTGTACACGGCGTAACCCATGAGAACCTTTCGGCATTGCTGATGGAAAGTCTGAACAAGGAGTTTAAAGGAAAGTTAACACAGGCCATTAAGATATTCCGCAACCAGTACAAGAAGAAATTTTTGCACCAGCTTGTTTCAAGCCAGCTTGATGTTGACCGCCTCGACTACCTTACCCGCGATACCTTTTTTACAGGAGTATCGGAAGGGGTTATTGGCTACGACCGAATTATAAAAATGCTCACCGTTGCCAATGGCAACCTTGTGGTAGAAGCCAAAGGCATATATAGTATTGAGAAGTTCATCATTGCCCGCAGGCTTATGTACTGGCAGGTGTACCTGCACAAAACAGTATTAGCTGGCATGGAGCTTTTGGTGAATATATTAATGCGCGCCAAAGAACTTGCTGACCAGAAAGCGGAACTGTTTTGCACTCCTGCTTTCCGCGAGTTTTTGTATAACCACTATACCAAAAAGGATTTCAAAAAAAATCCGGAGCTTTTAGAAACTTTTGCCCAACTTGACGACTACGATGTACTGAGCAGCATAAAGGTATGGATGAACCATGAAGATAAAGTGCTATCTACATTGTGCAAGTGGTTTATTAACCGCAAATTGTATAGCATTAAAATACAGAAAGAGCCCTGGACAAAAAAACAAGTAAGCGGCTTGCAGCAGATAGCCAAAGACAAATACAATATTTCTACTAAAGAAATGAAATACTTTGTGTTTTCGTATGAAGTGAAAAGTGACATTTATAATTCGCATGCAGTGCATATAAATATCCTCTTCCCCGATGGCACAATTACTGACTTCACCAAGGCATCAGACAACCTGAATACATCAGTATTAGATAAGGTTACAAGGAAATACTTTGTTTGTTATCCGAAGGGAATGATCTAGTTCAATTAGGAATTAGGAATTAAAAATTACGAATAGATGGAATCAGCTAAGAGAAAAATTAAAAAAGCATATCTCGCTTCTCCATTGGGCTTTTCGGATGCAGGAAGATTATATTACTATACTAAATTAATACCGGCATTAAAAGATATTGGCCTTGATATTATCGACCCATGGGGATTATCGGACCTGAATGAGATAGAAAGAGTCAGTAAGATGGAATTTGGTGCAGCAAAAAGAGATGCATGGAGAAAACTTAATCCGGTTATGGGGCGTAACAACGCAGCCGGAATTGACAAAGCAGATATTATAATTGCAGTGCTTGATGGTGTAGATATAGATAGCG
>JABDCA010000086.1 GCA_013288345.1 Bacteroidota bacterium | reverse complement strand
AAAAAGAACAGTTTGGGCCAGTATGAAATAAAGAATGAACTGCTAAATCATTGCTGGCGTTCATGGCACTCCTGCGTAATTACCTGGGATGGCAATGTGGTACCCTGTTGCTTTGACAAGGATGCCAAACACCCTATGGGCAATGTAAAAGAACAATCGTTCAAGGAATTGTGGCAGGGCGATAAATACAATAACTTCAGGCAGTCATTACTGCGCTCACGTAGTGAAATTGATATCTGCCAAAACTGCACAGAGGGAACAAAAGTTTGGACCTAGAACCAATTTTAAATTTTGAATGCTGAATTTTAAATGGTGCTATACTAATCACCATTCACTAAGCCCTAATCACTACTTTATTACTTGCACAAAACCATCGTGGTCGGTTTCTTTCGTGCCACATACCGACTTAATGATATAATAATACACCCCGGTAGATACTATTTCGCCACTCATGGTTCGTCCATCCCATGGGGCAAACGGAGTATCTGAAGTGTACATAAGCAAACCCCAGCGGTCGTATATTTCAATTTTGTAACTGGTATAGCCATAGGCCTGTATTATAAACTGGTCATTCTGATTATCGCCATTGGGTGTAAACACATTGGGTACAAAATAATCTGAGCAGGCTATATCTACAGTAAGCGTATCGTAGTTGCGACAACCATGAGCATCTCTTCCAACAACCGTATAGGTTGTATTGCCAAGAGGTGATGCTGTTGTATTTGCACAAGTACTGCAGCTTACAGTATTAGAAGGGAGCCAAACATACGAAACAGCGCCCGTAGCAACCACATTAGCGCTACCACCATAAGCAATTGTGGTATCACAACATGCGGTTATTCCAGTTCCGGGAATAGCGGTTACTGAATAATTCGCAGTATAAGTACAACCATTTGTAACTGCAACAGAATAAGAAGTATCCTTTGATACAACAATAGTAATTGAACTTGTAGTTGCTCCATTGCTCCATACATAAGTACCGGGTGTACCTTTAGCTGTAAGTGTTATAGTATCGCCATTACATTTACTTTTTGGCCCTGAAATACTATCCACAGGCCCCTGCCTCATTGATACCTGGAAAGAATCTTTAACACTGCACAAATTATCATAGGCAGTAACTGTGTAAGTAGTATTTACCACAGGGCTAACCGTTGCAGTTTGTGTAGTTTGCACTGGGCTTGTGCTCCATGAATAGGAAGTAGTGTTAGTACCTGATGCAGTAAGTATTGTATTTGTTCCCGCACATATAGAATCAGTACCTGTAACAGATACCGTTGGAGGAACGGTAATACTTATGAGATTATTAATAGAATCAGTGCAAGCACCTCCTGCACTTTTCACAACCAAGCTAACACTATAATTTCCAACAGTATTAAATGTGTGATTCGGATTAGCCAAAGTACTGGCATTTGCAGCACCCGAAGCAGGGTCGCCAAAATTCCAGGTATAGGTTGAGGCACCTGAAGAAGTATTTTTGAAGTTTGTAGTTTGCCCAACACAACCACCACTAGCTACAAATGAAGCAACTGTTGATGTAACAGTTACCTTAAAAGAATCGGTAATATTACACGAGCCATGCGTAACCGTTACCGTGTACATGGTAGTTACCAATGGTGCAACAAGCGCAGAATCTATAGTAACAGTAGGTATTGTACTCCATGAATAAATAATAATATTCGTTCCTGTTGCTTTTAGTATGGTGCTCGATCCGCTGCATATAGAATCTTTTCCGCTTATAGATACTGTTGGAATAATTGCTGTAATACTTATTGCATGCTTAAAGGTATCTATACAAGCAGTTCCGGCATTGGTTGCAATAAGGGTAGCCGTAAATTTACCTGCTTTACTATATGTATGCGAAGGGGTTACCAGTGTACTGGTATTGGCAGCACCCGAGGCAGGATCTCCAAAATTCCAGGAATAGGATGAGGCACCTGTAGTTGCATTAGTAAAAAAGGTAGGTGACCCCAAGCACCCACCATTAGCCCGGAATGATGTAATAGGAGTGCTGTCAACGAGTATCTTCAAAACAGTATCTACACCACAGCCACCACTTATTTGAAATAAATGGACAGAGTAAACTCCTTCATTATTATATGTCCATGTTGGGTTAACTGTTGAGTCCTGAAATATGCCCTGGTCATAAAAATCCCAGTAAAACTTTCCGCTAAGCGGAGTTGATGTATTGGTGAAAGAAGTTGGCTGGCCAACACATACTGTATCTGCTGTAAAGCTTGGAAGCGCAGGTGCTCCAATAGCTTTTGAAATAGTGATAGAAAGCGTATCGGCGCAGGTTCCACCCGTAACAGGGGTAACAATTACAGAATAGGTTCCGGCACTGTCTATCTGTATGTTTTGTGTTGTATCGGTTTTGCTTACAATACCCTTTGCCGGGCCCGACCAGCTATAATGACTAAATCCGGATGGAGCGGTGAGGGTAATACTTTTTTGCCCGCAAAGTGCAGGTGACGAAGTAATGATACCCAAAGGTGCACAAGATGCATCAACATAGGCATATCCAAAGTGGTGGCTGTGGTGTAGATACTGTTTTGAAGATACTCGTTGACAGCACTCCTATTAAACCGAATCGCCTGAGGGAGCATAATAGATTGCCTGAAAACCCGGCAGGCCCCCACTTGACACAACGGTATATTCTCCGCAATGCGGAATAGTATCTCCATTCTGGTCGAGTACTGCAGCTCTGAAAAATGGCTGCTGATAATACGTATGTGCGTTAGGGTTTTCTAATAACACTGCATATTGATAAGTGAAATTATCATTTAAAGGAGTTACATAAAATGTTTTAGAAAGTATAGCTGCACCATAATTCACCTCAGTACTATCGCCCAGCATAGCCGAATAACTACTACCAAAAGGCGATACCTGCGGTATAGCAGGAACCAGAGCATCACCCTGAGGTCCATGTGTAATTTTAACCTGGTAATCGGGTTTAGGATTATAATTTAGGCTCGGGTTAAAAAAACCGTTGGTAGATGTAAGCGTATCATTGGCGGCCACCGTAACAGCACCAACAGGGCCGCCAGTAATACGGGTAATATCAAAAAAACTGCTATCGGCCCTGTTGTTATTATAAGCGTAATACGCACTCCATCCGTTAAGTGTACCTTGTTCAAAGCCTATATTAGTACAACCCGAGGAATCGCATACACTTTGTAATTTACGGAAAGCATGCCGGTATTCCTCAACCGATGATGGAAATTCCTTTTCTACTTGTTCAAACTGCTTATATAGATCAACAATTTTCTTTTCCTCATACTTCATCTTTCTATTGGCCCTTTTCAGGTCAATAACACCATATCCTTCTTCGGTTATGAATTTTGCCCGTTCGGCATCAATTTTATTTTCGCAAAAACGCTGAAAAACCAGAAAGTCAGAATTAGTGGCGCCGACAGCAATACGGCATCTTTCCAGACCTTTTATCCAGTATTCAAAAACTTTTTCAAAATCGCCGCCGTCGCCTTTATGTAGTTGAGAATATAAAGGCAGGCTACTCAGAAATAATAGAACAACAATAATATTGGTAAAAATCGACTTAATTTTTCCCATCATTTAAGTGTATTCGATAATCAAAGATATTAATTTTAAAAGACATTTTCATCAGACGTGTCTTATCCAATGCTC
>JABDCA010000085.1:813-3872 GCA_013288345.1 Bacteroidota bacterium | reverse complement strand
GTGCCCTTTGCATTCTTAATATACCTGTTGAATCGAGGCCTGCTACTTTAAGCAATTCAGTTGTGCTATAAACAGGTTGCAGCCCTTTTATAAGCTGCAGGTTTTCTTCTGTCTTTTCTTCAACCGAAGGATGCGTAATATTGAACTTGCCATTAAAGATGGTTGGCTTTCCAAAAATAATGTAATCAGTTCCCGGGCGCAGTTTTTTACTCATCCATCTAATTCCCTGGAACCATATCAACTCGATCCTTCCGGTATCATCTTCCAAATCGACAACCATACGTTGCTTGCGCTTTACGCCTATGATCTCTACCGACACTATCTTGCCACACAATTGTATATATGGCATATCGGCATTCACTTCTTTTATTTTGTAAAAGCGTGTACGGTCAACATAACGGAATGGAAAGAAATATAAAAGGTCTCTGAAGGTATGAATGTTCAGTTCCTTTTTTAAAAGTTCAGAACGTTGGGGACCCACCCCTTTCAGGTAGGTAATAGGAGTATCGAAAAAGGGAACGGCTTTTTCCATTTGCCAAAATTACCAGCCTTTTTCTACAATATCACGTGCGTGGTAAGTAATTATAAGGTTGCAACCTGCTCTTGCAAATGCGTGCATGTTTTCCATTACCACACTCTTTTCATCAATCCAGCCTTTTGCAGCAGCTGCCTTAACCATCGAATATTCGCCCGATACATTATAGCAGGCTACCGGTAAATGTGTATTTGCCCTGAGGTGTGTTATTATATCTAAGTATGCAAGCGCGGGTTTTACCATTAACACATCAGCGCCTTCTGATTCATCGAGCCATGCTTCTTTCATCGCTTCATCCGGATTGCGGAAATCCATCTGGTACGATTTCCTATCACCGAATTGCGGAGCAGAATCAGCAGCCTCACGGAACGGCCCATAATATGAAGAAGCAAATTTTATAGAATAAGACATAATAGCTGTTTCCTCAAATCCTTTATCATCGAGCAGTGAACGTATGGCGCCTACCCTGCCATCCATCATATCTGATGGGGCAACCATATCGGCACCGGCTTCGGCATGAGTCAACGCCATTTTTGCAATAGCCTCAACCGATGAATCATTATGTACGTGGCCGTCTTTTATAATTCCACAGTGTCCATGATCGGTATAAGCACACAGGCACACATCGGTAATTATATATATATCATCCTTAAAATTCTTCTTGAGCAATTTAATGGCATCAGCTACTACTGTATCTTTTTTATAAGCAGATTTGCCTTCAGCGCTTTTTGCTTCTCCGCCACCAAAGAGGAGAATTTTATTTATCCCTTTCTTTAAGCCCTTTTCCACATCCTTTACCAATGTATCAGTCGAAAAGTGATTGATACCCGGCATAGCTGAAATTGGCGAAATGATGTTCTTCCCTTTTTCAATAAAATATGGATATATAAGCATATCCCTGTTAAAACGAACCTCGGCAACCATATCGCGGACGATACTGTTTTTACGAAGGCGGCGTGGACGGTGTATCATACTACTGTATTTTGTAAAACAAATATAGGTGTAATTCTATGTTTTACTTACAACAATAGGCATTCCTATAATGTTTTTACACTAGTTTGACAATGTGACTTAGTAAAATTCTCTTTAGGGGATAGAGGAGGCTTCCTACATACTGAATATAGCCTGCAACAAACCTATTTCATCAAATGAAGGAACAAGGTAGATAGATGCTACACCACCCTGCTTAAGGACATGTGCTGTTGCATCGCCCATTGCTATTATTTTTTGCTTTGGATTCAACTCCTTCTTTTCAAAAAAAGCTTCAACGTTCGATGGGCTGGTAAATAGCATAATATCTGCATCGGGGGTATCATCTACCGGCTTTTGCAGGGTTTCATATACAACCAGGTCTCTCACCTGATATTTGTTTACAAACTGTTGCTGCACGGTACGCATACTATCTTTTGCCTGAGGGAAAAGAACAGAGCCAGATTTAACCAAACTTGCAAATTGCTTGCCTGTTAAACGGGTATCGGTAGAATAGCCAATAAAATCGGCACGATGCCCATACTGCCTCACTGCTGCTGCAGTAGCCTTACCCATAACGCCTATTTTCGATTTCATTACATCGGGCTTATGCTCGAAAAAGTATTTAACCGCATGCTTGCTCGAAAAGAAAATCCAATCTGCTGTATGAGGTCTGCCAAAAGCAATGGGCTTAAACTCAATAAATGCTTTACCACTTACTTTATATCCGCTTGCTTTAAGGGCACGGCTGAAAAAATCATCATCGCGCACATCGCGGGTAATAAAAACAGATACAGGCTTATTGGTCTTTATCTTATCCGCTACTTTTTCAGGCCAGCTTTCAGGCTTGCGGGTTTCAAAACAGTAATAACGCGGAAATGCATCGTTGGCAGTTGAGTAGGCAGCCCATGCTTTAAAGTATGGCTTATCTTCATCATCTGAATGTCTTTCGCAGTAAATACCAAGCGGTAAATTACATCCGCCCCTGAAAAGGTTAAATATCTTACGTTCAATAGCAACTACTTCTTCTACTTCGGGGTGGTTAATTTTTTGCAATACTTTCTGTACTTCTTTATCTCCTACACGGGTTTGTAATGCCAATACTCCCTGGGCAGGTGCAGGTACAAACTCATGAGGAGAAAGTTTTTCGGAATGAAATTCGGAAACATCAATTCCAAGGCGTTCAACTGCGGCAGAGGCCAATACAATGGCATCGTATTTTTTATCCCTTAGCTTTTGTATGCGTGTGGGCACATTACCTCTTAAATCCTCTATTTTTATATCGGGCCTGAAGGCCAAAAGCTGAACTCTTCTGCGGGCTGATGAAGTACCAACCAGCGCTTTCTTTTTCAAGCCGAGCTTCATCTTATTGTCTACACAATCCTTATTTATAAGAATTAGTTCAGTAGGATCTTCACGATACGAAACAGCAGCTACCATCAAGCCTTTTACGGGTGTAGTTGGCAAATCTTTATAAGAATGCACGGCCATGTCAATTTCCTTATTCAACAGGGCATCTTCTATCTCTTTCGTAAAAAAGCCCTGTCCCTGCATT
>JABDCA010000085.1:0-782 GCA_013288345.1 Bacteroidota bacterium | reverse complement strand
GGTCTTAATGATCTTTAATTCGGTTTTAACACCGGTTTTCTCGAGTTCTTTTTTTATAAAATGAGCTTGCCAAAGTGCTAATTCGCTACCGCGGGAACCTATAACTATTTTTTTAGCCATGCCACAAAATTACGGTTATGCACAATATACCGCACCTAATAAGACATACTATATATAAACACGCACGAAAAGAGCTATATACAAGGACAAATACCACATACATTTACGGGGTATTGGGGTTAGTACCCGTTACTTATATTTGCATACTATTGTTTACACCTATTATATGGATACAAAAGCATTCAAGAAAACTATATCAGAGGGGATACCTGCCCATTTGCCGGAAATGCCTGCCTACGATAAGAATATTAACCATGCGCCCAAGCGTAAGGATATTTTAAGCAAAGAGGAAAAACAACTGGCTGTGCGTAATGCATTGCGCTATTTCGATAAAAAACACCACCCAAAACTTGCCAAAGAATTTGCCGAAGAGCTAAAGAAATACGGAAGGATTTATATGCACCGTTTCCGCCCTGTATATAAAATGCATGCACGTCCTATTAATGAGTACCCGCACAAAAGTAAAAAGGCTGCCGCTATAATGCTGATGATCCAAAATAATTTGGATGAGGCAGTAGCTCAGCATCCGCATGAATTAATTACTTATGGTGGTAACGGAGCAGTGTTCCAAAACTGGGCACAGTATTTGGTTACCATGAAGTATTTGTCAGAAATGACCGACGAGCAAACCCTGGTAATGTATTCAGGGCATCCTCTAGGGC
>JABDCA010000084.1:3888-3977 GCA_013288345.1 Bacteroidota bacterium | reverse complement strand
CGATAAGCTAACCGCAATGGGCTACGATAAAAAGGTTATTAAGTTCGAGTTGTACGATTAGTGCAATGGAACACAGATTTTACGGATTC
>JABDCA010000084.1:974-3878 GCA_013288345.1 Bacteroidota bacterium | reverse complement strand
GATAAAAACGGATTAAATCAGTTATTATCCGTTATATCAGTGTTATCCGTGTTCGATTAATATTCAATCAAATTCTTACATTTGTATATCTATTAAAAGAGAGGATATGAAAACCGTATTTTTCAGGGAAGCATTACGTGAGGCTTTAGTAGAAGAAATGCGCCGCGATGAGCGCGTTTTTTTAATGGGCGAAGAGGTGGCGCAATACAATGGCGCATATAAAGTCAGCCAGGGTATGTTAGATGAGTTTGGCGCACGACGCGTAATTGATACCCCTATTGCGGAGCTTGGCTTTGCCGGTATTGGAGTAGGTGCAGCAATGAATGGCTTACGCCCTATTATTGAATTCATGACTTTCAACTTTTCTTTAGTAGCTATTGACCAGGTAATTAATTCTGCCTCTAAAATGTTGGAAATGTCGGGTGGGCAATTGCCTATGCCAATTGTATTCCGAGGGCCTACTGGTTCTGCAGGTATGCTTGGGGCACAGCACTCCAACTCGTTCGATAATTGGTATGCTAACTGTGCAGGTTTAAAAGTAATAGTGCCATCTAACGCTGCGGATGCAAAGGGCTTATTGAAATCTGCTATACGTGATGATGATCCTGTTGTGTTTATGGAATCGGAACAGATGTATGGCGACAAAGCAGAGATACCGGAAGGTGAGTACCTTATACCTATTGGTGTTGCTGATATTAAGCGCGAAGGAACAGATGTAACTATTGTATCGTTCGGTAAAATAATGAAGATAGCTTTAGCCGCTGCAATTGAATTGCAGAAGGAAAATATATCTGCTGAAGTAATTGACTTAAGGACCATTCGCCCTATTGATTATGCTACAGTAATAAACTCGGTTAAAAAGACCAACCGCCTTGTTATTTTAGAAGAAGCATGGCCACTTGGTTCTATTGCTACCGAAGTAGCATTTAAGGTGCAAAAAGATGCATTCGATTACTTAGATGCTCCTGTGCGCCGTGTAACCTGTGCCGATGTACCAATGCCTTATGCCCCTAACCTTATTGAAGCCGCTATGCCAAATGTGCCTAAGCTTGTAAAGGTGGTTAAAGAGGTAATGTATATTGCCAAGTAGGTGAGAGGAATTTCGAATTTTTAATAAAATAATTTATGAAGAAGTTGTTTCTATGTATTGGTCTGGCCCTTGCAGTTGTGGGTGTGTATTCGTTTACATCGGGTAAAGACAAAGAATGCCCTAAAGAAGGTAAAGCGAACCCTAAAAAAGGGAAGGATGCAGAATTAAAGCCGCGAGAAAAGAATGTGAACAAGCATAAGAACAGGGAGAGCGTTCCTGCTGATGCTGATTACGATAAGAGCGTTACCATTGAAAAAATGTACGATAGCAAAGATGACTCATTGTGGAACGAAGAAAATGCTGCTTCTATAACCGGTTATGTTTTCAGAGCAGTAGATAATAATATGGAATCCTGCAATTGTTTTACTGAAGATAAGGCCAAATACAGCACCAATATTTACCTGTCGCCAACACCAATTGAGAAGAACACCCGCACAGCCGATTGTATTGTAGTAGTTGTAATGCCTTATTCAAGGACAATAAATAAAGATTGGACGGCAGATAATGTGAATGAGAAAATGGTGGGCAAAAAAATTACTGTTGCAGGCTGGCTTATTTATGATGTGCTGCACAGTGTAGGTTCTATAATGACCAATTCAAACGGCTCTCATCCTGAAAGACGCACTATCTGGGGTATTTGCCCAATGACTGATCTGAAGGTTTCGCAATAAGTAAAATAATCAGTTTTTTTGTGTTTGCCCCAAACCCCTAAAGGGGCTTTGACTACACAAAGGTGCTATACCCCCTCTAGGGGGAAGGGGGCATATAGAATGCTCTAATTACTTGGTGCGTGAAACGTGCAAACACCAATTAACTGATCGTAATAAATACCATTAGGCCTGTAATAAGCATATATGGTATAAGTGTTTTCTGTTTCGGAATGATTGCCTTCTAACACAGTACAATCAGCAATTTTAGAATGATCAGCAAGGAAAGCATATTGATAATCGTAATAACCTTGCTTTAAATAAATATCGGCGGCATAACCTTTCAGGCTGTCATCGAAGCGGCACTGGTATTCCTTCAAGCACTGCCAGTCAGATAACTGCCCGAAGATATATACATTGCCCGTAGTGAAAGCTGTATCCATAGGCATGAAAAAATGCACCAATGCATATTCCGAATTAATGGTGCTGCTATCGGCGTCTTTGGTTTCAATCAGGTATTGTCCATCAATGTCGGGCAGGGTAATGTAAGGGTCTTTTGCCCTCGGTTTTTCAGGCCTTAGTTTGACTTCGGCGTAATCGTAATTGGGTATAAATCGATCGATATGTTCACTGATCAATCGTAGACTTGTCATATCGAAATTCCGGAATTCGTTGCCGCCATCGAACGTATTTCCGAAATCGGAATAATATTGCAGAGCAGTGTCTAATACAAACTGTGGCTGAATATTGCTTATAGCATTATCCCATCTTCCGTTCTGTAATATAAACACCTGTAAGGCATGGAAAGGGTCCATGATACTGAATCGTGATGTATTGATACTGAACACTATTTCCTGCCTTGTAAACAGGTCTGAGCCTATACCCGGCCTTTCGCGAGGATGGATTATAAGTTTGTCCTGGTATACCATAAAACGACGAGTTATTACTACGCTATCAGGGTTATTATTTAGGTAAACTTTCAATAAATAATTACCCGAAAGTAGCATCTGCATATTGTTATTGGGTAGTGTAATGCGGTAGTGAGTGTATCGTTGCATTGTATTAATCGAGCTTGAATAATCATTCACAAAATCCTGCTGAAAGTACTGTGTTAGAAGGCAATCATTCCGAAACAGAAAACACTTATACCATATATGCTTATTACAG
>JABDCA010000084.1:0-964 GCA_013288345.1 Bacteroidota bacterium | reverse complement strand
AATCAAAAGGATTAATATCTGATGGCTGCCAATCGGCATCACAATGCACAAAGGTGTAGTAGTACGATTTGTAGTCTCCGTCTAAATCATCAAATTCTAATTGCAATTGCTGGCCCGAATTAAGTTTTATAATAGGTGGCGAGAATTTCCAGCCTGCCTGATGCATTTGCACTGTCTTTATATAGTCGCGGTAAACATGGTCCTTATATCTCAATCTGGTTGCATCGCTCTTATCGCTTTGTGCAACAAGGGGTTGGCTTGTATAAAACAAGGCTGAAAAAATAAAGGTAAAAAGACTAACTTTGCACATCTTGTTTTATATCGGTTACAAATATAGGACTGGAAAACTTACAAACACTATGAAAGTATATTTCGACAACGCAGCTACTACAGCAATTGATCCCGAAGTATTGAAAGAAATGGTGAACGTGCTGGGCAATAAGTTTGGCAATCCTTCTTCTATACATTCTTATGGTCGTGAGGCTAAAGCTTTAATTGAAAAAGCAAGGAAAACCGTAGCTACTTATCTAAACGCATCTCCGTCCGAAATATTTTTCACCGGAGGTGGTACCGAAGCGGATAATATGGCAATACGTTCAACAGTAGATAGTTATGGTATTAAACATATTATAAGTAGCCCGCTCGAGCATCATGCAGTATTGCACAGTATGGAGGAGATGGAGAAAACCGGTAAAGCAAAAGTAAGTTTTGTAAAACTGAAAAAAGACGGGCATATAGATATACAAGATCTGGAAAGATTATTGAAAGAAAATACGCGTTCGTTAGTATCGTTAATGCATGCGAATAATGAAATTGGAAATATATTACCAATTGAAGAAGTAAGCGCACTATGTACTAAATACGATGCCATCTTCCATTGCGATACAGTGCAATCGGTATGCCATTACCCAATCGACCTGCAAAAAGTAAAGGTCCATTTTATAGCCGGCGCTGCACATAAATT
>JABDCA010000083.1 GCA_013288345.1 Bacteroidota bacterium | reverse complement strand
TAAAAAAGAGGCAAAGGCAGTTAATGAATGGATAAACCATAAGCTAAAAGAGGGCATCTATGTTAAGATTGATTCCGATTTTCAATCTTGCCATTTTATGAACAACTGGCTTACTCCGTAATTTCATTTTTAAGTTTTCATGTGTCATCTATTCAAACTATTCCCTTATTTTTGGAATAGGATGATTAAGAGGTACGCACCATTTATTCTTATTGCATTTTTTGCCTGCTGTGGCTTTGTAACAAAGGCCAATACAGTACAACCAGTTATTCGTGTTGATAGTATACCTAAGCAGCTTGACCTTGATACCTGCTGGAAGTTCCATGCCGGTGACGATTTACAATGGGCTGCAACTTCTTTTAATGATAAGGATTGGGATACCTTGGTTACAGATATGATGAGCAAGCATGCCCTCACTCAGTTTAAGGGTATTGGCTGGTTTCGTATCCGTTTAAAAGTAGCACCCTCGCTTTTTCACGGAACTTTTGTTTTGAAAATGGAACAAGCCGGTGCGTCCGATGTTTATTTGAACGGCAAGAAAATATATAGATTCGGCGCAGTATCTAACTCAGTGAATGAGGTTCCTTTTAATCCGAAGAATAATACCTATTTTATTCAATTCAGCACAGATACTATACAGGTTATAGCTGTGCGATACAGTGCGTATGCCGCTTTGCAGAAAAAATACTATGAACCAGGCTTTTCTCTTTCTCTTTCAAATGTCGAACACCTGGCAATCGATACGCAACAAAAAGATGGCACTGTTATGTTTTCAATTTTCTTTCTGGGTATATTTCTTACCCTCGCCATGTTCCATTTGTTGTTATTTCTCTTTCATCGCAAAACGCTTTCGAATCTGTATTACAGTATAATGGCTTTTGTTCTGTCGTTCTTTTGGCTGTATCCTGCCATACTTGCTAAATCAGGCGATCCGTTTATTGCAAACACCCTTAACGAAACCCTGTTATACATATATGCCCCTTTCTTTTTCTTTATTGTGCTTTTGGTCTATTCTATTTTCAAGGTAAAATTCAACCTGTTCTTCTGGATTATATTGGCCATTGCTGTTTTAAGTGATGTACTTACGGCAGCAAATGCTATAATAGAGAATGTTTCGGAAGCAAAAGGTATACCCGCTGTTGGTTACCTTATGCTGGGCTCAATTATTTTATCATCAATTGAAAGTTTCAGAATAACAATTAATGCAGTGCGGGCAAAGAAACCCGGTGCATGGATAATAGCTACCGGTTTCGGCATTTTTTGTTGCTACAGTAGTAGCTATTTTGTTATTTGTTATTATAATGTCATTGACACATAATGGTGGCAATGTAAGTATAAGCGATAAAAATCCATTGCTGTTTGTCGCGGTAATGGTATGGGCATTCAGTATACCAACATCTATGTCGGTTTACCTTGCCAGCGATTTTGCCCGTACTAATAAAACACTTGCACTACAATTGATTCATGTTAAGCAACTGGCTGAACAGAACATTGAGAAGGAAAGAGAAAAGCAACAAATAATTGAGGGACAGAAAGTAATGCTTGAGCAGCAGGTGAAAGAAAAGACTGCAGAAATACAACAGAAGAGCGACCAGCTGGAAGAAAAAAATAAGGAGATCACTGATAGTATTAGTTATGCCCGCCGCATACAGACTGCCATATTACCGCCTGATGAAATGCTTGCCGATGCCCTGGGTGATTACTTTGTTATTTACAAGCCTAAAGATGTGGTATCGGGCGATTTTTACTGGAGTTACCAGAATGGCGACAGCACTGTATTTGCTGTTGCAGATTGTACAGGACACGGTGTTCCGGGTGCATTTATGAGTATGATAGGTAACAGTATTCTTAATGAAGTGGTTCAGGATAGAAAGGTGTTAGATGCCGATTTGATATTGAATGAACTAAGGAGTACATTGATAAGTACACTGCAAAAGAGCAGTGGACAAACCACCCGTGATGGTATGGACATTGCTCTTTGTGTGTGGAACAGAAAAAATAATACCCTGCAATATGCAGGGGCAAATAATTCGCTTTATTGGATAAGTGAGAATGTAGCTAAGGACGGCAGTATAAAAGAGTCAGCTAAGATTAGGCTATACAACAATCACTTGCTTGAAATTGTTGCCGATAAACAGCCAATTGGTTACCAGGAAGGAAAAATGGATGTGCCCTTTACCAAGCATATTATTCAACTGCGCAAAGGCGATAATATTTACATCACATCAGATGGTTACATTGACCAGTTTGGAGGCGATAAGAATAAGAAGTTTACATCAAAGCGTTTCCGCGACTTGCTTGATACTTTCGTACATCAACCAATAGAATTGCAAAAGCATATACTGGAACAAACCATTGAAGAATGGAAAAAGTACGAAACACAAACCGATGATATTTGTGTGATTGGAATTAGAGTTTAATTACAAATTCAGTTTTTATGTCTGCAATACCCCAACATTATACTGCTTGGTAATAGGAGCATGGTTAGCCATTTCAATACCCATGCTTATCCATTTACGGGTATCGAGCGGGTTAATAATTTCATCTACCCAAAGGCGGCTTGCCGCATAGTAAGGCGACATCTGCTTTTTGTAGCGGTCCATTATCGTATCCAGTAATTCTTTTTCGTCTTTAGGGGTAATTTCTTTGCCTTGTGCTTTAAGCGAACTAACCTGTATCTGTAGAAGTGTCTTGGCAGCCTGTTCGCCACCCATAACTGCTATTTGTGCTGTAGGCCATGCTACAATAAGGCGTGGATCGTAAGCCTTGCCACACATAGCATAATTACCTGCACCGTATGAATTGCCTACCATTATAGTAAACTTAGGTACTACACTGTTGGCCATGGCATTTACCATTTTGGCTCCGTCTTTTATAATGCCACCTTGCTCCGAACGCGAACCCACCATAAAGCCGGTTACATCTTGTAAAAACACAAGCGGTATCCTTTTTTGGTTGCAGTTCATAATAAAACGTGCAGCCTTATCAGCCGAATCAGAATAGATAACACCACCTATCTGCATTTCGCCTTTTTTGCTCTTTACAATCTTGCGCTGGTTGGCAACAATGCCAACAGCCCAACCATCTACACGTGCTACACCGCATAATATGCTTTTGCCAAATTCTGCTTTATATTCCTCAAAGTCTGAATCATCAACCAAGCGGTCAATGATGTCGTGCATGTCGTAAGGCTTCTCGCGTGTTTCAGGTATAATGCCTAAAATTTCTTTGGTGTCTTTCTTTGGTGCAATAGCCTTTTTTCTGTCGAAGCCTGCTTTTTCGAATGCGCCAATTTTATCAAATACGTTCCTTATTTTATCAAGGCAGTCTTTATCGTTCTCACATTTATAATCGGTAACACCCGATATTTCGCAATGTGTTGTTGCGCCACCCAGCGTTTCATTATCAATATCTTCACCTATAGCAGCTTTAACAAGGTATGAACCGGCCAGAAATATAGTTCCCGTTTTATTTACTATAAATGCCTCATCACTCATAATAGGCAGGTAAGCGCCACCGGCTACACAGCTGCCCATAATAGCAGCTACTTGTATAATACCAGTGCCCGACATAATTGCATTGTTGCGGAATATGCGCCCGAAATGCTCTTTGTCTGCAAATACTTCATCTTGCATAGGCAAAAACACGCCTGCACTATCTACTAAATAGATAATAGGCAACCTGTTTTCCATTGATATTTCCTGTGCCCTTAAATTCTTTTTTGCTGCAATAGGGAACCATGCACCTGCCTTTACAGTAGCATCGTTGGCCACTACAATACATTGCTTTCCGCTAACGTAACCTATCATTACCACTACACCACCCGATGGGCAGCCGCCCCATTCGGCATACATATCATCGGCAGTAAATGTGCCTATTTCAATGCGTTCAGTGCCTTTATCTAACAAGTAGTCTATACGTTCACGTGCAGTTAGCTTGCCAAGGGCATGCTGTGCCTCAATTTTCTTTTTGCCTCCGCCTTCATGCACTTTCTCTGCTTTTTGTTTCA
>JABDCA010000082.1 GCA_013288345.1 Bacteroidota bacterium | reverse complement strand
TGAAGGGTTAAAGAGTAACGACTGGCTTCAGTTTTATTACGATACCTACGATACTACCCGGCCCATGTTTAAATCGGTAACCGAGACCCGCTATAATACACAAGATACAATCAGGTATCCCAAAAAGGTAGATTCGAAAGTGCTTACTACTTTTAATGAGGTTGGCGAAAAGCTATTGTATAGATCGGCCGATAGCGTGGGAACCATTGACAGCATAGTAGATGTGTATAATGCAAAGCATTACAAAACACACGAAGCTGAATTTGTGAGAAGCGATTCGGGTAAGGGTCTTCGTAAACAAACCGACCAAACCTGGTGGTATGATGCTAAGGAAAATGTTATTAAAGATTCATCGTACACGTATAAATATGTAAATGAGGAATATGACGAAGGTGATGGGCAGGGAACTAGTGGCATTACTGTTGAATTGAATGACTATGATGCTGCAGGTAACTTAATTGAAAATAGGGTGATAAACAATAAGGATACAACCTTTCAATATTCTAAGTACGATAGTAAGAACCGCGAAATATTCAGCCGCAGCCGTAGCGTATATTCATACGAAAGTATTTATACCACTTATGATGCTAATGACAATGAAATTACAAAGACTACTGTTAGTTATGGCGATTCGGAAATAGTAAATAACACATACAGTGGCCTGCACACCTTTATCGGGTTTACAAAAATCAATAAGGGAAAGATCATTGAAACTACCTCTGTGACATACGGTGCCGATAGTGCAATTACTGATGTGGATGACAAGACCCCTATAAGCGAGGACAACTCGTGCCCTAATAACAGCAGGACTGTAACTGTTTACGATAAATATGGCAACCAATTATCTGAAATAACAACAAAAGAAAAAGGCAGTAAGCCATTTACAATAAAAACGATCCATAAATATGTATTTGATAATTACCGGGTACTTAGCGACAGTACATTCCATACCGAACAGGGCTATTTGTATTCGTTAACATCGGTAGTAATAAGTACATATAAGTACGATAAGCATGGCAACCGAATTGAGCAAGCCAACGATGGCGGCGGAGAATATGCCCTTGATGAAAGAGAAACATGGACTTACAATGAACAGAACAACATAGTAAAATACAGTAAGTACAATTCGTGTAACGATTTGGTGCCCGAAAGATCGACCACTTATGTTTACTACAAGGATGGAATAAAGTTGAAGGCGCTAATATCAAATACCACCGATTCAGGAGGCAAGCGCGATGTTACTTATTATGATGAAAATGAACGGAAAACTGAAAATGTAGTAACCGAAGGGCCAAGCAAGGCGCGAACTGTATTTGAGTATAAGAAGTAATATTTGTTTTTATTCAGTAAGAGGCAGAATAACACGATTTTTAATGCAAACCATGTGCAATTGTAGAAATAACTTATGATTATCAGGGTTTTTGAGGCAAAATAGCATTTGTTATTTGCCTTGTTTAGACTTTAGTTTATCTTAGTAGCACCGATTAGCGATAATGAACCCCAGCGATATACGTATTTTCTTATTTCATAGAGTTTCAGATAGCGAAGGAGGGTGGGGGCATGCCACCAGCGTTGCTATGTTTGAGAGGTGCGTGCAATATATTACCCGCAACTTTACTGTTAAAACTGTAGAAGAATGCCTGGCCAATGCCGGTAAAGCTACAAAAGGCAGTAAACCCAATGCCTGCATAACCTTTGATGATGGCTTTAAGGATAATATTAAGTATGCGCTGCCTATACTCGATAAATACAAAATAAAAGCATCGTTTTATATTGTTACCGGCTGTATTGATAAAGATTTGCCAACCTGGCCGCACTTATACTATAACCTTTTCGAAAATACCGGCAAGCTAAACCTGTTGATAGATTCGAAGCATTTGGGCGGTGGAGTGGATAAGAAATTTTCATCGAAAGAAGACCGGATGCAATATGGCAGCGAACTGCTTGAGAAGCTTAAACTGGTACCCTACCACGAAGTAGAAAAAGTGCTGGATAGTATTATGCAAAGCTTTAGCGACGTGCCTATGCCCGAAAAAATGATGATGTCGTGGGATGATATAAAACAATTGTCTTCGGCAGGTTTTACCATTGGTTCGCACACCCATTCGCACCCTTTGCTGCCTTTAATGGTTGATGATACACGCCTTATGCACGAATTAACCTATTCGGCAGAGCGTATTAAAGATGCTTGCGGCAAACTACCCGAAACCATTGCTTACCCGCTTGGTGTAACCGATGACAGGGTTATGAAAACAGCCCGTGAAGCAGGTTACAAATATGGCCTTACTGTAGAACAGCGCTTTTATAGCCCCGCACACGATACCAATTTAATGGCCATTCCCCGTGTCGATATCTATTCTGATAGCGGTTGGTTTAAAACCTACCTGCGCCTTAGCGGCAAAATGGAAATGATAAAGAAGATACTGGGAAGGTAATTGACAGTTGACAATGGACAATTGACAATGAGAAACTCCTCAGAGTTTCAGAATGATAAAAACATATGAGTGAAAATATAATCCTCAAGAAAACATTTGCCCTAGCAGTTGAAGCAGTAAAGCTAAGTCGAGAATTGCAAATTGAAAAGAAGGAGTTTGTTATTTCAAAGCAGTTAATGCGAAGTGCTACCTCAATTGGTGCAATGACAAGAGAAGCTCAACAAGCTGAATCGAAAGCTGATTTTATTCATAAAATGTCAGTAGCCTTAAAAGAAGCCAATGAAACTGAATATTGGATGGAGCTTTTAGCTGCAACAGACCTAATTGATGGTATAAATGCGGAACCAATGGTATCTTCTTTAAAAGAGAGTGTGAAAATGATTACAGCAATTGTAAAAACCTCAAAGATCAATTTGAAAAATTGATAATTGTCCACTGTCAATTGTCAATTATTAATTGCCTTTAGGCACAATTCGGATTCCTTTTTTCTTATCTCCGCTTAGTTCAAGGCAAATAAAATATGCTATGCCATCGCTTTTGTAATGCAGTTGTGTGCCTTCTGTGGCCACTATGCTGTTGCGTTTATCTGCTGCAGTAAAATCTACCAGCACGGTTGCGCTGTCGTAATAACGTGCATGAAAAACCAGACGGTATTTGCCGTAGGGTAGGTTAAAGGTGGAACTGTAACCTGTTTGATCGGTAAAGTAAGTATGCATTAAGGCACTATCGGTATATACGTTTACCATTACCTGCCCCAGCGAATTACAATCGGCCGAAGAGCCATAGTCTTGTGTGTTGTCATCTTGCGGGCATCCGCAATATTGTGTGGTATCTTTAGCCTGCACGCGCAACCGCATGCTGTATGAGTTAATTCCCTTTTGAGCAGATACTAGAAAGGAGCAAAAAATTAAAAATAGTAAAGCCCATTTTTTCATCAAGTAAAGGTAGGTTATTATATTCCTAATTCTTAATTCGTAATTTTTAATTGGAATAAACCATCCCTATGTGCGGTATATGGTCCTCAATGTATTCTTCGCCGGTGGCTTTAAAGCCAAGCTCGGTATAAAATTTGCGCAGGTAGGCCTGTGCACTTATTTTTAAAGGTATATCAGGGAATAACTGTTTAGTTTGTTCTATACTTTTTTCCATTAGCAGTTTGCCTATACCTTGCATTCGCACCGACAGGCTTGTAACAACCCTCCCAATAGAAGTATAGTTGGTATAGGAAACACCTATAGGCACAATGCGAGAATACGCAATGAGTGTTTTATTTGAATTGTATATCATCAGGTGCCAGCACTCTAAGTCTTTTCCATCAGCATCCTGGTAAGGGCAGTTTTGTTCCACACTAAAAACTTCTATACGCAGCTTCATTATCTCGTATAGCTCAATGGTGCTTAGTTCCTTAAAGTGCTTGCAGACTATTGTTATGGGTTGCATTCGTTTTATGTTAACGCCGGAGGCGTATAATGTTTATAGTAATTGGTACGCGCTATAAAATAAGCTCCGGCGGAGCGAAATTACACAACTAAAAATTATGCCGCTCCTTTGGAGCTGATTTTTTACAATGTGCATGGTTTCTATAAACATATCGCTGCTC
>JABDCA010000081.1 GCA_013288345.1 Bacteroidota bacterium | reverse complement strand
CTTATGGGGCTAGTATTTCTGCCCTTAATGTTTGTACTAAAAACAAAAGAAGAAGGTCCGAAACAAGATAAAATAACGCTTGCTCTTGGTGTTCTGTTAGGTATATCATTTTGTGTTTCTACTCTTGGTACATGGCTGCATTGGCCAATAGCAAGATCAGGTATTTTCTGGCTAATAACAACAGGAATTTCGCTATTTGTATTTATACCTGTCTACTTTTTTATGGGGATACGAAAACCTGAAGCCAAAGTAAATACCATTGTTACATCAGTTTTATTTGTAGCTATCACTATGTGGCAATTCTCTATGATAAACTTAAGGCCTGTAAATCCTGAGGTAAAAATGAATGGCTATATCCAGAATGAGCAATTGCTTGAAAAGATGCGGGTGCAATTTAAAGACACAAGTAAACTGGTTGCTCATATTAATAACACTTGCGAACAGATCAAGGCTATGATACTGGAATATTCAGAAACAGTAACCGGTGAACATGTACAACCCAAAGATATTGCAACCAGCAATATTGTTATACTAGAGAGTAGCCTTAAGATGGAGTTTTACAAAGGCGGTGAAGGACTGGCATTGTTATCTGCATTAAAAGATGATATTACTAAATACAATGAAACAGTAAGTGGTGAGGGAAATAAAATACCTATTGAACATTCCATTTTAGGTGATGTGAATAAGGTGTTTTTCTATTCAGACCTATTTGTGTTGAATAGCATCACACAATTACAAATGTCATTGGTCCAGTCCGAGAAGACATTATTGGCAGTAAAATAATTTAAATAATATGATTGCATAGCAAGTGAAAGCTTGCTATGCTTTTATTATCAATAATAAAATCAGTCATTTTTTGCCAGAGCAATAATATCTTTCCCTTCCATAATACCTCTGTCTTTATCAAGGCTTACAGAATTGATCATAGCCAGGCCTATTTCATGCAGTGTGCAGAAACCACCGGGGAAAAGGCTGCGCCCTATAGGGTACATCCAGTTAATGTAATTATAAAACTTGTGATAGTATTTTAAACCGGCTATGGGTTTAATAAAGCCAGGACGGAATGCAAATGCCTTTTTAAAAGGCAACTTCATTATATCATTCTCTGTTTTGCCTTTCACCCTTGCCCACATAGAACGGCCTTTTTCAGTACTATCGGTATTGGCACCCGATACATAGCAGAAGGTCATATCGATATTTAACTTGCTTAAGGTTTCGGCAATGTGCAGCGTAAGTGTATAGGTCATTTTTGTATAGGCATCTTCTTTCATACCTACTGAAGAAACACCGAGGCAAAAGAAGCAGGCATTGTATCCCTTCAACTGGTCTTGAATAGGAGTTACGTTAAAAAAATCAGCATGAATAATTTCCTTTAACTTAGGATGAGTATAGCCACAAGGCTTTCTATTAATAACCAAAACAGCCTCTACCAGCGGGTTTCGCAGGCATTCATACATTACACCTTCGCCTACCATTCCTGTACTTCCTGTAACAATAGCCCTTATTGGTGTCTTATTCATTTTTACTATTTGGCATTATGATAAACGGCAACCACATCATCATCTTCGTCCATTTTCTCGATAAGAGTTACGAGATCAGCCTCTTCAGCATCGTTCAATTCTTTATGTGTAGTAGGGACAAATATCTTCGAGCTTTCTTTTATTTCAATCTTCTTATTTTCCAAAGCTTTTTGCATGTGGCCAAATTCGGTAAACGGGGTTTGAATGATCAGCTCATTATGGGTATCATCCCAGGTAAACTCCTCTGCCCCAAAGTCAATCAACTCAAATTCTATTTCTTCTTTATTTAATCCTGCCGAAGGTATTTTAAACAGAGCCTTTCTTTCGAACAAAAAGCTTACAGAGCCATTGGTACCTAAAGAACCTCCATTACGTGAAAAGTACATTCTTATGTTTCCTACCGTACGGGTTGGGTTATCGGTAGTACACTCTACTAAAACCGGAACACCATGCGGGCCATAACCCTCGTAGATAGCTTCTTCGTAATTAGATACGTCTTTATCTGATGCTCTTTTTATTGCCGCGTCCACATTTGTTTTAGGCATGTTTACCGCCCTGGCATTCTGAATGCACATACGCAACCTTGGGTTGGTATCAGGGTCAGGTCCACCTGCTTTTACAGCAATAGCAATATCTTTTCCAATTTTTGTAAACGTTTTGGCCATTTTGGCAAAACGAGCAAACATGGTATACTTTCTTTTTTCAAATACGCGTCCCATTTTATAAAGAGTTTTATCAGTTTATGATAGGCTTCAAAGATAATGAAAGTACCTTATTGAATGTATTACCTCTGGCTATTGCTCTATTCGGTTCATTTCAATCACATAAAATTATAAATTGCGTGCTCTTTAAAGAAGAACATAGCAATACAAGGCATATATGGCAGTATCTACAATAAAAAAGGAATCTCTTGATTTTTTAAAAGCCCTCGCAAAAAACAATGACCGCGACTGGTTCAATGAACGCAAGGACAAGTATATTATAGCTCACGAAAACCTTATTGCATTTGCAGATGTGTTGCTGAATGAAATGAATAAGCATGATAAAATCGAGACTATTTCGGGAAAGAAAAGCCTGCACAGGATATATAGAGATGTACGTTTCTCAAAAGATAAAACACCTTATAACAGCCATTGGGGAGGTTCGTTTAAAAGAGCAACAAAACAATTAAGAGGCGGCTACTACTACCATATTGAACCCGGCAATACTTTTTTAGCAGGTGGCTTTTGGGGTCCGGAGTCTGATGACCTGAAAAGGATACGACAGGATATTGAATATAATTATAAGGATTGGAGAAAACTGTTTGCCGACAAAGTTCTGGGGAAAACATTCGGGAAGCTGATGGGAGAGCAGATAAGTTCAGCACCGCGTGGTTATGCAAAAGACCACCCTGCTATTGATCTGCTTAGATACAAGCAATTTATACTTAAATATAAGTTTACCGATAAAGAAGTAATTAGCCCTGATTTTGCATATAAGGTTAATGATGTGTTCAAAAAAATGCGTCCATTCTTAAACCACATGAGTGAGGTATTGACTACCGATGCAAACGGCGTATCTATTCTCTAAGTGAGGGTCGAAATCTCATTGTGGTTATATCAAAAACGAGTATCATAAACTGTACTCCTGAATCGTTACAAATTGGCATCAAAATCGCAAGAAATTACATTAATTATTTAAGCTTATTCCCGGCACATCTGCACTTATTGATTATCAAGAAGATATCCACCCAAAAATCAGCTCCTAAACCGTGTAGATTTAATAGAAAACCAAACTTCATTGTATCTTTTATGGCGTTTCTCCGTAAACGGTTTATAGATAGTGCTCATTTTATAAACCTCACATGAAGCATTGGTACTCCCTATTACTCTTCTTTTCACTTTTTGTAGGGACTCCTGCGTTTGCAACGCACGATATAAGTTCTCAGGGTGCATTTAGCGGTGGAGCAACTTATTGCCAGGGGGCAACTGCCTCACCTTTATCTATAACTTTTAATACCTGTGGTGGTGGCGGTGCTTCAACAGTTACCGTAACCTGGTGGGCAACTGCAACTCCCGCTAGTAATAGTACAGGTAGTGCTGTTGCCACATTCCCCGGACAAAGCACCGGAGCCGGGGGTACAGTTACCTATACTTATACCCCGCCTACAACTACGGTGGGAACATTATATTATTATGTGGTTTTATCAGCCCCAAGTAATACAAATTGCGGATTTAACCCAACCTTTACTACCTCTGCAGCTACTACGCAAGCAGTGATAGTTAATGCAATTCCTTCATCACCTGTAGCAAGCAGTAATTCACCGGTATGTAATGGCTCAACATTAAACTTGGCAGCAAGTACAGTTGGGGGAGCAACATATTCATGGACAGGACCAAGTAGTTTTACATCTGCTTTACAAAATCCATCTATTGCTAGTACAGTGCTTGCCAATGCAGGTACATATTCTGTTACAGCTACAGTAAGCGGGTGTGCAAGTCCTGCGGCCACTACACTGGTAAATATAGCCAGCCCAAAACCAACTGTGGGTAGCAACAGCCCGGTTTGCGCGGGTGGCACCATAAACTTAACAGCAAGTACCATTTCCAGTACTACATATTCATGGGCGGGGCCTAATAGCTTTACTTCCGCTGTACAAAACCCTACTATATCCGGAGCAACATTTGCAGCTACAGGAAC
>JABDCA010000080.1 GCA_013288345.1 Bacteroidota bacterium | reverse complement strand
GATTTAAAAGTAATTAATTTAAGAGGCAATTCATATGATCCAATTTATTTGGCTGAATTAGGAGAATTAGAAGACTTTTTGATACACCTGCCTTTTATTACAAAACTTGAAAAGGAACTATCTAAACCCAGACGTAGAAGCGATAATGAACTTGACTATTTGCCAACGCAATACCTTTCTGAGTTTATTAAATCAATGGATTTTGATGGTGTTGAATATCTTAGTTCTTTATATTCAAAAGGCTTTAACATTGCAATTTTTAATCCAAAAAAACTAGACTGTATTAATGTCAAAGTATACGAAATCGAAAACATCGACCTTACGCATAAGGTTATAGGTATATAAATAACCTAATTAACTACTCATCACCGCTTGCCCGAGGACTTCTGTTTTGTGAACGGCAAAGCCCCACATTTTAATACTGTTAATGGTAGTAAAGTCTTTATCGTAATAAACCGAAACCATCTGGCCAAATAACATATACATACCCACTTTATAGGCGCCCGGTTCCTGCCAAAGCTCTACAAACATGCCTTTATCCCATAATATAATTGCCTGCTCGCTCATAGGCAATGCGTTGTATTCATTCTTCTCCATAATCCACCCCAGTTTATAAATGCAAAAATAAAACACAGCCGCCACATATACCATCCGTATAAATACGGATTTTTACGTTAAAACCTCACCCTGCCTGTTTGTCAACAGACAAGCCCTCTCCTTGCAAAAGGAGAGGGAAACACATGGGATACGCTATTTAACCCCGGGCTGCACCCGTGGCTACAAAGATTTACCCCCGCTGGGGGTTAATAAGGATTTAATTCAATCCCTCTCCTGGATCGAGGAGAGGGCAGGGTGAGGTCTTTAATGCCAAAAAAGAATTAAACTGAAATTTCGTATATTTGCCTTATTATGACCTTCTTAGAGAAATACAAAGTCCTTCAGGACAAAAGATATCTGAAAGAGATGATATCCAAATCAGTGTATGATACCATGCAACTGGAAGGGCAAGGCTTGCCTATTGAGAAAATCAACAGATTGGTAGAAGAAGCCTTAGTTAACTTTATTCCCGCTGCCAAAAAGAGTTAACTCACTCCTAATTAAATCTTGTAGTAAAGAATAATTATGTGCATCGGCAAGCCGTATAGCTTCAATGTATGTTTTCCTTTTCTCACCGGTACGGTGATATAAATTTATATCGGCATACCCGAATTTATAAGCAACTAAATTAGTAAGCAGTCGCGCTGTGCGTCCATTAGTATTGTTAAACGGATGGATGTAGACCATTCGGTGGTGACAATATGCAAGTGTATTTACTTGTAATTCTTTATCGTTACTATGCATTAACTTGTACTTCAATTCATCAGCAAATTGATACATCAAATTGGGAATCTGCGCAGGTTCAGGTGGCAAAAATGCACCAACTTGTACTGTTTTATCACGCCATTTACCTGCCCATGCATATAAGCTACCAAATGCAATTTTATTTATTTGCAATATCAGACTGGCTGATATTTCTACATTCTCATCGAGCTTAATTATAAATTTCTCACCTTCAATAACGCCCTTCGCCTCTGCCTCATTTATTTGGTCAGAGGTAGTTAAGCCTAAAAGATTATCACCTGCCTCAGGTGTATTATCGTTATCGGGTATTGTCATACGTACAAATATAAAAACAAAATTACTCACCCTACCTGTTTGTCAACAGACAAGCCCTCTCCTCGCAAAAGAAGAGGGAAACACATGGAATACGCTATTTAACCCCGGGCTTCACCCGGGGCTACAAACATTAACCCCCGCTGGGGGTTAACATAGATAAAATTCCCCTAAACTTCGGTATTCGAAATTGGGTGTTCGTTATTGGATATTTGAAAGCAAATTTTTAATTGCTTTCAACTAGTTTGTTTTCTGCCAAGGTCTTAGCAAAATCAACAAACACCTTGTAGGCAGGGGTAAAGTAAAAACGATCTTCGCTAATTTTTTCGATGATGTTTTTGCGGGCCATGGTACCAAAGAGTATACGGCGGCGGGCATCGGCATCTTTCAACTGCTTATTGCTTTGTATAAGGTCAATGTACGATGAGTTATCGAACAGCAGGTTTATCTCCTCAAACGAGTACTCAGCATATTGCAGGCCATCTAAAAAGTTCTTGCCTTGCTTATCGAGCTCGTAACAGAAAATAGCAAAGAATATGCTAATATCCCTGCTCATATTCTCGTCGGTTTCCTTCGATACCAGGTAAGCATACTCGGTGGTAATAGTCAGGTTATAGTCGAACGATATTTTAAAGAACTCAGCATAAAATTCTTCCTGCTGCACCAGTTCTTCAAAGTGCTTATCGCGCGATAGTACAAAACGGCCTGTTGTAAGGTCGTCTACAATTTGCCTATGATTCTTCGGGTATTCCATTTTGTGTTACCTTTAGTTTGGGTACGTTTAAGTTAGTAGTATCTGTCTTTATTTTTACGGTACTGTCTTTGCTATACGATGTAATTTCCAGGTCGTCTTCAAACAGCAAACAGGTAAGGGCAAACAGCTTTTCGTTGGTAATGTGCTTGTCCTCGCTCTTCAGTTGCTTGTTCACCCAGTCGAAAAAGCTTTGTACCGGCAACGATTTTATCAATTGCTCTTTGTACTTGGCCTTTTTAAATATCCAACGTTCCATTTCTTCGCTGTCGGCTTCAATAATAGCTTCATCTGCCACGCTGAACTGTTCGAAGTATTCAATGGTGTTCAGGTATATCTTGTTCGAGTAAGGGCTGTCCTTATCGGTCTTTAAGAACTTAGGCGGAGTAACCTTGTATGGATTCTTTAAAAACTCTATCCAGCCTGTCAGTATCATCGATTCGGTACGTATGCGCTCAATCAGCGGCAGCAATTCGTTGGTCAGTATTTTGCTCTGCCTAAGTACATCATCGTTGGTTTGTATAAGCACATGATACAGCTTCTCGAATGCCTGACGCACGCCTTCATCATCGTAGTTCAAACGGCGCTGGTTGGCAAATTCCGAAATGTTCAATAGCTTGTTCGATATACTCTGCGAGTGGTTCACATCTAATATCGTATTCAGCGGAATGATGTAATACTCTATCCAGAATGATGCCTTCTGTATCTTTTCCTTATAGTCGATGCGGCTTACATTGCCTTTCAGTTCGCGGGTTTCGTTCAGCAGGCGTATCGAGTTCTTCTCTACTGCATCGCTAAACTCTTTTATCTGCACCGATAGAGCCTTAATACGTTCCAGCAAAATATTGCGGTCCTGGTCAATTCCCTTTTTTATCTTACGGAACAATTCAGTAATAGAATTTCCGAACTTATCAATTTCTTCGGGCAGCAATGGCCTGAACTCGAACAGCACAAACTCTATCAGCTTATAATACACATCGCGGAACTCGTAATCGTCGTTCACCTGGCGTATTACCTTATACTCCAATAGCTGCAGCTTAATATCCTTTTTGTGCTGGTTAAGCGTATCATTCAGCCCTTCTTTGCGAATAAGTCCGTTGTCCTGCTGCAGGTCGAACAGATCGCGCAACACCTCAAAGTAGGTGTATATAAAGTGCAGTATGGTTTTAGGTTCTGCTTTTACTATCATGCTTCCTCGTTTACTTCTGCTTTATCGTGAGTCATTACATTAGGGTAGCCTTCGTTAATGTTAACCTTTTTACCCTTTTGCGGCCTGTACATCAATATGTACTTATCGAAGCCATCCAATATGGTTTCTTCGGTTGATGTACATACCGGTATAAAGTTGTGCTCCTTGCAGAATTTGAATAGCTCTAACCTGTTCTTACCATCTACACGCGCTATTTCGTCAATGGTAATGGTTACCTTATTGTTCTTATCATCGATAGCAAGGCGGTTAATTACCGACATAATAATTACCAGGCGTATCATTATATCTGTTCCTGTCGATTCTACCTGTTCTTTCAGATCCACTTTCTTTTCCTTTCCGCCCTTGGTAAGTTGCAATTCAATATCAAACAACTCTTCAAAGTCGATCTTTTTGCCGGAATCTAAATAGGTGTTCAGTGTTTTCAGGTTATCGCTCTGGTCAAAATCTAACCTTGCCTGCGGCGAAAACTCCTGTATCGAACTTATCTTCTTTAAATCGTCTATTACACGTGTGGTTTCATTCAACACAATTTTCAACGACTCAATATCTGATATTTTTATTTGCGCCAGCTTGTTATTGAACTTGGTATCGATATACTCTTTAAACTCAGCATAGCGCTTCAACAATGTATAAGCAGGGTTAGCAAACTGTGTGCTTATAGCCTGCAATATAGTGTCGATACTCTTTTGCTTTTCATCGAGGCAGGCAATTTCGTCTTCAATAAATTTAATAAAGTTAT
>JABDCA010000079.1:756-4484 GCA_013288345.1 Bacteroidota bacterium | reverse complement strand
CAACACTATCTAATATAGGCTTGGCAAAGGTTGCATTTTCGTGCGTGTTGCGCGAACGGGGCTCTATAAGTATTACAGAATCGGGTATACCTATTGTAATTAAATACTTGCGCAGGTTAGGCGCTTCTACATTGGTACCTTTTAAGCTGCCCGAGCCTCCATCTATAAGTAATTTTTTTACCAATCCTTTTTTATACAGTGCCACTGCCTGGAACAACCTGTCGGCACCATGTTCAAATTGAATACGGTCCATAGTATCGTCGTAACCGGTAATGCCGCCCAATATAATGGCCACATCATATTTCTCCTTCAAAGCCGATTCTCGTATAGCAGGTATTTCCCAGCGCACCATAATTTCATTGACTATAAAATCGTTGGAGAAAAAATAGAAAACAACAATGGCCCAAATGAACAAGCGCTTTTTCAATGGCTCACGCTTTACCCACAGGCCAGCAATAAGCAACAGAAACACCCAAAACATGGGCATAATAAACAGGTTGAGTATTTTAGAGAGGACGAAAACATTTATTGTTTTAATACTTATTTATTAATGTACTCAACTTTATGTACTTTTTAACTTTATGAACTTTAAACTAATTTGTAATTCTTATACTCACCCGGCCTCCAGCCAAAAGCAGATAAGGTAAACTTAAAGAACCTTTCTTTCAGTGTAAGTTTTTTCTTGTTCTCGTCGTATATAAACTCCCAGTTCTTCATTTTTATACGTGGGTGCATAATAGCAGGGTGTTGCCCCGTAAACTTTACCAACGATTGTATTGTGGTATAATCAAACTCTGTTGCTTGACCCACATTCTTATCGAGCCAGGCATCTTCATGCCACATTTTATGGTACGACTTTTGTTTGTTCTGCTGAAATTCGGGGTGCTTTACCCAACCGTAATGATATACCGCTGCGCCTGAAGGTTTCACTTTTAGTTTTTCTCCTCCGTTCAATAATTCCTCATTGGTAGGCGGTTTTCCAAACCTGCGGAAGCCCTGTGCATCTTTATACGATCGTATATGTTTATCGTTGCGTATAACACGTATATCGTTGCGGTACCATTGGTGCGAATCGCCTACATAATCGTACGAACCGTAAAAATGCCTGTAGTTGAACAGTAGCCCTTCCACATTTTTATCGTCCTTCCATTTTTGCATTGCTTCTTTTATCGAGGCAATATCTCGTTCGTGCAATACCTCATCGGCCTGCAAATAAACAAGCCAGTCGGCATCAGCAGGAACAGCATCCAGCGCTTTATTGGTTTCTATAGCAAGCAATACACCACCTTTGCGTAGTGAATCGTCCCACACGCTTTCAATTACTTTTATTTTATCGGTAGGAATGCTTTTTATAAGGTTCAGCGTATCATCATCCGACTTGCCTACGCTCACTATCACCTCATCGCACAGGGGCAGTAACGATGCCAGCGATTCCATTACAGGGTAATCTAACTTTATTGCGTTGCGTACAATGGTAAAGCCGACTACTTTCATATACTAGATACCGGTATAGGTTTGCGGGGTAATTTTTTTCAGCTCGGCTTTTATAGCAGCGCTAACTTTTAAGCTGTCAATAAATTTGGCAATATGTTTTTGGGTAATTACTTCGTTGGTACGGGTAAGGTTCTTCAATGCCTCATAAGGGTTAGGATAACCTTCGCGCCTTAATATGGTTTGTATGCCTTCGGCTACAACTGCCCAGTTGCTTTCTAAATCGTGTTCAATAGCAGCTTTGTTCAGCAACAATTTGTTCAGGCCTTTCATTACCGAAGCATAGGCAATTATAGAATGTGAAATAGGCACTCCCAAATTACGTATTACAGTAGAGTCAGTCAAGTCGCGTTGCAAGCGCGATACCGGCAGCTTAGCCGATAGGTGTTCGAATATGGCATTGGCAATACCAAGGTTACCTTCAGCATTTTCAAAATCAATTGGGTTTACCTTATGCGGCATAGCCGATGATCCTATTTCACCTTCTTTTATCTTTTGTTTAAAATAACCCATCGATATATAACTCCACATATCGCGGCACATATCAATACATATGGTGTTTATACGCTTCACGCAATCGCACAACTCTGCAAGGTCATCGTAATGTTCTATTTGGGTAGTAAACTGCTGGCGGTTAAGGCCCAGTTCCATCAAAAAGCCATTACCGAATTTCTTCCAGTCGGTTTTAGGATAGGCTACGTGGTGGGCATTAAAATTACCTGTTGCACCGCCAAATTTTGCCGATACCGGTGTGCCCTCCAAGGCATTCAACTGGTTCTCCAATCTTTCTACAAACACCATAAATTCTTTACCCAGGCGTGTAGGCGATGCAGGCTGTCCGTGTGTAAAAGCAAGCATGGGTACATTCTTCCACTCAGCAGCTAAGGATGCTACTTTCAATAACAGATCTTCTAACGCAGGCAAAATAATCTCCTCAAGGCAATCTTTCATAGCCAAAGGAACAGCCGTGTTATTTATATCTTGCGATGTAAGGCCAAAGTGGATGAATTCCTTGTATGCCTTTAAGCCCAGCTTATCGAATTTTTCTTTTACAAAATATTCTACCGCTTTTACGTCGTGGTTGGTAACGCTCTCCAGTTCTTTTATACGCCTGGCATCAGCCTGGGTAAAATCGAGGTAAATAAGCCTTAGCTTTTCGAGTACAGGCTTTTTAATAGCCTTAAGCTGCGGCAATGGTATTTCGCACAGGGCTATAAAGTATTCCACCTCAACGCGCAGGCGGTATTGTATCAGTGCATATTCCGAAAAATAATCAGATAGAGGTTGTGTTGTTTTGCGGTATCGTCCATCAACCGGAGATATAGCTGTAAGGGGAGTAAAGTCTTGTATATTTGCCATTATAAATTAACATTAAATAGAGCAACGAAGATACTAAAATTGCTCCACTCACCCCCAGTAACATAGCTTGGACACAGAAGCAGGGAACAAACAACAAAACATTAACCGCAGAGGCCGCAAAGAAGGCGCAGAGAGCCGCAGAGGAAAACACATTGCTTTAGCAACCTTAGCTCCGCGAAACTCTGCGTGGATTTCTCTGTGAGCTCTGCGGTAAAATTATTTATATTTACTATCATATTTTATCTATCCATATAAACCCCATGAAAAAACTAATAGCCCTATTCGCAATAAGCACCTTAAGCATAGTTGCCTGCTCAAATAGCCAAACCAACATTGTGGCAGTTAACAACCAGGATCTGACAAACGCCCCTGCCCCATTCCGCATTTACTCAACTGCATTTAAACAAGGTGATACCATTCCATCTGTTTATACCTGCGACAGTACTAACATATCGCCACAATTGCATTGGAACAAACCTTTTGCCAATACAGCCAGCTATGCACTTATAGTCGATGATCCTGATGCACCAATGGGCACATGGGTACACTGGGTATTATATAACATACCTGCCAGCGATACCGTATTGCAAACCAATACACCCAAAGACACTATGCTGGCCAACGGAGCCCGCCAGGGTATACCAAGCTTTGGCAAACCCGGCTATGGCGGCCCCTGCCCACCGAATGGTTACCACCATTACCACTTTAAAATATATGCCCTCGATATTATGCTGCCTTACCCTGCAGGGCTAACCAAAAAGCAATTGCTTGCTGTTATCAAGGGCCATATCCTTGCTGAGGCTGATTTGGTGGGGGTCTATAAGAAAATTAAGAGTTAAAGCCCATCCTGTCCTTCCCAAAGGGAAGGGAATTAGTTC
>JABDCA010000079.1:0-746 GCA_013288345.1 Bacteroidota bacterium | reverse complement strand
ATCCTATTCTTTGTCTCGGTAATTCAAAAAACCAAAAACCTTAATATATACCCACGCCCGAAATTAGTTTACGAATTGTCGGCATGCGTCATTTTATTTACGTATCTTACTCTTTTTCAGGTTTGAATTGATTTTATTACTTGAAGAAAAAAATCAGTATAAGACGTGGATGAGGATTGAATGGAGATATTCAATTACTACAGGCTCATCGTACGCAGAAAATGTGTGAAACATATGCTCTTCTCTGGGGGCAAGTAAAACATGAATGTATAAAGACGGACTCTTTATACTGCAAAGCCTGTAGTCCGAATGAAATAACAATAAATAGGTGCTCTTCCTCTAACCCTGGAATACCATTTATAGCATACAACCCTAGCCGCTATGTTAAAGAAAGACTCTTATCAATTGATGGTAGAAGAAATTGAAGACTACGCAATTTTGCTATTGGACAAAAATGGCAATGTTATGAATTGGAATAAGGGAGCCCAAAAAATAAAAGGGTATGTTCCGGAAGAGATAATCGGCAAAAACTTCGAGCTGTTTTACACAACAGAAGATCGTGAAAATAAGACACCAGAAAAGTTACTTAAAAAGGCTACCACAAATGGCAAGGCAACTGATGAAGGATGGAGAGTAAGAAAAGATGGAACCCGTTTTTGGGGAAGTATACTTATAACAGCCTTGCATGATAAGGATAATAATATAACCGGCTTTTCGAAGGTAACGCGAGACCTTACAGGTAAAAA
>JABDCA010000078.1 GCA_013288345.1 Bacteroidota bacterium | reverse complement strand
CTATGCTTCTCGCTCATCTATGTATTCATATCGCCTATTGCAAAGTATTTAATCGAGAAGAATTGCATTGAATGGACAGGCCGTAAAATAACCCTAAGCAGTATTAAAATAAATGCCTTTAAAGGCAGTGTGTATATTAAAGACATTAAGATATACGAACAGGATACCACTAAAATATTTTTCGATTGCCATGATGTATACCTGAAAGTGAACCTGAAGAAGATGTTGGCTAAGATCTACGAAATAAATGAAGTAAAAATTGATGCTCCTGAAATAAGCATTAACCAAAATGGCAATAAATTCAACTTCGACGACCTTATAAAGCGCTTTTCATCTGATACCACACAGCCGAAAAATACTACCGAAACAAAATACTATGTAACCAAGGTTCTCATTAATAATGGCACAGTTACCTATAATAATGTACCCATTCACAACATCTTTAAAGTACACAATATAAACTTTAACCTGCCTGAGCTAAACTGGGATAAGCCCGAAAGCAAAGTGCATTTGGATTTTGTATATGGCACCGGGGGCTTTTTCAATATCGACCTTGATGCTAACCGTAAAACATTCGACTATAACCTGGCTTTGGAGGTCGATACCTACGACCTCAGTCAGTATTACGCTCCACTTAACAGCTATTTAAAAATATCGTCGTTTAAAGGACAGTTTACTACCAAATTGCGGATGCATGGTAAGTTTAATAACCCCAAAGAGTTTTCGCTGGCTGGCTACCTTCATGTAAATGATGTTGAAGTAAAAGACTCTGCCAACAAAAAGCTTTTTGCCCTGGGCGAATTGCGTATAGATGTTGATACCATAAATGTAAAACAGGGCGAATACATATTCCACGAATTTTTGTTGGATAGGCCATATGTAGTATTTAATGATTACCCCAATGGCAACAACATAAGTCGCATGTTAAAACATCAGGATATTAAAGAGGTAAAAGATACAACCAAAGATAAAAGCAAGTCCAACATTGATTATTCAAATATAGTTACCATGCTTGCATCGAGCGCTAAAGCCATGACTGCTGACTTTTTGAACACCCACTACCATGCTGATAGCATTGCCATACACAACGGTGAATTTATATTTAACGACAACACTGCTGAGCATAAATTCTATTATAAGGTTTCAAAAATCAATTTCAACACGGATGAGGTTGGGGCGAAAAACAAAAAGGTAGTGTTCAGTGCATCGGCCTTGTTGAATGACACAGGCAAATTCAATATGAATGCCAATATAAGTTACGATATTAAAAAGAAGGCATTCGGTTATAAAATAACCGCGCTGCATATAGGACACATATCACCCATTGTAAAATATGTGCTTGAAAAGAACAGTGTAAAATGGATAGGCCGCCAGGTAACTATAGGGCACATACACGTAGATGCTATGAATGGCAGTGTAAAAGTTAAGGATATTAAAATATATGAAGCCAATGGTAGCGATGTGTTTTTCGATTGCCACGATATTTACGTAAAAGCCAATCTCGATAAAATATTTGCGGGCGTTTATGGCATTGATACCATACTGATTGATAACCCTGAAATAAGAATAAGCCAGAATGGCAATCAATTCAACTTCGATGATCTAAAAAAGCGCTTTTCATCTCCTAAAGATACCACACAGGTTGCCAATACTGATAGCACAAAGCATCCTATACCCTACGCTATAGACAATGTAATAATCAATAATGGCAATGTTACCTATACCAATATACCTATACATAATGTTGCCAGCATTCATAATATAAATTTCAACCTACCCGAAATAACCTGGGATAAGCCCGATACTAAAGCCCACCTCGATTTTAAATATGGTACAGGTGGTGCTTTTAATATTGACTTGAGCGCTAACCTGAAAACATTAAACTATGCAGTAGCACTGGTTATTGATGACTATGACCTTAGCCAGTATTATGCCCCGCTCAATTCATTCCTCCGTATATCATCGCTCAAAGGGCGGCTTAGTACCAACCTTATGGTGTATGGCAAATTGAATAGCCCGAAAGATATTTCATCAACCGGATATTTTCATGTAGATGATTTTGAAATGAGAGATTCGGCAAAAGAAAAGGTTTTTGCTATGGGCGAGCTACTGGTAGATATTGATACGCTTAATGTACGGCAGAATATTTACAGCATTAATAATATATCAATGGACAGGCCCTATATGCGCTTCGATTACTTTACAAATGGCAACAATATAAGCCGCATGATAAAGTACACATCACCACCTGCCCCTGTAACTGATAATACTACTGGCGAAATTAAACCCGATTATTCGAACATATTCACCCTACTATCGTCGAGTGTAAAATTAATGGCAGTCGATTTTTTAGCACCAGCTACCATACCGATAGCGTTGTTATTCGCCACGGGCAATTTGTATTTAACGATTATACACTCAACAATCCGTTTCATTACAACATTACAGACATAAGCCTGCTAACCGATGAAATAAGCGCCAAGAGCAAGAACATAGTTTTTAATGCTTCAGCCACATTAAGCGATACAGGTAAGCTTACCATGTATGCCGACATTAGCGTTGATTTGAAAAACATGCTTTTAAAATATAATGTAACCAACCTGCGCATTGCAGATTTTAACCCCTATTCAGAATACTATGTAGCTACGCCATTCTGGAGTGGCTACATGAATTACCAAAGCACTGATTCGGTTATTAACCGGAATCTAAAAAGCACAAACATTATTCATATAGAAGGCCTTGAAGCAGGCAAAAAAGAAAAAGATGTAAAGCCTGTTTACGATCTTCCGGTGCGCATGGCGGTATCACTATTAAAAGATGAAAAGGGGAATATAGATATGAATATACCTGCAACCGGCAACCTTGATGACCCAAACTATAAAATGGGTAAGATGATATGGCCCATTATAAGCGACGTTATTAAGAAAACAGCCGAATCACCTTTCAGATTATTGGCAAAACTTTTAGATAAAGACCCTGCGGATATGAAGCAGTTCAATTTCGACTATTTACAGGAGGAACTTGAAGAAAAACAAATACGTAAATTGGAGAATATTGAGAAAGTGCTTAAACGAAAGAAGGAGTTGAATGTAGAAATAGTACAGGTAATTGACAGCCTTGAGGAAAAGGATGAACTGGCACTAACAATGGCAAAAAAACAATATTACCAGGAAACCCAGCACATAGTAAACGACAGCCTGCTTAGCAGACGAAAGAGAAAAAAGGAAAACCTGGCCAGTGAAAAAACATCGACGATAGATACCTTGTTTGATAAATACCTGAACGACAAATTAAAGCTGGCAGGAACTGAATTAATAACGGTAGAGGACAAATGTATTATGCTTATAGGAGATGCCTTACTGAACAAAGAAGTAGCGCGCATGATGGAAAGGCGCAACAAGCAGATAATGGATTACCTCATTGGCAAAAAATCGGTTTCTCCCGATCGTGTTAAAGTAGTTGTAAATAAAGATTCGCTAATGCTGAATAACTTCCCTGAACCCGTGTATAATATAAAGTACAATGTCGAGGATAAACAGCCGGGAAAATAAAAGCCCCACATTGCTGTGAGGCTTACCATTCACAGGAGGGATTACTATATTTTAAAACCAATACCTACGCCCAGCACATCTTTAAACTGTACTCGTGGGCCATTGCTTATAAGTGTATTTATACCATTTTCAACTTTGTAAATAGGTATGTTTATATTATTGTCGTATATAAGCTGGGTGTTAAATGTAACTGCAAACACTTTGCTTACTTTAATCTGTGTAAGGGTGCTCCAGTTAACCACAATATTTTGTGGATTCTTCAGGTAGTTCGAAAACAATTCGAGGTTGGTACTAAAATGTATATTTTTATTAAAATCTTTGATATAGTTAGCCTTAATATATGCGCCTAGTTCAGTAGCTTCTTTTTTACCATTCTTTGTTTTATTACCTGCTAAATCATATACTGCCGGGTCAACACCAAATGCACCCTGATCGGCTAAATTCTGGTTCTCTACAAATACGAACCTGGCAGTAACCGGAGATACGAATACACTAAGTGCATCATTTGGTTTATAAGTCAACCCTATAGCAAGCACCAGGTAGCCGGGAGCCATAAAGTCAGAAAGTAAAGTAGTATCTCCGTTATTGGTGTACCCTCGGGCAAACTGGCTTTGAAAATTGGCCAAAAAACTGAGAGATACATGATCGAATAGTTTATACCCTACACTTGATGTTGCTTCGATCTGATCGGTAGTTTTTTGTAAAGGTATACCATCGATCCGCTGGTAGCCATAGCCAAGTTCAAGGTCATTTAACCAGGAAAACATAACATCGGTATAATTGGCATGCAGGGAAGCCAGCGCGGTAAGCCCGCTTGAATTGATACCTCCTGCGGCCCAGTTACTGAAAGTTGATTGCGTGAAGCTGATACTTATAGGGCCACCTATATCCCAACGCCTGGCTGTATCAAACTTTGGGGCATCCATCGCTTTTTGCGCATTTTTTGTAATATCAGATTGTTGAGCAAAAACCAATACAGGAAAAAATAAAATGGCTG
>JABDCA010000077.1 GCA_013288345.1 Bacteroidota bacterium | reverse complement strand
ATATATGGTTATGGTTAAGCCGCTTATGTTAAAATATAAAACCATTACAGTTATAAAATGGGTGTTTGCATTTGGCGCTATTTATGTGTTGCCCTTTGGCTGGCCCGAGTTGCAGAAGTTCGATATGCATGCAATGAGTATGAATGCCTGGTTATGTATTGCTTATGTAATTGTTGCCAGTACCTATTTAGCTTACTTTTTAAATACATACGCATTGGCCGAACTCAGCCCTTCTATTGCCAGTACATACATATACCTGCAACCTCTTATAGCCGCAGGTATAGCGGTATCTATGAGCCAGGATAGTATTGATGCCCGTAAGGTATTATCGGCAGTATTTATCATTTTTGGTATTTATTTGGTTGGCCAAAGCCGTAAGAAAAAGAAGACCGAAGAGGGGGCCGGCCAGGTTGCTGATTTTAAATAAGCCCTCTATTGCTATATTTGAAAAAAAATAGCCCATGTTACAATCAATGACAGGCTTCGGCAAAGTGTCGGGGCAAATAGCCGGAAAAACTGTTGACGTTGAAATACGTTCGCTCAATAGCAAGCAACTCGACCTTAACATGCGTTTGCCGCATGCATATTATGGGCTCGAACCGGAGATACGTACGCTTTTACCACAACTGCTCGATAGGGGCAAGGTAGACCTATACATAGGCATTGCAGGGAGTGAAGCTAAAAGCAAAATAGCCCTGAACAAAAGCGTTGCCAAGGAATATGCAAAAGAGTTTAAGGCATTGGCCAAAGAACTTAATGAAAAGGACGTGCAGCTTTTGCCACTTATACTACGCATGCCCGATGTGTTTAAAGCCGAAGAAAAGGTAGAAAAGAAAGAACTGGAAGCCGTATTCGTTTTGGTACGTAAGGCAGCCGAGCTTGTAAGCAAGTTTCGCCAACAGGAAGGCAAAGCATTGAAGAAAGATATTGAATCGCACCTGGCCGTTATTGAAGGCAACGAACAGAAGATCGCGAAGCTTGATCCATCGCGTATTGAGAAATTAAGGGAGAGGCTCATTGCTAAGATCAATGAAGGAATGAGTGGCCATAAAACCGACATGAACAGATTCGAGCAGGAGATCATATACTATATAGAGAAGTTTGACATTAATGAAGAAAAGGCTCGTTTGCGCAACCATTGTTCGTACTTCCGTACTACTATGAACGAGCCTAATGGCGGCCGTAAGCTTGGTTTTATAGTGCAAGAGATAGGCCGCGAGATAAATACGATTGGTTCTAAGGCTAATGATGCCGACATACAGCGTTTTGTAGTAGAGATGAAAGACGAACTTGAAAAAATCAAAGAACAGCTTCTGAATATTCTATGAGTAGTAAATCATCGGGTAAGTTGGTTATTGTTGCCGGTCCTTCGGGTACAGGTAAAACAACTATTGTAAGGCACCTGCTCAGTGTATTTCCGCGCCTTGCTTTTTCTATATCTGCTTGCAGCCGCCCAAAACGTGTTAACGAACGCGATGGCGAAGACTATTACTTTTTATCGCAGGAAGAATTTAAGAACAAAATAAAAGAGAACCAGTTTTTGGAATGGGAGGAGGTCTATCCCGGTAGTTTTTATGGCACATTGCGCACGGAGGTTGAAAGGTTATGGAAAGCGGGCAGGCATATTGTTTTCGATATTGATGTAAAGGGCGCACTTAATTTAAAGACACATTTCCCTAAAGAATCTATCACCATATTTATACAGCCCCCATCGGTAGATGTACTGATGCAGCGCCTCCGCGACAGGAACACCGAAACACCTGGTATATTAGAACAGCGTATTGGTAAAGCCAATTTAGAGTTATCGTATGCACCGCAGTTCGATAAGATGGTGTATAATATAGAACTCGATAAGGCCTTTAAGGAAACCGATGCTATTGTAAGCGATTTCCTGGGCGATAAGTAAAGAGCGATGATCTCCAAAAAAACCAAATACGCAATAAAGGCCCTCATTGCCCTTGCCCGCCACGGCGACAAAGGCTCTATGACCATTTTAGAGATTGCGCAACAGGAGAATATACCAAAGAAATTTTTAGAGACTATATTATTGGACCTGCGTAAGCAGGGCATATTAAAAAGCAAGATAGGCATTGGTGGTGGTTATTATTTGCTGATGAAACCAAAGGACATTGTCCTTACCCGTGTACTGCGCAATATTGATGGCCCTATAGCGCTGTTGCCTTGTGTAAGCCTTAACTTTTACGAACGCTGCGACGATTGCGAAGATGAAGTTACCTGTGGCATACGAAAAACCTTTTTGGAAGTGCGCGATGCTACCCTTAAAATACTTTCGGAGACCACGTTGGCAGATATTCTTAAAAAAGAAGACCGCCTGAAAGCCTTGAAAAATAAGGCTAAATAGCCCTATCCTAAAAAATATTTCATAAAATCTACTAAGTATATAGATATTATATATATTTGTGCCCTCAAACAAAAAATAAACGATGAGCAAAACAACAGTAAGCTGCCCCGTATCAGCAGTAAAAGTAAACGAGAACATAGCCAGGGTAGTGGCTTTCTTCACCATATTGGTAGTTATAACAGGAGCATATTTTAAGTTACCCATACTTATAGCGCTATTGGCAATCGATTTCTTTTTGCGCGCATTTACCAACGGCAAATACAGTCCGCTTAAATATTTGGCACGCCGCTCGTCCGATTATCTGGGCCTCGATGAAAAGCCAACCGATGCTGCCCCTAAAAAATTTGCTGCCGGAATAGGCTTGTTTTTTACACTGGCTATTGCTGCGCTTCAACTGTTTCATTACGATGTGGCTTCTTATTCATTAGCTGCATTGTTACTTATATGTGCCGGGCTCGAAAGCTTTAAAGGCTTTTGCCTGGGCTGTGTTATTTATACTTTCCTTGTGCTTCCATTTTTATCTAAGCAATAAACTAAACAATTCATACATCTATTAACCTTTAAAAACCAAACAAAACAATGGCAATCAGACTCGGAGACATTGCGCCTGATTTTACGGCGCAGACCACACAAGGTCAAATTAAATTTCATGAATGGCTGGGCGACAAATGGGGCATCCTCTTTTCGCATCCTGCCGATTTTACACCTGTTTGCACTACCGAACTGGGCAGGGTTGCAAAACTGAAACCCGAATTCGACAAGCGTAATACCAAAGTTATTGCGCTTAGTGTTGACCCAATTCAAAGCCATGAGGCTTGGGTGCAGGACATTAACGAAACGCAGAACACTACAGTCAACTTCCCTATTATTGCGGATCCTGACTTTGTAGTTGCAAAACTGTATGATGCTATTCATCCTGAAGTGTCTGATAAGTTTACCGTTCGTTCGGTATATATTGTCGGGCCCGATAAAAAGGTGAAGCTCATTCTTACCTATCCTGCTTCTACCGGAAGGAACTTCGACGAGATCATCCGTGTGCTCGACTCATTGCAGCTTACTGCTAACTACAGCGTTGCAACTCCCGCCGACTGGAAGCACGGGGAAGATGTGGTAGTATCTCCGGGCATTAAAACCGAAGATATTGCTGCCAAATTCCCGAAGGGGCACAAGGTTATTAAAAACTACCTGCGCACCACCCCGCAACCGAACCTTTAGGTTCTTGTCCCCCTTTGGAGGGGGCAGGGGGAGGACTTTTCCCGTCATTGCGAGGAACGAAGCAATCTCAGTTTTAAATACAGTAGTCATAATAGGCTGCTGTATTTTTTTTGTTTTAGCCACGAATTACACGAATTATAATGTTCGTCACACTGAGCTTGTCGAAGTGTTTCTCTGTGCTGCCCTCATCCTTCTTCTCCCAAGCGGGAGAAGCGCTACATTATCTATTCACGCCACCGTCATTGCGAGTTCCTGCTTTGCGGAACGTGGCAATCTCAGTTTTACTCAGAGTTAAAAACACTAACCCCAAAGCCCGCAATGGGTTTGTTCGTCACACTGAGCCTGTCGAAGTGCTTTATATTCTCTGTGCAACTCAATGTTTTTTCTCTGTGCTCTCTGTGTTGGAGGTTTTATTTTAACACAGAGTTCACAGGGCATACGGAGTTACACGGAGTGTTCACTCATAACTTATAACTCATAATTCATAACTCAATATTCTTCATCCCTATTCACAAGCGGCAAGCCCTTATCTATCAGCACTGCTTCAATCTGTTTGTTGGCTACCTCCTTTAGCTTTTCAAATATCTCAATAACTTCATCCTCGCTGAGCCTGTCCAGGTTAACCTCCGGTTCGGGTTTTACTTTGGCCATGCCAAAAGGCAACAGTGCGCAATAGAATTTTACTTTTTCTTTCGGCTCAAGCACTTCATATACTTCTGCTACCTCATCAAATTTATCTACCAAAAACTGGCTTATCTTTTCGCGTAGGGCTTGCTTGGCCTTGTTGATTGTTAGTTTGGGCTTCTCGGCTCCTGTTTGTTCGGTTGACATACTATAGTGGTTAAAGATTAATTATCTGCCGTCGCATAAAGCTTTGGCGGACGATGCAAAATTCAGCTAAATATTTACTATATGTAATAAAATAATGCAATAGTTTTCAACAACTCAATTCCCTTATTAACCTAAATCTTGATCTAAGCCTAAAACCAAAAATTAACAATGAATAACAATAGAATTACAGTTATTGCCATTATAACCATATTGTATTTAATTAATTGATTATCAATATCTTGTGTATAAATTGCTAAAAGGCTTAGCAATTATGGCGAGGCAAGGTGGGGTTTTAGTTTTTTTAGGAAGGGATTGGAGTTTTCAACAACTCAATCAATTTTATTTTATACGATCAGGTAGCCTATCTAAATTGTTTATTTTTATCATTCGAATTTGAAACCTAATAAAAGGAGAA
>JABDCA010000076.1:443-4829 GCA_013288345.1 Bacteroidota bacterium | reverse complement strand
TATGGGCCTCCAGCTCCATTGCAACCAATGTTCGCTTTTAGCTTCGGTTTGCATGGTATCGTTAACGGCCTTAATAACATCGTTATCCTTGTCGCGCATTTGCAATTCGTAATTATACAAGGCTTCCTGCGCTTTTTGTTTGGCTTCGGGTGTGGTAACCACTCCGGTGTCTTCCAGCACACTCATTACACCGCCTGTAAGGCCCTTATCGCCAAATATAGCTTTGCTTATTGCTGAAACGGGATTTAAACTGCTTAGTATGCCCATGGGTAATTTAGTCGTTAGTGGTAAGTCGATAGTCGTAAGTCTATTGTCATTAGAGGTATGCGTGCATTCGTTTTTTTACTTACGACTATCGACTATATTGAATACAAATTTACGCTTTATATTACATATAGTAAACAAATAGGCAATTAGTTTTCAACAGGACGAAGCCAGTCAATAGTCGTTAGTCGAAAAACAATACTCAATACTAATTCTACCTACTCCTTATGATTTTCGATTTATGACTATCGACTTACGACTTGCCTTTAACCTTTGTTTTTTATTCATTCATCCACACTTTCTATATGTTCGAATAAAACCTGTAACAAAAGGAATTTAAGGGGCGTACCTTGCATTCGGAAATCAAATAAGTTCTAATCTTTAAAATTCAATCCCCTATGAACACACAGAAAATCGCCTTATTTGGCGCCAGCGGAGAAGCAGGCCGCCAATTGGCAGAAGAAGCCCTGAAAAGGGGCCACAGCGTTACGGCAATTGTTCGTGACGAAACAGAGTTTAAACTAAAACACCCCAACCTGAGGGTTGTAAGAGGTGAAACAAAAAAAGCGGAAGACATTGTCCGTTATGCCAAAGGGCATGATGTGGTAATTGGCTTTCATGTACCAAGTAAAGAAAATCCGCGTGAGCATGTAGAAGTAGCACGCAACTTTATTGAAGGCACTAAAAAAGCAGGTGTACAGCATCTGGTTACCGTGGGCCATACATTTGGCAAACTTACCGAAGGTACACAGGAAGCATATGATGCTTACAAACAAGTTACTCAGGCACAGAATGAAGCGCTTAAACTATTCAGGAATGAAAAAGAACTGAATTGGAGTTATGCATTGGGCGTACAACCCGAAAGGCGCGAAGACAACGGCAAGTACCAAATGAGCAGCGAAATACGATTTGCCAACCCAATGGGCGAGCAAAGAGTAGATGTTAAAAACTTTACCGAAACCCTATTGGACGAGGCAGAGAGAAGCACACCCGAACTGCACAGCCACGAAGATGAAGAGCTGTAGCGTGCTCATTTATTAGGTACTCCGAACCTGTAGAAAGCCCCGCATACCTGATTTACTATCAGGGTGCGGGGCTTTTGTTATAGCCGTATTCCTCTATTTAAATACAACTAATGTGTAATTCTTTTTCAATTGCCACGACCTTTAGGTCGTGGGTGCAGATAATTCATAGTTAGGCTTTAGCCAAACAACTTAATTGGGCTAAAGCCTTATTCTGTTTACAATCTATTCCACGACCTAAAGGTCGTGGCAATTATAATGCATAACTTCTTTGTTTTTACTAACGACTAACCACTTACGACTATCGACTTATTACTGCTCTATCCTATTCTTTACATAGCCCTTCAGCTGGTAATTGGTAAGCACCGTTTGGGCGGTTAACGATACCTTAACCTGTGGCAGGAAAGTATCTCTTTTAACATCACCATAAGCTACTGATTGGCCACAGACAATGAACCGGGTACCCAAAGCGCTTAACTGGTCAACAAGTTTTATATTGGGATTATCTGTTTTAAAATGTTCCTTATAAGCAGCATTGTTAGTTACTACTCTTATACCGCCACCATGCATTACTATTACCACATGTATCTTTTTCAGCGATACACCCGATGCTACATGCAGGTTTATAACACGGGCCACTTCTACAAGTCCTGCGTTTATTTCTTTTGATGTTGAATCGGGGTTACTTGCAGTTATTTCAAATAACAATTTATACTCCTGGGTAGTATCGGGTATTTCGGTCGGATCTTTTACCGGTATAACACCCGAATATATACCTGCATTAAGTACCGGGTAAATTTCACTGTCTTGCAGTTTAGCGTATCTTACTTTGTCAGCAAAACTCTTCTTCACCTTAACCGAATCGCTATGTATTTTTGCATGCAGGGTGCTGTCCTCCTGAAATTTAAGTACACGAAGGGTGCTATCTAAATTATGTTTTTGTGCAAAAGCCATTAGTGTAAACATGCACAGGCTTAGGAGTATCGTAATCTTTTTGTTCATGGTAAGTTTTAATTTATGAAGCCAAAGATGCAACAATTTATTTGTTGGCAAATGAAGATTAACAAAGCATTAACAAAGAAAAAATACTACTCCTTTATAAACCTGGCTTTAATAGCTGAGCCATTAACAGGTAAGGAGATGAAATACATTCCCGGAGTTAAGGTTGACGGGTACAATTCAAGAGTGTTATCGCCAATATTGGTTTCAACATTGCGGGCTATAACTTCTCTGCCCATACAATCGTACACGGTTAACTGAAAGTTCTCTTGCACTGCATCACTGAAAGAAACTATGCACCTATCTTTTACAGGATTAGGAAACACTTCAAGCCCTTTAAAGGGCATATTTACAGTTACGGCCACTACTCCATCTGTTGCAACAGTTCCGTCGTAATCGGTTTGTTGCAGCTTGTAGTAATATACACCACCAGGCGCAGTATTGTCGGTATAAGTATAGCTATGCTGGTCGGTTGAGTTTCCTGCTCCGTTAATGGTAGCCAGTGTGGTGTAGTTAACTCCATCGGTACTGCGGCTAACAGTAAAAAAGCTGTTGTTTATTTCGGTAGCGGTAAGCCATTGCAGTTGCACAGCATCGCCTGTAAAGGCTGCCGCATAGGATACCAATGCTATAGGTAAACCCGCATTGTTTGGTATAGTGCAATGGTGGCAAGGGAAATAACTCTTCTCAACACCCCAAAGCGAGATGTTCTTATTATTATCAATTTCTCCACCGGTTAAATAACCCGAACCTGAAATAGATGTACCACCATCGAAGGTTGCAGTGCCTGTAACCAGTATAGCGCCATTATCGGTAATACCTGTTGATGAATTATTTTCGAACGAACCGGTATTATTAATGGTTACTCCTGTACCAACTATTAAAGTCGAACTGCTTTCAATACCCATGCTTGTAGTTACCGTCATAATACCGTTATCGGTAAAGCTCGATGTCGAATTGGTTTCGAAAGTGCCGGTACTTATTGTTCCGTTGTTGGTAAAAGCGGTAGCATCATCAAGCTCTAAACTAACTGTAGTAAGTGTACCTGAATTTATAAACGAACCCGATGTGCTGAGTGTAATACTCTTATGAGGGTTAAGTATTCCGCCGTTGGTAAAAGATGCTGAGCCATTAAGCTCGAGTGTGGCAATTGATAAGGTGCCATTATTAATAACCGTTGCATTCCAGCTAAAGGATATATCGCGAGTGCCCATATCGAGGTTAGCGCCCGTATTGATGGTAAGGCTGCCACCCGATGAAGTGCCTATAGCAATATCGGCTGTTGAAGTAACCTTGTATGGAGATGCCAGGATAATGTTATCGCTTTGGCTTGGTACACCTGCCGGCGACCAGGTTGTAGAAGCTGACCAGCTTCCGTTTGCAATTGAAGTATACGTAGTGGCCTTTGAGGTGTTGGCCAGCACGAGAATACTAATCAAGGGGATGATTAATGATCTCATAAAATTAAATATGTCTTTTTGTTAAGCGCGCAAAAGTACTATAATTATTCAGCCCACAACATTCTCATTTACAGAATGATAGAATACTGATTAATATCATGTAAAAACAAATAAGAATACTCTAAACCAATTGGCATATATATCTCACTTAGGTACACTAAATAGTAATAGTTACACAGTATTTTGGTAGAATTTCTCACTCCACTGCAACAATTTATGGTAATAGATACGCCGTATTTTGGTAGGATTTCTCACTCCACGTTGTTTCGTTCGAAATGACAGGTGCGCTATGTTTTTAGGGAGGGAAGGGTGCGGCTTCGCCGCACCCTTCCCTCCTCCTATTAGTTAAACAGACCCTTTGTCATCTCGAACCGCGAGTTGGCGGTGAGAGATCCTACCAAATGCAAGTTAAACTCGCAGGTGCAATTTTGTTTTCCCCATATTTCGGGCTATATTTGGTATATGAAACCACTCTGCCACTCTTTAAGTTTTGTTTTATGCTTATTGGCAGCCTGCACTTCTGTTAAGGAAAAGAAACCTGAGGTCGAGGCTAAAACTCACTACAATACTTTAATCTATAATACCCTGATTAACTATATGGCAAGAGACTATCAATACGATTTCATTGAAGTCATGGATAC
>JABDCA010000076.1:74-433 GCA_013288345.1 Bacteroidota bacterium | reverse complement strand
ATCTAGATCTAGGTTAAATAAGACATTTAAAGAAATTTCCGATACATCATTGGGAGTTACAATACATTTACATGAATGGACGCCGAGTTGTACTCCCTGTCCAACATATAAAGTTATTTATATAGCAGATAAAAAACGAGATTTTGAGTTCGCCTTTCCATTATATAGCGAGGGGAGCCTACTTACATGGATTTACAAATCCCAAAAGTCACTTGAGATCAGACAACAATTCGAAACAGATCTATTCTATACTTTAAATAAACTCAGACTAAACAAAAAGGAAAAAGCAGAGCGATTTATGCACATGTTTGCCGATTCTATACTTGGACTAAGACCGCTCACGATAAAAGATACTTCAT
>JABDCA010000076.1:0-64 GCA_013288345.1 Bacteroidota bacterium | reverse complement strand
GTAATTAATGAAGATTTCCTTAAACACGAACCAGATAGCCTGAAAGCAAAAACAAGGATCGCTC
>JABDCA010000075.1 GCA_013288345.1 Bacteroidota bacterium | reverse complement strand
TAAACCTGCAGAATCGTGTATTTTTTGTGCAATGCTTTGGCAAGCGCTGTTGCCACATTACCCGCACCAATAAAAACAAGTTTATTAAGCTTTTGTTCCATTAGCGGTTACTTGGCTATTTTTCGCTTCCCTGCTTTTAAGTATACGTTGCCTAATGGCAAGTGTTGTGCCTAATATCATTATTAAACAACCAAACCATAAAATGTTAATGTAAGGAAATATTATTGCTTCCATTACAATATAATCTTTGGCTACAAGCTTGGCTTCAGCTATTCCAATATCAAGCTTATGGGTTTTAGGATCAATTTTAGAAAATGTAAATTTCAGTCCCGCTTTAGAAACGGTATCGTCAATTGTGCCAACTTCATTGCCCGATATTATATAAATCGGTTCTGCCCTATAAGTATTATGACTGGAATCGGTGATACTTAAAACAGCCCCAACTGCAATATCGCTTTCCTTTAAACTATACTTCTTTAAATCTATATGGCTATCTAGTGATACCAACGTAATAGTATCTCTGGAAGAGTACATTTTATCGCCAATGGCCACTGTATTAGTTCTTGTCATTGCATATTTTCCACCCGGGTTTTCGTCTTTCAGAGTATTAGGGTCGGCATAGGTTATATGCGTATAAATATCTTTATTTAAAAAGTGCTTGGTAGATGGTTCGGCCACATTACCCATTTGAGGGTTTAATTGTATAATCGGGTGCAAGGTAAACTGTGGAGTATACTTTTTTGTATCCACATCCTTACTTAAATACTCAATTGCATATAAAATATTCTTCCCTTCTTTCCTTTTGCCTGTATAGGTAACATAATAATCGCCCATTTTAAGCGTATCGCCCTGGTCTATTCGTATGTTCGTTTCATCGGAGAAGCTTTCATCAATTGACTTTACACTTTTATGCGAAGTGTTTCTGGAAATTACCTGTTTTTTAGATGTTGATATAAGCGCACCCATCATAATAAGTCCGAACCCAACGTGCGCAAATGACGCTCCGGCCTTAAGGAAATTCGATTTTTTATTTTTTATCCAGTAATAGAAATTAGCACACACTGCAAACCAACTCATAAAGAGCAGGGTAATATAAAACCCATTAGTTTCTTTAAGCGCCCAAGCACTAATACCACAAAAAACGATTGCGGCAGCCAATGGAAACATAATTTGTTTCCATAGTTGCTTCATATCTGTATTCTTAAACTTAAAAAACAGGCCGAAACTCAATATGAGTAAAACCAGAATAACAAAAGGTATTTGCCACTTGTTATAAAAACCAATACGGTCAATTGGAGGAGCTTGCTTGGAAAGTTTTTCAAGGGCGCTACCGAAAACAGGAAGCTTGTCGTGCAGATAGCCCGCTATTTTGCTGGTAACCGGTATTGATGTGGTAACCACCATTTGTATGCACGACATAAGCAAAACTAATGCCCCAAGGAACATCCAAAACTCCCTCGACCATAAATTTTCATCTGCCTGATCGCGTGGTATTTTCTTCCAGTTGACTGCAATAAGTATTATGCTGAGGAGAATAAAGAAAATTAAATAAATAAACAATTGGCCAGACATACCTAAGTCAGTAAAAGCATGTACAGATGTATTACCTAATATACCACTACGTGTTAGGAATGTTGAGTACAGAACAAGTGTAAATGTGATGATAGGGAATACAAATGTTGAAAGTGCAGAGTTCTTTCTTGCCTTATAAATGATCATTACGTGCCCTGCCCCAACAAAGGTAAGCCATGGTATTAACGATGCATTTTCAACCGGGTCCCATGCCCAAAAACCACCAAATGATAACGACTCATATGCCCATGCACCACCCATAAGTATGCCTGTCCCCAATATCATAACACCAAAGAAAGTCCATGGCAGAGCATCTAATTGCCATTCGCCATATTTCTTTTTCCACAAGCCTGCAATAGCGTAAGCAAAAGGCACAACGGTTGAAGCAAACCCAAGAAATAGTGTTGGAGGGTGAATGGTCATCCAGTAATTTTGCAATAGTGGATTAAGGCCCTGTGCTGTTTTTGCCAATTTAGTTACATAATGTATGGCATCAAATGGCTGATCTATATTCGTAAACATTGGTGCACCTATAAAACCAGGTGTTTCTCGAAGCAATACAAATGGATTACTGCCTATTGTTGTACCAAGGGTATGAAAGCCTAACAGCATAGATGCCAAGAACACTTGTACCAGTGCCATTGTGGTCATTACTGGTGCCTCCCAGTTTTTAGAAGTACGCATTAGCACATTACCAATTACAACGTTCCAGAATGTCCATAAAAGGAAACTACCCTCTTGCCCACCCCAGAAACAGGCAAGTGTATATCGCCTTGGCATAGCATCATTCGAATATTCCCAAATGTAATGGTACTGGTAAAGGTGCTTAAATATCATGCAGAATAATGTTGTCATTATTCCTATTACAGCAAATGAGTGGATTGAAAAAGCTATTCGGCCCAATTTTTTCCAGGGGCCATTTAACAATTCGTTGCTGTTTGCCGATTGAAAATAAGAGAATGATGCCAGCAGCGCTGCTACAAATGATAAGAAGACAAAACTATTTCCGGCATATTGCCAGCCGATCTGTTCTCCAATGTAATTTACTTCATTCACTTTCCTACCTGGAGTTACATAGAACTTTGCTTCTGCGTAGGAATACTATCCGCAGTATATTTAGACGGGCACTTCATAAGCACATCAGCAGCTGTAAATTCATTATTGCCATTGGCTTTACCTATAACTACAATCTGGTCCGATTTTTCGAAATCATCCGGTTCAGGCTTACCAAGACTTACCTTTCGTTCGTTACCATCTTTATCAACCAGGTAAAAAGTAAACAGGTTAGCATTAACATGCGGATCGTATTGAAATGCTTTTGACCTGTCTAATTTGCCCACCACATGGTAAGTGCTGCTAGGATGGTCGGTAGCTTCTTTAAATGAAGCATATGTGCTGTTATTAGAAAGCGATGTAAGTATTACCCCAAAAGCAACAGCAATTACTAACAGCGCTATAATGTGTGTCTTTTTCATTATTTTTTCTTGTTTTTCAGCTTCTATTTCTTTTTCCATTTTTGAAACCTTTCTGTCAATTCTCACTAAATAAAGTATCAGTCCTGCAAGTATTATAAGCACCACTCCTACTACTACGTATATTTTACCGTCGGCTTTAAGCCTGTCTGCCATTTCAATACCTCCTCCGGCATTTGCCTGAGCATTTACCAAAGATGTACAAAGTACCATAAAAAACAATGCAAAGTTCCTGATTATTCTCATATTTTATTATGATTATACCGGTTTATTTTTTCTAACCTGATATTAATTGAAGCTATCCATACCGATAACATTACCCAACCAAGTACAGCAGGGTAAAACACCATACGCATTTGATTATCAAGGTCGTATTGATTAAAGCCCGGGTTACCACCATTGCCCGGATGCAAAGAATCTACATTGCCAAGGCGAGGGTATATCATTACAAATACTATCATCATTACATAGGCAAAAATGTTGTAAACTGCAGCAACACGTGCTTTTTTCTGTTCATCGTCAATTGACATACGCAATACAATGTATGCAAAATAACTGAGTAAGGCAATCAATGCTCCGTTCAACTTTGGGTCTGGCGCCCACCAGTCTCTGCCTGTTTCTCCCCATGTGTACCTTAACCACAACATTCCGGTTACTAAACCCAACATTCCAAAAACAAGCCCTGTATTAGCACATTCCGATGCTATAATATCGCTCTCTTCCTTAGGGTCCATCAGGTATTTTATACTATATACAAGCGAAACAGTGAAAATAAACATCATAGAAAACCACATACATACGTGGAAATAAAGGTTCCTTATTGTTTCGTGTAAAATTGGCTTAGCAGGCACTGCAGTTAAAAAACCGGCTATAACAGTATGAACAAGAAGCAAAACACATGCTATTTTCCACCACTTTGCTTTAAGAATACCTTGTGTCATAATTTTTATTCCTATACTGGAATTTTAATCGCGCCAAAGATACGGAAATAATAAATAGCAGAGTGCTGCAATTAGTGCGTCCAGAGAGAGCAAAGCAGCCATATTACCCATATATCCTGTTGGTTCAATTTGCATACTTAATGAGGATAAATGCTGTGCAGTAATCAGCAAAGGCACCAAAAGCGGAAAGCTGATTATGGCCATGAGTGCAAAACCACCACCGCCTTTAATAGCTATTGCAAATGCCATAGTAAGCAATGACGAAATACCCCATACTGCAAGCAAAAGCGTAGAAAAGAAAACTAAAATACTACCAACAGGATTACCCACAAACAGACTATAGGCCATGAATGCTGCAATGCTTACCAACAGCATAAACAAGCCATTGTATATAAGCCGGGCCATAATAAACTTGCGGGGAGAAACAAGGGTATAGATGTATAGCATTTCACTCTCTCTACCAGCAAAGCTGCCGGAAGCAGCAAACATTGAAATAAAGATTATAAGTATCCAGAACAAAGCATTCCATGTGGTTGGCTCGAGATCGTGCTGAAAGGCTAAGTAAGTTATATAAACTACACTGAATATATAAAGCAAAATAGCCAGCCATGAGCGCCTGCTCCTAAGTTCGTGACGCAACTCGCGTTGCATTATAGCTGTCAATTGATTCATTTTATTCCTTTGTAAAAGGTAACTTTACCGTAAAAGTAGTTCCTTTATTTTCTTCACTTATAAAATCAATAGTGCCACCCATAAGTTCGATATATCTTTTCACAATATTCAGGCCGAGGCCCGTACCTTGAATATTTGATGCATTTTTTGCCCTGAAAAACCTGTCGAACATAAAAGGCCTATCGTTTTCAGGAATGC
>JABDCA010000074.1 GCA_013288345.1 Bacteroidota bacterium | reverse complement strand
AGGATTAAAAGATTCCTTGCTGAGTAAGAGGACATCAATGCAAATACAAAATATAGTAACTACTGTTCGTGAAGATTTGATCGGGGCTCAAACCCAAAAAAGTATTCGCGCGCTTATTGCTTCAGCTATAGATCAGCTTGGTAGCGATTCAACCCAGATACAAATAAAAAAGCTCAGAGAAATTTTACTTGGAGAAGAAACCAAGAAGAAGATCGCCTCTATTGTCGATTCTACTTCGCTTGTTCTTTCAACGCAACTTAATAATAAAATATTCCCAAAAATTGACCAGCAGGTTGACTTTATACAAAAGCGTGCCGGAGAACTTTTAATTGCATTAGCCTTATTGGCATTGCTTATTATTGGCTATGTATGGTACCAGAAGAGCAAATATGTGAAGCTTGTAAGTATGCTGACATACCAAATACACGAAACGCCAAATCAAGAGCATTATGATGAGCTGACGAGAAGAATACGCAAAAAGGCCCAGGAACAAAATTTAGAAGGTACCTTACGAAAACATCTTTCAAATCAGGGAATTTTAGGCCACGATGCTTGGGTACATTAATTATAAAGAATGAAAATATTGCTGCCGAACCATTATATAATATATTCTAATGAATCAGCCCAAACGAAGCCATAGGGAAGATTACCTGAAGCTGCCGAGGAGCCCGCTTGTAAACATAAGCAAAGGTGTAACTGCTAAAATTGCAGATCAGGCAGAGCCAAAACACGGCATAGGAGATTTTTTAGATAGATACTTGTTTCAGCAGGTAGTGTGGTTCTTTAAAACTACTTTTCATGTAATAGGCTGGAGTAAATATAAGTTTGCCACATATGATGCGGGAGATAAAAATAATGGTGTATATAAATTACAAAGCGCCAGTAAAGGATCTGTAAAAATAGCTCTGGCAGCCGATTGGGCAACCGATACGGCAGAATCTATAAAAGTGGCTGAATGTATGGCTGGCCATAATCCCGATTACACTATTCACATGGGTGATACTTATTATATAGGAAACTCAGAAGAAATAAATGATAATTTTTTATGTGCTGATGCTCCCTGGAAGAAAGGAACATTGGGTTCTTTTGCTTTGTTGGGTAACCATGAAATGTATGCTACCGGCAAACCCTATTTTACTGAATTGCTGCCGACACTTGGTATAACTGATTCATCTGGGAACATGCTTGCCAGGCAGAAGGCGGCTTTTTTTTGCCTTGAGAATGATTACTGGAGAGTTATAGGAATTGACACAGGTTATAACTCAGTGAATTTTTTAAGTTTTTTCGGATTTACCACAGAGACATGTGAGCTTGAAAAATCTCTGATTGATTGGCTTGAAAAGGAAGTGAAGCTTGGTTCAGATAACAGAGGAATCATTTTCCTTTCGCATCACCAGTATTGCTCGGCGTTCAATAAAAAACAGTATAGTAAACCCGGCCAGCAGCTAAAGAAATATTTGCAGGATAGGAAAGTAATTTGGTTATGGGGACATGAGCATTGCTTTAGTGCGTATAGTAAATATAATTGCGATGGCGGTATTACTGCTTATGGACGTTGTATTGGTAATGGAGGTATGCCGGTTGAGCTGAGCCCATTTGATAGGATAAATCACCCGGATGTATTAAAGAATAACCTGGTTATGTACGATAAACGTGAAAATACATCAGCAGACTTAGATGTTAAGGTAGGCTTCAATGGTTATACCACTATTGAAGTAGATAATCAGTACGCCACAATAGCTTATTTCGATATTAACGGAAAGCTTTTGGAAGAAAAATGGGAGGCAGATATTAAAGCCGGGCTTATTACAGGAATGCTTCAATACATGGATAAGTCATTAACAATAAATGCAGGCCATTCATTCAATGATATGGTTACACCATAAGGCTTCCTTTTCTTTTTGTAATTTTGGTTTTAGTTTCAGGTGTAACTAATTGCACTCAGGATAGTCTAATTACAAATTGATGAGAAGGATAATGCAAATAGGTTTCAATAAAATTATTGTAAAGTCTCTTTACGCGTTTGTAGCTGTATGTTTTTTTACCCTTACTGTTTCTGCTCAGAAAAAGACAACACATAGTGCATCTATTGCCGATACAATGCATGGTAAGTTTGTTATGAGGCTATTTGTACATACAGATGGGCATATTAAGATAAACGGAGCACAGCGGGCACGTGTAAAAGCAGGAGACACAGTAAAAACTTATTTTAAAACAGGGAGTGAAATACCATACAGGGTAATGGTATATGAACATGCCTCAGGCAAAAATAATTTGATATATCCACTTAACAATAATGATGCTAAGGGCAATTGTACAATTGATTTTGACGATGCGACTAAGCAAGATGCAGATTCGTTGGCGGCCTTAAGTATTTTTAACCTGGATAATGATATGGTAATGGTTAAAGGCGGTACGTATCTTATCGGACTTAATGATACTGCCGATATTGAAGCAGTTGATGATTGCAGGCCACAGCATAAAGTAACCGTGAATGGTTTTTATATATCGAAATATGAAGTAACTCAGGCGTTGTGGATGTCGGTTATGGATACAAACCCTTCCGTTCACAAAAACTGTTATTCGTGCCCGGTTGATAATGTAAGCTGGAACGCAGTGCAGTATTTTATTGCCAAACTCAATACAATGACCAAGTACCATTACCGGTTGCCAACCGAAGCGGAGTGGGAGTATGCTGCAAGAGGTGGTGCCGATAGTAGAGGGTATTATTATAGCGGTAGCAATAACCCCGATGATGTGGCCTGGTACCGTAATTTAAATGGGACACAAAAGGTTGCCCTAAAGAAACCGAATGAGCTTGGCCTGTATGATATGTCTGGCAATGTGAGTGAATGGTGTTCCGATTGGTTCCATAATTATACAAGCAGTGATGCTGTCACGAACCCTGCAGGCCCTACTACTGGCACCATAAAAGCCATTAGGGGTGGTAATTGTATTGGGCTTGTTACAGGATGCTATGTTTTTATGCGTGGTGGCATGCTTCCTTCATCTGCCGACCAGTATATAGGGTTCCGTTTGGTAAGGGATGTAAAATAAATTGAGTACGGATATACATGAATAGTTGCCCTATTTTTACTATCTTTATATCAGTAAACTCAAGGAGAATACTAAAAGATATTGTTTAGAGTTATATATCAGGCAGTACAAATTATAGCAAAATGAAAACGTTGAAGTTTTTAGTAATAACCGGATTAATATGTATTTCGTTTACGGTTTCAGCTCAGCAGCAGAATACCCTTCGCGATCCATTGCAAACAGCCCAACTGCATATTGACGGAATAATAAAATATGTACCCGGCGTTACTGCCGATCAGGAAAGTAGGATGGTAGCCATTGAACGCTGGTTTGTTGGTGCTGCACAAGATGTGCTTGCAGGCGACAGAACAAATACAGATGTGGTATTTGGTAAAATACAACAACTGAGCGAGGAAAGAAATACGAAAATGAAAACAGTACTTACTACTGATCAATACGCTAAGTATATTCAAACTTATGCGGAATCTATGAAATAGATTTTTCTTAAAGCGCCATCTTCTCCAGTTTCTCCGACATAGACTTAAACTCACTTTTAAGGGTAGCCAGCTCTCCGTAATAATTAGGCATTTCAGAGGTAAAGTAGTTAGTGAATTTCCATGCTTCTATTACCTGTGTTATATCAATTTCGTACGGTTGGTAAGTTGGGTTGAGCGATTTAAGAAGCAATTTCTTTCGCTTTTTAATTTGATTGTAAACTACCTTAAAAACTATGCCTTCGTCGAGTGTAATAACAATGTATGCTTCACCATCTTTAAGGGTCGACAGGTTTTGAACATACTCACCTATCACATACGCTTTATCGGGTATAGGCAACATAGAATCACCATCAAGTTGGAATGACCTGTATTTTTTATCCCTTATCAAAAATGGTAATTGGAAGGTAGGTAGACTACTTATATATTCAGGGTCATTATAACCTGCTGTATAGCCTGCTTTCGATTTAACGGGCACTACTTCAATATTCTCTTTGCCATAGGAATCTACTGTTGAATGCAGAACACGAAGGTTCTTGCCTTCTATATCTCTGTTAAAGCCTCTTTCCATTTCTTTCAGGCTATAGTCATTCAGTAGCGATAGGTCGGTGCGTGTAAGCGCATCAATGCTTAAGCGGAGGTAATCGGAGAACTGTATGAGCATTTGAATAGAAGGCTCGGCCCGGCCTTGTTCGTACGATGCCAAACGTTCTTTACTAATGCCCAAGGTATCTGCCATTTGTTGCAGGGTTATTTTTTTTATCCCCCTCAGGTGCTTGATATTACCGGATAGTTTTCCCATAATGTAAAAATATTACACAAATATATGTAAGAATTATATATTATTGCAATATTGAGGTTTAAAAATTATGGAACGCAGGATAGTGCACATGGATCTTGATTCATTCTTCGTTTCGGTAGAATGTTTGAGAGATAAGTCTCTTTTGGGCAAACCGGTCATTATTGGAGGGACATCCGACAGGGGTGTTGTGGCATCGTGCAGTTACGAAGCCAGGCAGTTCGGGGTGCATTCGGCTATGCCTTCAAGAATGGCCAAGCAATTATGCCCACATGCCATATTTGTAAAAGGCGATATGGATACGTATTCGAAATATTCAGCCGATGTTACTGCGATAATAAGAGAAGCTGCCCCTGTAGTAGAGAAGGCATCTATTGATGAACATTACCTGGATGTTACCGGCATGGATCAATATATAAAGCATAGCATGTTATTTACACATGAACTGCGGGAACGTATAACCAAAGAAACCGGCCTGCCTATTTCTTACGGACTTTCTATAAATAAAACAGTCTCAAAAATTGCTACCAATGAAGCCAAGCCCAATGGAGAAAGGCAGATAGATACAGGATTTGAAAAGCCTTTTCTGGCACCTTTGTCTATACGAAAGATACCGGGCATAGGCGATAAGACCTATGCATTGCTCCGGAATATGGGTGTAGAGAAAGTACAAACCATACAACAAATGCCCATAGAACTTATGGGCAGGGTACTTGGCGAAAGCGGGCAGGTGCTCTGGAAAAAAGCCAATGGAATTGACAATAGCCCTGTAGAGCAATACAGCGAACAAAAGAGCATGAGCACCGAAACTACTTTTGATAAAGACACTACCGATATAAATAAACTGAAAGATATACTTATAGGTATGGTAGATGAATTGGCTTTTGATTTGCGCAAAGCCCGCAAGCTTACGGCCTGCGTTACGCTCAAGTTGCGTTATTCCGATTTTCAGACTCATACTTTCCAGTCGCGCATACCCTATACTGCCGCAGATCATGTATTGCTTGAAAAGGTATTGGAATTATTCCGGAAGAATTATTCACGGAGGGTGCTTATACGGTTGATAGGTGTAAAGTTTACCAATCTGGTTTCGGGCAACCACCAGGTAGATATGTTCGATGATTCAGAGGGAAAAATAAGATTATACCAGGCAATGGACAGAATACGCCTGCGCTATGGCGATAAATCTATTGTAAGGGCAGCCTTTATCAAACCACCCGATAACGAAGAAGATGATACTCAACGCTCATACAAATAATAGCCTGCGTTACGGAACTCTGTCGGTTGCAGAATTGGTAGAAGCAGCAAAAAAGAATAATTATGATGCTGTA
>JABDCA010000073.1 GCA_013288345.1 Bacteroidota bacterium | reverse complement strand
TACGCTATTTTGCGAACCAGTATGCAAAGGATATTAAAAAAATTGTCCTTACTGAAAACTACCGCTCTACTCAAATTATACTTGATGTTGCCAAAAAGCTGATAGAACACAACAAAGAAAGAATTGTAAATACAGATAAGAGTTTGGACAAGAACCTGGTTTCGGTAAATACCAGACTAAAGGATATAAACATTACCCCTGAAATAGTTGAGTATCCTAACTCGGCACATGAAGCAATAAGTGTAGCAGATGAAATAACCAAGCTAATTGCAAACGGAGTATCGCCTAAAGAAATAGTGGTAATATACCGCAACCATAAACAAGTAGAGGATCTGGTAACTTATCTGGAAAAGAAAAAGATAGGCGTAAATATGAAACGCAATGTAAACCTATTGGAATTGCCTTTCATTAATAAGATATTGAAAATACTTGAGTTTGTTGCATCTGAGAACGATGTCGCATACAGTGGTGATGAGTTATTATTTGAAATATTGCATTTCGATTTTTTTAATATTCCGCCACTCGACATTGCAAAAATAAGCCTTGAAGTGTCACAGAAAAGCTATGGAAACAGAAGGGAAAAGTATTCGATAAGGCGAGCTATAAGTGAACAAACGGATGGTGTATCTGATCTATTTACTCAAGCCGAAGTAAACGAAATAAAAAGGGTAAGTAGGGTATTAGAGTATTTAATTGGCAAAATGAATAACTTGACCTTACAAGAACTATTTGAAGAGATAGTGCGCGAAGCAGGTATTCTAAATTATATCATTAATTCGCCTGAAAAGCCCTGGTTAATGCAGGTACTTACTGCATTATTCAATTTCGTGAAATCAGAGACCCACAAGGACCCAGGTATATCGCTACAGCGCTTGCTGGCAATGATAGATACCATGCAAAAGCATTCAATACGAATTGGAATGCAAAAAATAACGTCGGTAGAAAACGGAGTTAACCTGATGACAGTACATGGTTCAAAAGGAACTGAATTTGAATATGTATTTATAATTGGCTGCAATAAAAATGTTTGGGACGAGAAGAACTCAGCAGGTTCGCGCACATTTAAATTACCAGACAACCTTTCTACAAGCAAGTATGAAGTGGATGAACTGGAAGAATCGAGGCGCTTGCTTTATGTAGGTATTACCAGGGCTAAAACACATCTTACTATCTCCTACCCTATTCAGGATGAAAAAGGAAAAAACCTGGAACGCTCAGCATTTATAGGGGAATTACTTGAAGGCAGTAATCTTACCGAGGTAAAGCGAGAAGCAGACGAAAATACCTTAGTAGAGTTTCTTGAATTACAATACACCTCTAAGGCAGCCCCTGAAATTGAATTGGTTGATAAGCAATATATTTCCAAATTACTTGAGAACTATTCGCTAAGTGTTACCCATTTAAACAATTACTTAGACTGCCCAATAAAGTTTTACTATCAGAACCTATTGAGAGTGCCCGCAGCTAAAAGTGAATCAATGGCTTTTGGAAGTGCCATTCACTTGACATTACAGGCACTATTTGAAAAGATGAAGGAAAACAACAATACTTTTCCAGCCAAGCATACCATGGTAGATGATTTCACCTTGTATATGCATCGAAATAGGGAATCGTTTACCAAAGAGCAGTTTAAACGTAGAATTGAATACGGTGAAAAGATATTACCCGCCTACTACGACTATTATATAAACAAGTGGAACAAGATAGTAAGCTTAGAGGTTAATATGCGCAACATAGAAGTTAAAGGTGTGCCGTTAAATGGTAAGCTGGACAAGCTGGAATTTGATGGCAAAAAGGTGAATGTAGTTGATTATAAAACCGGGCGTTATGATAATGCCAGGAAAAAACTTAACCCGCCAAAGGAGAATGACCCAAATGGTGGCGATTACTGGAGGCAAGCTGTGTTTTACAAGATATTATTGGATAACCAACGGCGCAACGACTGGCAGGCCGAAAGCTCTGAATTTGACTTTATTGAGCCTGTAAAGGATGAATACAAAAAAGAAAAACTGCTTATTACTGAGCAAGATATTGAAACGGTAACAAACCAGATAACCGATACCTGGGCAAAAATACAGAACCATGAATTCAAGCATGGTTGCGGTAAGGAAGATTGCCATTGGTGTAATTTTGTTAAGGATAACCACCTGCAAGTATCATTGCACGAACTGGCTGACGAGGAATAGCAGTTGAAAATTCTTTCTACTTTTACAAATCAGTAATGGCTCTGTAGTACAACGGATAGTATGGGAGTTTCCGGAACTTCTGATCCAGGTTCGATTCCTGGCGGGGCCACTTTAATAATACCTACTGGTAGTTTAGGTTCAGTGGGATTTTAGTCAGATTTAATTCGTAAGCCGGTAATTTTACTGTATCCTGGTATACTTTAATCAATTTACTAATTTTATCAACAGAAATACCCGGGTGTATATCTCCATATAGGCACTTCAATCCCGGTTCAATTGGCCATATACGGGAATATAGAGGCGCATTAAATTCATCAAAATAATATTTCAAAACAGATTGCTTTTCGTGCATATCAAACTTAGGAGGAGTTACTTCAACAATTAAAGTATAAGTGGTAATAGCTGGTAATTTCCCGGCAAATTCATTCATAACAACATAATCTTTTTGCATCGGCTTTACCCATCCTTCCCATATATTAAAACCCATAATAGCTATAAATACCAATCCAATACCAGCCGCAGCATAATTAGATGCGGTCGGTATAATTTCAAAAATGCGGGTAACCATATAGAAAACCAAAATAAGGCTTATCAGTAAAAAATTCCGGGAAGCGCCCCAACTATCTACAATAAGAAGGTGTGGAAGGAATAAAAGCACACAAAAGGAAAGCAGGAAGAATAAGTCCAGGAATTTCATTTTTATCAGATCGCGAATAAGTATAACAACAATTATAAGGGTGAAAATATTCCCGACTATGAGGTTTTTGAATAGTAAGAAATGCAATTTGGTTGCTTCATATAAAACACCCGAAAACCATTTTAGCTTCCAAGGTAAATTAGCAAAACCAACATTACCTCTGGGTGTCATTACAACCCCTGAACTATTCAATAAAGACTTAAACAATTCGTAATAAATGCCCAGCGAAATACCGAAAACAACTATAATAGAAACAAAGAAAACGAATCGCTTTTTAGACGGCATTTCAGGCTTTAATATCAATAGAAAAAAGGCAGGAATAACAAACGCTAAAGCAAGGCTTTGATAATTAAATAAAGAAACTATCTGTAAGGCTATGGCAGAGAAAACAAGCAGGTTCTCCTTCGACTTCGATATTTTATCTTCACCCAACTGATTAGCAAATACCTTCACTGCCAATGTGCCTGCATAAAATGAAAGCATTACAGAAGGCACGAGCATAGAACATTCAGCCCAGCTTATAAATACAGCAAATCCCGGCAGGGAAAAAACCAGTATGGATATTATAAATGCAAGGGTTTGAGACACTCCTTTTTTCTGCAGGTATAGGAAAATCATCCTGCAAAAAAGAAACGACAACACAATTGTAACAATTCTAAGATATTTGAGATTGGCAAGGGCATTAACCAATTCTATTGTTATGATCTGAAGAAAGCAAAAAACAGGCCTTCCTTCTGCAATGCCGTATTGCTTATACCATTGCAATGCCTCACCCTTTCTCCATGCCCATAATACATTAGGCTCATCTAATGAAAAATAATTGCGAAATACCAGTACTAGCAGAAAACTAAAAATAACGCCAAAATAAATCCAGGTCTTTACTGAAATTTGTTTCATACTAGCTGTTTTGTAGTAATTACTAATAATTTCATTAAAACTGAAAATATATAAAAGTCTGCTGCCCAATACCAGAAAATCCCAGTATCATTACTATCATTAAATAATAGATACCCCAACGCAGTACAAATGACTTGCGTTCAAGATATGAAACAAGGTTTATTTTGCGTTGAAGATATTCTGCACTTTCTAAGGCAACAATTAGAAGAAGTATGAATAGAAAATGATTTTTGGTTGTTAGTCCGTTTAACGATAGTATATTATTAAAATTAAAATGCAACAGATCTATTAGCGCCGGCCCTAAGGATCCGAGTATATACATACCCGCTGGTGTTGACTCCACTCTAAAAAAGATAGAACTCATTGTAAAATAAAGAAAAGTAAGAACTATACTTAGTATTGAATATACAGGTAATGATATAGCTGAAGCCATTTTTTTTCTGAATTTTTTGCTAAGTATATCGTACGACAGTGCAATACCGTTCAGTATTCCGAAAATGACAAAATTCCAGCTTGCTCCATGCCATAATCCGGCTAATAGAAATGTGATATTTACGGCGGCTATTGCGCCCCACTTACCCCAGTTTCGAAAACTTATAGACAGTGGGCTAAATAAGTAATCACTTAGCCAGGTGGATAGCGATATATGCCAGCGTCTCCAGAATTCTGAAATATTTTTAGCTATAAATGGGAAATTGAAATTTCGCATTAGCTTAAAGCCCATTACCCTGGCTGCGCCTAAAGCAATATCAGAATATCCGGCAAAATCGCAATAAAGTTGGAAAGGGAACAGAATAACAGCTATCAGGATGGTAACAGGAGTGAAAGCCTGTGGTTGATGAAACACCGGTGTAATTAAATTGCCAATACTATCAGCAATTACAACTTTTTTAAACAATCCCCATAACATAAGCTTAAGTCCGTCAATTACATCAGCATATACAAACTCATGTCTTTCACGAAACTGATGTAATAGATTTTGTGGCCTCTCAATAGGGCCTGCCACCAGCTGGGGGTAAAACATGACGTATAATGCGTATATGCCTACATGCCTTTCTGCCTTTTGGTTTCCTCTATACACCTCAATAGTGTAACTCATTGCCTGAAAAGTATGGAATGATAACCCAAGTGGAAGCAGGTACCTTAGAACGGGCATCGGATGCGCTTGAATATGCAATAAACGCAAAACCTCTGTTATATTTTCATTAAAAAAATTATAGTACTTGAATATGCATAGCACTCCCACATTAGCAATTATACTGAGAGACAAGAACATCTTTCTCTTATGCCCTTCAGCATTTTCAATTAAAATACCGGCCACATAATCTACCGCAATGGTAAATAACAGAATAAGAATATACTTGGGAATAAAAGCCATATAGAACAGGCAGCTAGCAATTAACAAGTGCAGCCAGCGAAATTTTTGCGGCAACAAAAAGTAAATAAGCGTAACAATTGGAAAGAAAAGAAAAAACTGGAATGAGTTAAATGACATTCTCCGCCGAATTTACAGGTATGTTAATGCCATTCAATTGCTGGGATGAGTTACATAAAAAGACTACAACATCTGCAACTTCTTTAGCGCTCAGTAGTTTTTTCAATGGATGCTTGTTTTGCATTTCTTCAATAATACGCTCATCGGTATCATTGGTAAGTTTAGTTTGCATAAACGCAGGCGAAATACAATTTGACGTTATATTAAAAGCAGCATTTTCATTTGCCCATGACTTACTAAGTGAAAGCAGGTATGCTTTACCTGCCGTATACTCACTATAACCTACTGGAGGTTTATTGGCAAGCGTTGCAGAAAGGATAGTTATTATTTTGCCAAATTTCTTTTTCCTGAAGACGTTAATTGCAGCTTGTGTAATTTCTATAACAGGCAATACATT
>JABDCA010000072.1 GCA_013288345.1 Bacteroidota bacterium | reverse complement strand
TTATGTGCAACCGCTTTAAGTGTTGCAAGGTTGAAGGTTTTGTGTACAACTGCTTCAGAAATTTTATTTCCTTTAAAAACAGCAGTTTTTACACTGGTATTGCCTATGTCTATTGTTAAGTTCATGTTAAGAATGAGTGCCAAAACTACTAATTACAAGGTAACTCATATGTCAAATTATGTTAATTAGACGATGGGAAGAGCATAACCTTGCTTGTAGTTTCTGCATGTGTTGCAGAGTTAAAACCATTTAGTATAAAAAATTCCCTATATTTGCGGCCTCTTACAAAGTAAAGTGAAGCAGACAGTAAAAAATATCACCTATAATCAACTCAACCGATTTACCGGTATGAGGCAGATTTCCATTCGTGGTACAATGCACTGCTTTCGTTATTGCATCTAAGCAATAAGCCTTCTCTCAAAAAATTTCCTGGTCCTTTAATTTTTTAATCCTTTACTTATGTTACGCGTATTTAACACTGTACTTCAGCAATTGAACAACCTGGTTGTGGTTGTAGACTCCGATGGAGAGGTTACCTATGTTGGCCCTTCGGCAGAACGTATGCTGGGTTTTAAAACCGGCGAACTGCTTGGCGATAAATGGTGGACAAAGACCTGTAATAACATTGCCGACCCTGCCCAACGTAAAACCGAAGTAAATCATTTGCTGAAGCAAGTGGCTGCCGGTAAAGCTATTGTTGCGCCTGTGGAGCACAGGATAAATACGGCCTTTGGCGACTCACGTTGGTTCTCGTGGAACCTTTCTGCCGGGCCCGATGGGTCGTTGGTTAAAATAGGCTATGACATAACCGAGCGCAAGCAAAAAGAGCAGGAGATGCTGATAAAGAATAAAGAGCTGAGAAGCCTGGAATATGCACGCACTATACAGCAAGCCATATTGCCATCGGCCGAAAAACTGAAAGGCGGTTTTGCTGATGTAGTTACTTTTTATCAGCCTAAGGATGTGGTAAGTGGTGATTTTTACTGGGCTCACACAGAGGGATCTGTATCATATTCTGCAGTGGTAGACTGTACCGGCCACGGTGTGCCCGGTGCACTTATGACCATAATGGCCAATGCTATGCTTAAAGATATAGTTATAAAAAGAAAGATAACTGAACCTAAAGAGGTATTAAGCGCATTGGATGACGAGTTGCAGCAAATGATAAACGGTCCCGGTAAAAGTGTAAAAGCTAACGACGGTATGGATATAGCTTTTTTAAAGTATGATAAAAATGCCGGACTTATAACCTTTGCAGGCGCCTTCAGGCCAATGGTAGTAGTGAGCGATGGCCAGTTAACCGAATATAGGGGCTCGCGTTACCCGATAGGCTTTTACCACGATGTGGTAAAGCAGTTCGACCAGGTAACGGTTGCGGTAAAGCCGAATGATATGGTATACATATTCAGTGATGGCTATGCTGACCAGTTTGGCGGAGAGGAAGGTAAAAAGTTCAATAAAAAGAACTTTAAGGACCTTTTGCTTTCAGTAAATGACATGGAATTGGAGGTTCAGCGTTCATTTTTGGAATATTCGCTGTTAAATTGGAGGCAAAAAGAGCCACAGACTGACGATGTATTGGTTTTAGGCTTTAAAGTGTAGTTGCCCCAAACCCCTAAAAGGGCTGTAAAAGGAGTAATTAGATTTTAAAGTTTAGAATAAAACTAGGGTAGTAAAACAAATTTATTATTTTTGCGCCCCTGTTTTAGGGTACCATAGCTCAGCTGGTAGAGCAGAGGACTGAAAATCCTTGTGTCGCTGGTTCAATTCCAGCTGGTACCACAACAATAGAATAAGTGAAGCCTGTAAATGAATAAGTTACAGGCTTTCTTATTTGTATAGGTACCGAATTCGGTCAAAGAACCTCTATAACCCAACTGGGATTTAAAGGAATTTACCGGGCAACGGATATAAGGGGTAGAAGATAGTGACAGTAAAGAGCATACTCAGACCTTATGCGTCGTAAGCCATAATTATTAGTAAATTTATTGTACTATAGACCTAAAATTGACTGGCATGAAAAAGCTTTGTGAATCGGCCCTTGCTATTGGTGATATAATCCTTACGACTTCAAATGCCCTGGACTCTAAAGTAATAAGGGTGTATACGAAGAGTGATATTTCACATGCGATGATATATGTAGATAATTATTCGGTTATCGATTCAACGAATGAGGGCGTTCATGCCAGAAATACGCAGCGCCTATTTTTTGAGGATGATTGCCAAGTTCACGTTTTGCGATTGAAGTCACAGATTTCTCAAGCTGATATACAAAAGCTTTGTAATTTTATTCGTAGTTGTATTGGAACTGAATATTCAAAGCGTGAAGCCTTAATAACTGGACTTGGAGGTAGCAAAAGCTCGACAAAAAAACAGTTTTGTTCACGCCTTGTAGCAATGGCATATGAAGTTATTGGACAACAGCTTGTATCTGACCCAAAATATTGCTCGCCACAGAACCTGAAAGACAGTCAATTACTTATTGAGGTGAGAGAAGTAACCCAGTTTGTTTCGGATCAGGAAATCGAAATGTGGGAAAATACTCTGGATTTACCTCAGCTAATGCGCGATGCGATTGTCAAAGTCCTCCAAGAAGCGCGTAAGAAAAGTAAAGATATACAGGATTTAAATGACCTTGATAACTATCTGATTATACATCCAGAAGATGATACGTATTTTTGTAATGTTCTTAAAGATTCCGATTATCTAACGTTATGGAAAAAGGAAGTGGATCAGAATCCATGGCAATATGATATCACGCTAATGCGGTCGTGGAGCATAAACGAGGACGAGAAAGAAAAATATTGCAAGAATGTCATTTCTTCATTTACAAATGCCGGTCAGCGATACCATCTAAATAAAGCTGGTTATCTCAAGCTTTGGTGGGATCACAAACTTGAAACCTTTCAAGTTCTCGCTGACCTTTATGAAAAACTGTCTGATTTAGATGTACAACGCTTTCATGTAGCAAAACAGTGGCTAGACGAGTACACTGGGAAAATTCCACCGAATCCTTTTTTGGTTCCTCATTCATCTGAATGGTTTGCCGCTCTAGAGGAGCAGAATCCATACCAAGCGACACAGACTCGCATTATTGTGGAGCTAGCTGGCAAACTGGATGTTTGTTCAATTTGCGGTGATCATCCTGCCTCAGACTATAAAATGGATGAAGAAATACCGACGCCAGGATCGGTGGCGACGTTGCGCCTATGTGCTGATTGTCTCGAAATCCGCAAAATGAAAGGTGAATCCTTTGTTCCTGTCAATCCGTGAAAGAGAACGTTATAGTTAGATAAACTCAGTCCCGGATTCAGTCAAACGTTTATACGTGTTTATAGGTTTGTGTGAGATTTTTCCACAAGTGAGCCATCTTAAAGGAGGCTTTATACGTGTTTATAGCTGTTTATGAGGCTTTTCCACCTGTTCCAGCTGGTACCACGCTCAGAAATAAGAAAGCCCTGCGTAATGCGGGGCTTTTTTTATTGCCTGGTTCAAACATCCTCTGTATCCTACTACTGGTTAAGGCTTGGAAGAGGCTAAGCAATAAAAATGGAACTTAAACCTGAATTTGGCTATCTGTTCAGCTTTGAGTTAACTGTGTTTAACTATTGAATAAGTCTACTGACAGAAAATCTGAGTTTTATGGTTATCTGAAACCCTACATTGGTACATAAAATAACGGAGTTTGAACCTTTAAACCCAAATATCATGAAAACTACAAAAGCAATTTCAGCGGTACTCATTTTTATGGGAATAATAAATTTTACAGTAGCACAAGATGCTCCTCCTCCTGCCCCTATTTATGAAGGAACACCACCAAGCGGCTATTTTGAAATAGGTATTGGTGCAGCGCAACCCATTAATAGTTTTGCACGGGAAGCCGGTTCTACATATGGTGGGTATGCGTTACCGGGAACCAATTTAAACCTTTCATTTGGCATACCTATTGCGCATTCCAATTTCGGCATTGCACTTATGTATAACTATGCATGGAACCTTTACGATATAAATACCTACGTAGACAATATACAGGTAACAGATCAGAATCACTCATACATGCCACTTGGCCAGGATGCATACCGCGAAAGTTTTATATTGGGCGGATTATTTGCAACAATACCCGTGCAACGTGTTTCGTTTGACTTTAGGTTAATGGGCGGCTTGGCAATTTGTGGCCTTCCTGAAGTTGATTATGGAGAAGATGCAACTTCTGTTACTGCATCGCAAAATTTCGAATGGGATACTTACAGTAGCACTTCAACATCGCTTGCTACAGACATGGGAGTAAATATACGTTTTCGTATTCACAGAACTTCAATTATGGCCGGGGTTGACTATTTATATGCCGACCCTATGGTTAGTACAACTCAACAATATACTGACCAATATGGCAATTCAACGTATTCTCATATTGGTGGAATGTTGCCCATAGCTATTATGAGTTATAGTATTGGCATTGGCTACCAGTTCAGGTAGTGAATAGGTACTACTACAAAATAAAAAAGCTCTTGCAGAAATGCAGGGGCTTTTTTTATTGTTGAGGTACAGATATTAAAGGATTTGTGGTCCTCTGCTTTTGAAAGCCCTAAGATTTCTTTGTTTTCTTCGCCGATTGAAGTTTCATGGCTTTCATCTTCTCTTCTCTTTTAACAATGCGTTTTTTCCTTTTTATATTTTTCTTTACAAGCTGTTTCATAGTTATTTTTATTGGTTGTTTAATATTTCATTCTTAATTACATACGTATGGGTCTTAGCTGCGCCCATAATCTTTAAAACATCTCAAATGTACTATTATATTATTAATTCGACAGCATAATTTTTATTATCTGAACTGGTAATCTATACCGGGAACAAGCTGTGTAAGTAGAGTAGAAGGGGCATCGGTAGCAATGGCACGCCCTTCAATTTTTGGGGATACAGGTGAATGTTTTGCGAGGTAGCTTTTAAGGGTGTCATGAAGAAAAAAACCGGTTTCAGTAGCCTTTGCCACATTATTAATACGACAAAGTATTGATTCGGCTTCTCCTTCCCGTTCACAGGCGCAAAGGGTATATACCCTGTCGAATTCTATAGGTTTATTCAATACGGTTACCGACTGAAGTCTTTTACCTTTTTCATTACCAATGGTAAAAGTTACCTGCATGCTGTGGAACCTAACGAACCAACCTCCCAGCCGGTTAGCAGAAACGGGCGAAAATGTTTTATCCAGTTCATCTTCAAGCCAATTATATAGTTGTCTGCCTGTGGCTTCGGCTCTCTTAACAGGCGAATTTACAGGTAACATATTCCAAAGATCGTTTACGGTAATATCGGCATAACCTGTTTTTTCATCAGGTAAAATAGGAGGGCAGAACCTGAAGCCGTTTGAAAGAGCTATATCAGTATTTGTTGCTTCTTTAAGTGCATCTGTAATAAGGTTATCCATTGGTGTTTCAATAATAAAATAGCGAACCAGTGGCGTGGTGGTCCTTCCTACAACTACATTAGTAATATCATTAAATGGTTTTTTTGCTTCTTCAACCAATTGCTGCATTTCTGCATCAGGCTTATATTTATCAGGGTCTACATCAAGCAACTGGTATACTTCATCTTTAATTTTACCATTTTCTATAATAATATCCAGCTTCGATACAAAGGAGGCAAAAGCCCCGGGCTCTGTAACTTTGCTGTATTTACCCTGTACAGGCTTGCGAATTCGTTCGTGTGTATCGGCACCCATGATATAATCTACCCCATTAGCACAATCCTGGTTGGATAAATTTACCTGTTGTGCCATGCCCATATGTGATATTACAAACACCATATCGCATTTCTGATCTTCCTTTAATATTTTCACATAACCGGCAAGGTCTTGTTCGGGCTTTGTAAATTTAATCCCGTAACTATAAGCCGGAGATTGTCGTATTGGCGTTAGCGGATCGTTATACCCTACAAATCCTATTTTTAACCCAGCTATGTTAAATACCTGATAGGGAGGGAACATCAATGCATGCTCATCATCGTCGCTATTAAACATATTGGCGCATACTTTAGCTGCTGTGTATGCATTCATATCTTTTAAAAGCATTTTCTTTTTGTACAGCACTTCCCAGTTACCCGGAAGCACAAGGTCATATTTTATGTTATTTATAAGTGGTACAATGGCTTGGCCTTCAGTAAGGGTAGCAACAGCGCCTCCCTGGAAACAATCACCTCCGTCAACCAGTAATGTATTGCCCGGGTTTTCATTCCGTAAAGTATTCAGCATAGTTTTAAGGGTTGCAAAGCCACCGCGTTTCCTGTAAACAGCCTTGTTGTTTTCCCAAAAAAACTCATCATGTATATCTAACTGGGCATGTATGTCAGATGTATGTAAAATAGTAAAGTGTTTTGCTTTACCATCTT
>JABDCA010000071.1:5294-6393 GCA_013288345.1 Bacteroidota bacterium | reverse complement strand
GTAAGCCTACATTAGGTTGGTCAGGCAAGTCGTAGCTGATAGTGGCAGTACCTTTATCATCTGTTTTACCATCCGATGTTTCCTGCTGGAAGCTTATATTCTGCGGGCGAACAATGTTAAAGTTGTAATCGCTAAAGTGGTTGGAGTGATAAGGTGTAAAATCCAGGTCGAGTGTAGACTGGTAATTTTTATTTGCTGCCGGTGGCCCGAATAATTCGTTGGCCTGTACAAATATTTTTACCGGGCTACCCACTTCATACTGCTGGGCATCGGCTTGTACGTTCACCTTTATGCGTTGCGGCATAAAATCTTCCACCATAAATTGGAACGACTTTAACATTACATCATTACCCGAATACATATTGATATTATATGCACCCGTCATAGCTGCAGTTGGCACCGAAAAGGAAATAGCACAAGAGCCTTCATCATTTAATGTGCCTTTAATTTCCTGTAACTGCTTGCCGTTAGGCATGGTTATTTTAAACTTAACCGGTACATCCTTCAAGGTATGCCAGTCGAAGGTGCGGATAATCGAATTGATGTTAATTGTATCGCCGGGGCGGTAGAGGTCGCGGCAGCTATACATGTAAGCATCATAAGGAACATTGTTGGTTGTCTTGCCCCCAATATCAAATGGTGACATGTTTACTGTATTCTCTGTAAGATTCATAAAAGAAAAATCGTTGCCATTGGATGCAATAATGGCTACAACATCTTTACCCGGATATTTCGAGCGGTCGTATTCGAAGGTGGCCATACCATCTCCATCAGTTACGGCAGTGTAAATTTCCTGGTTGTTATCGCTCACATAGGTTATTTTAACTCCCGACATTTTAGTGCCGTTCACCAGCGAATGACAGAAAGTGTAAATGTTCTTCTGGCCCTTCTTTACTATCATACCAATATCCGATACTACCAATAGCTTGCTGTCCTGCACCCAAGGTTTTTTCTTGTCCTGCACCTTTACTAAATAAATTCCTCTGCGGCTGTTATCAGCTTGTATATCGGCAGGGGTAATGTTTAGTAACGATGTCATACCTGTCATAGGCAGGCTGTTTGTGCTCAGATCTTTGCGGGTAATTACATCGCCCATGGT
>JABDCA010000071.1:0-5284 GCA_013288345.1 Bacteroidota bacterium | reverse complement strand
CCTTCGAATACGACCGCTCGAAATATCCGGGTAAAGATGTTGTAGCCATTATTGCATCCAATGGTATCCTCCGCCTTCTTCATCATCGCCTTCACCTGAATAATCGCCATAGCCTTGGTATTGCTGGCCCCTGCGCAGGTAGTTCAAAATGTTGTTTTCGTAAACTTTATAAACGGTCATTTTTATATTAGGTACACTTATTACTTGTACCGCTATGTTTCTGTTGCCTTGCGATGACAGGTAAATACTATTCTTATCAGAGAATGCAATGTAAGGCGGTGGTGTTCCAAAATGTATGGATGTGGTATAATCATCTTTCAATTCAATACCAAAAATATTCCTCAGTTTACCTGAAATGGTAAGTGTATAGTCTTGCTTGTTCGAAAAGTCACCACTGATGGTAAAGCCGTTACCTGTAGTAGTTATTTTAAATCGTACTGTCGGATGTATGGTAATGTATTGGTCTATGTTCTCGGCAATAACAGGCTGTGTGGTAGTAATATTCACATACGATTGTCCGTTTTCGAAAACAGGTAATGCATTTTCAACCTGAAACTGGTCCTTAGGAGGAACCTGTGCCATGTATTCAATGGTTTGTTCAGTTTCTTTATTGCTGCCTACGCAATGAACACCCTTATCTATGTTAATTGTTAAAGGGCAAGGATAGGTTTCTCCTTCAGCAGGTTTAAATATAAGTTTCACTTGCTTGCCATCATCGGCAGATACTAATTCAGCTTGTACTATGGTTTTATCCTGTGTTAATTTCAGTTTTTGAAGTATAGCGGATGGCGCTACGCTGTAATTAAAATCGAGGTTAACGCCTACATATACACCTGCTGCACTGTTACCATTTTTAAGTGTCCAGAACGTTTCAACGTTCTCAAGTTTTAAATAGGGGGTATGAAAAGAAATAGGCTTATAATCAATGCTAATACTCTTATGCAAGTACTTAATTAGATTTTTTGTCAGCAGTACTTTATATTCTGCACTTGGTTGGAAGCCCTGAAAAGGAGAGAAAGTAAGTTGGTTGCGGCCCGACCACTGGTACACGCCCTGTACATTTGGGCGTATATCGAGGTAATGGGTGCTGTCGGTTCTGTTTAACAATGAATCGGGTACAAGGTCAGTTGAAAAAGTAAATACGAGTGCTTGCTGTGTTTGCACTTCTCCATTAGCGAAGTTGACATCCTTAACGGTCAGTTTTCCGTTGCGATTACAGGCAGAAAATAAAATAACCACACAAAGAGTGTAAAGAAATGCGATGGAGAAACGCTTCATTTTAGAATGAGTTTAAATTGATTTACCGGTTTAAGATGAGCAAGATGAAATATAGTGTACGAATGTACAAATATGATTCGATGCTTACTAAAGAAAATTGCCTATTAGTGCATACCTATTACCAGGCCTAATACGTAAGGAGGCAATTTAGGGTATGTTTCGCTTGATTTAAACACGTTCGATAGGCGATAGTTGAAGTATAACGATACGCCTTTGGTGTTACCAAAGCGGAATGTTAGTCCGTAATTAGCAGGGTTTAAGAACACCAATTGCCTGTCGGTTGTTTTGGTGGTTGAACCGCTATTGGCTACAGTGTCTTTATCCCATGTAATATGTTTGGTATAAAATGCCCAATCGTAGTAAAAGCCACCGTCAAAGTAGATTTTGCCAAAATAAAAGCGATCGAATATAAGGCCGCCAATGTTGTCGAAGCTTATCTTTTCGGAGCTATGTAATATGTGATTGGGTAGTACTTTATTCGAATCCTGCTTTAAAAAATACCCGGTCGACTTGTAGTAAATATCAATGCCGATGCCGTTCCATTTTACAAATTTGTAGCCCATGCCAAAACCTATGGTAAATTCCCTCGATTGTCCATAAAGTACCGATGCACTTTTTGCTGTTGGCCCTAACACAAAACCTCCGCTAATAAATGCATCCTGTATTTTATGACTGCCCGGTGTTTGGGTAGAATCAGTGTCTTGCGCTATTGCAGAAACAAATAAAAGAGATGAAATGCCTGCGAATAAGTATTTTAGTTTCATGGGTTGTGTTAAATAGTTAGCAAATATAGAGTTTGTGTGTGATAGTAACGGGACTATTCGCTATTATTACATTTGTAAAGAATAAAACACCCCATGATAAACTTAGACAAAGAACCTACCAAGCCTGATTCGAAAATAGACAGAAAGAAAGCGGAGGAAGAGACCGAAAAACTTAAAGAGAAATTATCTGACCTGCAAAATGTTCTGTATGCGGAGCATAAACATAGCCTGCTTGTAATATTACAAGGTACTGATGCATCAGGGAAAGACGGAACCGTAAAGCACGTGTTTTCGTCTACGAACCCTATGGGTGTAAATGTAAAAGCCTTTAAAGCGCCTACAGAGGAAGAAAGCGAATATGACTTTTTATGGAGGGTACATAAATACACTCCGGCAAAAGGTATGATACAAATATTCAACCGTTCGCATTACGAGGATATTTTGGTGCCAACAGTACATAAGCTTTTTGATAAAGACACAATAGAAAGAAGGTATGATATTATAAACAGCTTCGAGCAAAACCTGGTTGATTCGGGGACTGTGATTTTAAAATTCTTTTTGAACATATCGAAAGCGGAACAGAAGGAGAGAATAGGGGAGCGGCTTACCAAACAATCGAAAAAATGGAAGTACGACCCTGCCGATAAACGTGAGCTGCATCATTGGGATGAATATATGAAGGTGTATGAAAAGATATTTGATAAATGCAGCTCTAAAATACCATGGATCATTGTTCCTGCAGATAGTAAGTGGTACCGCAATTATGTGGTGGCAAAGGAAATGGTTAAAACATTAGAGTCCCTTAAAATGAAGTATCCTTCCTTATAAGCTTGTTTAAATAGAGCTATCTTGTTATCTTTACAACAGATATTCAATAATGGAAGAAATAATATCACAAATACCTCACGATCTTTTAAAGTTTATACTGGTAGCAGTGTTCTCACTTTTAATCGGGCTTGAACAACGTAGGCATTATAAAGACGAAGAAACCGAAACCCTTTTTGGTACCGACCGCACCTTTACGCTTATAGGCATTGCCGGCTTTATATTTTATGTGGCAAGCCCTCAAACCCTTTTGCCGTATTTGGTTGGTGGTATTATATTAGGTGGATTGCTGGCTATATATTACTTCCAAAAAATAAAAGTTCAGCAGCGGTTTGGCATGACTTCGCTGGTAACAGCACTTATTACATACGGACTTGCACCCTTAGTGTATACACAAAATAGGGCACTGGTACTTTTACTGGTGGTTGCAGTACTGGTAATTACAGAGATAAAAGAAAATTTGAGGCGTTTTACAACAAAATTCGATAACGATGAGTTTACTTCTCTGGCCAAATTTCTGATATTGGCGGGTGTTATTCTGCCCTTGCTGCCCGATACCCCAATATCTGATGTTATAACTATTTCTCCCTATAAATTCTGGCTTGCCATTGTTGTGGTTTCAAGCATATCTTATTTCAGTTACCTGTTGCGTAAGTTTGTTTTCCCCGATACAGGTATATTACTTACAGGTGTACTAGGTGGTTTATATAGCAGTACTGCTACCACAGTAATACTCGCCCGTAAAAGCAAGGAAGATATTGACGGTAATCGTATTATAGGCGCTATGTTTCTGGCATTAACGATGATGTATCTGCGCATTTTCCTGTTGGCCTTATTCTTCAACTCACAAATAGCAATGTTGCTGTTGCCAAAGTTTATTGCGCTTATTGTCATTAGTTCACTAGTGGCATTCTACTTTACTAAAATAAGGAAGACTGCGGTTAAAGCAAGTACCGAACAAATTCCCACTTCAACACATCAAAATCCGCTTGAATTTAAGACTGCATTATTGTTCGGCGCCTTATTTATTGTGTTTGCATTAGTAACCCAGTTTGTAATTAAAACCTATGGCGGCCATGGGGTAAGTGTATTGGCATTTGTTGTAGGGGTTACCGATATCGATCCCTTTATCATTAACCTGTTCCAGGGTAAGTTGAATATTGAAGCATCTTTGATTGCAATGGCGGTGCTTAATGCAATAACGAGCAACAACGTGCTTAAGCTTATTTACGCTCTTGGCCTTTCAGATAAATCGTTGCGCAAGGAGCTCATCCTGAGTTTTGGTGTATTGATAGTTTCCGGTGTGGTGTGCGCACTTATATAATTCCTTAAATTTAATATGAAGAAGCGCTATCTGTATTTCCTGGAGTTTATTGGCTTTTGTATTGTCTTCTTTTTTGTAGGAATGAAGATTTCTCAAGCCATAGCAGGTGTCAGAAATACAGATGGAATACTTGACACTATTTTTAATGGAATAGCCTTTGCACTTTATTTCATCGAAATATATTTAATAACCGTATCACTTACATCTTTTGCCTTGTATTTTATTGGCAGAGCGAAGAAAAATGCAGAGATGAAGAAGGCCTTTGGCTTCACGAGCATAGTCATTATTTTGATTTGGATATATGTTATAGTTCGTAATATAATTCTACTCAGGCAAGTTTAGTTCGCTTATTTATTTATGGCACTACATATACATTAGTAAATACACCATTGGTAATGTTAATGGGTGGTTTTCCAGTTGAGTCTTTTGCAACAAGAGTAAAGGTACCTGATACGGTAAATGTATTAGAGCCGTCAATAATACTGCTTGTAATTGTTATAATACCTGAATCATTAAGATAGGCCCCTGGTTTTATGTATGTCCCAATATTACCCGATTTTCCTCCCATATAATATACCCCTTTTGAAATAGGGTAGCTGTTGTTGAACTCATTCCATATTCGAATCGAGTTGTTTGGTGCATCGAACTCTAAAGTTTCAAGAGTATAAATAGCAGTACCGCTAATTTGTTGACCATTTATAGTCGCAGAGAAAGTGCCTTGCGCATTGGAACTGGATTTATTACACCCCTCAATGCAAATAATTTGAATTGAAAAAAAGAACACAAGATAAATTGTTTTCAAGAGTGGTTTCATGTGATGTTTTTAAGGAATGCTTAGTAAATGTAATAAATTCTTATGGGATATACATGATAACTCGATGTGTGTTTTTCTTCTTTATATGAAAGCCTAAAACCCTAACTTTGCAGGCTCATAAAAGAAAGCTTATGATTATTGACCTAAGGAGTGATACTGTTACCCGCCCTACACCCGAAATGCATAAATATATGTTTGATGCAAAGGTGGGCGATGATGTATTTAAAGAAGACCCTACCGTAAACGAATTAGAGGCTAAAGCTGCAGCCATGTTTGGTA
>JABDCA010000070.1:6128-6545 GCA_013288345.1 Bacteroidota bacterium | reverse complement strand
GAGGTCTTTAGGTAGTTCAAAGAAAAATTCACGGTCAAAGCCAGGTAATATGGTAAAGTCCTGTGTGCCCAAGCGAATAGTTTTCCCTGTTTGAAGATTGGTAAGCTCAGCGTATGAAATGCAATAACTTATTCCATCACCTATATTTGAAGTCTGAAGCCATAATTGCTTTTCCGGCCTTGTTTGTTTCGCAACTATGTACGCAGTATCTCTATAATAAAATCTATCAATAATTATGTTGTTTATTTTAACGTTTGGCGGGTTTTGGTATATATAGGCCCCTAAACCAATTTCCGGGCTCACACCCATTGCAAGTGTCTTTTCTCCATTAGCTTGTGGAATAGGTTGTTTTTTCTTTACCTGATCCACTTCCATAATGGTCCATGCGGCAATATTGTTACTATCGTTATTAGGTAT
>JABDCA010000070.1:2559-6068 GCA_013288345.1 Bacteroidota bacterium | reverse complement strand
TTTTCCGGGCTCAAGGGTAAAAAAGGCAGGGGTGGCAGTAACCCATTTTGAAAGTGCGTATTTATTCTTTGGAGTTTTTGGATTAGTAAATAAAGGCCTTCCAATTGTATTTTGAGAATAATCAGTGAACAAAGTTCTGAAGTTATAGCTACCTTCCGTGTTATTCGATACAGTAATAACCTGGCTTTGGGTGTTTCCGGGTTTACAGTTGAAAGATAATTTACCCGGGCTAATTGCTACGCCCATTGCATTGGTATCTTTATGGGCAGTGCCTGAAGCTGTATTATCTTGTGCGTAAACTGAAGTGTTGGTGGTTAAAACAGAGCATAGTAAGATACCTGCTACTTTAAAAAGTGCCTTGTTTTTTATATGCATAAATAGTCGTGAAATAGTTTATCTAAACGCAAAGATAACAATTCTGTTTAAAACTTTATTCTTTATAACCCAATAAAACACATATAATTGCAACAATAGAATGTTAATAAATTCGATTTTTAGATGGTTTTAAGGATTTTAAGGTCAAATCCTATTTTTTTACTCGCCTTCAGTATACTGTGGGTTGGTTTATCGCCATTAAAAAGCATTGATTATAAGTGGAATTTGCTCTTTTTAAACACTTTCTGGACCTGGGCGACTCAATTTCACGTGTTTTCTGCAATTTTAGGGGTTGTTTTGCTGTTAAGTGAGGCCTTTGTTTGGAATACCTTCATAAATAGTAATTCCTTATTAAAGCAGTCTTCTTACTTCCCGGCTTTTTTCTTTATCCTGTTAGCATCATGCAGGGCGAGCCTTATTTGTGTATACCCCGCCTTGGTAGCATCGTTGTTTTTAATACTTGCCATGCGCAGGCTGGCAGCAAGCTATAAAAAGGATAAGGCCCTATCGGAAGTTTTTGATGCGGGCCTGTTTATTGGTATTGCATCGTTGTTTTATTCGCCTCTTATAATATTTATACTTTTTTTATGGATAGCTATACTCACTATACGTTCGCTGATATGGCGCGAATGGGTGGCAGCACTTATTGGCTTTGTGTTGCCTTTTGGCTTTGCACTGGCATACCAGTATTTGTTTATTGCACCATCATTGCCCTGGTACGATAAGCTGAACTTAATAACAAGCAATTACAGAAAGCACTGGTCGTTTACATGGGAGGAATGGCTAATGCTTATTACTGTATTAAGTGTAAGTATAGCTTGCTTCTGGTTGTTCATTAATAAAATGGCCGACAACGTGGTAAAGGCTCAAAAAATTTGGGCACTGATGTTGTGGTTCGTGTTTTTTGCTTTGGTATCTGTATTTATATCGCCACAGCGCGATGCCAGATCGTTGGTGGTATTGGCTATGCCTGTATCTTTTATTTTCTCTAATTACTTTTTAAAAGCCAAATCATCCATCTGGCCCGAATTTTTGTTTTTGTGCCTCTTGGTTTCTATCGGGCTAAGTTTGTTTTTCTAGTTTTTTTGATGGAGCGCTTCTCAATTACATTTCGTAAATTTGCAACCTATATTTAAAGAAATGGCAAAGTTTGGAGTAGTAGTTTTCCCGGGGTCGAATTGCGACCATGATATGTTGTATGTTTTAGAGCATACCTTGAAGCAAAAAGCAGTTCCACTGTGGCATAAGGAAACCGACTTGCAAGGCTGCGATGCTATTATACTTCCGGGTGGCTTTTCATTTGGCGATTACCTGCGTTCGGGCGCTTTGTCAAAATTTTCTCCTATAATGACCGAAGTAGCTGAGTTCAGCAAAAATGGCGGATATGTATTTGGTGTATGTAACGGATTCCAGGTGTTGTGCGAAGCAGGCCTTTTGCCGGGTGCATTATTAGCCAATACAAGCCGTAAGTTTTCTTGTAAAAATGTGTATCTCTCCGTGCAGAATGATAATACTGCGCTTACTAAAAACATTCCGAAGGGTAAGATATTGAACAACCCTATTGCCCATGGCGAGGGACGCTTTTATGCCGATGCTGCAACACTTGCAAGCATGAATAAGAACGGACAGGTGGTGTTCCGTTATTGCACCGAGCAGGGAGAAATAACCGATGCCGGTAACCCTAACGGTTCATTAGAAAACATTGCAGGTATTTGCAACGAAACAAAAAATGTATTTGGTATGATGCCTCACCCAGAGCGTGCTGCCGATGATCTGCTTGCAAACACCGATGGATTGCTGATACTTAATTCGCTGGTAAATACGGTGAAGACTAAGCGTCCTGCTTTTGATAAAAGCGCATCTCTTTAATGTATTCGGCTACCGGGGCAGGTAGCATATTGCTTACATTTTTTTTATCCTTTATAGCATTGCGTATAAACGTCGATGATATTTCCATTACAGGTGCCTCGGTTATATGCACCGATGGCCTTAGTGCATAGGCAGGTATATCATAAGATTCCTTACGGGGATAAACATAAATTTCATTTTGTTCTAAAAGCTGCTCGTAGTTTTTCCACTTGTGCAGGGTGGTAATATTATCGGCACCCATTATTAAAGCAAATTGCTGCTTAGGATATTTTTCGTTGAGATGGGTGATGGTGTTTATGGTGTACGACGGGCGTGGCAGATCGAACTCGATGGTGCTTGCTTTAAAGCGGTTATCATCTTCTATGGCACGGCGCACCATCTGCAGGCGCTGTGTTTCTGACAGCAGGCTGCGCTCAGGCTTCAGCGGGTTTTGTGGCGATACTACAAACCAAACCTTATCGAGCTCGGTAAACTCAACCATATACTCGGCAATAACAAGGTGGCCAATGTGTATGGGGTTAAACGAACCGAAGAAGAGGCCTATTTTTTTTGAACTTATTGCCATACCCTTTGGGGCTATCTGCCTTTAAAGGGTTTCGTTTGCACGCTTTTAAAATCGGCGCAGCCCCCGCATTGGTTCTTAGGGCGGAAAATAAAGCAGCCGGGCAGTACTAACGATGCCACTATTATGTATACCAACAGGCGCTTACGGGAATTCATAGTAGTACAAATATAAGACAATACGAGTGAATAGTGAAAAGTGAAGAGTGAATAGTTGACAAACAACTGCAAAGTACATTGAATTCTATGTTCTTCTTTGTCTTGATACAAAGTAAGAACCAAGAAAAATCAAGACTACTTATAAATGCGGACAAAACTACGCCCCGCTTCACTTAACTAAACGAACTCGTGCCTTAGGGGCACTCAAACAGCGTTTAGTTTGGTCGTTGCGCAGGACTTGTTTTGTGAACAGCATTTATAAAAGGTCGGTAGGGGCACAGGGGAATTTGTCTTTTGCGTTAGGGATAGTAGTGGAAACCCCACAGCGAAGCGAGGAGTTGTAACGGATAGCCCGACCCGACGATAGGAGGGGAACGCCCAAAATCAATTAAGAATTAGAAATTAAAAATTAGGAATTGTTAAAGCCCCTTTAGGGGTTTGGGGCAAACGCATAGTAAATATATAATCTGTGAATCTGTGGCTATTAAAATGAGCATACGCGAAAAGCAACACCTGCGTACCGAAATAGGTATGCTGTTTCAGGG
>JABDCA010000070.1:0-2549 GCA_013288345.1 Bacteroidota bacterium | reverse complement strand
TATATAATCTGTGAATCTGTGGCTATTATTGCTTTTCCTCTAATCCCTAAAAAACGCTAATTTTGGAGGCTATTGTGAAAAGTTTTTTCTTCCATACCGGGCGTTATTTTTTAATGATGCGGCAAGTGTTCTCAAAGCCTGAGAAGTTTGGCGTTTATAAAAAAGAGTTTTTCCACGAGGTAGATAACCTGGGGTTGAACTCGCTGCCCATTATTGCCATCATATCGTTTTTTATGGGTGCGGTTATTACCATACAGGCGGCCTATGGCTTTACAAGCCCGTGGGTACCTATTTATGCTGTTGGTTTCACCGCCAGGCAATCTATGATCCTGGAGTTTTCGCCTACTATGGTTAGCCTTATACTTGCCGGCAAGGTGGGTTCGAATATTGCTTCGGAGATTGGTACCATGCGTGTAACCGAACAGATAGATGCATTGGAAATTATGGGTGTAAACTCCCGAGCGTTTTTAATATTACCCAAAATAGCGGCCTTTACGCTTATTAATCCGTTTTTAATTTTAATAAGTATGTTTTTGGGTGTTATTGGCGGTTGGATAATGGGTGTAATTACACACGTAGTTACCTCGTATCAATACCAAACCGGCATACAATACCAGTTCGACCCGGGTAATGTTACATATGCGTTGATTAAGGCAACGGTGTTTGCTTTTATCATTGCATCGGTATCGGCATACCATGGCTATTATACCGATGGGGGCTCGTTAGAAGTGGGCCGCAGCAGCACCAAAGCAGTAGTGTATTGCAGTATATTAATATTGGTGTTTAACTTTTTACTAACCCAACTATTGCTTTAACCGATATGCTTGAACTTAAAAACATAAACAAGCATTTTGGCGACAGGCACGTTACCAAAGATTTTTCGTGCAAGTTTGATCAGGGCAAAACCAACCTTATAATTGGCGAAAGCGGCTCGGGCAAAACAGTATTGCTTAAGTGCATGGTAGGCCTAACGCAGGTAGATAGTGGTGAGGTGCTGTATGATGGCAAGGACTTTATTAAAATGAGCATACGCGAAAAGCAACACCTGCGTACCGAAATAGGTATGCTGTTTCAGGGTGGGGCGCTGTTTGATAGTAAAACGGTGGAGGAGAACGTAATATTCCCTTTGGCTATGTTTACCGATATGACCCAGGAGCAGATGCTGGAGCGTGCCAATTTTTGCCTTGAGCGTGTTAACCTGAAAGATGTGAACCACCTTTACCCTTCGGAGATTAGCGGTGGAATGAAAAAGCGTGTGGCCATTGCACGTGCCATAAGTACCAGCCCTAAATACCTGTTTTGCGATGAGCCAAACTCGGGCCTCGACCCCAAGACATCTATTTTAATTGATAAGCTTATAAAAGAAATTACATTAGAGTTTAATATTACCACCATTGTTATTACCCACGATATGAACTCGGTAATGGAAATTGGCGATAAGGTGGTGTATATATGCAACCAGCAAAAATGGTGGGAAGGCGATAATAAAACCATTTTGCATACCGATAATAAAGAGCTTAATGACTTTATCTATGTGTCGAAGTTCCTTAGGGAATTGAAGGAAAAACAAGCCTGAAAATCAATTAGGAATTAATAATTAGGAATTAGCAATTGCGGAGCAATCACGAGCTCAGTAATTAAAAATTGGCTAATCAGCGAGTAATTACGAATCGAATACATGATGCTGCGTAATTGTAGCCACGAATTACACGAATTAATGCTGTTGTTCTAAACCCCAGAGGGGTTAAATGTTAGTAGCCACGGGTGAAGCCCGTGGTAAAAGAACACCCCATGTATTTCCTCTCTATTGTAGAGAGGGTAGGGTGAGTAATTTTGTATTTATTACAATCTCAGTATTTGTCTTTATTCTTTTCTCTTGACAGAAAAGAAACAAAAGGTCAAGACTTCTTAGGAATGTGGACAAAACTACATCCTTCTCCGCTTAACTAAACGAACTCGCGTCCGCAAGACTGCGAGACCTCAAACAGCGTTTAGTTTGGCCGCTACGCAGGATTTGTTTTGTTTACCACATTTCTAAAATGTCGGTTAAAGGAAAACCCGCGTATTAAACCCCAGCGGGGTTAAATGTTAGTAGCCACGGGTGAAGCCTGTGGTAAAAGAACGCCCAATGTATTTCCCTCTCTATTGTAGAGAGGGTAGGGTGAGTAATCTCAAAAACTATAAATTTTGGTTCGCGAGAACAATTATTATATTTGTCTAACACGAACCGCTCATACTTGAAAATGGATAGTCAAACTCTTTTTAATCAGATATATTTGGCGAATGACCAGCCTGCAACTTGCGGGAAATGTGGTTCAAGGACAAATATAATTTTTGATTTATCGCATTCAAATGATGGTACACAAATTCATGAATGCCTTAACGAGACTTGCGGATATATGTTTGTAACCATTGAAGATAAAGAATTCCAAGGCCAATTATAAAATGAAGAGAGCATATTATTCTGATTCTATTTCTGAATTCCTTGTAGCTTCTGATAATGATATAATTGGGGTTTTAGCAAACACAAATGATTTCTTATCTATTGA
>JABDCA010000069.1:6258-6563 GCA_013288345.1 Bacteroidota bacterium | reverse complement strand
CTTTTCGAAGGACCATGCAGTAAAAAACTTTGTAGGCATAAGTGAAAACGGCATAGCCCTATATGCAGATGCAGCAGCCAAAGAGGCAGGAAGAAAGCCCGAACTGAAATTAAGTTGGAAGGAAGTGGATTCGCTGAAGAACATTATAAGCGGCACTTCTGAAAAAGAGCTAGCAGCATTATTGTTCGAGAAAAAAGATAGCCTGAATTATTTTATAAAGCACGATTCGTTAAGGCATGCAACTGCAAAATCTTTTAAAGGCCTGCGTGTAGCTATTGATCCTGGCCATATTGGCGGCACATTCG
>JABDCA010000069.1:0-6168 GCA_013288345.1 Bacteroidota bacterium | reverse complement strand
AATGCTGAGAAAAAAAACTGGAAGCACAAGGAGCTGTTGTCATGTTCTCGCGCCCCGATACAGGCATATCGGCATTGGGCATAAGTTATTATGAGTGGAAAAGGAAAATAAAGAACAGAGCCTATGTTGACAGCTTACTGAAAGAAGGCCTGCTCAGTGAAAAACAAGTTGCAATGCTTCGCGGACACATGGCTGATAAAGCGATCTTCAGTGAGATATTTGGTTCGATGGATATGTCGGTAAGGGCAAGAAAAATAAACGCCTTTCACCCGGATATGACGGTGGTGATACATTACAATGTGAACGAAAAAAATACAGGCTGGACAAAAACCACCGACAAAGATTTTGTAATGACATTCGTTGGTGGTTGTGTAACCAGTAAAGATTTGAAAACACTGGCAGGGCGCCTGAACCTATTGCGCTTACTCATAAGCCCTGATATTGAAAATTCAGTTAAGCTGTGTTCGTATGCAGTAAATCATTTATCAGCAGATTTGAATGTGCCCGTTGCAAAAAAGACTGATGCCACTTATTTAAACGAGCGTTGCCTTGCCACTCCGGTGGTGGGAGTTTATAGTCGCGACCTTGCACTAACACGATTAATAAAAGGCCCTTTGGTTTATGGCGAACCACTTTACCAGGATAATGCCAAGGAGTGTACCATGCTTTCGGGGTATTGCGATAAAATTGCGGGTGCAAATACACCAACGCGTCTTGAGTTGGTTGCTGATGCGTATTATAAAGCGATTGAAGATTATGTTGCAAGTTCGCAAAAGAAATAAGTAATTATATATCGCCCCGATGGGGCTTGCAATATCAGGAAAGCTAGGATTTCTACCAAGATATCGTCCCGCAGGGACCTAAATACACAAGGTATTATTTCTAATCATAAAAAATATCGAGAACATTCAAATACCCCATCGGGGTAAAATCTTGGTAGCACAAATAAACGCACACTATTAAAGCCCCATCGGGGCGGCATATTCATTTTTTAACCTCAACATCGAATTTAGGAACAGCCTCCCATACGTGAGGTGAAAAGTCTCTATTCAGGTAATTGACACATAGATGCAGAGAATTGTGCCAAAATTTTTTACCACGGAGACACGAAGAACACGAAGAAACATGGAGTTTTCATTCAGCATTCAACATTTAAAAATTCAACATTATTATTGCGGATCCACATCAATTTTAATGCGGGTGCGGGCATACTCCTTGCCTTTATGGTAAAACTCAGCTAGAGCATCCATGACCATGGCTTTTACCTTTTGCGAATATTTTTCCTTTTCTACTTTCAGCAGAATGGTCTTTAGGTAAAAGTTGTTAACCTTCGATACAATAGGGTATTCAGGGCCAAGCACGCGTTCTTCGCCGAAATGTTTCTTTAGTTCTAATGCCAGGTCGGGCGATACAGCATCGAGGTCATCCTGATTTTTTTGGCTGAGTGTAATTTCTATAAGGCGGGTAAACGGCGGGTAGTGGAATTTCTTGCGTTCCTCTATTTGTGTGGTGTACATACCCATGTAGTCGTTCTTCACTACCTGTTTTATAATGGTATGTTCTGGGTTATTGGTTTGTATAATAACGCGGCCACGTTTGTTCTTGCGCCCGGCACGGCCACTCACCTGCGCCATTAGCTGGTAGCTTTTTTCCTCCGACCTGAAGTCGGGGAAGTGCATGCCCGAATCGGCATTGAGTACACCTACTATACTTACATTATCGAAGTCGAGGCCCTTGGTAACCATTTGTGTGCCTACCAATATATCTATCTCACGGTCTTCGAACTGGCTTATAATTTTTGAGTGCGATTGCTTGGCGCGTGTAGAATCAAGGTCCATACGGGCAATTTTAGCAGCCGGGAAAAACAATTGCAGCTCCTCCTCTACCCGCTCGGTGCCAAAGCCTTTTACATGTATGCTCGGGTTGCCGCATGCAGGGCAGGTTTTAGGCAACGATGTAGAAAAACCACAATAGTGGCAGCGCAGCAGATCAGCTTTTTTGTGGTAGGTAAGGCTAACATCGCAGTTAATGCACATAGGCACATGGGCGCATACGTTGCATTCTAAAAAAGGTGCAAAGCCACGTCGGTTCTGAAAAAGTATTATCTGTTCTTTCTTGCTCAAAGCCTCTTCAATATTGGTTAGCAGGAAAGGAGAGAATAAGGATTTCATTAATTTCTTTCGCTTCTCCTCACCCACATCGCGCACATCAATCTCGGGCATTTCCATTCCGCCATAGCGCACGTGCAGTTCTATCAATCCGTATTTGCCGCTCTCGGCATTGTAATAACTTTCGAGCGATGGCGTGGCAGAGCCCAACACCACTTTAGCGCCATGTATGTGTGCCAGGTAAATAGCAGAATCACGCGCATGGTATCGCGGGCCGGGGTCCTGCTGCTTGTACGAACTGTCGTGTTCCTCATCTACAATTATCAGGCCGAGGCTTTTAAACGGCAGGAACAAAGAAGAGCGTGTGCCTACAATTACGCTGTAATCTCTATCCTTTGGTTCTACCAAGGTGTTCCATACTTCCACACGTTCGTTGTCGCTGTACTTAGAATGGTACACACCCACTTTATTGCCCCAGCGCTTTTTTAACCGCTGTACCAGTTGCGATGTAAGGGCAATTTCGGGCAACAGGTAAAGCACTTGTTTGTTTTGCGCAATAACCTGTTCAATCAGCTGCATGTATATTTCTGTTTTACCACTCGATGTTACACCGTGCAGCAAAATCACTTCTTTGGTCTTGAACTGTTCCTCTATAGTATCGAATGCATTTTGCTGGAAATCGGCAAGGGCATTGGCTTTCTCAACAGCTTTATCAGATAAAGGCAGGCGCGATACTTCACGCACGTAAGCTTCCAGAATTCCTTTCTTCACCAGTTGTTCAAGCACCGAAGCAGAAGTGCCTGCCTGCAATAACAGTTTACTCTTTTTTACTTCGAGGGGTTTGCCCGTATGCCAGTTTGCCAATTGCATATAGGCCATTAACAGGTTCAACTGCTTCACTGCCTTTTTCTCAAGCGTGTCCATCGCCTCACGCAAACCTGCCTCCGATAATTCAGGAGATATTTTTACAAATACTTCGGTGCGGGGTTTATATGATTCCTTAACTTCTTCTTTAATAATGGCAAAGCCTTTGGCTAATAATACTTGTACCACAGGCTGCACATTTTTAATCTCTAATGCTTCAGCAGCTTCCTGCACACTCATTTCTTTTTTGGCATCGAGGGCTATTACCAGCTTCCATTCTTTCTCGGTAAAAAAATCCTGCTCCACTTCATCCAATGCAAAATCGGCATTGCGGATAATACGTGTTTCGCTGCTGAAGCGCAGGCCCGCAGGCAGCGCGGCGTTCATCACCTCGCCGGGGGTACATAAATAATACGATGCTATCCAGTCCCAGAAGTTTAGTTGTATCTCATTCACTATTGGTGTGGCATCCAATATATCCTGCACATATTTTGCCTGGTATGCCTTTGGCGGATTCTGATGCAAACGCTTTACCAATGCCATATACAGCTTGTTCTTACCAAACTGCACCACCACACGCTGGCCCGGTAATATCAGGTTGTTCCAGTCGTAGGGCACACGGTAGGTATACAGGTTGGGCACCGCCAGGGGCAATATTACATCTGCAAACAGCGTGGCACGTTCGTCTATTTTTTGTTCTTCAGCCATTAATGCAATTTTAACGAAATTTAGCGTAATGGAACACGGACAACACTGATTTGGCGGATATTCACCGATTTAATCCGTGCTAACCTGTTGCATCCGTGTTATCCGTGTTCTATTCTGTATTAAAGCCCCTTTAGGGGTTTGGGGCTTGCGCAAACCAAAGCTTAGTGTTTCTTAGTGCTCTCCGTGTCTTAGTGGTGAAAAAAATTAATCTGTGAATCTGTGGCTGTCTTTTTATCTTAAATTTGTTTTTGCATGAAAATACTTATTGAAAATATTAAAACCATTGTGGGCGCTAACCCCACGCCCGGTAAAAAACTATCGGGGAAGGAAATGAGTGTGCTGCCTTGCCTCGATAATGCATGGATAAGCATAGCAGACGGACTTATTTCGGGTATGGGTACCATGAAAGAAGGTATGCCCGAGAAAGCCAAGTTCGATAAGGTGATAAATGCCGAGGGCAGGTTTGTGTTCCCCAGCTGGTGCGATTCGCATACGCACATTGTGTATGCTGGCAGCCGCGAGGGCGAGTTTGTGAACCGCATACGTGGCCTCAGTTACGAGGAGATCGCCCGCCGTGGCGGAGGAATATTGAACTCGGCAGAGCGTTTGAACAAAACATCGGAAGATGAACTTTTTGACAGCGCCATGCGCCGCCTCAATGAAATCACCAAATACGGTACCGGTTCAGTAGAGATAAAAAGCGGTTACGGTTTATCGGTAGAGGGCGAACTGAAAATGCTGCGTGTAATTAAGAAACTGAAACAACATAGTCCCCTTACTATAAAGGCAAATTTTTTGGGCGCACATGCCATGCCCACTATATATAAGCAAAGCAGGCAGGAATACATCGACCTTATTATTAACGAAATGCTGCCCATTATTGCCAAAGAAAAACTGGCCGACTACTGCGATGTGTTTTGCGACCGCGGCTTTTATACCGTAGAAGAGACCGATGCTATTTTGCAAGCCGGCTTAAAACACGGACTACAACCGAAGATACATGCCAACGAACTCGATTACTCAGGCGGCATACAGGTGGGTGTTAAGAACAATGCCCTATCGGTTGACCATTTGGAATTTACCGGTGATGCTGAAATAGAGTGCCTGCTGAAATCAGATACCATGCCTACCCTGTTGCCAAGCACGGCCTTCTTTTTAGGATTACACTACCCGCCTGCACGCAAAATGATAGATGCAGGTTTGCCTATAGCATTAGCCACCGATTATAACCCCGGCTCATCGCCATCAGGCAGAATGGCTTTTATTCTCTCATTGGCTTGCGTTAAAATGAAAATGCTACCCGAAGAAGCCATTAATGCCGCCACGGTTAACTCTGCTTACGCCATGGGTGTAGGCAACACGCACGGCACTATTACCATTGGCAAAAAAGCAAGCATCTTTATTACCCAGCCTATACCAAGCTATAGTTTTATACCCTACTCTTTTGGCAGCGATTTGATAGAGACGGTGATAGTGGAGGGGAAATTGATGTCCTAACTTTTTTTAGTTCCCAATCTATTTTTTCTCAAAACTCATGATAGAAAACAATAAAAAATATTGGATTTATGCTCCGGGAGAAAATGCTTCTAAATGGGAAGAATTCTACAGTGATGGGAAAATGGCAATTGGTTGGGATGAACTAATGGATAATCTCGGCAACTATCCCTCAAAAGAAAAAATAGCCCTGAAATTTCAAAATTATTATAAAGATGGTAAATCTCATAAAAATGATGTTTTATGCTGTTGGAATTTTTATAATAACATCTCGATAGGAGATATAATCATTGCAAAAAAAGGCAGGCGCGAGTATTTAGGGTACGGTATTGTAACATCAGATTACATTTATGATAAGCGAGAAAACTATTATTCCCATAGAAGGAACGTAAATTGGCTACTAAAAGGTAGATGGAAATCAAACCATAATATTGCTATCAAGACCCTTACTGATATTACAAAGCATACAAAAAATGTAAATTATATTATCAACCATTTAAAAATCAAACCATCGAAAAACATTTCCGAAACAAAGACGGTTATATTGAATGAGGATTTTGTATTTACTCCAGGTCATAATGCTTCAAAGGGACACACACATGCCCAATACTCTGAAAAGAAAGGGCAAATTGATCTTTTTCATAATAGAATGCTAACATCATCATACAATCAACTTGCTGGAAAGCATACCGCCTCTAATGTTGGAACTGAGAATAACTCTGGTCAAGGCACTAAAATAGATATAGTTGTAAAGCAAGGTAATGCATTTTGTTTTTATGAATTCAAAACCTCAAGTAATATTAAGCAATGTATCCGCGAAGCACTACCACAATTACTTGAATATGCTTACTGGAAAAAAAGAAATCACATTAAAAAATTAATTATTGTCTCGCAAAACATTATTACAGATGATGCTAAAGCATATCTAGCATTACTTAGGAAGGAATTCAACCTAAAAATTTATTACTGTCAATTCAATACTAAAAAAGAACAA
>JABDCA010000068.1:6642-6854 GCA_013288345.1 Bacteroidota bacterium | reverse complement strand
CAATTGACGAAAGAGTACTATATAGTAAAATTATAGGCTTGGTAAAGAAACCTGCCGGCGTATTACAGGAAAAAGCAGAAGTACTTACAAAAAAGTTAAAATGTATTGATATGGCTTATTTAATACATCGCACTAAATCAAATCCTGCCTTAATGATGGAAATGATATCACTTTACCTTGAACAAACACCTCCTCTAATTAATGTTATGAAG
>JABDCA010000068.1:0-6632 GCA_013288345.1 Bacteroidota bacterium | reverse complement strand
ATCAGTAAGTAGTTTATTTACTTATTGTAACGGAGTAATTATTAGGTATTATCTTTTTGCCATGCTTATGAAGCAAAGCCTTAGGGATCAGGACTGGAAATCACTATATTCGGCCGTGCATAAAATGATTCCTTCATTTGCAATAATGGGTATAAGTACAGATTTTGAAAACATGGCAAAAAAGGTTCAGGAATATGCCAGTACACAACAACAGGCTGATGGTATACCCAACCTTGTTTTGCAACTCGAAAATATCTGCAATCAGGCCTGTCTTGAATTAGAGGTTGAACTTAATGCTATTAAAAACTCCAACGTATGAGTACAGAAAATAAAATAAAGCTTTTCTTAGTAGATGATGATGCAGTGTTTTTAAAATCATTAGAAATTGAATTTAAAGAGCATGCTGATTTTGACATTGAAACATTTGCCACAGGGGAACTCTGCATTGCTGGTTTATCACATACTCCCGATGTAATTATTCTGGATTACCATTTAGATGGTATCGATAAAAATGCAATGAACGGATTGGAAACTTTGGATAAAATCAAAGCTTTGAACTCCGAAATACCTGTTATTATGTTATCCTCGCAGGACAAAATTGATGTAGCCGTTAACTGTATACACCATAAAGCTTTCGACTATGTAGTAAAAAGCGAAACTGCATTTACACGCCTGCAAAAGATCATTACCACTATATTCCACTATAAAAAAATGGAAAAGACACTGAACTGGTATATGGAAAGGATGTAACTCCTTTAAGCAATAGAGTATATGAAGCGTATCTGGAATAATTGTTGGTACCTTCTTAAAAATTCCTTTCTCGAATTCATAAAAGATAATGGCTTTACATTAAGTGCCTCCTTATCTTACTATACCATATTCTCACTCCCTCCTCTACTCATTATACTTATTGCAATCTTTGATTTTTTCTTAGGTCCCACTGTAGTGAAAAGCGACTTCTTCGGGCAAGTTCAGGGGTTAATTGGAAATGAAACTGCCGTTGATATTCAAAACATTATCAGGAATATAAGGCTCTCTAATCACAACATAGCTGCTACTATTGTTGGAATTATAGTGCTACTAATTGGCGCAACAGGTATATTTTCCGAAATACAAAGCTCAATCAACTATATATGGGGTATTGAGGCAAAACCCAAACGCAGCCTTGCCAAATTTCTAAAAAACAGGCTTATGTCATTTTCCATGATTGGGTCAGTGGGCTTCCTTCTATTGGTAGGGCTTATTATTAATACACTCATGGATTTTTTAGATAATCACCTTGTCCATTACTTTCAGGGAGCAACAGTATATCTGTTTTATTTCTTAAATATTCTAGTCATTTTTATAATCATAACTGCTTTGTTTGTTACAATATTCAAAATCCTGCCTGATGGCACCATATCACTAAAAGACTCAATTATAGGCGCCATATTTACATCTGTATTATTTATGTCGGGTAAATTTTTAATTGGTGCTTATATAAGCAACTCACATATAGCTTCTGCTTATGGCGCCATGGGCTCAGTTATTCTAATCCTGGCCTGGGTATATTATTCCTCTATTATACTTTATTTTGGTGCTGAATTCACTAAGGTTTATGCTCATAAGCATGGCAAAAAGATAATACCTAATAATTACTCCGTTACAATAAGTAAATAAACTACTTACTGATTAACTCCTACTTAATATGTGAATGATGCAAGCTTTGCAACAGCTTGTGTAATACTTGTGGCCTTCTAGTGGCTCACCTTTGCAACTTATAAAAGTATTCACTATTAAAACATACAATATGAAAGCACTAGTATATCACGGACCGGGTAAAAAAGCCTGGGAAGAAAAGCCAAAACCCATAATAAAAGAGGCAACGGATGCCGTTGTAAAAATCATTAAAACCACTATTTGCGGAACTGACCTGCATATTATGAAAGGCGATTTGCCTGCAGTAACGGATGGCAGGATTATTGGGCACGAAGGGGTTGGTATAATAGAAGAAGCGGGCAGTGCCGTTACTAATTTCAAAAAAGGTGACCATGTAATCATCTCCTGCATTACATCGTGCGGTAAGTGCGAGTATTGTAAAAAAGGTATGTATTCTCATTGCGAGAAAGGTGGATGGATACTTGGTAATTTAATTGATGGTACACAGGCTGAATATGTATTGATACCTTATGCTGATAATAGTTTGTATCCAATTCCTGCAGGTGCAGATGAAGAAGCATTAGTAATGCTCAGCGACATATTACCTACAGGATTCGAATGTGGTGTACTAAATGGAAAAGTGAGCCCGGGCGATACCATTGCCATTATAGGATCAGGACCTATCGGTATAGCGGCGCTTTTAACATCGCAATTCTATTCTCCGGCAGTAATTATAGTAATTGACCAGGATGACAATCGCTTGAATATTGCGAAAACATTTGGCGCAACCCACATTATTAACAGTGCGAAAGAAAATGCCCTTGAAAAGGTAATGAGCATAACCAATAATAAAGGTGTTGATACAGCTATTGAAGCTGTTGGCCTGGTGGAAACATTTGAACTGTGCGAAACTCTTGTAGCAGCCGGTGGCCATTTGGCCAATATTGGCGTACACGGCAAAAGCGTAACCCTACACATGGAGACGTTGTGGTCGCGCAACATAACAATTACAACTCGCCTTGTAGATACGGTAACTACTCCCATGCTATACAAAAATGTGCAGTCTGGCAAACTTGATCCTAAGAAGCTTATTACACACCACTTTAAGCTGGACGAGATAGTTAAAGCTTATGACGCATTTGGAAATGCAGCCAAGGAAAAGGCTTTAAAAGTAATACTGACAGCTTAAAACATAAATAATAAAAAACCAAATAAACATCATGAAAAAATACATTATTCTATTCTCAGGCCTTACCCTATTATTTGTAGCCTGTGTTCCAAAGCGCGATTTAGTTAGTTCACAAAAAAGAGTGAAAGGACTTCAAAAGGATAGCACAGGTACACACTCGCAGTTGAACGATTGCAATTCGCATGTTGCGCTGCTGGAAAAAGACAAAACAGACTTAAAAAACTCAATAAGTAATATTTCTGCTAATTATCAGTCTGACATGGCAAATTCTACCATGACCATTGAGGATCAGGCAAAGCGATTAAAGACTTTAGAAGGGCTGATTCAGGCACAAAAAGACGTAATGACTAAATTAAAGAAAACAGTAGCAGATGCGCTAATAAATTTCAAACCGGATGAACTAACTGTTACCTTGAAGGATGGCAAGCTTTATGTTTCACTTCAGGAGAAACTGCTATTTAAATCTGGAAGTGCAGAAGTTGACCCTAAAGGTAAAGAAGCACTTGGAAATTTAGCTTCTGTCCTAAATACTGTTCAGGGTATTACTGTCGTGGTTGAAGGCCATACCGATACCATACCAATGACAGGAAAATATGAAGACAATTGGGCTCTTAGTACAGCGCGGGCAACTTCAATTGTTCGCATTCTTACTAAAGATTATAATGTAAACCCACGTACCATTATTGCTTCGGGTAGGTCAAAGTATTACCCTATTGCAGATAACACAACTCCTGAAGGAAGAGGGAAGAATCGCAGAACTGAAATTATTCTATCACCCGATTTAACAGAGCTTTTCAAATTGCTCAACCAATAACCCTATTAAGTCCAATATAAAAACCCTATTATGAAAAAAATAGTCATCGCAGGTTTTGTTTCGGGTGTTACGTTATTAATTCTAAGTGTCCTTGGCTTATATGTTACAATCTGGTTCTTTCCCGGTATTGCGGTACAATACTTCGATCCGGCATTTAATTCAGGAGGAGACAGATTTATGCTCTACTTCATTCACCCCTTTATAATAGGTTTAGCTCTATCCTGGTTCTGGGACAGATTTAAATCATTATTAAAAGGAGGCCGCCTTACACGTGGTATAGAATTTGGCTTAATATATGTTATGATTGCCACACTACCGATGTTATGGCTTATATATAGCGCCATGAATGTTTCCGTTACAATGGTTGTTACATGGTTTGTGCTTGCATTAGCTCAAGGGTTGGTAGCAGGGTTAATTTTTGAAAAAATGAATCCTTAATTGACATAATGAAAACCAATATGAAATTATATAAAGTGATTTTGGTGTTAGTAATTGCCAGCATGTTTATTAGCGCAGTTCCTTCTATCAGAAATACATATATGTTATCCAACAATTACCTGGTAACTATTCACGGCACATCAAATCTCCACAATTGGGATGAAACAGTTGGAATTGTTTCAGGAGCCGGTATTGTAGATTGGAACACAGACGGGAGCTTTGATTTAACGGCATTAAGCATGAAACTAAATGTGCAATCAATTAAAAGCACTGAAGGCTCTATAATGAACAACAACACTTATAAGGCACTAAAAGCAGAAACAAACCCTGAAATAAGCATAATACTGAATAGCCCCATCAAATCAATACAGGCAAGCGTGAATGAAACAGCAATTATAGCAAGCTGCAACCTTACAATTGCAGGAGTTACTAAATCAGTCAATATGCATGTAAACGTTTCAGCACACGATCATGCAAAGCTGGAATTTAGTGGTTCACAAATAATACACATGACAGATTACGGTATTGATCCTCCAACTGCCCTTTTTGGAACATTAAAAACAGGCAATGATCTTACCATAAACTTTAAAACAACTTTCACAATAACAAATAATTAATAAATCATACATCTTCTATATATTATGAAAACAACTATTAAACTATTCCAACAACTAACTATTATAAGCGCAACTATTATTAGTTCTTCTGTTATTGCACAACAACAACAAATGCAATATTTCAGGCCCAATAATGAAAGCGGTATAAACACCTTTGAAACCTCAAAGATTGATACCATACCTTTTACTAAAATGAAAGTACAGGTAGGCGGTAATTTCGAACTAGAATTCCAGGGGTTACGCGATGAAAACAATTCAGTACCGGTGACACAAGCCGGATATACAGGTAATGTAAATAAACTTGTACCACTTACAAACGGATTTGATTTAGCCATGGCCAACCTGAATATTGATGCCCAATTGGCCGATGGTATCAGGATGGATTTGACAGTATATTTATCGACCAGGCACCATGAAGATACTTGGGTAAAAGGTGGCTATATTCAGTTTGACAAACTGCTTTTCCTGCATAGCCGCGCAATTGATAGTATGATGAAAAGCGTAACTATTAAAATAGGACAATTCGACGTGGATTATGGTGATCAGCATTATCGCCGGTCAGACGGTGGTAATACCATTTACAACCCTTTTATTGAAAATTATATTATGGACGAATTTGCCACTGAAGTTGGGGCTGAAATCAATTACCACCCTGCATGTGGTTTTTTAGCCATGGGTGGTATAACAAATGGAGAACTTGACCCAACAGTTATTGCAGCATCTAAAATTGATTCATTAACCGGTAAAACCAATTATTATGGTCCGGCATTTCATGGAAAATTAGGTTTCGATAAGCAATTGAGTGATGATTTCAGGCTCAGGGCCACAGGCTCATTTTATATTGTTCAAAGCGCCAATAGCAATACATTATTTGGCGGAGACCGCACCGGCTCGCATTATTTTGACGTAATGTCAAGCCAGAGCATTGCAAACGGAACAACACTTAATGATGCCAATGACTACAATGCATTTTCAGGGCGTTATAACCCGGGGTTTAGCGAAGAGGTACATACGTTTATGGGCAACTTATTCATGAAATTCAAAGGCTTAGAGTTCTTTGGTACTTATGAATTTGCTCAGGGCAGAGCAATTACAAAAAGAAATTTAGGTCAGGCAACTCAGATTGCAGGAGATATAATTTACAGGTTCCCTGCACATAAAGAGAACTTCTGGATTGGCATCCGTTATAATACAGTTACGGCAACCTTACTTGGTGCGCCTACCGATGTAATAATCAGCCGTGAAGTAGCTTCAATTGGTTGGTTTGTGACTAAAAACATCATGATGAAAGCCGAATATGTAAACCAGGCATATCAAAACTATGCCTCAACCAGTATTTATAATGCAGGCAGGTTCGATGGTTATATGCTCGAGGCTTCTATAGGATTCTAATAATACTTATTGCTCCATACAAACAGCTAACAGGTTTTATCCTTTTAGCCGTATGTAGCAAGACGCATTATGTAATATGTATAACTCTTAGCTACTATTTTGTAATATCTATGGATACATTACATGGCATCTTTGCTTTGTTGTAAAAATTATTCTACACCATAAAACTAAATCAAATGAAAAAAATTGCACTTCAGATATCGACCGTCTTGGCATCCATTGTTTTAATTACTGCCTGTAGTAAATCCGATTCTTCCCCATCACCATCGCCTTCTCCAACAGGAACTAATCCGACTGTAATACCAACTCAAACTGTAACTCAAAAACCAGTAGCGCTTTCGGGTGCATCTGTTATGGCAGTTCTAGCCGGGTCATCGGTAACAAATACTGGTGCAACAGTAGTAACTGGAAATCTGGGTTTAAGCCCTGGTACTTCAGTAGGCGGTTTCCCTCCGGGTATATTGAATGGAACGCTGCATATTAATGATACTATGGCCAATAATGCAAAACTTGATTTAACTGCAGCATATAACGATGCAGCAGG
>JABDCA010000067.1 GCA_013288345.1 Bacteroidota bacterium | reverse complement strand
ATACTACCTATGTTGCTTATATAGATATACCTTCGGGTAAATACCCTTTTGTAAAAAAGTTTAATGGTACTTCGTGGGTTGCAGCAGGGAATACGGCATCAGGTCAGGTAAGAGCATCTGCTTGTACTTTTATATCATTAGCTTTTGATAATGCAAACCAGCCTTACGTAGCTTTTGATGATGGAACGCAGGGTGGTAAGGTAACAGTAGAGTATTGCAAAAATGGTGTTTGGACCGTTTTGGGAAGCCCCGGTTTTAATACAAGCGGAGGTGGTAGTACGGCTTCATTTATTTCGATGGCTATATATAGAAACCATGTTTATGTAGCTTTCGTGGATGCAGGCCAGGGTAACCAAATAATTCTTTGGGAATATAACGGCTCCTGGAGCCAAGTTAATGGAGGAGTAGGATTAGTTTCTAATGGCCCGGCAGCATATACTTCAATAGCTGTCGATAGTTCTGAGACCATCTATGTAGCATTTCAATATCATATTACCTGCTATGCTTTGTTTTTCAGGCATAGGGGTTTTAGGCGATAAGAACGAAGGCTGGTGTCCGAATGAAACAAACCTTTTATTAGCCAGCCATGCAGCCCATGAACTGATAAATTCATAATCGTTAATTATCAGGTCATAATTCTTTATTGGGAATGCCAGTAATTCCTTAATGATCTTTACCGGAGTAAATTTCTTGAATGAAGTGAATAAATCAATTTTTCCATCGATTCCGTAATGATAGCTTATACCTGTACTGCGGTATTTTATCTCATAAGGTAAATTCAAATGCACATTATTCCCACTTAGTAAAATGTCAACATCGCCATAGCGTTGAAGGTAAGGTATAATTTCCCTGGCACGGCTCACGTGGCCATTACCTGTTCCCTGAATAGCATACAAAATTTTCATACGTTATAGTTTATTGGGGTTTGGAATGAATACAAATGAAAATCCCTCTTCAATAGAGACGGAAGAGGGATTAAAAACATCACGAATAGTATGTTTCGTCTTTGTCTCATGATGCTTTCTCAAGATTGTTCAATATTTTTTGAAGAGATACAATTATACGCTGTCCGTCACGCGTTTCGAGCCTTGCCCATGCATCTATGGTAGGTTCTGTATCCTCTATCGACCAGGCATACGAAAACGTATCTATTAAGCGATAACTGCTGGTGTTGAACTTATTATCCTTAGCGGAAAGAGAAATGATCTCTACTTCGGTACCAATGTACTTTTCAGATTTATCCAGCAACTCTTTTGCTTTTCCTATTGTCATAACTTCAATGTGGTTCATTATATAAGGTCGTGAAGTTCCCAGCCGTAATACTTCTGGGTTTCATTGATGACTGCATTGTTCTTTCTTCTTTTCTCAAGCTCATTGAGCCTTTTAGTCAGTTTCATGTCTCGGGAAAGAAAGTAGTAAGCTAATACACTAACTAAACCTGTCAGGGGGATGAACAGTTGTATCATGGGTTGTAATTTTTTACAATACAAATTTCATCAACTCGTATTAATAAAAAATTAACCTGCGATGAATAAATGGTTAAATAAAAGTATTGCTACCTTCTTCTTTTAGACTTGTACTTTTGGTACAAGCCTCTTACAATGCCATCCGAAAGGCCTATTTCAGGTACCATTATGTTTTTTATTCCTGCACTTTTCATAATGGTGAGTAGTATTTTTGCGGCAGGTACAATTACGTCGGCCCTATCGGGGTTAAGCCCTAATATCTTTACCCTGTCTTTGGTTGAATACGATTCTATATGAGCGGCCAATAGCTTTAGTTTTTTATAAGGCAAAGGATTACTTCCCTTTTTTTCCGACATTTTATATAGCTTGTTGATATTGCCGCCTGAGCCTATTGCAGTAATATCGCCTTTACCCTGGGCCGATTTACGAACCCATTCTTTAAACTCTAACCAAGTGTCTTTGCCAACCTTATCATACAGCAAAAGGATAGTGCCTATGTTGAATGATTTAGACGCTATTGTTTTTCCCTTGCTTATAAGTGTTAGCTCAGTACTACCTCCGCCAATATCTACATACATGTATGAGCCGCCTTTATCAATTTGGTCGGCTGCGTGGTTAGAGTATATAATGCTTGCTTCTGTTTTTCCGTCAATAACTTCAACGTTTAATTTTGCTTCAACACGTATGCGCTTTATAATGTCATCGCGGTTTTCGGCAGCACGTAACGCGGCTGTGGCACAAGCTTTATAATCGATTACCTCATGCACACTTATAAGGTGCTTAAAGGCTTTCATGGTAGTAATTAATCTTGCCGCCTTTTGTTGTGTAATGCGCTTTCGTAAAAAAGCGTCTTCGCCTAACCTGAGTGGTATACGAATAAGTTCTGATTTTTTGAAAGATACCTTTCCTTTGTCCTCAATAACATTGCAAAATAGAAGCCTTACTGCATTTGAACCTATATCTATTGATGCAAATTTCAAGGGTGGGTCAGGTATTAGCTAAACGGCTTTTAAAATAATTGTAAATATCATTCTGCGCCCTTGACTTTTTTGCTCCGGGCAGGGCAAATTTATACATATTGTTTTGTTGGGCGTCAAGTATTCTTGCTTTGGTATTATCATTTAACTGCATTGCCAGAATTGCCTTCAGGTCATTGCGTATCTTTTCATCATAAATAGGTACTGCTATCTCATTGCGCAGGTCAAAGTTCCTATACATCCAATCGGCAGATGTGATATATATCTTTTCGTCTCCACCGTTGCAAAAAACAATAATGCGGGCGTGCTCAAGGTATTTATCTACAATGCTTATTGCTTCAATGTTTTCGCTGAGCCCTTTAATACCCGGTACAACTGAGCAGCTACCACGAATGATAAGTTTTATTTTAACTCCCGCCTGGCTTGCCTTGTATAATTTTTCTACAACCTCTCCGTCAACTAACGAATTAAGCTTTAACGTGATATAGGCTTCCTTGCCTGCTTTAGCACTCTTCATTTCCCTGCCTATGTATTTCAATAATTTTTCGCGCATGGTAAACGGAGAAACAAGTAAGTGCTTGTATGCGCCAATATGGAAGTTGTTATGGTAAAAGTGGAACACTTTCCCTACTTCTTCTGTAATTCTTTCATCAGAAGTTAAAAGGCTATGATCGCAATACATCGATGCGGTATTCTCATTAAAGTTTCCTGTACCAATATGTACATAATCTTTAAAATCTCCATCCTCGTTACGAGTAATCAACAATAACTTCGAGTGCACTTTTAATCCTGCAATACCATATATTACTTCGGCCCCTTCTTCTCTTAACTGGTTAGCCCAATATAAATTCGATTCCTCATCGAACCTTGCCTGTAATTCTACTACTACGCTTACCGATTTGCCATTTTTTAACGCATTAATTAGTGTAGCGCAAATGTTTGAGTTCTCTGCAACGCGGTACAATGTCATTTTAATTGACACAACCTTTGGGTCAATGCTGGCTTCGCGCAGCATATCTATAATATAGTTGAATGACTGGTAGGGGTAACTTAGCATCACATCTTTTTTACGGATGATACTGAATATGCTTTTAGCGTTTTGCAGGTCGGGGTGAGGCAATGGAGCTGCATGATGATATAGCAGATCGCTATGGCCCACATTGGGGAATTTCATGAAATCCCTGAAATTATGATAGCGCCCGCCTGGTATTAGTGTCAACGATTTTTTTGCCTTTATTTTCTTTGTTATAAACTGCAACAAGTCAGGTGGAATTTGCCTGTCGTAAACAAGCCTTACAGGGTCACCGGTTTTGCGCTGCTTAACACTTGCCTGTATTTTTTCTACAATGCTTTTCGAAAAATCCTGGTCAATATCCAGTTCTGCATCTCGGGTAAGTTTAATGGTATAAGCGCTTGCACCATCAACATTTAATACCGAGAAAACCTCTTTTAAGCAAAAACGAATAATATCGTCTAGCAAAATAATATACCTGTTTTCCGATCTTAGTTTTTTAGGTAATACAATAAATCGGGGTAACAGGTGTGTAGGTATTTGAATAAGTGCATACTTTATTCCCTTAGCGCTTTCGCCCTTTTTAGAAAGTTTAATAGCAAAGTAAATAGCCTTATCACTCAAAAACGGAAACTTAGGTATAGCATCTATCATTATAGGGGCCAGTGTAGGCAATACCTTTTCATGAAAGTATTTCTCTACAAAACGTGCCTGGTCCTGGTTTAGTTTCTTTTCATCAATTATGAAAATTTTTTGTGACTCAAGTTCTTTTACCAATGCGGTATATACCTCGTCTACCTTTTTTTGTTGCTCTAATACTGTTTTGTGTATCTGCTTCAAAAGCTTTCCTGGGTTTTCGCCCATAACCTCTTTGGCATTCTTTTTTACTTCCATTAGGCGCTTAAGCGTGGCCACACGAACCCTGAAAAACTCATCGAGATTACTGGAGAAGATACCTAAGAATTTTATGCGCTCAATAAGGGGTACACCCTTATCTGTCGCTTCCTGGAAAACGCGTTCGTTAAATGAAAGCCAGCTTATGTCTCTGGGTATATAAATGTTTTTCATAAGATTATATACAAATATAGAAGTATTGAATGATAGCTAAAGAAGCGGTTATTTGCCCGGCTCAATAAACAGGGTTTTTCCACTGGTGCTACCCAGGCTTTTCCACTGTTTAACATTAAATTGAATACCTGCTGCCGAGGCGGTAGATAGCTTAAGTAATAATTTCCGGGTAAGCATATTATACAATTCGGTTATAGACGGGTCGTGGCCAAATATCATAATAGTTTCGTGCTTATCGTCTTGTTTCCTCAGTATATCAAGTATGTCTATGGCCTTTTTCTCGTAAATGCTTTGGTTTATCTCTATCTGGATAGTGGGGAACCTAAGCTCTACTGCGAATATTACCGCAGTATTTAAGGCCCTGAAGGCATAACTCGATATGATCTTGTCGGGCTTTATTTTCTTTGACTTTAACAGTCCGGCTACTTTTTGGGCTCTTTCCACTCCTGCTTCAGTAAGCGGGCGTTCCCAGTCATGTACCTGATCTTCCCATGAAGCTTTGGCGTGGCGGACAAGATAGATTGTTTTCATACGGTTTCAAAAGTACTTAAAAGCGCCCTAATTCAATATTAACTGAATGTTAAGTTTGTGTTGTATTGAGGGGGCAATACCAATAGCAAAGCGGTAGAAAACCAACGCTATATGTGCCAATAAATAGCGATGAAATCAATTCATTTATATTTGCCCATCCAAAAAGAACATATTTATGGAAAAACTTATAGAATGTGTCCCTAATTTTAGCGAAGGCGTTGATGCTTCAGTTATAAAACAAATAACCGACCAAATTGAAAGTGTGGATGGCATAAAACTGCTTGATGTTGACCCGGGCAAGGCTACCAACCGAACTGTAGTAACTTTTGTAGGTAACCCGCAAGCAGTGGTAGAAGCAGCCTTTTTAGGCATAAAAAAGGCATCGGAACTTATAGATATGAGTAAGCATAAAGGCGAACACCCACGAATGGGTGCCACCGATGTTTGCCCGCTTATACCATTGGCTAATATTACCGTTGAAGAAACCGTTAAGTATGCTAACCAGCTTGCTGCACGCGTTGGCAAAGAGCTTAGCATACCGGTATATATGTATGAGCATGCGCAGCCTGATGCAAAGCGAAATAACCTTTCCGTTATTCGTGAAGGCGAATACGAAGGATTCTTTAAAAAAATTAAAAAAGCAGAGTGGAAACCTGATTTTGGCCCTGCTGAGTTTTCTGTCCGTTCGGGTGGAACAGTAATTGGTGTAAGAGATTTTTTAGTTGCCTATAACGTAAACCTTAATACCACATCGGTACGCAGGGCCAATGCCATTGCATTTGATGTGCGTGAGCGTGGGAGGGAAGTAGTAGATGAAAAAGGAAATAAGAAAGTTGTTCCTGGCACACTAAAGACTGTTAAGGCCATTGGCTGGTTTATTGAAGAATATGGCCAGGCACAAATATCAATGAACCTGACCAATATAAATGTTAGCTCGGTACATGCTGCTTTCGAGGAGTGCAGTAAGAGCGCCACAGCAAGAGGAATGAGGGTAACCGGTTCTGAGCTTGTTGGGCTTATTCCTTTACAGGCAATGCTCGATGCAGGAACTTATTTCCTTAAAAAGCAACAACGATCGGTAGGTGTTTCGGAAAAAGAACTTATACATATTGCTATTAAATCATTAGGATTAGATGAGTTGGGCAAGTTTGACCCCGAGAAGAAAATTATAGAATACCGTATGCGTAAGGCATCTGACCGTGCTTTGCAAAACTTAAGCATTACCGAATTTGCTGATAAAACAGCATCAGAATCGCCTGCACCGGGTGGTGGCTCTATTTCAGCATATCTTGGGGCTTTATCAGCATCATTAGGTGCAATGGTCGCGAATCTTTCTGCCAGTAAAAAAGGTTGGGAGACTAAGTGGGAGGAGTTCTCTGGCTTTGCCGCACAGGGCCAGCATTTAAAGGAGCGATTACTAAAATTAGTTGATGAGGATACACAGGCATTTAACCGTATTATGGATGCTTTTGGTTTGCCTAAGGCTACTGAATCAGAGAAATTGGTTCGTAAAGAAGCTATACAAAATGCAACACGTGGCGCCATTGAAGTGCCTTTTACCGTAATGCAAAAATCATTGGAAGCTATGCACCTTGCAAAAGCAATGGTCGAAAAGGGTAATCCTAATTCGGTGAGCGATGCAGGCGTTGCGGCTTTGTGTGCCCGATCGGCTGTTATGGGCGCGCATTTAAACGTAAAAATAAATGCAAGCGGAGTAGAGGATAAGGCCTGGATGGAAAAGCTTTTAGCTGATGCAGCCAAGATCGAGGCCGACGTGCTTAAGCTGGAGAAAGAACTGTTGGTGCAAGTGGATAAGATAATTGCCAAGGGTTAAAAAAGGTTAAGAAGTATAAAATTCAGTTTGCTCCACGCTTATTTCAATAAATTTGCACCTTTTACGTTATTCCCTATAAAAAAGTGATGAAACAATTTATTTTTGGTACTATAGTTTTTCTTATTGCTATTGGCTGCGAAGCCCAACCACAGGTTGCTGATAAGGTGGTTGCTGTAATGGGCGGGAAAATAATTCTGCAAAGCGATGTTCAGGCCCAGTATATGGAATATGTAGCTGAAAAAGCCGCTACCCCTGATACTAAATGTAAAGTACTCGAAGACCTGTTGTACCAAAAGCTATTATTACTGGAAGCTGAAAAAGACTCTACTATTACCGTAAGCGATGCGCAAGTTGAGGCAGAGCTTGAAAAACGACTTAACTACTAC
>JABDCA010000066.1:6382-7342 GCA_013288345.1 Bacteroidota bacterium | reverse complement strand
GCATTTTTATCGCATATTTGCATACCAAAACGGCCCAGATGTCAAAAGATAAACAGGAAAGCATACTAATACTCGATTTCGGTTCACAATATACCCAGCTTATAGCCCGCAGGGTGCGCGAGCTTAATGTGTATTGCGAGATACACCCTTACAACCATTTTGAAAAGGCCATGAAGGAGCTACAGGGTATAAAGGGTATCATACTTTCGGGTAGTCCGTTTTCGGTACACGATAAGGATGCACCTATGGTAAAGCTTGATGATATACGTGGCAAATTGCCTTTATTGGGTGTATGCTATGGTGCACAGCTTATGGCCTTTCAGTGGGGTGGTAAAGTGGGTAAGAGTAGCACCCGGGAATATGGCAGGGCGCACCTGAAAATGATTGCCGGCCAAAATGAATTAGTAACTGGATTGAGTTCTGAAACCCAGGTATGGATGTCGCATGCTGATACTATATTAGAATTACCGAAAAGTGCTAAACTGGTTGCCAGTACTGAAGATGTAGAAGCAGCAGCGTTCTCTTTCAACGGAGAAAAGGTATATGGTATTCAGTTTCACCCGGAAGTATATCATACCACCGAAGGAGCTAAATTGCTCAAGAACTTTGTGGTTGGCATTTGTGGTTGCAAACAAGATTGGACAGCTGATTCTTTTATTGAAACTACTATTAGTGATTTAAAGAATAAGGTAGGAAACGATAAAGTAGTATTGGGCCTTTCGGGTGGGGTAGACTCATCTGTAGCTGCGGTATTGCTTAATAAAGCAATAGGCAAAAACCTTTATTGCATTTTTGTAGATAACGGGTTGCTACGTAAAGACGAGTTTGAAAGTGTACTGGAATCATATAAGCACATGGGCCTTAATGTAAAGGGTATCATTTTCAGGTGCGCCCTGCCATATTCCCGGGTGCTACTCTTACCCACTTTACCACCCCACTGAAAGGCCATAAGCTGTGCAC
>JABDCA010000066.1:0-6372 GCA_013288345.1 Bacteroidota bacterium | reverse complement strand
GCTTATAAATACAGCCCTTGCAGGTATTGAAGACCCTGAAAAAAAGCGTAAAGCCATTGGCCGTGTATTTATAGAAGTATTTGATAAAGAAGCCCAGCGTATTGAAGACGTAAAGTGGCTGGCACAAGGCACCATTTACCCCGATGTTATTGAATCGGTTAGTGTTAAAGGGCCTTCTATGACCATTAAATCTCACCATAACGTAGGTGGCCTGCCCGATTACATGAAACTGAAAATAGTAGAGCCCCTTCGCTCGCTCTTTAAAGATGAGGTACGCAGGGTAGGCAAGGCTTTGAATATTGACGATAACTTATTGGGCCGCCATCCATTCCCCGGCCCGGGCCTTGCTATTCGTATACTGGGAGATATTACTGCAGATAAAGTAAAGCTGTTACAGGAAGCAGATGCTGTATTTATAAGCAACCTAAAGTCTGCCGGCCTTTACGATAAGGTATGGCAGGCGGGAGCGATCTTATTACCCGTGCGCTCGGTAGGAGTAATGGGCGATGAACGTACTTATGAAAATGTAGTAGCGCTTAGGGCTGTAACATCTACCGATGGAATGACTGCAGATTGGTGTCATTTGCCATACGAGGTGTTGGGTAAAATATCGAATGAGATTATAAATAGAGTAAAAGGGATTAACAGGGTAGTGTACGATATAAGTTCTAAACCGCCTGCAACCATTGAATGGGAATAGTTTTTGCCTGATGAAGCAGTTGAAAAGGTTCATACTCTTTATTTTTTTCCTGTTACCGGGATTTGTTTTCTCTCAGAAGAATGCTGATAAAACAGTAACCAAAGACGGAAAGACATACCATGTACATATTGTTACTAAAGGCGAAACAGTATACGGTATTTCGAAGGATTACGATGTAGCGCCCCGCGATATTGTAATGGAAAACCCTAAAGCAATGGAAGGGATTTCGGCCGGAGATACGCTGCGCATTCCATTAGCAACAGCATCTACAAACAAACCACTTGTAGATACCGCTGCGGATAGAATATCGGGCAAATACATTTATCATAAAGTTATTGCAAAAGAAACGTTGTATTCATTGGGTAAGCAATATAAAGTCAGCTTAAGTACTTTAGATAGCCTTAACCCTGAGTTGAAAGCAAAGGGCTTGCAGGTAGGTCAGAACTTGAAAATACCTGCACATTCTGTGCAACAGCCAGTTGTTCAATCGCAACCTACACCTCCTGTTTTATCGCAGCCAAAGCCTGTAAGCCCCTTTGTAGCTCAACCGGTGGTGCTTCATGATTCCACTAAAGAAAAACAAGCATTTAAAGATCTCGTCGGCCATCAGCACATTGACTCAATGCCTCCAATGGCGAAGGGGCAGATAAAGCAAATAAATAATCAACCCATTATAGCCCCGCAACCTTTATCACAGCCAACGTTCACCTCTGCCCCCGTAGATAAATCGAAATTACTAAGCAGGTATAATGTTGCGCTTATAATGCCATTTACTTCGGAGAATGCAGATACGATTCGCTTGAGTCGATTATTGGATGGCTCGGCACAATTACCATTATACACACAAATAGCTACTGACTTTTACCAGGGCGCCATGATAGCGCTCGATTCGCTGGAGAAACAAGGCGTAAGAGTAGATTTGCATTTATACAACATTACTTCTTCTTCCGATACTTCTGCATACAGGCTCGATTCTATATTGAAAGTGCCAGCATTTGCATCAACCAATTTAATCATTGGCCCGCCTTCAACAGGGCAGTTTAAGCAGGTTGCGCGTTATGCTGCTATGCATAACATATCTATTGTTTCGCCTATTGTAGCCGATAACAGCATTTTGCAGAACAATGCTTACACCAGCAAGGTTACTCCATCTTCTGTTACCGAAGTAGAGCGGATGGCTGACTATATCGTTTCTCATTATATGAAATGTAATGTCATTCTGTTGCACCATCGCGATGCGGTTGATGAAGTGTATTACGAGGATTTTAAAAAGCGATTTAAGGCAGATATGGGCGTTTATTCTGATAAGGATTCTGTGACAACAGTTGACTATTCGGATAACCTGGAAGGCCTTGGTAAAAAGATGGACGGAAGTAAGAACAATGTGATTGTAGCACCTTACCAACAGGCATCGTTTGTGGCTAAACTGGTAAATAAACTTGCTAATTCAAAATTAGCCGATGATGATTCGATAGTGCTTTTTGGTATGCACAATTGGTTGAATAACGATAACCTTGATATGGCTAACCTTGATACACTCAACTTCCACTTTCCATCAAACGATTATGTGAACTATTCAGATTCGTGTACCAAAGGCTTTATAAGAACATACCGAAGTAATTATTATACTGAGCCAAGTAACTTTGCTTGCCAGGGCTTTGATATTACGTATTACTATGTTCGTTTATTGGGCAAATTTGGTACAGCTATGCAGGACCATTTAGGCGATTGTAAGTATAATGGCATTCATACCTCATTCGATTTGCACAGGATAGGTGATACTGCCGGGTACGACAATAATGCCATTTATATATTGGAGTACAGGAACTATGCGGTGCTGAAAGGCGCGCTATAGGTTTCTATTGAGCGTTCAGTATCTTGAACAGCTCGTTTAACTTTGGAGTAAGTATAATATCTGTTCTGCGGTTCTTCTTTCTTGCATCTCCGGTTTTTTCAGCATCAACCGGGTCAAACTCACTTACGCCTGAAGCCGTAATACGATGAGCATCTACATTCTTGTTTTGTAAGAGTATTTTAACTACCGAAGTAGCACGCATTACGCTAAGGTCCCAGTTGTCTTTTATCTCGCCCGAACCATGCATAGCTACATCATCAGTATGGCCTTCTACATTAATATTTATATCGGGGTTGGCTTCTAATGCCTGTGCAAGTTTCTGAAGTGCTGTTACACCTTCGGCCTGTACTTCTGTTTTGCCACTGGCAAATAAAAGTTTCTCATCAAGCGATACATATACCTTGCCATTCTTCTCGTACACTGTTATGCCGTTGTTGGCATAGCCTATAAGGGCATTCTGTATCCTTTGTTTTAATGAGTCAACAGCTGCATCTTTTCTCTTCAAGATGCTTTGCAGTTCATTAACCTTTGCTTCGCGTTGTTGCAACTGAATATTCAATGAATCGAGGTGAAGCTTTTCGGCATTTAATTGTGCCTGCAAAGCATTCAACTGGTCTTGCTTTTGCAGCAACTGTGTTTCGGTTATCTGCAACTGGCCCGATAACTTTTGTGCATTATCCTGGCTGCCTTGCAGCATCTGGTTATATTTCGAAAGCAGTTGCTCGTTTATCTGGTTCAGTTTATCATACTTCGATGTCAGGTCACGGTAGCTTGTGCCTACTATAGAAGTGTCCTGGGTTAAGCCCGAAACACTTTTTTGTAATTGGTCGTACTTCGATTGCAGTTCTGTCTTTTTGGTTTCACAATCCTGATCGGCAGCTTTTGCAGCAGCAGCAGCAGCTTCAGCAGTTTTACGCTTATTCTGTTCTTCAATAAGCTTGTTTTGCGGAACACAGGAAGAGAGGTAAAGAGAGGTTACCAGTACCGATGCAAAAACGAATCTTTTTTTCATGACCAACCGTAGTTAAGAAGTATTTATTCAAAAAAGCCCCGCATATATGCAGGGCTTTTGAAGCTATCTAACGATATGCTGTAACAATTTGTATTAAAACAGGCATAAGCCTGTTTCTTTACATTTTCTTTGTAGTGTCCTTAGGCGCAGCAGCTGAATCCTTAGCATGCTGCATTTTTGCTGCATTCATTAAAGAATCCGCATGATTCTTTGCTGTGATAGAATCTTGCTTTGCTTTGTCAGCATCAGCTTTCTTATCACCGCCTTTGCAGGCTACTAAAGCAATACCGGAAACGAAGGCAACAAATAGTAACTTTTTCATAACAGTTGTTTTTGGTTTATAATTTATGCAAAAGTAACAGGGCTTTAAACCAGATTAAGGGCTCAACCAAAATTTTATTAACAATGTATAGTTATGAACGTGAAGGCTTTGCTGAAGCCTTCTTTTTGGCAGGAAACTGGCCCAATGCCTCATTTTCTTTTAGAGTCATTGCCTTTTTGGCTGCTGGCTTTTTATCGCCATACCCGCAAAGGTGCAATACCCCATGTATCATAATGCGGGCAAGCTCATGCTGAAAGGCTGCTTTGTATTTTTTTGCATTTTCCTTTACTCTGTCTATGCTAATAAATATCTCTCCCGAAATAGTTTCACCTTCCGAATAATCGAAGGTTATAATATCGGTATATGTTTTATGATTAAGGAATTCTTTGTTAATATTCAACAAATGGTCGTCGGTACAAAAGAAATAATAGAGCTGTCCGCATTTCTTTCCTTCATTGCGGATTACTTTTTTTATCCAGTCTTTTATTTTCTTTTCCTCTCCAACTGAGAAATCCAACTCTTCCTCACTTTGAAATATAATTACAGGAGATGGCACAAAGGGCTTGTTAATTGGCAAGAATATCGAAACTGAGTGATACACAACGACCCTTTTCAGAGAACTTCACATCGTCGGCAAGGCGGTGCATTAAAAACACGCCTCTGCCTGTCGGCTTTTCAATGTTCTTAGGATCTGTAGGGTCGGGGAGGTGCTTAAAGTCGAAACCTTCACCCTCATCGCGTACAGTAAACGAAATGGCTTTAGCGGATGATGAGAAAGCAACATGTATCTTTTTATTGGGCTTGGCCTTATTTCCGTGGTATATGGCATTATTTACAGCTTCAGTAACTGCTACCAGTATGTTACCATAATGGTCTTCATTTACCTTATAATTAGCACAAATGGTATCAATAAGCTTTTCAACTATGTGAATGCTTTCTGATGCCGAATCAAGTTCTAACTGCTGGTTTTGCATTTTAGGGGGTTTGGTTTTTGGGGCTGGTGCTTTTTTTGTTGCCGCCTTTCCTTTAGTAGTTTTCTTCATTCCTGAAACGAATTAAAATAATCGCTTACTTTTTGTTTATAAAATGAATTAAGGTCGGGAGGCACAGTTTTAAGCAATTCATCCTGCTGATTTTTAAGACTATTATACTGAAAAAACGGAATAGAGTTACCAAAATATTGCTTTTTCGCAACATGAGACTGAAAATCAGGCTCTTGTCCCTTCGTCTTTTCTGCCTTTTCATACTCTAAAAGATGCTTTACGAGGTTTTCCTGGCGCTGCATAGTAGCTTCGGTAATTTGCTTATTCACTATATCATCTTCTATTTTATTCATTTCATCAGCCATATTGCCTAATTCGCCTGCGCCTTTGTTTTGGGTAGCATCATCCTCGGCTTGTTGCATCATTTGGCGCACGTATTGCTGCTGTGCTGCCATTTTTGCCAATTGTTCGCTCATTTGCTGATTGCCCTGTCCTTGTTTTGGCCCCGGCGATTTGCCTAAGGCATTCTTCATTTGGTCAAGCTGTTTTGAAAGCTGTTCCTGCATTTGCCGCATTTGCGACATAGATGGTTTTGAAGACGGTTTACTGCCCTTTCCACCCGGTTTATTACAGCTTCCACTACCCGGCTTACCATTTTTGGAAGCCGCTTTCATGCTTTGTAATGCACTATTAAGCATAAGGGCGAGGTTATTTATAGAGGTCATAGAATATTGTTCACGGCTGGCAGCAGAAGAAGCCTGCCTTTCTTCCAATTGAGCAACTGCATCCTTCATATTGTAGTTTATCTTATCCATTTCCTGATTAACTAATCTAGATATTTCAGGTGATTTTTTACTCAGTTTATATAAGCTATCGGCAATACTATTGGCATTATCCTGCAATTCCTTTTGCTTTTTGGCCACATCGGAATACTGCATAGTACTATTGCCTGAGGAGTTGAGCTTTGTCATTAAGTCCTCTTGTGCAAATGAGAGGTCCAGCAGATTATTAAGGATGTTCCGCAAGGAGTTTTCATCAGCTTCTTCCTCCTGCGCTTGTTCCTGTGCCTGAAACTTACTTAAATTACTTGCCTGCTGCTGCATTTGTTGTGCTGCGCTCTTTTGCGATTGCGAGGCTTTACCTGATTTACTTTGAGAAAGTTGCTGGCTACTGTTCTGCATTTGCTGCTGAATGCTCTTTATTTGCTCCTCTGGGCTCTTATAACCGGTAGGCTCATCTAATTTCTCATTCTTTTTTTGCAGGTCATCAAGACTTTTGGCTACATCCTGATATTCTTTGTTAAGGGCATCCTGTTTTTTCTGCAGCTCACTGCTGTTGGCATTTTTAGCCTTTGAATCTTCGCTAAGCTGTTCTTGCTTTTTTGCAAGTGTATCAAGCTGCTGAATATTTTGAGTAAGCTGTTGCTGGAATTCCATTTGCTTAAACAGGTCTAATGTGCGCTCCAATTCTTTCTTCAGGTCCTGGTTATTCATTGCCATT
>JABDCA010000065.1 GCA_013288345.1 Bacteroidota bacterium | reverse complement strand
CCCTATACCGCTCCATAAAAATGAATGCAGCATTCGCTTGCGACTTGCAATTAAATAATACCCGTATAAGTATGGGTCTGTATTAGCAATTTGCATATTCTTTACACTCTTATGCCTTACATGTATACTAGGATAAGTCATTATTCCGTCGTATAGGAATGGAGGAAAAGCGGCAAAGAAATTTCCTTCATAATCACCCGCTATAAACCCTACAGCAAATGCCCCTATAGATACTCCAACAGCATGGAATCCAACCAAAGCATCATGTTCTCCGGCAATAAACTTCCGTGCTTCTTCTACTGTAAAGTCATTATCTACCAATGTATCATAGGTGTAATAAACATCTTCTCTGCCAGTAGCTCCATAGCGAATAGAAAATATCGCCTCTTTGGCTATTTCAATTTTTTTATGCTTGCGCGAATTAGGTTTTAATACAGTTATCTCTCCGCCATTGGTATCAATAATTTGAGTTGCCAATATCTTCCCATCGTTAAGGAATATTGAATCTTTAACAACTTGGGTGGGAACAGATTGGCAATAGGCTGATAGTGAAAGAAATAACAGGAAGAAAATGGAAGCGTAAACCCTCATAGAACAAAGATAGGGAATTGCTGCCAACATTCCACCCTATACTACTATTTTAAGGCACTTTCATGGATTATTCACATTATTTTTTTGACTGAATGTTGAAACCTCTTTTTTCATAGATTTGCACCCTTATATTTTGTAATAAACAGCTATGAAAACAGACAGTTTCGCGTACCGCCATTTAGGCCCTCGCACAAGCGATATAAAAGAGATGCTCCAGAAAATAGGATACTCTCATATTGACGAACTTATTAATGCAACCGTACCTCCTTCTATAAGGCTTACCAAACCACTTAAGTTACCGGCAGCCATGACCGAGAATGAGTATATGGCACACATAACAGAATTGGCTGATAAGAATAAGGTATTCCGCACATACATTGGCCTGGGTTATTACAATTGTATTATACCAGCCGTAATAAGGCGCAACGTATTAGAAAATCCCGGATGGTACACTGCCTATACTCCATACCAGGCTGAAATATCGCAGGGCAGGCTTGAGGCATTACTTAACTTCCAAACGGTAGTATGCGATCTTACAGGTATGCCTATTGCCAATGCTTCGTTATTAGATGAAGCTACGGCAGCAGCTGAGGCTATGATCATGTTCTACCATTCTAAACCTAAAGAAAAAGAAAATGCACATACTTTCTTCGTTTCCGAAGATTGTTTCCCGCAAACCATTGATGTACTCCGTACCCGTTCGGCCCCATTAGGCGTTAAAATTGAAGTTGGTAATACCAATACCGCACAATGGGATACAGTGTTTGGCGCATTGCTACAATACCCTGCTTCTAACGGCAAGGCAACAGATTATAGCTCACTAACCAAATCATTACACGAACAGGGCATTTACGTAGCTGTCGCATCCGACCTGCTTGCACTGGCATTACTTACCCCTCCGGGCGAATGGGGTGCCGATGTGGTTGTAGGTAACTCACAACGCTTTGGTGTACCAATGGGCTATGGTGGCCCTCATGCTGCCTTTTTTGCTACCCGCGAAAACTTTAAACGTGTATTACCGGGCCGTATTATTGGCGTATCGGTAGATGCGGAAGGTAACCGTGTATTGCGTATGGCGTTGCAAACCCGCGAACAACATATACGCCGTGAAAAAGCCACTTCTAATATTTGTACTGCCCAGGCTTTATTGGCTGTTATGGCGAGTATGTATGCCGTTTATCATGGACCACAAGGCATAAAGAATATTGCTAAAAAGGTGCATCAAAACGCAAGCTTTTTAGCACTTAAATTAAGTGAACTCGGATACCTTATTTCGAACCGCGATTTCTTCGATACCATTGAGATAAATTTACCTGCGGGAATTGACACCGAAACAGTACGCAATTTAGCCCTGAAAAGCAGCATCAATTTTAGCTATGTTTCAGGCCAGAAAATCTGCATAAGTTTAGATGAAACAACATCTTTAAATGACCTGCAGGATATTATAGCTGTTTTTGCTAAGGCCCATGGTAAAGATGCTATTGAAATTACCATTGGTGAAATACAGGCTACCGAGAACTATTTGAAGCAAGATTCTTTAGTACGTAAGAGCACTTATTTGCAGCATCCGGTGTTCAATACTTATCATTCAGAAACTGAAATGATGAGATATATTAAACATCTGGAAAACAAAGATATATCACTTACGCATTCAATGATTTCTTTAGGATCATGTACCATGAAACTGAATGCTGCAAGTGAACTCTATCCTATTACCATGCCGGGCTTTGCCAATATGCACCCATTTGCCCCACTCGACCAGGCAAAAGGCTATGCTAAAATGCACGAGAACTTAGAGAAATACCTATGCGAAATAACAGGTTTTAAAGGGGTGTCCTTACAACCCAATTCAGGTGCTCAGGGAGAGTATGCCGGATTGCTGGTAATAAGGGCTTACCACCAGAGCAAAAATGAGGGCCATAGAAACATTGCTCTTATACCTGCTTCGGCCCACGGAACCAACCCGGCAAGTGCTGCTATGGCAGGCATGCAAATTGTGGTAGTAAAATGCACCGAAAACGGCAACATTGACATGGTTGATTTAAAGGAGAAAGCTACCCAATACAAAGACAGCCTTTCTTGCTTTATGGTTACCTACCCTTCCACCTACGGAGTGTTTGAAGAAACCATATCGGACATAACCAAAATAATACATAAAAACGGCGGACAAGTTTATATGGATGGTGCGAATATGAATGCACAGGTTGGGCTAACTAACCCTGCACGTATTGGTGCCGATGTTTGCCACCTTAACCTGCATAAAACATTTGCCATTCCACATGGTGGCGGCGGACCGGGTATGGGGCCAATTGGTGTAGCAAAACACCTGGTGCCTTTCTTGCCGGGCCATAACATATTGCAAAACGATCCGCATGCTATACATGCTGTATCGGCCGCGCCATGGGGCAGTGCACTAATACTGCTTATCTCGTATGGCTATATACGTATGCTGGGGCCTGACGGAGTTACCGATGCCACCAAATATGCTATTCTGGGTGCAAACTACATTAAAGCTAATCTGAAAGATCATTACAAAATACTTTATACCGGTACGCATGGCAATGTTGCGCATGAACTAATACTCGATTGCAGCGAGTTTAAGCGTACTGCCGGAGTAGATGTGACCGATATAGCCAAGCGCTTAATGGATTATGGCTTCCACGCTCCTACTGTTTCCTTCCCTGTACATGATTCGTTGATGGTTGAACCTACCGAAAGCGAATCGAAGGAAGAGATTGACCGCTTTACACAAGCTATGATATCTATACACAACGAAATAACCGAAGTATTGGATGGCAGAGCTGATGTTACTGATAACGTATTAAAGAACGCTCCGCATACAGCCAAATCGCTTATATCGGACAACTGGAACCATAAGTATAGCCGTGAAAAAGCTGCTTACCCATTGCATTGGCTCAGAGAGAATAAATTCTGGGTACCTGTGGCTCGTGCAGATAACGCATATGGCGACCGTAACTTAATGTGTACCTGCCCTCCTATTGAAGAATACGCTACTGAAGAATTAATTAAGAACTAAAATGGCTTACAACAAGGATATTAAAAAGGTAACTACCCACGTACTTCAGGAAATGAAGAATACGGGCGAGAAGATTGCCATGCTTACCGCATACGATTTCTCTATGGGCCGCATACTTGACCATGCCGGTATTGATGTAATACTAGTTGGCGATTCTGCATCGAATGTTATGGCGGGCCATGAAACAACCTTACCTATTACCCTCGACCAGATGATATACCACGCATCGTCGGTATTACGTGCCATTAACAGAGCATTGGTTGTAGTTGATCTGCCTTTTGGTACCTATCAGGGCAATTCAAAAGAAGCTTTGAATTCTTCCATACGCATTATGAAAGAATCTGGTGCACATGCTGTGAAACTGGAAGGTGGCAAAGAAGTAGAAGATTCTGTAAAACGTATTATTTCAGCAGGAATACCGGTAATGGGCCACTTAGGCTTAACACCGCAGTCTATTTACAAATTCGGTACCTATACCGTAAGAGCAAAAGAAGAAGAAGAAGCGCATAAACTGATTGAAGATGCGTTATGCTTACAGGAAGCAGGATGTTTTGCAGTTGTACTTGAAAAAATACCTGCTAAGCTTGCTACCGAAGTAACAAGCAAGTTATCTATACCAACTATAGGCATTGGCGCAGGCGGTGGCTGCGACGGGCAAGTACTTGTATTGCATGATATGCTTGGCATTACCAACGAATTTCACCCACGCTTTTTACGCAGATACCTTAACCTTTACGAAGAAATAACCGGAGCTGTAAGTCATTACATATCCGATATTAAGAAGAAAGACTTCCCTAACGATAAGGAGCAGTACTAAAACGCGTAATTTTTCGTTATTCTATTAATGAAAGCCTTGGGTTTAGTTATAGTCATTGCAGTTTTGGGTTTTATCCCCGGGCCCGTTCATACACAGTCAGTAGATATGCGCAATGTCGACAATAAGGCATTTAAACGGGGTGAACAACTTAACTACCGCATACATTACGGAATAATAGATGCCGGAACAGCCAATATAAGTGTGCTGAACGAAAATAAGGTTATTGGCGGGCGCGATTCTTACCATGTAATAGGCACTGGGAATTCTACAGGGGCATTTAGTTTCTTTTTCAAAGTACGCGATAAGTACGAAAGTTACATTGATGAGAAATCAATGTGTGCTCTTATATTCACCCGCAAGGTTGATGAAGGAGGATTCAGGTTTACACAGGATCAGGTATACGACCAGGAATACCACAAGGTAAATAGTAATGGCAAAGAGTTTACAATACCCAACTATGTGCAGGATATGCTGTCGTCATTCTACTTTGCCCGCAACTTCGATTACAGCAATGAGAAGCCCGGCAAAATTGACAGTGTTATAACCTTTGTAGATAATGAAACATGGACCCTTCGCATAAAATTCATTAAACGCGATACGCTTGATTCAGATATTGGCAAAATACGCTGCCTTGTATTTGAGCCGATGGTGCAGAAAGGGCGCATATTTAAACACGACGATGACTTACAGGTATGGATATCGGACGATAAGAACCATGTACCTATTAGGGCGCAGGCCAACATACTAGTTGGTTCTATAAAGCTCGACCTTGAATCTTATTCGGGCCTCGTAGCTGATTTGGCAATGGTGAAGTAGATTTAACTACCAGCGAAAAAATGTGAATATTGCTATCCGCAGCAGCGTAAAGCATCTTATACTTCTTTATTATCCCATCCTTTACACCCGACCACTTAGCATCCCTCAAAATAGCGCCATAGTCTCCGTGTATAAATATGTAATCAATTTCTTTGGTCATTTTGGCATCATCGGCACCAGGCAAGTTGCAATACTTCGATGCTGAATCTTTGTCGTTGTATATTATCTGCGGCATATCGTTATTCCAAATTGTACCAAACCAGCAATCATCAGCCTCGTAATTAGGTATAATTACCAATGGCTTATCTTCAGCAATATAATCGCCAAAATGGCCATAGAGCCAGTTACCGGTTACATCAATATCTAACACCACACTATTGGGCTCTATAAGGTTCCCTGCTGCCCTTACTACTTCCGTTTCCTTTTCGAGTCCTGTCTCTGCGGGTAAATGCACATTAAAAAAGAGCATGAAATGAATGCACATTACCACAACTGCAATTATCCAGGTTATTGCAACATTGCTTTTCTGCATGGCTAACCACAACAAGAAAAACACAAACAGGTAAATACACAGGCGCACCGACATCATACCCACACTTGTTCCGTCGGGTACTACAAAATAACATATTAGGGTAAAAATAAATGCAAGCAAAAAAACATCGAAGCCACTGAATTTTAAAAGCGATTTATCCTTTATTCTGTAGAATATAGCCATACCAAATCCGACAAGCATAGCATAAAAGAACCAATGTGTATAAACAGATTCATCGCCAGTATAAACAATAAGTGGCCTCACTTCCTTTAACCAGTTAAACAATTCAGTAACTGAAAGATTACTCCAATTAGAAATCATAGTTACTCTATGTGTAAATATGCCAAAGAAGATCAGCCCGGGAATCCATACCATTGTGTACAACAAAAGCCTTTTCAGCGCATTATTCTTTTCTGGCAACGATACCTTTCTTAACACAATGGGTAAAACAATCTGTATTTCAAACATGAATAAAACCAAGCCCGCAAAAAGAAAGGCCAGCGCATTTGTAAAATACAGAACTACTGATATAAGTGAAAGAACGATATACTTATATGCAGAAGGCTTCGTGGAGCTATTCGAAAACCATTTGTGATAATATAGAATTATGATAAAAAGGAGCGGAAATGAAAGACAGAAATTATAAAACCCGAGGTAATAAAGAAGTGAAAAAGCAAACGGAATCGCAAAAATACTCATGCCTATACCGGATGGGTTAAAGCGCCATACCAGCCTGCGAAACAAAGCACAGAAGCCAACAACACAAATAAGCTGTATTAGCTTTTCGGCTGAAGCAAATGAAAGGAAACTACAGAATAAGGTCAGCAGGTAGTGGTCTGTAATATTAGGAACAGGTGTTGTGCTTTGGGCATAATAGCTTTTAATGAATTTATTGCCTGCAATAATATAATCAGCAATACGGGCATTATACAAATGCGAAGGGCCATCGAGCGTAGGGAATGAGCCGCAAAAAATAATTGCACCAACGCTTACTGTAAGGCAGGCATAAAAGAAAATGCTTTCAATGGTTATACCCGAAAATCTTTTAAATAGCATTCCGAAATATAAAACTAAAAATTACAAGTCCTGCATTTTTGCAAGTATCCTGCCACCAAAATCCTTATCATCGGGGCTTATAATAATGGTTTCGCCCTGGCGGGTATGTATCATTATCATATTATCGTGCCTGGTGGCATACCATTTCATATTACCAACTCGTTTGTTGTAGTAATTACCATAATAACCAAACAAGCCATCTACTCCGAATGTCCTTTCGGTTCCATCCAGTTCGCCTGGGTTTATACCACGTATTTCAGTAATATCTTTTACATGAATAACCACATCGCCAATGGGCCTGTTAATAGCTATATCGAAATTACCCAGTACATATTTCTTCGGACTAAACAGAAAACACACAATAGCTACCGAAACCATAACGAAGATGATAAACATATGCATTACAGTAACCAACATATCTCTTTTAGCCTTTCGTAAAGAGCGAATACTCCAGTAACACAAACCGATGGCAAGCAGAATAAAAATGGTTGTTATAACCTTCGCAGTAGTATCGAGCGATGCAGTGTAAACAATACCTAATGCCATAGGATGAAAGATCAATTATGTGTTATCGGTATACCGAACATGGCTTGGATGCGGGTGCAACGAAGGGTCTGTTCGTTTAAGTGGTATATTGGTTATCGGGTTAATAACCATTGGTATTTTCTCAATACGGGTTTCGCTCGTATCAAGCCCAAAAGCTTTGGTTTCAGATTGGGCAAAGTGCTTAATGTAAAAGTAGCTACGCAGAATAAAGCTTTCTCTCAGATCAAATTCATTTTCGAATGAAAGGA
>JABDCA010000064.1:5950-8307 GCA_013288345.1 Bacteroidota bacterium | reverse complement strand
CTGATGGTGAATTAATAAATAATTCAAATTGGGAGGATGGTAGTTATTCACCTACCCCTACAATAATTGAGGCAGCATTGGCCTTGTATAAAGGCCATGAGGTTTCTGAGATTTTAAGGAAAGATGCAAGTGCTAAAAAATTAAGTACAACGACAAATGCAGTTTCCGAGGTGATTTCTTCTTCTAAGAAAAATTCTCGTAAGTCAATATGTTTTGTAACTGGAGTACCAGGTGCTGGGAAAACTTTGGTTGGACTTCAAATAGCAACGCAAAATAATGATCCTTCAAATAAACTTAATAGTGTTTTTCTTTCCGGTAATGGTCCGCTTGTAAGAATTCTTTGTGAAGCACTAGCTGTGGATAAAGTTAAACGATACAAAGAACGTGGGGAGAAAATAACAAAGAAGGTGGCATTAAGCGAAGTGAAAGCATTTATACAGAATGTCCATCATTTTAGAGATGATTGCCTGAAAGATTTAAAGGCACCAGTGGAACATGTTGCATTGTTTGATGAAGCGCAAAGAGCTTGGAATATTGAACAGACTTCTAGTTTCATGATTAGGAAGAAGAATCAACCCGATTTCAATATTTCCGAATCAGAGTTTCTAATTTCTTGTTTGGACCGACATCAAGATTGGGCTGTAATTGTTTGCCTTGTTGGCGGGGGACAGGAAATAAATACTGGCGAGGCTGGGATTAATGAATGGCTTGATTCTATAATGAAATCATTTAAAGGATGGGATGTTTATATATCACCAAACTTAAAGGATGAAGAATACGGCTCTGAGAAAATGCTTGATAAACTTGGATTGTCTTCGAAATTAATATTTAAACCTGAACTTCATCTTGCTGTGTCTATGCGCTCTTTTAGAGCAGAGCATGTTTCTAAATTGATTAAGCAAATATTGGATATTAATATTGTAGAAGCAAAAGAAACCTTAATCAAAATAAATAGTAAGTATCCAATAGTGATTACGCGAGATTTGTTAGAAGCTAAGAAATGGCTAAAAACAAAAGCACGTGGCACTGAGCGTTATGGTATTGTTGTTTCTTCGCAAGCTGAAAGATTAAAGCCACTCGCTATAGATGTTAAATCAGACATGGATCCCGTACATTGGTTTCTTGATACTAAAGAAGATGTTAGATCATCTTTTTATCTTGAAGATGTTGCTACAGAGTTTGATGTTCAAGGCCTTGAGCTTGATTGGGTGTGCGTAACTTGGGATGCAGATTTTAGATATTCTAAAGAAGGTTGGTTAAATAAGTCATTTGTTGGAAGTAAATGGAACAATATTAATAGCGAGCAAAGAAAAGTTTATCAAAAGAATGCATATCGCGTTTTGCTTACTAGGGCTCGTCAAGGAATGATAATTGTTGTTCCAGAAGGCAATCATGAAGATCCAACGAGGCTGCCAAGTTTTTACGACGACACTTTTAATTATTTAAGAGAGATTGGATTTGAAGTACTTTAATAAAGTTCTTTATAAATATACCCCTCCACCTTTTCCGGCATTTTAAGAAGTAGTTCAATTTGTTTAGATAGAACAATTCTGGGTTGTTGAAAACTCGATCTCTGTTTTGTTTACTATTAATAAACATAATGTTTATTTTTGCTTTGTCCGACTGAAGTTTTAACGAAAGCGGATGGAAATTCAATCTAAACATATCCCGATAGCTATCGGGACCAACGCTCAAAAACCACAATACAATGGAACAAACAAACACAAATGAAGAACCAAAGCAAGAGCTAAACCCAGACGAAAGCAATGAAATTACGTGGGAGACGAACCATGAAAAAATAACGGAGGCACTCCGTTATTTACAGCGCAAAGAAGTAAAACCCACTGTAAGCAACATTGCTAAGCTTACAAAGTTGAGCCGCAAAACAGTAGCCAATCACATTAATCAGGACGGCACAAGCCTTATACGTAAAAGCTATAGTAATGTAAACCGCTTTATGCTCGATGAAGTAGTAGAGCGTATATGCCGTAAAGCCTGCTTTGGCGATTTGAAGGCAGCCCAGCTTTACCTGGAACTTATGGGAGTAATTGAGCGCAGCCGTGGCAAAATAAACACCAACATATTAAACCATAATAATACGGTTATGGTAAAAGGGCAAGCCCTTACCGATGAAGTGGTGCAAAACCTTTCAGCCGAAAACCTTACCCAGTTAGAGGAGTTTGTAAAGGCAGCATTGCAAAGAGCAGAGCAGGAAAGTACCCACCTTCGCTAAAGCTATGGCGGACGGGGGGGGTATCAAAGTGCAAAAAATATTTCTTCGGTTTCAACTGAAAATCATTAAGTTAAGGTGGAACAGGGGGGTAGCAGCTGCTACCCCCCCCCCCCCCCTTAATAAA
>JABDCA010000064.1:0-5940 GCA_013288345.1 Bacteroidota bacterium | reverse complement strand
GGAAAAGGGGGGTAGCAGCGGCCACCCCCCCCCCCCCACCTTTAATAAAGTGGAAGTTCTACTTATCTCCGCGAACTCTGCGGGCTGTTTACTCTGCGTCCTTTGCGGTAAATATTTCTTCTATCTTTTCTCTTGACAGAAAAGAAACAAAAGGTCAAGACAGCCGAAGGCGATCACTCCTAGGGGTCGTGAACGAACCACTCATTGCGGTACAGTCCTGCGGACTGAGTGAAATAGCCCGCTGCCTCGGGTTCTTTGCTTCCGCCTGTCGATTAACACAGGGGAATTTTTGGCTTTCTGCGTTAGGCAGCAAACAAATACTGAGACTGCCACGCCCGCAAAGCCGGAGCTCGCAGTGACGGTGTGCCGTTAGGTGTCGTTTGCGTTAGGGATAGCAGTGAAACCCCCACAGCGCAGCGAGGAGTTGTAACGTATAGCCCGACCCCACGTGCATCGGGGGTAACGCCCAATGAAGTTAAAAGTGAAAAGTTAAAAGTGAATACTGAGATTGCTTCGTACCTCGCAATGACGAGAAGCCTGCGACAGAGAGGTGCGCGAAAATTTGTAAATTCGGATAATGTTAATATATTTGTAATGTCAACAAAAACTACCCGAGAGATGATACTACAGATTGAGAAACAAAAGAGTTGCATGGTTGTTAAAATAAACTCAGAAAAGTTAGACAGCCTTATTGCGCCCGAACTAAAAGCAGAGCTAGTAAACATAAATACCGAAGGAGCCAAGAACATAATAATAGATATGAGCGATGCGCGCTACTGCGATTCGTCGGGGCTTAGCGCCATATTGGTAGGCAACCGCCTGTGCAAAAACTCGGGTGGTATGCTGGTGCTTACCGGGTTGAAGGAATCGGTAAAGAAGCTGATACTTATATCGCAATTAGATAGTATTTTAAACACCGCCCTTACGCTGGAAGAAGGCATTAGCCTTATTGGCGCAGCCAAGACAAGTAATTAAGTTGGATGCATTTGATGTAACTATATTAGGTTGCAGTTCGGCAACACCGGCCTTTGGCAGGTACCCCACATCGCAACTGGTACACATGGCAGGCAGGTTTTTCCTGGTCGACTGCGGCGAGGGCGCTCAAATGCAGCTACGCCGGTTCTCGATAAAGTTTCAGCGCATAAACCACATTTTTATAAGCCACTTGCATGGCGATCATTTTTTAGGGCTGTCGGGGTTCCTGTCGAGCCTGCACCTGCTGGGCCGCACAGAGCCTTTGCACTTGTATTGCGAAGCATCGTTGCAGGAGATAATAGAGGTTACCAACAAGCATTCGCGCAGTGTGCTGCAGTACACTATCATATATCATCCGCTCGATTTTAAAGAGAACAAAGTGCTGTTTGAAGATGATAAGGTAACGGTATCGACCATACTGGTAAAGCATAGCATACCTTGCTGTGGCTTTCTGTTTGCCGAAAAGCCAAGGGCCCGTAAGCTTATAAAAGAAGAGATTGAGAAGTATGAGGTGCCGGTAGATAAAATGGAATCGCTTAAAAATGGCGAGGACTTTATGGCTGCCGGTGGTAAGCGCATTGCCAATGATGTGCTTACGCTGCCATCGTTACCGCCGCGCCGTTATGCCTTTTGTGCCGATACTATATACGATGAAGAGATAATACCACAAATAACAAAGGTTGACCTGCTCTACCACGAATCGACCTTTATGGAGGACATGCGCGACAGGGCCAAGCAGACAATGCACAGCACCGCTAAAGATGCGGCTTCCATTGCCAAAAAAGCAGAGGTAAAAAAACTGATAATTGGGCATTTTTCGGCACGCTATAAGGACCTGAGGCCATTGCTGGCAGAGGCTAAGGAGGTGTTTGATGAAACTTACCTGGCCGATGAAGGTGAAAAAGTAAATGTATAATGACAGAGAAGAAACCAAACTATAAAGAGCCCCAGCCGGAAGATGAACGCTATATGCGGGAAGCCTTGAAGGAGGCTAAGCGGGCGTTCGATAAAGATGAGGTGCCTATTGGTGCGGTAATAGTATGCGATGGTGTGATAATTGCCCGTGCCCATAACCTTACCGAGCAGCTTACCGATGTTACGGCCCATGCCGAAATGCAGGCTTTTACTTCGGCTGCCAACCACATTGGTGGCAAGTATTTACAGGACTGCACCCTATATGTAACCATTGAGCCTTGCATAATGTGTGCCGGGGCTTCGTTCTGGGCGCAAATAGGCAGGCTGGTATATGGCGCTGCCGACCCTAAGCGGGGGTTTATGTCGGTAGGCACTAGGTTACTACACCCTAAAACCATAATAACCACTGGTATACTGGAAGATGAGTGTTCCACTATACTTACATCTTATTTTCAGGCTAAAAGAGATTGAAATAATAAGCCCAAGGAGCCATATTTATTACTACCTTTGCATACTTAAATTTATAAGCATATGTATCCTGAAACACTAGTTAAACCAATGAAATCGGAGCTTACGGGCTCAGGATTTGAAGACCTAACAACACCAACTGCAGTTGATAACGCTATACGCCAGCCCGGAACAACCCTGCTGGTATTTAATTCGGTATGCGGCTGTTCAGCCGGTGCAGCAAGGCCCGGTATCTTATTATCGGTAAAGAATGAAAAGGTTCCTCAACACCTTACCACTGTTTTCGCAGGGTTCGATGTTGAAGCTACCGCACAAGCCAGAAGGTACACCTTACCGTATCCTCCTTCTTCGCCATCTATAGCTTTGTTTAAAGATGGTAAGCTTGTTCACTTTATCGAACGCCATCATATTGAAGGGCACTCAGCTAACATGGTTGCCGAAAACCTGAAAGCTGCTTACGATCAGTATTGCTAAATGAAAAAAGCCCTGAAGCACGTGCTTCAGGGCTTTTCTTTATATTACCTAAAACCACTATTTACTGCCTTTAATCCAGTTCACTATTTTATCGCAATCAGGCTTCTCAGGGCTCATTGCCACACCAACCACATTGCCATTCTCGTCTATCATAAACTTCTGGAAGTTCCATTCAACAGGGGCATCCAGCACACCGTTCTCCGATTTACTGGTCAGCCATTTGTAAAGCGGGTCTATATCGTCGCCCTTCACCGATATCTTCTGCATCATCTGGAAGGTAACACCGTAGTTACGTGTACAGAATGACTTGATAGAGTCATTGGTGCCGGGTTCCTGATGGCCGAAGTTGTTGGCAGGGAAGCCAATGATGGTGAACTTGTCGCCACCGTATTGCTTGTAAAGCTTCTCAAGGTCGGCATATTGCGGGGTAAAGCCACACTTCGATGCGGTGTTTACTACCAGTACCTTCTTGCCTTTTAGCTTAGATAGGTCGAAGTCTTGCCCTTCGATAGTTTTGCACTTAAAGTCGTAAAGGGTTTTCATAGATGTGTTGAATGAAGACATCAGTATAACACCTGCTGATACTATACTTGCAAAGAGGAGTTTCTTGTTCATAAAGGGTTTAATTTTGAGCTAAGGTATGTAAATATTGACAACAACAAAATAGTACATTGTAATGGACAGATAACCATATAAATAGGAGGAAGATGCAATAGTTTCTCAGGGAAAAGTATATATTTGTAGGTCTAAGTTAATCTTGATGCGGAAAGTTGTACTTATAGCTTGTCTTTTACTCGTAATACCAAGTGTTGGTTTTAGCCAGTACTATTGGGATTACGGACTGAAGCTTGGCGCATCTAACTACCTTGGCGACATTGGTGGAATAGACCAGTCAAAGCGTCCTTTTGTATTAGATATGAAGATGCAGGAGACCAAATGGGCCATTGGCGGATATGCACGATATAAGATACGTGATCCATGGTCAGTTGAAGCTCAGTTGAACTGGGTTAGAATATCAGGTGCCGATAGCCTTACCTCAAGGTACGACCCACGTAGGGGCCGTAACTTGAACTTCCGTAATGACATCATTCAACTTAGCGCTTTTGGCGAATGGACCTTTTTTGAAAACCCTGACTTAGGTAATACTTACAGATACGAAAACTCGTTTAGTGCCTATTTGTGTGCAGGTCTGAGTATCTTTTATCAGGATCCATATGCTTACAATCCGGAGCATGCTTTTGGATTACCTACTTGGGTGAGCCTTCATCAGTTCGAAACAGAAGGCGTGCATTACCACCTTATACAGCCGGGCATACCAATTGGCGCGGGCTTTAACTTTACTATTAAAAAGACATACCGCATAGGCTGGTCAATAACCTGGACAAAGACCTTTACAGATTACCTCGATGATATTAGTACAGAATATCCCGCAGCCAATACCTGGTCAAATCTTGGGTTCAGCGCACAAAAACAGGCAGAGGCGGCCTATTTTTCAAATCGTACTACAGCTGCATCGGCAAGTGGTGTAGGGGCCGATCAGTATGGCCAACCCGGCGAACAACGAGGAGATCCGGGCAATAAGGATAGCTTTATAACCACAACAATTGACGTTGGTTATGTTATACGTGGCCGTAGTAATATATACCGTGCCCACTATTCCGGCTTATTCAGTAAGAACAGGTTTAAGGTTAGAAGAAGAAGGGCCAAGTTCTAATTAGCATTCTCTTTAAGATATGTCTTTCATTTAACTGTACTTTTGTAGTGCAGATATTATTTAGTTATGGAAAAAAGTTCGATTGAGTTAAAGCCAAATGCACATGAAAGGTTGCATGCAAACCTGATTAGGGCTTCAATAGAGGCGTTGCAGCAGGTATTTGAAGGCAACAGGTATGCTGATGCTGTAGTGAAGAACATGTTAAAGTCAAACCCTAAATGGGGTTCGAAGGATAGAAAGTTTTTAGCTGAAACGGTATATGAAACAGTAAGATGGTGGCGAAAACTCTGGGCTGTCTATGGCCGTGATCCTGACCTTAGCGAACAAAAATTATGGAGGCTTCTGGGTATTTACTTTCACCTTTCAGGTTATGAATTGCCTACCTGGCAAGAATTTGACGGAATAAGAGAAAGGCCATTTGAAGATATTTTAAAAGAAGTAGAAAGCACAAGGGTATTACGTGAATCGATACCTGATTGGCTGGATGAGCTTGGCAGCAAGGAACTAGGCGATAAGTGGGAAAAGGAGATACATGTGCTGAATGAAACGGCCCCGGTAATTATTCGTGCCAACACCATCCGGGTTTCTATCGGGCAACTTCAGGAATCATTAAAGGAAGAAGGTGTTGAATCGAAGAGGTTATCATCGTATCCTGATGCATTGCAATTAGAAGTAAGACAGAATATTTTCAGAACCCAATGCTTTAGCGATGGTTGGTTCGAGGTGCAGGATGCCTCATCGCAAGAGGTTGCATATTTTATGGATGTAAAACCCGGTATGCGAGTGGTTGATGCCTGCGCAGGTGGTGGCGGAAAGACATTGCATATAGCAGCATTAATGCAGAACAAAGGAAAAATATTAGCACTCGATCTGCATGAATGGAAATTGAAAGAGATGCAGAAACGTGCGGCCAGAGCAGGAGTAAGCATTATTGAGCCACGCCCAATTACTTCGTCGAAGGTGATTAAACGCATGGAGAAAACGGCTGATAGGTTATTACTTGATGTACCATGTTCAGGGCTTGGAGTACTTAGGCGTAACCCAGATAACAAATGGAAGCTTAACAGAGAAACCATTGACAGGATTACGATCGAGCAGCATCAAATAATAAGTTCATACTCTAAAATGGCCAAAGTGGGTGGTAGGGTTATATATGCTACGTGTAGTATTCTTCCATCTGAAAATGAGCGGGTGGTTGACAAATTCCTCGCTGAAAATGCAGGCTACAAAAAAGTTGGCGAGAAAAAGATACTGCCTTCTGAGTCCGGCCACGATGGTTTTTACATGGCTTCCCTTGAAAGAATTGGCTAACTATATTTTATCAAGCGCCTGCTTAATATCTGCAATAATATAATCGGCCTCATCAATACCAATAAAAAAACGAACAAGGTTAT
>JABDCA010000063.1 GCA_013288345.1 Bacteroidota bacterium | reverse complement strand
AAACAAAGAGCCGACTTTATTATATATAACGACGATAAGCAAATGCTTACCCCACAGGCAATAGCCATATTTAAAATACTCTCATCAGGACGGTTCGCTAAAAAAAATTAATTTTACTGAAGTAGAACACAGATTACACGGATGTTACGGATAAACACAGATTACATCAGTGAATATCAGCCAAATCAGTTTAATCCGTGTTCTATTTATAAACGATAATGAGAATAGCCTTACTTACCGATGGTATTTTTCCTTATGTAGTTGGCGGCATGCAAAAACATGCTTACCATCTTGCTAAGCAATTGGCTAAGAACAATCACACTGTTTACCTGTTCCATTGTAACGAAAGTAGCCGCGATGCAAGCAAGCTCGAATTATTTACCGAAGAAGAGAGGAAAAACATTCGTTCGTTTGTAATACCCTTTCCGCACAAAAGCTATTACCCACTCCACTATATTACCGAATCAAGACTTTATTCAAAGGCCATATATCAAGCCCTACTCCCTATTCTTCCTGAAACCGATTTTGTATTTGCACAAGGTTTTTGCACTTGGGAATTGCTAAACAATAAAACAGAGCAAACTCCACCCATTGCTGTCCACTTTCATGGCCTGGAAATGTACCAGGAAATACCGGAGCTTAAAGCCAAAATAAGCAGCTTCTTCCTGAGGAATGCAGTACAAAAGAATCTTGATATGGCTGACTATGCCATATCTTATGGTGGAAACATAACTACTCTGCTTAAGCAAATTGTTCCGGCAGAAAAGATATGGGAAGTGCCGGGCTGCATTAGCGACACATGGCTTACTAAAGAAATCAAACCTGTTGGTACTAAATTAGAATTTGTCTTTTTAGGCAGGTACGAACGCCGCAAGGGCATACCTGAGTTAAATGAAGCACTTAAAAAGCTTTTAGCAGATACAAGTCTTTCCTTCAACTTTACCTTTATTGGCAATATACCCGATGAGCATAAAATAAATTCGGCACAAGTACAATACAAGGGCAAGCTGGATAATGAAAGTGATATCTCAAAACTGGTATCAGCTTGCGATATATTGGTTTCGCCATCTTATGCCGAAGGAATGCCTGTATCAATTATGGAAGCTATGGCACAAGGCCTTGCTATAATAGCCACCAATGTAGGTTCAGTATCTACCCTTGTAGATAGCAGTAATGGGTGGTTATTACCTACCCCTTATCCTGAAGTTATTGCATTGGCAATGCGAAGTGCTATAAAAGAAAAGGATAATCTACAGGTAAAGAAAGAAGCCTCAGTAAAAAAAATAAAAGAAGGTTTTTTACTCGAGCCAACTACCAATAAGCTAATTGGACTTATACAACAGCATATAAAAAGCTAATACAGTATATTTATAAACCAAAGCAGGCAAAGCACAAACTATGTTATCGAAGATAAAAACAGCATTTAGTGATACATCGAACTGGAAATGGTTTGTGTTACTGGCTGTATTAGTTCGTAGTCCTCTTTGGTTTTACTTTGGGCATTTGGTAAATGTGCACCTGCCAGCTGACCAAAGGGTGTACACCTATTTTGTCCGCGATGACTATTCTTATTTTTTTGATCCAGTAGATAATTTCTTCAAAAACGGAACATACAGTTACTCTAACAACATTCCTTTTACGGGACGCTTACCTGGCTATTCAGTAGTTTATTTTTTATTCAGGCTTATATGCTCCCCACAACCTGCAGCATATTGCGTTATTGTATTGCAGTTTCTTCTTTCATCATTATCAGTATATGTACTTGCCCTTACTTCTTCTAAAATATTCGATAGCAAACGAGCCTTTTATATTACTTATTGCCTATACGTATTGGCAGTATTTCCGGGTTTTTTCGATTTTTTTATCATAGCAGAAAGCTTTTCAGTTTCAGCACTTATCTTCTCCCTTTACTTTTTGGTGAAATACATAAAAGATGGCAACCGTGCCAGCCACGTTGTGCTTTCAGGTGCTTTCCTTACATGGACTATCTTCCTGCGTGAATACACAGGCCTACTTATTGCAATATTCCCGGCAGCTTTATTCATGCATCATCTTTTTGTAAAGAAAGACAGCTTTGTTAAAGCCATTAGAACAGGACTATTATTCTGCATGCCCTTTATACTCGCCGATAGTGCATGGATTGCCAGAAACTATAAAGCAACCGGTAATTTCATACCTATTGCATCGGCTGATGTGGATACATATGGAAAACTCTATTCAGTGCCATGGAACACCATAGATGATTTAATTAACGCATGGGGAGAGAATGGAGCGCCTTTCGATGCAAGCGGCATGGCTTATTACTATCGAGCTCCTTCCGAAAAGATCAACTATAATTTCCCAGAAAGGATATTTAAAAATGTAACCACTTATAATACCGATAGCCTTATTCACCTACGTCAGCTATATGCAACCTATTACTATACTCACGACACAATGCTTGAGCATGCCACACAGGCAAGGATAGTAATTCTTTGCAGTATTTACAAAAACGATTACGTAACACATAACCGCTTTACGTATTTAGTTATTAGGCCTATAAAAGGCTTGAAATACCTCATGCTCTTTAGTGGTACAGGCTATTTACCTATGCCATCATTTTCCGCATGCAATCTTTTTGAGAAGGGAATCAAGGCTCTTTTTACCGCTTTATACTTCTTTGTGCTTATAGGCTCGGTGCTTGGCATCTTAGTTTATATAATTCGTAATAGGCTGAAAGGTTTTATGCCATGGCTTATAATTGTCAGTTGTATGGCCGTTGCCGGAGTACTGGTATTAGTAAGCATATTGCAGGAACCAAGGTATTCCGTTCATATATTTATGATGCTGGTATTATTCGCATCGTACTTAACTGATATTATACTGCCTAAAAAGGCCGAAAAGGCCTGAAAACTAAAAAGAACCAACCCTTTTGTTTTGTTCCTATATTTGTTGTTTGATTAGTTTAGCCTTACTGATATATACATACCATACCGATAATGAGCAGCTTATCTATAGTAGCTACAGTTTATAATGATGCAGAGACCGTACCTGTGCTGGTTGAAAACATTGTAAAGAACATTCCCCTTCAAATAAGCAAGTACGAAATTATATTGGTGAATGACTTTAGCCGCGATAGCAGCGAAAAAGCCATTGAAGCTGAATGCAGTAAGAACCCAAATGTAAAAGGCATATCACTTAGCCGTAATTATGGCCAACATACTGCCATGAGTGCCGGTATGCAGCACGCTACCGGTGACTACGTAATTACTATGGATGGCGACATGCAGAATCCTCCATCGGCCATACCTGCTATGGTTACTAAAATAACCGAAGGCTACGACATTGTTTATACTGTATCTAAAAAACGCAATGGCATACTGGACGCATTTACATCTTATATATTCTGGGCCATGCTTACCAAAGTATTTAAAATGAATGTGGTTAAGCACCAGTTGATGCTTAAAATAATGACCCGTGAGTTTATTGAGCGCTTTACCAAATATGGTGAGGCTAACAGAACCATTGACGGGCTTGTGGCCGATATAAGCGCAAACTATGCCATACTGAATGTGGAGAACCAAAAGAGAGTACATGGCCGTTCGAATTACAACTTCTTTAAACGTATGGATCTGACTCTCGATATGATCATTAGCCTTAGTTCGGCACCACTTAACTTCCTTATATATCTTGGCTTTTTTATATTCCTTGGCACAGTGCTGTGCATTTTATATTATTTAAGCAGCTACTTATTTGATGTGGTGCCACCGGGCTATACCAGCACACAGCTATCTATATTTTTCTTTGGCGGATTGATAGTACTTATTTTGGGTATCATAGGCCGTTACCTTTCAAACATATATACCGAAGTGCGCCAACGCCCGCTGTTTCATATTAAAAAGACCTATAACCTGTAGGTGTGTTTATTGTTTCATGAAAAAATTGTTCATTATACAAACTAATTACATACCCTGGAAAGGCTATTTTGATGCCCTTAACATGGTTGATGAGGTGATTTTGTATGATGACATGCAATACACCAAAAACGACTGGCGTAACCGCAACAAGGTAAAAACTGCACAAGGAGCACAATGGCTTACGATACCCATTGATGTAAAAGGCAAACTACACCAGAAGATAAACGAAGCTGTAGTATCTGACAGATACCTTGACTGGAGGGAAAACCATTGGAAAACCTTGCAGATGAACTATTCGAAGGCTGCGCACTTCAAAACATATGCTGATGTTTTTGAGGGATTGTATAAAAATGACAATGAAATCCACCTTAGCAAAATCAATCATTCTTTTATTAGCGCCATTAATTCTATACTCGGCATAAAAACACCTTTGCGCTGGTCTAATGAATTTGAATTAAAAGGCGATAAGACTGAAAAACTTGTTAATCTTTGTAAAGAAACCAATACCACCGATTATCTCACAGGCCCTTCTGCCAAAGACTACTTAGATGACTCATTATTTAAGAATGAAGGAATTAATGTGCACTATATCAATTATTCTGATTACCCTAAGTATACTCAGCTTTATGGGGACTTTGTACACGAACTAAGCATACTCGACCTCTTATTCAACGAAGGGCCAAATGCATACAAATTCATGAAAAGCTTTTAAAGAAATGACGAACATTAAAATAAGCATAGTAGTTCCGGTATATAATTCAGAAGACTGTGTGCTTGAGTTCAATAAAGCCATTCAAGATGCCTTTAGCAGCTTTGATGACTACGAGCTTATATTAGTGAATGATAAAAGCAAAGACAAAAGTTGGGAAAAAATTGAAGAGGTATGCAAATTGAACAGCAAAGCAATTGGTATAAGCTTACGCAAGAATTTCGGACAAGATAGTGCATTATTAGCCGGCCTTCGTATGACACAGGGTGAATATGTGGTAATTATGGATGACGACCTGCAACATGCCCCTGCAGATATATTTAAGCTTTACGAGCAGTGCAAAAAGGGGTACGATGTATGTTACGCAAAATTTCCAGAGAAAAAACAAACAGGCTGGAAGAACATGGGCAGCAACCTTAATGGCAGACTTTCAGAAAAACTACTCAATAAACCCAAAGAAATATACCTGTCTCCGTTTAAAATAATTAAACGCGAAGTGGTTGATGAAATAGTAAAATTCCCCGGCTCCTATCCGTATATTGATGCAACTATACTAACGGTTACATCAAACCTTACACAGGTAGAAGTTGAACACCATGAACGCTACAAAGGAAAAAGTAATTACAACCTGTTTCGTTCCCTTATAGTATTTGTTAATCATGCCACAAATTACTCTATCTACCCGTTAAGACTAGTAACACTTACTGGGTTTACAGCATCTGCTGTATCTTTTATTTTGGGTATAGTTTACTTAATAGAATACCTGGAAGGCTATAACCGTGGGGTTGAAGTAGAAGGCTGGACAACACTTGTAGTACTCACTATATTTTTTGGCGGCTTAATACTAGTAAGCCTTGGGCTTATTGGAGAATATATTGGCCGTATATTTATGTCGGTAAACGAAAAACCCCAATACTCGGTTGATAAAGTCATTAACAACCGGAAGCAGTAATAATAATGCTCGAAACCTACTCTAATTATTTAACCACACATAAGAGCAAGGTATTATTACGGCTGAACGCCTGCTTTTTATTTCTGTTGTTATTATTTGTAGCCTATGCTTTTTATAAGCACAGATACTTTATTGTAGAGGAAGATGAAGGCATATACTATAACAATGCAAGGTTATTCAGTGAAACAGGTTCCGTTAAAGCCTTTGATTGTATTGATGAAAATGTATCTAAAGTTGGCGGCACCAACTGGTACGGCCCTATGTATCATATACTACACGGTGGAATAACTAAAATCGTCGGGGTACATAATTATAATTTCCTTGTTTTTAATTTGCTATGCCTTGCAGGTATGTTCTTGTTGGTATACAAATCGGGTTTTACTTATAACACCAAGCTATTGCTTTATCTTTCTTTCTTTGCAGCCTTCCCCTACGCTTATTACCTGTTTTCGTATTACCCTGTAACACTCGATTTGTTATTTGGCTTAGCCCTAGCCCTATTGCTCAAGAAAATCCACGATTCCAAACATTCAGGAAAACAGGTTAACAGGACTAAGGCTTTATTTATCTGCCTCATACTTTTTTTCTCGTTATTCCGTGTATCGACAGTTTTCTGGGTATTCGGGTTATTGCCGTTTACTAAAACAAGAAAAGGATTCGCTCTAACCGCTCTATTAGGTGTTGCTTGCCTTATGTCTGTGCTTATATTCATACGCCTGTTTAATGCAAGCTATCATATTGTTTTGTTTCCATTATTACTTAGTAACCCATTTTCTCCATCTACCGCAATGCTTCTTTTTCACACAGCCTTAAACAGCATGCATTGGTATTTTACCCAAACACCTATAGTTTATGCCGAATACTTATTTCTATTAGGTATTGCCATTGCATCGTTATTCTTTATAAAAAACAAATTAGTACAAAGTGCCTGCCTTATTAGTATTATATATCTATTAGTACTCATACCTGTTTATACTTTCCAGCATGTATTCCTCGATAAATTAACAGCACCATTGTACCCACTTTTGTTAGTAGCAATATTTTATATCGGCAGCTCAGTTACAAAAAAGGCAGCTCTTGCAATATTACTTGTATTATCGCCCATAGTTTATGCCGAAACATTTGATCAGATACAAAACCATAGATGGGGCTACCTTGAAAATGTAAGGCTTGCGCCTGCAATAAAACAATTCAGTGAGCTAAAAAATAAAATTGAAGGCAATAAGCCCGTTACAGTCGAATGCCTATACAAGGAATACGAAGATACAATCCCCTATTTCCTTTTCATGGCTAATCTGCCGGCATCCACAAACAGTAGCTACCCAATAACATACTCCAACCATTTTGCCGATACATCCTGGGCCAGAATTAGCTACTCAGCCAGATTTAAGGAATACGGCCGCTTACATATAGATTATATACTGGCAAGGCGCCCGCTCAGCCTCGATTCCATTTCATTAATCGATAAAACTGACTTACTGTATCTTTACAAAAACACAAAAACAACCCCAAGGCTGTAAATGATTTCTGTACTAAAAAATAAGGAAGCAACACTTAAATATGCCATTGCAGGCTTTTTGCTCTTATTTGTAGTACTGGTAGGCTATGCTTTTTTTAATGGCAAGTATTTTGTGGCCGAAGAGGATGAAACCATCTACTATAACTGCGCCAGGCTTTTTTCAGAAACAGGCTCGGTAAGGGCCACAGAATGTAATACTGAAAATGTAGCAAAAGTATGGCAATGCAATTGGTACGGCCCTATGTATTACTTGTTTTATGGAGGTATTGCTAAAATAGCAGGTATACACAACTATAACTTTTTATTGACCAATATTGCTTGCTTAGTACTTATACTGTTATTAATACTAAAAGCTGATTTCAGTACCGAAATAAAACTTCTAATAATCTGCTCCTTCCTGACGCTTTATTCTATGATAGGTTATGTATTCACCTTTTATCCAGAAACACTGGAAATTCTGTTTGCAGTGATTTTAACCCTCAAGCTTAAAAAGATAGCAATAGACACAGGTAGTACACGTAAAATTGCGTTATATATATTACTAGTAATGTTCTTTGCCCTATTCAGGGTGTCAACCGTATTCTGGGTATTTGGGTTGTTGGCCTTCAGCCAATCCAGGAAAGACTTTTTTAAGAAATTGGGTTTGAGCTTGGCCTGTTTTTTATTGATATACTTATATCTTTCGTACTTCAATGCCCCAGTTTTTACCGGAGGCCTTGCCCATATTATGAATGACAAGCCAGGGCTTGCTGTACTTGTTTACCTGGTTAGAAAAATTGCATGGAATGCTTTTGTTTTCTTTTCACGCAATCCCTTTTACGACTTGCTTCAAATACCTGTTATACTTGTTGCCGTTTATTCATGGTTTATCAGTAAAAACAGGTTTATGCTGGCAGCATGCATCATATCAATTATCTATTATATCGTTCTGTTAACCCTTTATGTACCCTACTCCTTTTTCCTCAATAAACAATCGGCGTGTTTGTATCCGTTGCTCTTAGTTGCCTTTTTTTATACCGATACATCAAAACTAAAATACCTTACGTTAGGGCTTTTGCTGATATTCAGCCCTATAAGTTACCTGAAAGCGGCAGGGCTAATACGAGCAAAAAAGCAAGCTGCCATTGAAAATGAAAAGGCGGCACCGCTTATATCGCAAATTGATCAAATACGAAGTAAGATTGAAGGCGGCAAACCAAGAACGATTCTTACACTTTACCGAGAATTTGAAAATGACTTGCCTTATAGCGTGCTTAGCTGTAACCTACCTGCCTCAACAACCGATAAGCAACCTATATTATACACTTACAAC
>JABDCA010000062.1 GCA_013288345.1 Bacteroidota bacterium | reverse complement strand
GCAAGGGCAGCACTGTTACCAGCAGCGGACAGGAAGAAACCTATAACGCACTCAACAAATACGCCATCGACTTATGTGCAATGGCACTGGCAGGCAAAATGGATCCTGTTATTGGCCGCGATGATGAAATAAGGCGTGTGCTGCAAATATTATCGCGCCGTACCAAGAACAATCCCATTTTGGTGGGTGAACCGGGTGTGGGTAAAACAGCTATTGCCGAAGGCTTAGCTATGCGTATCATAAATGGTGATGTACCCGAAAACCTGAAGAACAAAAAAATATTCTCGCTGGATATGGCTGCACTTATTGCAGGCGCCAAATATAAAGGCGAGTTTGAAGAAAGACTGAAAGCCGTGGTGAAAGAAGTAACCGGCGCCGATGATGTAATATTGTTTATTGACGAGATACATACCCTGGTGGGTGCAGGCGGTGGCGATGGTGCAATGGATGCAGCCAACATACTTAAACCCGCATTGGCAAAAGGCCAGTTGCGCGCTATTGGTGCTACAACACTCAATGAATTTCAAAAGTACTTTGAGAAGGATAAAGCCCTTGAGCGTAGGTTTCAAAAAGTGATGGTTGATGAACCTAACGAAGAAGATGCAATATCTATCTTAAAAGAAAAATACGAAGCCCACCACAAGGTGCGCATAAAAGATGATGCCATTGTGGCAGCCGTTGAATTATCGGAACGTTATATAACGGACCGCTTTTTACCCGATAAGGCTATCGACTTAATTGACGAAGCTGCAAGTAAGCTGAGGTTAGAAATAAACTCGGTGCCGGTAGAACTGGATGAGATTGAAAGGAAGATACGCCAGCTCGAAATTGAACGTGAAGCCATAAAACGCGAGAACGATAAAACCAAGATGAGCCAGCTTAACCACGACATTGCTGAACTGAGCGACAAGCGTTCGGATTTAAAGGCACAGTGGACAAGCGAAAAAGAAGTGGTGAACGCCATACATAAAATACGCCAGGAAATTGAAAACCTGAAAGTAGAAGCAGAACAAGCTGAACGTGCGAGCGATTTTGGCAAAGTGGCCGAAATACGTTACGGCAAAACCAAAGATGCTGAAAAGCGCCTGGGAGAAATGGAAAAGAAATGGGATGTGATAAAGGGCAAGGGCTCGCACATGCTAAAAGAAGAAGTGGACCGCGAAGATATTGCAGGTGTGGTATCGCGCTGGACAGGCATACCTATAACCAAAATGCTGCAAAGCGATAAAGAAAAACTATTGCACCTGGAAGATGAACTGCACAGACGCGTGGTTGGCCAGGGAGAAGCTATTGAAGCCGTGGCTGATGCCATTCGCCGTAGCCGTGCAGGATTACAGGATACTAAAAAACCTATAGGTTCATTTATATTCCTGGGTACAACGGGTGTGGGTAAAACAGAAGTAGCCAAAGCGCTTGCTGAATACCTGTTCAACAGCGAAAATAATTTGGTGCGTATAGATATGAGCGAATACCAGGAAAAGCACAGCATATCGCGTTTGATTGGTGCGCCTCCTGGCTATGTGGGCTACGATGAAGGCGGACAGTTAACCGAAGCTGTAAGGCGTAAACCCTACTCTGTAGTGTTGCTCGATGAAATTGAAAAAGCACACCCCGATGTGTTCAACATACTGTTGCAAGTACTCGACGATGGCAGGCTTACCGATAGTAAAGGCCGCACGGTGAACTTTAAAAACACTATTATTATAATGACATCGAACATTGGTTCGCATATAATACAAGAGAACTACGACGATTCGAAACTGGATAAAGAGAAAGTATTTGAGCGTACTAAAGATGATGTGCTTGAATTACTGCGCAGAACATTAAGGCCTGAATTTTTGAACCGTATCGATGAGGTTATCATGTTCACTCCGCTTGCACAAAGCGATATGAAAGCAATTGTGAACTTACAATTTCAGGATGTGGTTAAGAAATTAGCTGCCGAGAACATTCGTATAACTGCTACCGACGAATCTATTGAATGGCTTGCCAATACCGGCTTCGACCCTGCTTTTGGTGCAAGGCCTGTAAAAAGGCTTATACAAAAACAAGTACTCAACGAATTATCGAAAGAGATACTTGCAGGCAAGATTGAGCGCAATGCCGATGTGGTTATGGATGTGTTCGATAATAAGGTGGTGTTCCGTAAACCTATCGAGACGGATGTGAAGAAAAAAGTTAAGGTTAAATAAGCCAATAGAACACAGATGACACGGATAATACCGATTCGCACGGATAACTATATCAGTGAAAACCCGTCGAATCAGTGTTATCCGTGTTCCATTTTCTACCTCACGTGCGGGGGCTTTAGTCGAAAATTCCGTATCATACCATTTATAATTCTTAATTTCAATTAGTAATTTTTAATTAATACCTACCCCATGAGTTACGACACATTATCGGAAGCAATGAACGAGTTGAAGAAAGAAGGTTATACCGAAGACTTCAACATTCATCACGATTCATTGATCTGCAAAGACGGCACCCTAAAACTATTCCACGACGATTTTGTGGTAGATAAGTTCTTCCGCTTCGAAGGCGACAGCGATCCGGCTGATGAATCGATACTATATGCTATATCATCTCCTAAAAACAACCTGAAAGGTGTATTGGTAAACGGTTACGGTATATCATCTGAGTCTATGGCCAACGATCTGGTGGAGAAACTGAAAGTGCATTAAGCTTTCCGAAACACTTTTCAAAACAAGTTTAACTTGGCTTTGGCACAGTACTCTACATCTATGTGTCAAGTACTACCGTCGCTTCTCTTCACCTCACGTGCCGTGGCTTTCTGCGTTAGGGATAGCAGCGTAAAGCCCACAGCGTAGCGAGGACTTGTAACGGATAGCCTGCCTGTCGGCAGACAGGCCCGACCCGAGGCACGAGGGGAACGCCCTGAATTAAAATATCTGAAAATTTCGTAATTTGCCTTTTATAATTCGTAATTTTTAATTCGTAATTCGTAATTGATTAAACCTCATGGAAAGGAAAATAACCAAACACTACAACAACGGAGAAGTAACCATAGTATGGCAACCCCATGTATGCATCCACAGTGCTGTATGCTTTAAGGGCCTACCGGAAGTATTCGACCCACGACGCAGGCCTTGGATTGAACAGAATGCCAGCACTACCGAAAAGATTGTGAATCAGGTAAAGCTATGCCCAAGCGGAGCGTTGAGTATTACATACGAAAAGAAGTAATTTATAATGGACAATTGACAGTGGACATTTGACAATGAAAGGAGGAACGCTGAGACTGCCACGCCTGCCCAAAGCGTCAGACTCGCAGTGACGATAGTATCTTTATATAACGTAGATATAGTAATGGCACGTGAGGTGTAGAGTATCGATGGTAGTACTTGACACATAGATGCAAAGGATTGTGCCAAAGCCAGGTAAACAAATGTCTTCGACAAGCTCAGACTGACACAACGATAGAAATTAACCTAGTTCAAGCACCAAACAGGTATATTGGTAGTACCTTTGCATTACAAATTAACAACATGAAAACAATCATACATAAAGCAAATACAAGAGGCCGTGCAGACCATGGCTGGCTGAACAGTTACCATACATTTAGTTTTGCAAACTACTTTAACCCCGAAAGGACACACTTTGGCTTATTGCGTGTGCTGAACGATGATACCGTAGCAGCAGGCATGGGTTTTGGCAAGCACCACCACGATAACATGGAAATTATAAGCATTCCGCTGGAAGGAGATTTGCAGCATCAGGACAGCATGGGCACATCGCAGGTAATAAAGCATGGCGACATACAAGTGATGAGCGCCGGCAGCGGTATTGAACACAGCGAAATGAATGCGAGCAAGGATAAAGCAGTTAAGTTTTTACAAATTTGGGTTTTCCCGAATATTGAAAACGTAGTGCCACGTTACGGACAAATAACGCTGCACCCCGATGACAGGAAAAACAAATTGCAGCAGATCATAAATCCTGAAGAGAACGGTGTGAACCTTTGGATTCACCAGGATGCATGGTTTAATATGGGCAATTTTGAAAAAGGCAAAACAGCTGAATATACCTTGCATAAAAAAGGTAATGGAGTATATGCCTTTATACTGGAAGGCGACTTTACCATTAACGGTGAAAAGCTGAACAGGCGCGATGGCATGGGAATAAGCGAAACTGACAAGATAAGTATTGAGGCTACAAGTGATAAGGCTGAGATATTGTTAATGGAAGTACCAATGGCGTAAACGCCAAATTTTGAATTCTAAATTGTGAATTGTTTGGTATTTTGAACTCCGGAGGAGTGACCTCTTTGTAGAAGAACAAAACAACCTAATTACGTTGCCGTCGAAGATTCAGAGTGCTACCTGCACCTTGGGTAGTCGACGGCCGTATTTTCGAAGTCAATATTAGCTGCAAACATTTCACCCCGCCGGGGTTAGGTTAATTATCCATTAGCTTATCTTGTTTTTGTTTGTAGCGTTCTGCATTTTTAGTATCACCTAATATAGTGTAGCAATCGATTAGTTTATCCTCTATCCGGCTTTTTATCACCCAACTATTATCACTCGAATATGCATACTTTTTAAGCTCGCGCCGTAAATACTTAATGGCCATTTTATAATTCTTTTGTTCGGCATACATTTCGTAAAAGGCATTGCAAACAAATCGCTTCCAAATATGGTTATTAAAAGATGTACGGTTATACATAGCTGGCATATCCATTTTATTCAAATAACGCTTACCTAATCTCGTAGCCTCATCGTAATGTTTAGTCTTAAAATATGCCAACACCAGGTCCATATCAATATGCTCTTGTTTGGCATATTTCTTATTGATTGTTAAAGCATATTGGCAAACTGAAATAACACTATCATAATTCCCTCTCAGGCTCATTGCATCTTCCACTTCTTTTAGGCTATCTATTTGTTTATTAGTATCTACGCGAAACTTACGGCCAAAACTGTAAAGAGATAGTAACAAGAATAAGATTATGAAACAGTTCTTAGTCTGCATGGTATAACCAAAGTTAGTCAATATTTCTCAAAAAGATACCGTGCGTTAAACTCTAATTATTCTCTATTCGTTCAAAATAGGGCCCTTTGAATTTATACCTAATGAACCGGCTGGTCTTTTTGCCGTCATCTTGCACTATGGGTACATATATTATACTATCGGCACTATTAAAGTGAAGTTTATATACATAAAAGTCTTTCTGCGGGTCATTGAGCCTATACTCGTAACTGAGTATATTACGAATGCCTGTTTGGGTTTTTATAAGATGGGCTGTATCGTTTAGCTTTCCGTTCTCAATAGTATATAGTTTTAACTCATCCATAAAATCAGATGTTGAGTATTTACCACTTCGTACTGTTATATAATAGGTTTTATTGTTTGCCTTAAATGTAATAAGCGTATCGTAGTAATAATCAGGGCTTGTTAACTCATTTTCCACATCGCCCCCTGTAACTGAGTATGCCTTTACTTTATCACCGGTATTATATTGAAATACAGTATTATAAAAGACTTCTGTTCCACCTTGCCATGTATTCCAGTTATATATCCTAAACAGGCTATCAGTTGAAGTTAGAATATTTATGCATGTATCTAAATTCTTAAAATTACAAGTAAGTGTAAATGGATACTTATTAGTGTAGTATATTACCTTATTCAGGAATATACTATCAGCTTTCCAACTCTTCCAAATCAGTTCATCATTGGGATTAGGATCATTTCTCAACTTATCCCACCAATTAAAGATTTTATTAAAACTCTTACACAAATCACTTTCAATTGCCTTGGTGTCTTGTCCAAAGCCAAAAGAGCTGAACAATAAACCTATAATTACTAAATGAATACGTTTCGACAAGCTGAACATGACAATAATTCGTGAAATTAGTGGCTGACTTTCTTCTTTTTCTTTACAGCAGGCTTAGTAGTCTTCGGCTTCTCCTCCTCTACCCTTTCAAAGTACTGGCCATTAAACTTATACCTGATATGGCTCTCTGTCATTTTGCCGGTTTCGGTTACAATGGGTATTTCAAAAGACATTGCGGTAGTATCGTACTCTATTCCATTGTCTGAGCCTGCATCGCCCGATGCAATAACATCGTACTTATAGCTCAACTCGTTATGCAGGCCTGTTTTGGTTTTAAATAAGTGTACAGTATCGTTCAGCCAATATTTTTCCTTGCCTTTTACATTGGCACTATCAATGGCAAATACTTTTATGCCTTCTTCTCTGTTCCGTGATGTATATTTATTTACATAGGTTGCTAAATAATAGGTTTTGTTATTTACCACAAGCGTATATATGGCATCGAAAAAAGCCTGCTCAGCACCTGTAATGGCAGTATCGGCATGTGGTAACAAACACGATTTTACTTTTGAACCTGTTTTAAATTGAAACACACTTCGGTAAGCATGCCTCACCAAAGTATGCTGTTCCTCCCATACATATATCCTGAAGAGGCTGTCGTCAGATGTCATTATGTTTACATCCTGCGTTCGCAGTAACTGAAAATCCATCTTTATCGTTACCGGAAACTTATTCGTGTAGTAAAGTACTCTGTTGGCAAGGTTGGTATCTACAGGTGCTATGGGGGCCTTGGGTATTACTGCTCTACCCGAATCATCAGTAAAACCACCGTGGTCAAAATCAATATTATAAGGCTGCATTATTGAATCATTATACGCAATACGTTTTTTAAAGCAATCAACTAACGATTTCTCAATAGCTTTTTCATCTTGCGCAAATGCGGGAAAAGAAAACAAGCTGCAAATAATGATGATGGAATAAAGCCTGATGAGTTTCATGCTATCAAATATAGCAAAAGGGGCAATGAGTATAGTGTTGCTTATTTAGCCACTAATTACACTAATTAAAATTCGTGGCTGATTAATTATTCTGTTACTTTTATAAACACAATACTTCGTTATGAAACGTTTATTATTTCTCACTATACTCAGCCTCTCATTAACTGTAAAGGCCCAAACCGTGCCACCGCTTAAAATAACACACCTAACGGGCAACTTTTATGTTTATACCACCTGGCGCACACTCGATGCCGGCCCTTACCCTGCAAATAGTATGTATCTGGTTGCACCAAGTGGTATTGTAATGTTCGATACCCCATGGGATACCACCCAGTTTCAGCCTTTTATGGATAGCCTTGAACAGCGTTACCACAAAAAGGTATTATTCTCTATATCTACACACTTCCATGCCGACCGCACCGCCGGGATAGATTTTTTGAAAAGCAAAGGAGTGCGAACCTATTCCAGTAAAATGACCTATGACCTTTGTAAGGAACACCACGAAAAGCAAGCACAGTATTACTTTACCAAAGACACCACCTTTACTGTCGATGGTTATACCATTGAAGCTTATTACCCCGGACCCGGGCATACAAAAGATAACATTGTTGTATGGATGAGTAAGGATAAAGTATTATATGGCGCTTGCTTTGTTAAAAGCACCGACACAAAAGATTTAGGCTACACCGACGATGCTGATGTAAAGGCCTGGCCCGCAAGCATTAAAAATGTAATGAACCACTGCCCTAACCCTGCTTATGTTATACCCGGGCACGAAGGATGGGATAACAATAAGAGCTTGCAACATACTTTATTTTTATTAAAAGAAAGCAGTAAGGAGTAATTGTGATTTCTGCCCCAAACCCCTAAAGGGGCTTTGAATTTAGTCAGCAGCTTTAAACACTGAGACTGCCACGCCTGCCCAAAGCGCCAGGGCTCGCAGTGACGATTACATTCTTGTTATACTTAGGCAAAGTAACGGCACCTCTTTGTTTTGCGTTAGGGATAGAAGTGAAAACCCCGCAGCGCAGCGAGGAGTTGTAACGGATAGCCCGACCCGAGGCACGAGGGGAACGCCCAAAGAAGTTAAAAGTTGAAAGTTCGAGATTACTTCGTTCCTCGCAATGATGCGAATAGCTTGATTATACTACTTACCCCTAACCTCAGTAAAATAATGATCCTTAAACCTATAAGCAGTATAGGAGGTAGATACCACCCCATCGCGCCAAATGATAGGAATATAAAGCAACTTGGTAAACTTGTTAAAATAAATACTATGGTCGGTAGCGCCGGAGGCATTGGCCATTTCAAACTCCAGTTCGTTTACTGCGGTGGCATAATTATTGGTCACCAAAATATTGGTTGAATCATCAAGGCCGCCATCAGCATTTTTCGAAAACACCTCTACACCCATTGAGTAATCATCTTTATCACGCGGTGTAATAAATGTAGCCAGGTAATACACCCTGCCTTTGGCTTTAAGTGTGTATAGGTTTCTGTACTCGCGGCCTTTTAGTGTTTCTACATCAACACCCGGTATACTTAACGAGGCCTGCACCGTTTTATCGCCCGACTTATATTGAAACACGTTTATAAAACTGTGTTGCCTTACATTGCCGGCATCCCAACTATAAATGCGGAACGAATTATCGTCGGATGAAAGCACATTCAGGTGATCGTAATATTTAAGGTATTTAAAACTCTCCTTTAATGTATTAGGGCTGCTATTTATATACGAAAGCAAGCGTTCGCGTAAAAGCGATTCTTCATATACTACAGAATCGTTATTCATACGCGACCGCCAGTAGTCTATCTGCTGGTAATGGTACTCCAGATCATCTTCAACTTTCCAATTGCTTTGGGCTGAAACAACCGATGCAACTATAATAAGACTGCTTGTAATGAGGGCTTTAATATTCTTCATAA
>JABDCA010000061.1 GCA_013288345.1 Bacteroidota bacterium | reverse complement strand
AGTAAAGGATGCCAGGTATCTGACACAGTAATTATTACAAGGCCAACTTTGGTTACTGTAAAAATTTCAGCATCTACCAACGCAAAATGTAACGGAGGAACGGGAAGCGCATCAGTAACGGCATCAGGAGGCTTAGGTGGTTATACTTATAACTGGGCCCCAAGTGGAGGCTCTACTGCGAATGCAACAGGCCTTTCAGCAGGGACTTACACGATTACTGTAGCCGATAAAAACGGTTGTACTGCTGTAGATTCTGTACTTATAACCCAACCTTCCATATTAAGAGATTCTATACGAGATTCTGTTAATGTGGCATGTAACGGTGGCCATACCGGAAGTGCATCGGTAGGCGTAACAGGTGGAACAACAGGTTATACCTATAACTGGTCTGCTGGTAGCGGAACAAAAGATACGGCATCAAACCTTACTGCAGGAACCTATACCGTTACTGTAAGAGATAAAAACAACTGTACTGTAACTGCTTCAGTAACTATTGCACAGCCTGCACAATTACGTGATAGCATTACCGCATCATCTAATGTATCGTGCTTTGGCGGAAACAATGGAAACGCAACGGTTGGCGTAAAAGGCGGAATACAACCTTATACCTATAATTGGGCTGCCGGAGGTGCGACAAGTCAAACAGCTAACAACCTTACTGCGGGTACGTATACTGCAATAGTAAGCGACGCTAATGGATGCCCTGCCAATATTACAGCAACCATTACAATTACACAACCTGCAAAAGCTTTGGCAGATAGTGCAAAAGATACGGCGGCAACTTGCAACAAGACCAACGGTTCGGCAAGAGTATATGTATATGGTGGTACTACAACCTATTCATTCAGCTGGAGTAATGGAGCAAGTACAAGCTCTATTAGTGCTGTAGCAGCTGGAAGTTATAACTGCACCATTACAGATTTTAATGGATGTAAAATAAGCCCTAACATTATTATAGCTGATAGCAGTACCCTGGCCGGAAAGCTTAACCTGGTTTCAAATATCAGTTGTAATGGAACATGTGATGGTAATGCAAATGTTATAGCAAGTGGTGGCTCAGGTATATATAACTATAACTGGACCGGAGGTTCAACAACTGCATCAGCTACTACACTTTGTTCAGGGTTAAACAGTGTACAAATTACTGACTCGAAAGGATGTACAGTTATTGATACTATTACTATAAGTCAACCTGCACCTTTAACAGTTGTAGTTGATAGCAGCATTACCGGAGGTTGCACAAATACTGCAACAGCAATGGTAAGCGGTGGCACAACTATATATACCTATAGCTGGAACACTACACCGGTGCAAACAACATCTACCGCAACAGGGCTTTGTAACGGAAGCTATATGGTAACTGTTACCGATGCCAATAATTGCTCTGTAAATGGCAGTATAACTATAGTTGCTCCATTAGGTATCGCCCCCGTTCAAAACAATTCATCGGTTAAGCTATACCCTATACCAGCAAGCGGTACTCTTAATGTAAGTATAGGTAATAGTGGATTCGCTCCGCAATCTTTAGGGGTATATGATATTACAGGAAGGGCACTGATAACGAATACAATTAGTGCCAACTCCTCTATTATTAGCATAGATGTATCAGCGCTTGAGAATGGTACTTATATATTAAAACTAATAAATAGCAATAGCGAGAAACTGGCGAGGTTTACAGTAGTAAAATAACTGAATTTGAGGCGTTTATTCATAGTATTTGCAGGCTTATTCTTGGCATTTAATTGCCATGCTCAAACGGAACTCACTGCCTTTAATATCGGTAAAATGATGCGGGGGCAATGGGTTTCGGGTGAGGATACCACCTTTACTATTACTATTAATGGAGATACCATGATTGAGAACAAGCGTGGTGATTTAAAGCGATTTACCTTTACCCTAGATAAGGAAAGCTGCGACCCTCAGGCAGATAATAAACTAGCCAGAAGATCGATGGCTACTACCGGCTTTTATATTAATGAAAGCAGCACAGCCTTTGATGGGGTTGAGTTTTGCAATGTTGTGGTGGCCGTTTCCGATAGCGTTATGGTATGGTATACGACCGGCAAATTGATGAATTTAAAGAAGAAAAAGTAATTTTTTCACCAATAGGGCTTGTTTTACGAAGAATTTCATAAATTTGCAGCCCTTAATAAAAATAAGTCATGAAAAAAGGCATTCATCCGGAGAATTATCGTTTAGTCGTTTTTAAAGACGTTTCTAATGATTATGCATTCCTATCGCGCTCTACAGCCGAAACTAAAGATACCATTACATGGGAAGACGGCAACGAATACCCATTAGTAAAATTGGAAATTTCAAACATGTCGCACCCTTTCTACACAGGCAAAATAAAGATGGTAGATACTGCAGGACGTATTGACAAGTTCCGTACAAGGTACAAAAAGAAAGAAGGCGAAGCAAAATAAACTTCTTATACCAAAACCCCGCACAAGCGGGGTTTTATTTTTTTATTACTTTCACCCCACAAAACGTCAATAACCGATTTTATGAATTTACACGAATATCAGGGCAAGTCAATACTCAAGCAGTTTGGCGTTGCTATACAAGAAGGCATTGTTGCAAACACCGTTGACGAAGCGGTAAATGCTGCCAAAGAACTACAAAAACAAACAGGCACACAGGTATGGGTAGTAAAAGCCCAGATACATGCCGGTGGAAGAGGAAAAGCAGGTGGCGTTAAAGTCGCTACATCACTAGATGCAGTAAAAGAAAAAGCGACTGCCATATTAGGTATGAACCTTGTATCGCGCCAAACAGGCCCGCAAGGAAAGATAGTCCATAAAATATTGATAGCACAGGATGTGTATTACCCGGGCGCCGGCAAAACTGCTGAGTTTTACCTAAGCGTAATGCTTAACCGCCAAAAGGGAAGGAACATGATCGTTTACTCTCAGGCAGGTGGTATGGAAATTGAAGAAGTAGCTGCGAACACACCTGAACTTATATTTAAAGAAGAAATTGACCCTAAAGTTGGTTTCCAGGCTTTCCAGGCACGTAAAATTGCATTCAACTTTGGCCTTTCAGGTGAGGCGTTTAAGAACATGGTGAAATTTGTAACCGGCGTTTATAAAGCATACGAAACATCAGATGCTTCTATGATTGAGATAAACCCTGTACTTAAAGCTACCGATGACAAAATTATAGCAGTAGACTGTAAAATGGTAATGGATGGCAATGCACTTTTCCGCCACCCTGATATTGCTGCTATGCGCGACATTACTGAAGAAGATCCGATTGAAGTAGAGGCAGCAGATAACAAACTGAACTTTGTAAAATTAGATGGCAACGTAGGCTGCATGGTAAATGGCGCAGGGCTTGCTATGGCTACTATGGATATTATTAAACTGGCAGGCGGTAATCCTGCTAACTTCCTCGACGTAGGTGGAACTGCCAATGCAGAACGTGTTGAAAAAGCATTCCGTATTATATTAAGGGAAGAAGGTGTAAAAGCTATTCTGGTAAACATATTTGGCGGTATTGTTCGTTGCGACAGGGTTGCACAAGGTATTGTAGATGCATACAAGAACATTGGCGAAATAAAAGTGCCTATTATTGTACGCTTACAAGGCACCAATGCTACCGAAGCAAAAAAACTTATTGAAGATTCAGGACTGAAGGTTTCATCTGCCATATTATTGCAGGAAGCCGCTGACCTGGTTAGCAAGGTATTGAAGAACTAACGTTTCCTACTAAAGCTTCATGAAGAAAATTCTTATTGCTAACCGTGGTGAAATAGCTATGCGTATCATGCGTACATGCCGCGATATGGGTATAAGCACTGTAGCTGTTTTTTCTGAAGCCGATCGCAAAGCTCCTTTTGTTCGTTATGCCGATGAGGCAGTTTGTATTGGCCCACCCGAATCAAGCAAATCATATTTACTTGGCGATAAGATAATTGAAGTAGCAAAGCAATTAAAGGTTGACGGAATCCATCCGGGTTACGGTTTTCTTTCTGAAAATGCAGGCTTTGCACAAAAGGTAAAAGATGCTAAGCTTATTTTCATTGGCCCCTCTGCTGAAGCCATGCGCATGATGGGCGATAAACTTTCAGCAAAGCATACCGCAAAAAAATATAATATCCCAATGGTTCCGGGTAGCGATGGAGCTATTACCGATATTAAAGAAGCACAAGAAGTAGCAAAGAAAGTCGGCTTGCCTGTACTTATAAAAGCAAGTGCCGGCGGTGGTGGCAAAGGTATGCGTGTGGTAGAGAAAGCCGAAATGCTGGAAGAACAGATAAAATTAGCAACCAGCGAAGCCAAATCAGCCTTTGGAGATGGTTCTGTATTTATTGAACGCTATGTAAAAGGCCCGCGCCATATTGAAATACAGTTGATGGCCGATAATCACGGCAACGCCGTTTATTTATTCGAACGCGAATGTTCTATACAACGCCGCCACCAAAAGGTAGTTGAAGAAGCGCCTTCATCGGTACTTACACCTGAACTAAGAAAAAAGATGGGCCAATGCGCAGTAGATATTGCAAAGGCTTGTAATTATTCAGGAGCTGGTACAGTAGAGTTTTTGTTGGATGAAAACATGAACTTCTACTTTTTAGAAATGAATACCCGCTTGCAGGTAGAACACCCGGTTACAGAACTCATTACTGGAATTGACCTTGTTAAAGAACAGATAAATGTTGCACGCGGCAACAAGCTCAGCTTTACGCAAGATGAACTTAAAATACATGGCCACGCTATAGAAATTAGGGTATGTGCCGAGGACCCTGCAAATAATTTTTTACCTGATATTGGCAAATTAACTACCTATACTCCGCCTAAAGGCCCTGGTGTACGTGTTGATGATGGCATGGAAGAAGGAATGGATATACCCATTTACTACGACCCAATGATAGCCAAGCTTATTGTACATGGCGAAAACAGGACAGAGGCTATACACAGGATGATACGTGCTATTGATGATTACAAGATATCAGGTGTAGAAACAACCCTTGAGTTTTGCAAGTTTGTAATGCAACATCCGGCCTTTACATCAGGCAAATTCGATACACATTTTGTTGCACAACATTTTAAACCCGAAATGCTGAACCATACTCCCGATAATAAAGAACAAGATATGATTGCAGCAATTGCTGCAACTTTATTTGCTGCAAAAAAGGAAATGAAGCACGCAGCACCTGATGCTCAAACATCTGACAAAGGCATTTCTGCCTGGAGAAAAAGAAGGGATTAGAATAATTCTTTTCTGATTTTTCGCTTAAATAAAGCTATCTATCGGCTTCTCTTAACAAATACTTAACATTCGTTGTGTTAATTTACTTATTATAAGCAGTTACTCCGGTGAACCTCTTTATTTATGTATTAAATTCAGATCAGAGGAGATTCCTTTCTGCAAGAATTAGTGTCATTCTTTTGGTCCTTCAATTTTCATTTGCAACCGCGCAATTAACTGTAAACGGAGGAATTTCAAATGCTACATTTCAAAATTATCTTTTCGGGCCCGGCGTTAAAATAAGCAACCTTACCATAAACTGTTCGGGCTTAAACCAGTATGGCACCTTTAATGCAAAGGCAACTAAATTAGGGGTTGATAGCGGCATACTTATAACTACAGGAACAGTGCAGGAAGCAGTAGGGCCTAATAACCAATGTTGTTCATCTATTGCTGTGGGAACAAATTCAAATGACCCTTGTGTTACTGCGGCAATTGGTGCTCCTCAACAACAATACGATCCCTGCATTATTGAGTTTGATATTATACCCACCTGCGATACATTCAATGTGGCATACGTTTTCGGCTCAGAGGAATACAACACAGGTATTGGCGGATACAACGATGTATTTGGTTTTTTTGTTACCGGCCCCAATCCGGCAGGTGGAGCATATAGCTGCCAGGATTTTGCGCTATTGCCGGGTAGCGCTACTCCGGTTACAATAAACAATGTAAACCACGTTACCAATACAGCTTACTACCGCGACAACCATAATAACACAAGCAATTTATATTCCGACTTTCAATACAACGGCCTTACAGTTCCTTTGGTTGCTACTATTCCAGTGGTTGCCTGCTCAAGTTACCACATGAAGGTTGCTGTAGTTGACATTGGTAATCCAGGTTACGATTCAGGTGTGTTTTTAAAATTCAAAAGTCTTGCCTGCACATCCGACCAGGTGCTTACCATCAAAACAAATGACTCGATACTATGCAGCGGTGAAAGCACGACCTTAACTGCTAACGGAGCGACAAATTGCACGTGGTCGCCTGCAACAGGGCTAAATACTACATCCGGAGCAACTGTAATTGCCAACCCAACTGCAACTACAATATATACTGTAAGCGGAGATGGTGTAGGCTCCTGCATCACATCCGATAGTATTACTATAACTGTCAACCCCACTCCAACTGCTAATTTTAAACCCGATACATCTGCAGGCTGTTATCCACTTTGCATAGCTTTTACTGATATGTCGACCATCCCTTCAGGAAAAATTACCGGATGGTACTGGAGCTTTGGCGATGGTGATACAAGCCTTAGCCAAAAGGCAACACATTGCTACAAAACACCCGGTGCATTTACAGTGAGCCTTTCGGTTACTACCAATGAAGGCTGCATTGATTCTAAAACTATTTCAAATGCAATAAATGTATATGAGCCACCACATGCCATTTTCTCCATTACTCCGGTATCTACCAATATATTTAACCCGGTTATTAATTTCACAAACCAATCTACAGATGTATATGGGATAAAGACCTGGCAATGGGAATTTGGTGATGGAAGCGATACCGGTGCGGTAAATAGCCTGAGCCATAGCTATGCAGATTCCGGCACCTTTTGTACTGAGCTTGTAGTTACTAATGTTCACGGTTGCGTAGATAGCACCCAACGTTGTGCAGAGATAAATCCTCTATTCACTTTATATGTACCGGATGCCTTTACACCTAACCACAATGGCCTGAATGATGTTTTTGCAGCTAAGGGAGAAGGAATGCGTTCGTTTGAAATGTGGATATTCGACCGATGGGGAATGCAACTATTCCATAGCACCGATATAAACAAGGGCTGGAATGGTGTTACACAAAGTTCCGGTGCTACAAAGCTTTGCGAAGAAGATACTTATATATGGGTTATACTTGTAACTGATGTTTCAAATATAAGTCGCAATTATATGGGGAAGGTTTCGCTATTAAAGTAAGAACATAGCGCCATATTTGGTTTTCGCACTAAAACTTCTATCTTTATAAAAACTAAATCATTGTTTCATGAAAAAAATTACTTTTCTGTACATGATTTGCCTCTCTACCCTGGGGTTTTCGCAAAATCTACCTTTCCCACAACACTATGCTTACACTGCAGCGGCTATAAAACCCAGCAACCATACTCAGGCACAGCTTGATAGTGCAGTTAAAAGTTTTTACAATTTATGGAAGCCAAAATATTTCAGAAACACTTGCAATGCAAGCCAGTATTTTGTTTGGTTTGGAGATGAGGACCCAACAATAAACTGCGTATCGGAAGGACAAGGTTACGGTATGATGATTGCTGCTTATATGGCCGGTTACGATGCCAATGCTAAAACAATTTTTGACGGATTATACAATTACTACAAAGCGCATAAAGATTCTATTTCTTATGAGTTAATGGCCTGGGAACAGAACACAGCTTGTGTTGACACCGGTGGAGCCGATGATGCTACTGATGGTGACCTTGACATTGCCTATTCATTATTACTGGCTGATAAACAATGGGGAAGTTCGGGAGCAATAAACTATTTGCAGGAAGGGAAAAAACTTATTGACTCGCTTATGGTTTATATTGTAAACAACAAACTCTATTCTACTGAATTGGGTGATTGGGTAGACCCCACTGACCCGACCAATTACAATGCCACACGACCGTCTGATTTTATGCCGGACCATTTCAGGGCATTCCAGTCTGCCACAGGCGATACACGATGGAACAATGTAATTAACGAATGTTACACTGTTATCAATACCTTGCAAACCAATAGCAGTCCAACAACCGGGTTAATTCCTGACTTTGTAATCAATTGTAATACAACCCCTGTACCGGCCGGTGCTAATTTTTTGGAAGGACCATACGATGGTGATTATAACTATAATGCATGCCGTGTTCCCTGGCGTTTAACTACCGATTACCTGATAGCAGGCGAAACACGAGCAAAGACAGCTGTAGATAAAATAAATACATTTATTAAGAGCAATACATCCAACGTTCCGGCAAACATTAATTCAGGTTGGTATTTAAATGGAAACAATCTGCCGGGAAACAATTATTCTGACCCTTCATTTATAGGCCCTTTTGCAGTTGGTGCTATGACAGCCTCAACAAATCAAACTTGGTTAAATGGAGTTTATGATTTTTTATTGAGCCAAAGCTTTAGTGGCAATACATATTTTCCGAATACATTAAAAATGCTGAACCTGATTGTAATATCGGGTAATTACTGGCCGCCTTATACGCTTACAGGCATTCAAAACGAAGTGCAGAATGACCCAACTTTTCAAATCTATCCTAATCCGGCAACCGACAGAGTAACGATTCAATTGAACACTAAAAAAACAAAGGTTGAAATATATTCTGTAGTCGGAGAAAAGGTGTATTCAGCATTTTCATCTACCGAATCTCAACTTTCAATTGATGTAAATAATCTTTCAAACGGGGTTTATTTCATTAGTCTTTCTTCTGATGGTACTACTTCGACTAAGAAACTTATAATAAGCAGGTAACTAAGAGCGGTGTTTTGTAATAATCACCACCGTATAAAATCTGTACTTGGTATCTTTTGTACCTTTTACAAACCCTATACCAATATCATGCAACCCTTTACTGAAGTCGGTCATACCCAACAGAAATTTACGGCTCGCACCATCTGATTCATCTTTATCGGTGATCATTGCCCCTATTGCTTCTTCACCCGATTGGTAACCACCAATAAACACCTCAAAATCATCTGCCCTTTTGTGTTTTAAGTATTCATCATCGAGCCTGTAGCCGGCTTTATTTATGTAATAGTTAATACCATATCCATCTTTATCTACACTTCCAAAATAATCCTTCTGGGCCATATCGAGTGCTTTCTGTTCTGCCACGGCGGCAAGGGTATCGCTCCAGCGTAAATCGGGCGCAGCAGGAATTCCTTTTAAACTAACCCTGAGGCGTTCTGTAAATGAATTTGGGTCTTTACGTACCTTCTTCAAAAACTCAAACGCACGCAATCCTTGCTGCCAATCGCCTTTAATTGCATCACCTGGTAATACGTAAGCGGTTAAAGAGATTAATACTCCTGTGCAAAAAACGAATAATGCAGGTTTGAAAAATTTATGGAACATAAATGCTGTTTTAATGTTGGAGTAAAAATAGTTTATTTCATTTATGTTAAATATAGAATGGCCATAGATTTCTACTCACCGCAATTTTTAATAATGGCTACTAAATATTATTACTGATGAATAGCCTTATTAATAACGTTCTTATTATCAGAACTAAGGGCAGTTTGGGCTACCGACCTTATAGATTCACAGTTTTCGCGGGTATCGGAGCCCATAGGTATAAAGGCCTTGTAACTGAGGGTATCGTGCTTATCAAGAGCAACTTCCACCTTCAACTCATGAAAGTAAGCAGTCATTTGCCTTCT
>JABDCA010000060.1 GCA_013288345.1 Bacteroidota bacterium | reverse complement strand
GGGTTAATACGTAAGCTGGGTAACATTACATAACTAACCTTATTGGTTTTAAAGTAATCGAGCAACGAATCGGCATTGGTACTATAAACCCTGTAAACCGGAAAGAAGTCTTTACCGTTTGCGTAAACAAACGACATAGATGATTTCCTAACTGCTACTTTGGCATCTTTAGGTAAACTATCGGCACACCAACGGCTCATCTTAAGGTAGTTTATCCAATCAGGGGTATATCCATACAAAATATCTCCGTGAAGGTTTTTACTAAGGGCTGGGAGATTTTTTTTGGTTTTACCCAATGTAGTGGTTATTCCTGCAATTGCAAATACACCAATAAGAATAAATAGAATAAATTGAAAACCCCAAGGGCCCTTTTTAAACTGGTCGTAAAAGGCATAGAAAAGAGACATTAACAACATGGGCACACAAATCATTATTATACGTGGCTGATCCCAGCGTGTTTGCAGTGCAAAGAATGATGTAACTACTATGCTTAGTGTAAACAGAAATGTAACAAGCATGTATTTATTATTTGACTTAATGATCCGGTAAATAACAAACACACATATAAGCACCAGAAATAGTACAAACCAGTTTAAGTTATCGGGCTCCATCGGCCTATATGTTCTAACCGATTCATCTGACCGGAGTCCTACAATTTCGAAAAAGCGCTTAGAAATATAATCGTCGCAATTTTGAAAGAAACGGGTAAAAAATCCGGATAATGTTTCGTTACCTTTAGTAGCATCATACGGGTCTTTAAGCATTAATATATTGCTTTGGGCACCCCATTGGCTTTGGGTATGAAAAAAAACTTTCTGAATTATGGTGATCGGAATTTCGAAAACTAAAAATGCACCAACTGTATACAAAACATTGCGATACTGCTTATTAATAATAAAATAGAGAATTATGGCGCCTATACAGGTCGCTGCCACAGTACGTGTAAGTACTAATAAAAATATAAACAAACCCGGTAAAAGCCAGTTGCGATAGCTTTCCTTAAAAGTGCTCGTATCTGTATCCTTAAACTTATCTATAAGTTTAAAAAAGTAAAAAAAGAATATATATTCCAGGCACATAAAAATAGATTCGCTATACGTGAGGCTGGCATAGTTTAATATATATGAATTGATTGCTGTAATAAAAAACACAGGATAAAATACCATGGAAGGAATGCGACCCTTGAAAGCCTTATAAAAGAAATAAAGGCCCACTATATTAAAAATAAGCGAAAGGAATTTGAGCAGTATAATGTTTATACCAAAAGGAACCATGAAAAGGCTCAATACCATCGGGTAAAAGGGGCCCTGGTAAGAAGGAAAAATACCTTTATGAATAAAATCGTAAGCTCTTTCAAGATACCCGGAATCATCGCCGCCAATATCCATACGGGCCTGAAACAACAATATGGAAAACAAGCCGCTGCATACAAAAATAAAAATGGAAATATTCTTCTCCCTTTTATCAAACCAGTTATTCAGGTTTTCAAATAATGACTTCGTCGCAACGGCTCCTTTATAAACAGGCGGTTGCTGTTTATTCGTATTAGATACCTTTCGTTTTGGCTTATTATTATTGGCCATTTACCGGGTATTATTTGCCTGCTTACAATATATACAGGCCATTGTTATTATTTAAGTGTAAGTGTGGTTTCACCCATCTCAGCTCCTTCGGAATAAAGCTTAATGATATAATTACCCGGAATGAAACCCGATGAGTTTTCGCAATATATAACCTGGCTTATATCCTGGTTAGTATAATCCACAGTTTGCATAGCATCATAATAGCCTTTGGTACCTTCAAATTTAAATATGCTCGATTCATCGCCTGTTTTCGAAAGCTCTTTACCATCAGGAGTAAGAATTCTTATATAAATATCTTTATTACCACTCTTTGCAATACGATTAGCAGTAATGGTAAAGCTTAATTTTATTTTTTCGGCTTTCTTCGCTTTATCAGTTACAGTTTCTTTTTTACCAAACCTGAAATGTACACCCTCAGCAGAAATGGTTGTAGCAGCCAGCATAGAACCTGTGTGAACCACACTTTTCAACTTAACATTCTGATCTTCTAACTGTCCCGAATGTGTTTTTTCAGATTTCAATGAATCCCCTATCTGGCTGTTTTCAAGTGTTAGTTGTTTATTAATCGTATTCAGCGAATCAATACTCTTTACATAGTCCTTCATTATACTCCGCAAGGTTTCAGTTTCCTTCTTTAAGCGGGCAATAATATAAGGATCGTTCTTATATTTTTCAGCCTGTTGCAACAGCATGGTTATAGTGTCCTTTTTGCTGTTTAAGTTATCCTGTATTTTTTGGTCAGATGTTTTTAAGGTTGCATAATCGGCTTGCAGGTTTATAAGATCAGATCGCACTGAGTCACGCGATGCTGTTGAGGCCTGCACCTGCACAACCATGTTCTGTTTTTGTTTCCAATATTGCCAGCCAAGCAACAAAAGCAATATAGCAAGTATGAAAATAATGATAATAAGAAACCGGTTTTCCCTATTTTTTTCTTCAGGTAAATTAGCTGTAGGTTCTTTGTTCTCGGCTTCCATCAAGGTTTTAATATGCGAGGGCAAATGTAAGGTTTTCAGTATGCACCTACCCCGAACATTTACGCTAATTTATTAACTATGCAATGCTCATATATTAGATGCATTTACCCATACTAAAACATAATGAAAGGTAGTTTTACACGAAATCATTTATATACAAGCCATTTAAAATATTACTTTTGCGCCGCATTTAATAAATTCACTTTTTACCCGATTATTGATTTACGGTCATTAGCTCAAAATATCCTCATTATCACCAAAAACACTCCATTTTTAACTCTAAAATACCTTATAAGACCCGAAAAACAGATGTTTTATCTTAATTCTGAAATAGTTAATCGGTCATTATACCTTATCAAGGCTCCTATCCGTCTTTTAATCGTTTTAGTCGTACTATATAAGAATCTGTCTAAAAGTGAAACCTTTACTAAAAACCTCCGTATATTTAGGTCAGAAAGGTCATTGAACATGAACATATATACTTTACGTAAAATGAGGCTTATTTTTACCATTCTTGCAGTTTTTGCAATTACTCTTGTTAGCGCTACATCAGCAGGTAATCAAAATAACGGAGGCATAACCGATGCAAACGGCTTACGTCAAAACCATTGGAAAATATTTAACGACTCACGCCACTTACCAGGCTATACTGATAACGCTATTGTGGAAGAAGGTGATTATAAGGACAATATGAAGCAAGGGATATGGATAAGCTATTTCCCTAATGGTGCTGTAAAGAGCAAGATCACCTTTAAAGATAACCGCCCTGAAGGATATGCTATTACCTATTTCCAGAATGGCAATGTAAATGAAGAAGGTACCTGGAGCAATAACAGGTGGACCGGCCCTTATAAGCTTCGTTATGAAAATGGTGTCATTCAACATGAATTTACCTATAATGATAATGGCAAGCGTGCCGGCCAACAAAAATATTACTACCCTAATGGCCAGGTAATGATAGATGAGAATTGTACCGATGGCAAGCAAACAGGCACTACTACAGAGTATAATGACGATGGAAGTGTAAAAGCAAAAGAAGTATTTAACAATGGCGTAATTGATGAAAGCCAAACACAACGTTTTGAGCAAAAAACAACTCAAAAATCAGTAGATGTAATACCTGTTCCGGTACAAAACGAGGCTCCAAAAGCTGCTGCCACTGTTGTAACAACTACTGAGCAACCTAACCCGGGCGCATCGGCTGCCAAGGTATTTAATGGTGAAGGCTACTGGAAACTTTATAACCAGAACAAGCAGGTATCGAAAGATGGCCTGTTCCATGGCGGTAAGCTAATGGATGGCACCATATATATATATAGTGGTGATGGCTTACTGCAAAAGAAGGCTGTTTACAAGAGTGGTGTTTACCAGGGAGACTCTCCTATAACGGACGAGGATAAAAAATAAATTTTATTATTCCTTCATTGCTTCGTAAGCATGATCAATGCTTAAGGGTGGTGTATTTGCAGCCCTTACTGCCAGCATATCGCAATGTTCATTCTCCTTATTATTGGCATGGCCTTTTATCCACACAAATTTTAATTTTTGATGAGGATATATTTGTAAGAACCTGGTCCAGAGATCAACGTTTTTCTTTCCTTTAAAACCTTTTTTGCTCCAGCCAAATACCCAGCCCTGGTTTACGGCATCGACCACATACTTCGAATCGGAGTATATAGTAACATGCATACCCTGTTTTTTTAATGCTTCCAGCGCTGTTATAACGCTCAGCAACTCCATACGGTTGTTGGTGGTTAGCCTGAAGCCCTGCGCAATTTCTTTGCGCTTACTACCCGACATCATTACCACCCCAAAGCCACCTCTGCCGGGGTTACCTTGCGCTGCTCCATCGGTATATATTACTACTTCGCTCAATTTATCAGGATAATGCAGCCAAAATAAAGAAAATAATTTTCATTGTACAAAGACGAGCATTTTTTGCGCTGTTAGCTGTTAATGTTTACTTTTGCCACTATTCATAATACAAATAGTCGGTATGTGGTCGGCCTTGGCAAAATTTATACTTAAGAACCGGATAATATTGCTAATCAGCATATTATTAACCACTTGCTATATGACATATAGGGCAAGGCAGGTTAAAATTGCCTATAGCTTTACCCAGTTTTTGCCTCAAACCGACAGTACCAGCATAGGTTACGAAAACTTTAAAAAGCAATTTGGCCTGGATGGTACAGTAATGATTGTTGGTATGCAAACCGACAGCCTGTTTACAAACCTTAATGAGTTTAACGACTGGTACGATTTAAATTATTCTATAAAAGGCTTGCATGGTATAAAAGAAGTGGTATCAACCGCATCGCTTTATAAATTATCTAAAAACGATAGCCTTAATAAGTTCGACTTTACTGCATTGCTTAAACGCAAGCCTACAACAAAAGCTGAACTCGACAGCGCCAGAAAAGCAATTTATTCGCTGCCCTTTTACGACGGACTTGCTTTCAACAAAAAGACCAATTCGACTTTAATAGCCATAACCTTTACTGATAATGATGTAAATACCTCTGGTAGGTTATCTATTGTAGATTCAGTAAAGTATAAGGTTGATGCATTTGCACAGAAGTATCATGTACAGATGCATTACTCCGGCATGCCTTATATCCGTACTGTTATTTCGCGCAAAATATTTAAGGAGATATCTATGTTCCTGTATATAGCCGTGGCTGTTACTTCACTTATTCTTTTCTTTTTCTTCCGCTCTCTGTTCCCTGTGTTATTCCCGCTTATTATAGTGCTTATTGGTGTAATGTGGTCCATGGCATCCATATCTATATTCGGATACCAGATAACAGTACTTACCAGCCTAATTCCTCCTCTTATAACTGTTATAGGATTGCCCAATTGCATATTGTTACTCAATAAATACCACACTGAATTCCGCAAGCACGGCAATAAAATGCTGGCCCTGCATACCATGATCGAAAAAATAGGTATCTCTATTTTCCTGGCTAACGTAACTACAGCTATTGGTTTTGCAGTGTTTTGTTCAACCCGCAGCCAGCCTTTGGTAGAGTTCGGGCTTACCTCTTCGCTTAGTATTATGGCTACGTATGCCATTTCGCTTTTCCTTGTACCTATCGTGTTCAGCTTTTTGCCCGCCCCTAATGTTAAGCACCTTAAGCACCTCGACAGGAAACATATTGTAACAGCGCTTACCTGGGTAGATAAACGCACACAAAAACACAGGAAGCTAATTTACATTACTGCAGCAGGTATTGTGCTAATCTCGTCATACGGTATTAGCAAAATAAATACAGTTGGCTATGTAATAGATGACCTGCCTAAAGATGATCCTATTTATGCCGATATGCGCTATTTCGAAAGCAGCTTTGGAGGCGTATTGCCATTCGAGGTAGAGATTGATACCCGCAAGCCCAATGGCGTTTTTGCCGATAACGGAAAAGCGCTTTATAAAATGGAAAGGTTTGAGAGACTACTTAAACAATACCCTTACTTTGCAAGGCCCATATCGTTAATTGGTGGACTGAAATATGCTAACCAGGCATTTCATGATGGGGAGCCGAAGTATTATATAATGCCGAATCTCGGCGATTTGTCTTCTATTGCCCAATATGCAACTAATAGCGGAAACAGTCAGAACCATGTTAATGGTAAATCTTTTTTGAGCAACTCGAAACTTACGAAAGCATTTATTGATACTGCCAAACAGCTTACCCGTATTGATGTTGAAATGGCCGATGTTGGATCGGTGAAAATAAAAGAGATACTGGCAGAAATAAAACCGCGTGCCGATAGTATCTTCAATTATTCGGCAGCCGATAAAACATGGCTACCGGCCGATAAGCGTTACACCCTTACTTATACAGGCAGTAGTCTTATTTTTTTACGTGGCAACGATTTTCTGGTAACCAACCTTATTGAAAGTGTATTGCTGGCTGTTATACTTATTTCTATCATTATGTACCTCATGTTCATGTCGCCGCGCATGGTACTTATTGCAACACTACCCAGTATTATTCCGCTTATTGTAACACTTGGCCTAATGGGCTTTTTCGATATTCATCTTAAACCAAGTACCATACTTATTTTCAGTATAGCTTTTGGTATTTCATCCGACGGTACAATGTATTTCCTTACTAAGTACAGGCAAGAAATAAGGAACATGGACCTTTCTGTTTCTCAGGTTATATCGTTAGTGATAAGAGAGACAGGAGTAAGCATGATATATACAGCAGTAATACTCTCATTCGGTTTCCTCATATTTGTTTGTTCAGGTTTTGGAGGTACAAGGGCAATGGGTATTCTAGTGTCAATGACTCTATTAATGGCCTACTGTTCAAACCTTGTTCTATTACCTTCGTTCATGTTATCGATGGAGAAGAAATTGCAGCGAAAAGAATTCGCAAAGCAATCGCTTATTGAAGTGAATGAAGAAAAGTTCGAAGACGAAGGCGATAAGGCCTAAACCAAAAACAGGAAGAAAGAATTAAAGAACGCATAAAAGGTAGCGCCTGCCTGTGTTTCCAAAGTATCTTCACTAAACATTGATAATACAAAAATTGCCCAGAAAATAAAGTAGGCGTAGGTATATATCTTTTTTGTTTTGAAGGCCGGGTAAAATACAGAGAATAATAGCCAGATTAAGCCTACCATTCCGGAAGCAACTCCTATTTCGAGGTATTGGTTATGCGACCTGAGTCTGAAATCTTTTGTCAATGTGGAATGCATAACATCGTATTGATGGTCAAATGCTTTCCTAACATCGCCGGTACCAACGCCAATAAGCCAATGTTGTTTTATAATAGCAATGGCTGCTCTCCAGAATTCAATGCGCTGTGTAATGGAGTGGCCACTTGAATTACCCCCCATTTTGTAATCATTAACCTCCCAAAATGCCTGATACAGGCGGAACTCCATGCTCGAACTTGCCGTAAAATTACAATTGGGTATGCCACTTTCAATAGCCCTTATATCGTTTGCTGTAAGTTTACTTATACCTGTAGAATCTTTTCTGAGGTTCATAGAGGTAAGGTACCTTACAAGCGTAAACTGAATGACATTGCCTTTACGGTCAATACTGTCGTACGGTATTTTGCTTCGCTTGTTCCATATACTTCTTAATTCACCCGGTGCAATGTTTCTTTTTACAACATGCCCGTTTTCTACACCATGAAAGGCCGGGCCTGTATAGTAAGGTGAGCCATTGGAAGAAAATATATCAGCCTGAACATACTCCGATCTATCTGTATCCGGGAAATATTTATGATAGAAGTTTACAAGGTACACGGCTACACTAATACCCATTGCAGCAATAAAAGTGAGCAAGGCAATGCCTATGCCTGTTTTGTTTTCCTTTATCTTTTTAATGGCATAATAAATAACAAGTATTAAGGTAAGGATACCTGAAATTACAATACCTGTAAGCGATTCCATAATAATAAGGAATGCAAACAGCCACACAACCCAAAGCACTAATACTACAGATACCCACGACCATTTTCGTGAAAATATATAACCCAGTAAAAGGAAAATAGAAAGCACGATCATTAATGCAAGCCTGATTGAAGAAACGTAAGGCGATATTTTATGAATGTCGATAAATGCATGGTGCATAAGGCGGTACGTCCCAATAAAAGAAACCACTGTAAGTGCTCCTGTATATAAACCAATTACAATGTTCCTTTCCTTTATATTAAGTGGATCACTGGTGCAGAACATAAATGGCAATATGAGCAAAGGCACCTTTATACGTATATCTTCCATGCCAAAGGCATAATCGGTAGAATATAACATACCCAACAAATGCATAATATAAAACGAGCAAAGTACCAAGGCAGATCGGTTACTTGTAAAACGTTTCCATTTAACTGAAAAGTTACCTTCAGCAAGCCAGTTAAGCCCCAGGGCTAGTTCGCCGATGCTCATAAATACCTTGGAGGTAGACAAGCCAATAGCCAGGAAAGAAAGCGCAACAATAAACAGCCAGTGATGTACCTTTATCTCCACTCATTTTTGTTCCGGCATGGAACACAAGGCTGTCGGTAACTGAATCAATCCCGGAAATTTCTTTGCCTTTTTCGTAGGCTTCAGGGTACCCACCCGATACCATCATAACGGTAGCTGCAGGGCGCTCATCTATTTCAATACTTGTTTTGTGCAGGGTTTGGTTAGCCACTGCCATAAATAAAGCCAACAAGTCTGATTTTATGCGGGGTATAACCACTTCCGTTTCCGGGTCACCCATACGGGCGTTATATTCTATAACATAGGGGTTACCCTGGCAGTTAATAATGCCAAAGAAAATAAATCCTTTATAATCAAGCTTATCCTTCTTAAGCCCTTCAATGGTAGGCAATATAACCTGTTGTTTTACCTTTTCCATAAACCTGTCATCGGCAAACGGAACGGGCGAGATAGCACCCATACCACCTGTATTAAGGCCGGTATCATTATCGCCAATGCGCTTGTAATCTTTCGCCTCCGGCAGAATATGGAAACTATTACCATCAGTCAGCACGAACATAGAAAGTTCAATGCCAATTAGGAATTCTTCAATAACGACTTTTTTACTTGCCTGTCCGAATTTTTCCTCCAAAAGCATCTCTTTCAGAATATTCTCTGCTCCCGATGTGGTAACCGGTATAACAACACCCTTACCGGCTGCAAGTCCGTCCGCTTTAAGTACATGGGGTGGGCGCAGGGTGTGCAAAAAGGCGATTCCTTCCTGTATCGTTTCCTTAGTAAATGTGTTATAGCGCGCAGTGGGAATATTATACTTATCCATGAATTTTTTTGCAAAATCCTTGCTGCCTTCTAATGCTGCAGCCTTTGCCGATGGGCCTATAACAGGTATGTGCGATAATTCTTTATCGGCCAAAAAATAATCGTAGATGCCTTTAACCAATGGCTCTTCAGGGCCTACAATTACTAAATTTATTTTCTTTTCGAGTACGTGTTTTTTTAATACCTCAAAGTTGAGTATATCAATGTCTATATTGGTGCCACAGGCAAGGGTTCCGGCGTTACCGGGTGCTATATAAAGCTTCTTTAAAAGGGGGCTTTGAGCTATTTTCCACGAAATGGCATGTTCTCTTCCTCCCGAGCCAAGCAATAATACATTCATACTATAGTTTATTTTTGTATAAGCGCTGCCTTCATTTAAATTATG
>JABDCA010000059.1 GCA_013288345.1 Bacteroidota bacterium | reverse complement strand
TTGGGTTGCGCCTTGAAACTTTAGTATCTGAGGTTTGCTGTAAGCCAATAAATTTTGTTTTGAATATGCCGATTGCTCCCACAATATCTAATAGCAGGCCCGCTATATTTAGTTCGTATGCCAATATCATTTCTTTGGTTTATTTTAAAGTATCAACCCCAAAACCTCCAGTCAACTGAATTAACAGGCTCGTCTTCAAGCTCCGGGAAGCTGAAGTTGACTAATGGATGGATACTTAGTACTGGGATTGTGGAGTGATTTATTAGTTGTTGTACTACCGGGCCAACTACAAATTCTGATATCGACATTTTATCAATATCAGCCATAACTACCAATAGATCTGCTTCTTTCTTTTCTACATAAGCACTAATTAGCTTGGTAACATAACTACCGGCAATAACTTCTAATGTGTTTTTTACACTGCGTTCATCTAGAATATGTTTTATCTGTTCGCCCTCCAGTTGTATTTTCTTAATACCTTCTTCTGATTTGTCATAGCTTATCCCTAAAACGTGAATAGTAGCTCCATATATTTCTGCTAGTTCTATTGCATATTCTACACTTTCTCTGGAATGGGGTTTATCGCGGAAAGGAAGAAGAATATTTTTAAACCCTTCTTTAGGGAAGTTATTGTGTGTGCTTAACACCGGGCATATAGCTTTACTCACAACCTTAAATGTATTGCCACCAACGCCTATTTTGCTTTTTTCAGCTATATCGGGGGTGCCCATAATAATTATATCTGCTTGTACGGTTCTAGCTGCATCTAAAATTTTGCTGTATGGCTTTCCTCTTTCAATTATATAGCTTACTTCAGTAATGCCCTTATTATTCAGGTCGGCTTTATATTTTTCAAGCAATTTTGTGGCTCCACTGGTTTGTATATCGTCGAACTTAGTATGATCGATGGTTGTTGCTTCGAAGTTTTTTTCTCCAATATTAACTGTAGAGCCCTCGAGTATTGCAATCATTACAATTTCAGCTTTGGTTTTATTAGCAAGTAAAACTACCTGGTCAAACATCATTTCGCTGGTAGAATGTAGGTCAACCGGAAGAAGGATTTTCTTTATTGTGTATGCTTTCATTATGCTTGAATTTTAAGTGTTTTGAAATATTATGTTATTCTCCTAATGAATACGGAAGTAAGGTGGTTTTTTTTTTGGCAAGCCAATTATTGTTTTTAAAGGAGCCAGAACAGTCTTATCTATTAGTTTTAATATGGAATAAGGTGACTGTTCGTGTTTTAAAATATAGTCACATGCACTTTTCTTTATGTCTTCAATAGCCTCGCTTAATTCCTTAATTGACGAAAGAATTGTTACTTCTGTATTCTTGCTTTCTGCTTTTATCAAATTGCGAATTCTAAGACTATCTTTTGCTTTATTGTCCTTGCTTTCCGTAAGATACTCGAGAATTATCACCTGAGATCTTTCTTCAATACTTCTGATACATTTATCTGTATCAAAAAAGGCAGATATCTTAATTCTTTCACCAAATGTGTCATTAAGGTATTTACTGAGAGAATCAACCATTAAAGTCTTGTCATCAAGTATTAGTAATTGAAGCGCGTTTGGATTCATAGCATTTTTTTTACCTGGTTATTCTCCTTTGTAACTATATCTTCCCTTTTAGCTTCACTTGCAAATCCAAGATATTCTTTTGCTAAAAGAGCAGATTCAGCAGCCTTTTCGTAACTTCCTTCGTTTAAATAACGTGCAGCCTTAAAATGATGCGCTTCAGCTGCCAATAAATAATCCTCGGTCCTTTTATGGTTCTCGGCATCAGAATTATCTAACTCTGTCCTTCTGTTTGGAATAGCGAGGTATTTCATTTGTTTTGTTTTTTATCTTATCAGATTATTTTACAACAACCACCAGATATTTCGACACACTCCAGAACAAAGCAGGAAATTTTATCGTCAAAGTGTCTGATTTATGGTTATCGGTAATACTATAAGAACTTGAAGGATGACTGGTAAGTAATTCCTCGAACCTGCTGTGAAGAGGAATTGTCTTCAGCTGAGTCATATCTTCTTTGGCAAAATATTCAGTATTGAAATTTTTCTTTACCTCAGAACTTCTGCCTATTCCAATAAAACCACCGTCTTTGCTAAGCACATTGTGTTTTTTTAACTCCTTTTTAGTACCTACAGCATAATATACGGTATTCATTTCGGCTGTCATTTCAGCTATTTTTCCATTCTGTTTGTTAATAACAACCATACTGTCATTAAACTGCTGAACAACGGTTATCAGGGAATCATTCATTTTGGCCAGGGTACCTTGCAACACAGCTATTGCCGAGTCTTTTTCTGCTAATTCCTGTGCCATGTGTTTCTCCATCTTCTGGATTTCCTTATTTTGACTATCAACCAACTTAAGCTTCTTTTCAAGCGAGTAAATCTCCCTGTGGTATTTCAATAATTGAACATTTATACTTCGGATATCAGCTACAATATTTTTTTTGGTTTCAGAGCCAAATGTATTTACTGATAATATTTTTTCTGCTGCTTTAATACTATCAAGATTGTCCTGTACTTCATTTATTGTCTTTACATAGGCTATAATGGTGGAATCTTTTTGTGTGGTTTCCTTCATTAAAGTAGAATCCTGCTGGCTTAAAGATTTTATTTGTTCATCTCGCTTATTGTTACAGCCTTCCATAATCATAACTGCTATTGATAGGTACACTAATACTTTCATTTGTTTGTTTTTTAGTTGCGAAATAATTTTCACGTTGCAAAAGTGGTACTGGCTGCTCTGTATTGCGTTACACAACTTCTAATAAACATTACATTATTCACATACTGCCCTATTGCACCTTCATAACATGAATACGATGAAAGGCAGTAATATAGTTGGAGGTATTAACCTTGAAGTAGGAGAGATGATCAATTTATATACTTGAGTGCTCTTTAATGTTTTACAAACTAAAAAGCCCTTAATAAAAGGGCTTCTTAGTTGAAAAAGTAAATTATTTAGTTTTATAAGCTATTGCACCACAATTTTCGAAGAGTAGGTGTAATGGTGTTCGCTATCATAAAACTTTAAGAAGTAAATACCGGCAGAAAGTTCAGCTCTTGGAATTTCGTATTGTGATGAATTACAAGAGAATGATTTTATCTTTTCACCTGTTGCAGTATACATTTCTATATAATGATTTCCGGGTGTGCTGAAAAGTACCGTAGCCATATCTTTAAACGGATTGGGATATACTAATACCACATCGTGCGACTGTGTGATTTCATTTACACCTGAAACGTAACCACCAACAATAAGTATACTCGTTGGGTTTGCTCCATTGGTATCACTAAAACTTAGCAGAACAGAATCTTTGTTGGTTACTGTATTATAACTGAAAAGTACACCGTAGTTCGATTGCCCTCCCACTGATGTTGTGCCATATAGAAGAGTGCCTGTGCTGTCTAATACCAATGTACCTGTTGGGTTTGCTCCGTTTGCACCTGTAAAGTTCATTAAAGGTTTTTCTTTGTTAGTGCTCGGGTCGAAGCTGAAGAATACTCCATCTCCTTGCTTGCCTCCAAAGTAAGTCATTCCATATAATAATCCATTACTTGCTTCTGCCAGACTTCCATAAGGAGACTCTCCACTCGTGGAGTCATTAAAACTATATAAGGCATTATATGCTTTGGTTTTGGTATTAAAACTAAAAATTACACCATCATAGTTTGCTCCACCACTATAGGTCATGCCATATAGTAACCCGCTATTAGCTTCCATTAAACCACCATAAGGTGAGAAGCCAATGTTATCTGAAAGGTTGACGAGCACACTATCTTTACCCGATACCGGATTATAATAAAATAGTACCCCTTCTTCATTGCTGCCTCCATTAGGTGTCATGCCATATATTAACCCATTTGAAGCCCGCAATAAATTGCCCTGAGGGTAAGAACCATTTACATCATTAAAGGTTACGGCAACCGTTTCTTTATTAGTAGTTGTATTAAAACTGAACAATACTCCTTCATTATTTGCGCCACCGTATTCTGTCATTCCGTATAGCATATTGTTTGATGCCTGTATAAGTCCTGAGTAAGGGTATTGGCCTGATGTGCTATCGAAACTATAAAGCGATGTATTGGTGCCTGTTGTCGGATCAAAGCTGAAAATATCTCCATAAAAGTTAGTGCCTCCTAATAATGACATTCCGTATAATAAACCGCTTGTGGTTTGAACAAGGGAGTTGTTATTAGTTACTGTTCCGCTAAAACTAAACAAAACACTATCCTTATGTGTAGTTGTATTATAGCTGAAAAGTACACCATAACCATAATGTCCGCCACTAAAAGTCATTCCATATAATAACCCGTTCGAATCGAGCACCATGCTTCCATAAGGATAAGCACCATTGCTGCCATTGAAATCGAACACAACACTATCTATACCCGAGACAGGGTCGTAACAGAAAAGCGTTCCATAATTACTGTATCCACCTTGTTGTGTCATTCCATACAACAAGCCATCTTTAGCCTGTATTAAACTACCATCCGGGTAATCACCTCCAATGTCATCAAGGCTAAGGAACATAGTTGTATCTAAACCATTAACCGGGTCTAGAGCAAAAAGAACACCACCATCATAATTACCACCTTGGCTTACTAAACAATACAACAAGCCATCTTTCGCCTGCATAAGCGAGTTAAAGTAAGGATATCGACCGTGTACGCTGTCAAATTGAAATATAACACTATCGTAACCGGTTTTTGGGTCAATACAAAATAATGATCCGTCATTAGATGAGCAACCCTCATACGTCATTCCATAGAGTAGGCCGTTCGATGCTTGTATTAAAGAACCGTCGGGTGAAACACCATCGTAATACTGAAAATCGTGAACCAATGAATCTTTTCCGGTAGCGGGGTTATAGGTAAAAATGGTCCCGTCTTTATATAGACTGTCTCCGCCCCAGGCAGTCATTCCATATATCCATCCATTTTTTGCCTGCATAAGGTTACCCATTGGGTTTGCTCCATTGGTTGTATCATTATAGTTTAAAATAATACTATCCTTACCTGTTGCAATATTGTAACTAAAAAACACACCATTATTAGATGTTCCTCCACTGTCTGTCATGCCATAAAGCAATCCATTAGCTGCCTGAAATAAACTGCCGGTAGGATACGAACCGTTAGGGCCATTGAAACTTATAATAACGCTGTCTCTGCCTGATTTTGGATTATAACAGAATGCAGTTCCGTAACCTTTTGTTCCTCCATACCAGGTCATGCCATACAGTTTACCATTGCTGGCTTGAATTAAGTTACCTAGCGGATTACCATATGTTAGCTCAATCTTTTTTCCGTTTAGGTGCACGGGGGTGTGATCGTGCCCTGTGCCAATATCATATTGGAAAATAACTCCGAATCCTTTATTGCCACCACCTGATGTCATTCCTATTGCTTTACCTGCTGCTGCAGTAACACGGTGAGCAGTGCCTTGCGCATTTACATATAATGCTGAGGTTATAAAAAAACCTAATAAGTAAATAATTCTTTTCACGTAATTTGTATTAAGGGGGTTACAGATGAATTTTGAAAACTAAAATTAGTAAAAATTGGTGATATAATTTTATACCCTAACTCCAATCACCAAAATGTCATCTATCTGCTCTTGTCCTTCCTTCCAATTTTCAATGAAATCCTCCAGATGCTTTTGTTGCTGTGGCATAGAAAGGTCACAAATATCTAGTATAAGCTCTCTGAATTTTTTTGTGGTAAGCTTCTTTTTCTTTTCTCCTCCAAACTGGTCGGCATACCCATCTGAAAATATATAGAAGGAATCTCCATGTTGCAATGTCAATTTATGATCTTCGAAATTTTGATCTTCTTCTGAGAATCCTCCAATCGACCGCTTTGTGGCTTTTATTTCTTCTACCTGTTTAGTATCCTTTTTAATTACCCATATTGGGCGGTTAGCGCCTGAATAGGTTAGATTAACCCCGGTAGGATTAGTTTGTAAAGAACAAATTGCAATATCCATGCCATCCCGGGTGCTATCCTTATCGTCTGATTGGTGCAGTGATGTTTTTATTCCTTTATTCAATAACTTTAAAATGTTACCTGTATGCTGGGTTTGCTCTACAGCATCGCTTAGTTTTTCCCAGCCAATCATGCTCATAAATGCTCCCGGTACACCATGCCCCGTACAATCTACAGCAGCAATAAATTTCAGGTCATTCTTCTTTGCAAAGAAATAAAAATCACCACTTACAATGTCTTTAGGCTTAAACAGAACAAAGCTGTCGGGCAGGTTTTTTAATATCTCAGTTTCATTTGGCAATATAGCTTGTTGTATTCGCTGTGCATAGTTTATGCTGTCGGTAATTTCATGATTTTTTGTTTCAATAATTGTATAGGCTGCTTCAATTTTTTTGTTCTTTATATCTAATTCTCTATTGGCTTTTTGTTTTTGTAAATTACTGCGATAAGCTAAAATGGCAAGGCTAATAACGAGTAATAATATACCCAAAACAGAATAGATGACTATTTTTTGTTTGTTAACTTCTTCCGCCTGCAGGGCATCTTTTTTATCCTGTTCGGCTTTGTCGGCAGCCTGTTTCTTTTCAAAAGTATAATTCATTTCTGCCTGCACTGTTTTTTTTGTGTTCTCTTTGTTAGAGATACTGTCTTTAAAAGAAACATAGTCTTTGTAGTATTCAAGGGCTTTGTGCAGGTTGCCGGTCAATTCCATAGTATTACTCATAGTTTGGTAGGACGATACAATTCCATCGAGCGAGCCAATTTTCCTGGCAATGTCGAGACTTTTGTTTTCGTATTCAAGTGCCTTTGGATAATTTTTCTGTACCAAGTAAACCTGGCCTAATCCATCAAGGCAATTAGCAACTCCATCCTTATTGCCTATTTCTTCAAAAATAGTGAGCGATCTGTTTATGTAATCAAGTGCCTTTGGATAATCCTGCATTGCATCATAAACACCACCTATGTTAATTAGCGAAGTGGCAATACCGTTCTTGTCGCCATGCTTGGTACGTATTTCAAGAGCACTAAAATTTTCCTCAAGCGCTTTCGGAAGATTTCCGGCCATGCTATATATCAAGCCAATATTGCTTTCTGAATTGGCAATATTTGCTGTGTCTTGTTTTTTTCTGCTTAGCGTTAATGCATTATTGTACTGGTCAAGAGCTTTGCTGTATTCTTTTTGGTCGCTATAAACATTCCCTATGTGTTGGTATGCATATATCATATTGCTGGTATCTTTCAGCTCCTCTAAAACCTTTAGTGCGTTAAAGTGCTCTTCGAGCGCTTTGGCGTAGTTGCCCTGGTTTGCATAAACACTGCCTATGTTATCATGCACCATAGCAATACCATGCTTGTCCTTTAGGTCTTCATATAATTTAGATGCTTCAATAAAATAACCGAGTGCAAGCATGTATTCACTCTCTTCATTATACACAAAGCCAATTCTTTTAAGCGAACTTGCCATCCCGCTTTTGTCTTTTATTTGTTTTCTAATAGTAAGAGCTTTCGAGAAATTTTCGAGCGATTTCTGATAATTACCCAGATCTTCAGAAACACTGCCTATTTGACTATACGCTAAAGCAATGCCACGTAGATAATCTGCTTTTGTGCCTAATTTTAAAGCTTCGCGGGCAAGAGAATCAGCTATAGGATAGTTCCCAATGTTTTCGTACTCGTAGCTTAACTTATTTAAGTTATATACGCGTTGGGTATCGCTAACCGATTTTTTATATGCCTGTGATAAAGAATCGATTTTAGGGTTCTGTGCCGAAGAAGGAAAGGCTAGAATTATTCCTAAGAGTGTAAGAAATGAAGATAAAACTTTACAGGGGTAGGACATTTGTTATAAATCAGTCCATAAAAGTAATTTTTTATTGGTATTGGTTATAGCAGGTTGCTATTTTACACCTTAATGCCAATAATCAATACATCATCAACCTGTTCAAGATTCCCCTTCCAGTTTTTTAAAGTTTCATCCAGTATAAGTTTTTGCTCAGCTAATGGCTGATGGCTGATAGCTAATAGCTTCTCTTGTAATTGTTTGTATTTGAACTTTTTGCCTTTAATGCCGCCAAATTGATCGGCGTATCCATCACTGAACAGATAAATGATGCTGTCTTTCTCTGGTACAATAGTATGATTGGTAAATGGCTTCATTACCGGGAAATGCCCTATAGGTTGTTTATCGGCTGTAACTTCTTTCATTTCTCCTTTCATTAAATACCACAATGGGTTATTTGCCCCGCTCCATTGGGTCTCTCTTGTTTCTAGGTTCACGCGCAAAAGCGAAATATCCATTCCATCCTTGCTTTCATTCGCTTCTCCGGTTTGTCCAAGTTCCTTTAAAATCTTGCCTCTAAGTCTATCCAGTATTTCTGCGGGTGTTAGTAGTTTGGTATCGGCAGTAATTTCATTTAAAAAGGCAACGCCAAGCATACTCATAAAACCACCGGGTACGCCATGGCCTGTGCAATCAACAGCAGCTATATACAAATAGCCTTCTTTCTCCAGCGCCCAGTAAAAATCGCCACTAACAATGTCTTTGGGCTTAAATAAAATAAAGTGATCAGGTAAATGCATGCTAACCCTTTCTTCTTCTTTAAGTAATGCTGTCTGTATCCTTTTGGCATAGTTAATAGAGTCCAGAATATCTTTATTCTTTTCTTCCACGATCTTGTTTCTTTCTTCCAGGCTCTTCTCCTGAGTGGAGTTTTCGAAGCGGAAATAGATTACAATAAGGAATACCATTAAGAACACAGTAAACAGGTCTGAAAAAGCAAGATCTTCCTGCCCTTTAAATTGAAAAACCGGTTTCATAATAGTATGCGAATACCTTACCAAACCGAAACTAACAAGGTTTAATATGAAGTAAATAATCGAGATGCGGAGTTCGCGGAAAAATATCATGGCTGCAACACTGCTGGGTATAAATATAAAGTCTGAATAATCAACTGTTCCTGCAGTTACTCCCAGAAAAAGATACCAGGCAATATTAAAGGTGCAGTAATAATGACAGGCAAAGCCATATTTCTTTTTGTAATTAATAAATATGGGTATTAAATTGCAGATAAAGGCAACTATACACTCGTATACCATTGATGGGGCATAGATGTATCGGAAAAAGTTAATTACATAAAACGTAGAGGAAATAAACCCTATGCCATTAATAAGATGTACCCTTTTACGGTCGAATAGGGAGGTGTTTTCATCGATACCGACATTAATTAAGGCATGCCACCACTTTTTAATAACCGTATAAAAGCCATTTGTAGAAAATTGCATGCAGTGCTTTAAATTGAGCGATGAAATTATTGGTATATCTACTGGTAAAATCAGGTTCTACGCATCTAAACTGATTTTGTTCCTCAAAAGTAAAGAATAATTTTCCAAAGGGCATTTGTTTATATTAAAATTAATTTCTTCTTTTAATATCAATAATTATCTTTACCCATTCTGAAAAGCTCAAGACCTCCTCATTTTTAACTCTTCAAAACCAACAACACCAAATATCAATCCATCTACAATAAATGCCACTAACGATATAACTATCGGGAACTTTAGCCCCCACAGAAAGGATGAAGCAGGATATATCCAGAGAGCATTATTTATATCACCTCCAATTCTGAAGTGGCTCCATATATACAGATCGAGAGGAAAATAGGCAATAAAAGGGATAAGAATTTTAATAAACGAGCTACTGTTTCGGAACAAAACGAACAAAGTCGAAAAAACAAGGCAACTCATCACATATTCCAATACCTGGGTTACAGCTGGCGAAAAATGATGATGACATAAATTAAACCCCTCATACTGGATAATGT
>JABDCA010000058.1 GCA_013288345.1 Bacteroidota bacterium | reverse complement strand
CATGTAAGCTCAGTATCAGCTTTGGGTGAAGATGACACAGGAAAAGACATAACCGAAGAAGCTTTTGAGGAATTTAAATACAGCAATTCGCCTTATGCTATTGGCAAACACCTTGCCGAAGCACAGGTATGGCGCGCCCATGCCGAAGGATTGAATGTGGCAGTTGTAAGTCCTACTATTATACTTGGCCCATGGCCGGGCAAAAGTGGCAGTATGAGTTTCTTCCATTTCCTGAAAAAGACAAACAGCTTTTATACCAGCGGCACTATGGGCTTTGTAGACGTGCATGATGTGGTGAACATTATGCTTCGCATAATGAATGAGAACAAAATGGGTGAACGCTATTTGATAAGCGCTGAAAATATTCCGTTTAAAAACCTGTTTACAGATATTACCCAAAGTATGGGACTAAAGCCACCGGGCATACGTATCAGCAGAACAGGCCTGAAGGTGTTTCGTGTATTAAGCAACATAGCAGGTGGCGAAAAAATCACCAATACTATGGTAGAACATAGCAGTGGCACTTATCATTACAGTAATAAAAAAGTGGTAAAAGATCTGTCGTATACATTTAGGCCAATAAAGGATAGCATTAAAGAAATGGCGGCTTTTTTAAAAAGTTAAAAACTAAAAGTGAAGAGTGAAAAAATGAAATGCCATGGTGAGTTTGCGTTAGGAGAATGACAAAAATATTTACGACTTAGTGTAGCGGTAAAATAATGAGACAAGAAAACAAAACAGACAGGATAATACTGGGGATTGACCCCGGAACCAATGTAATGGGCTATGGCGTAATACACATAAAGGGTGTTGATGCCAAGCTTATACATATGGATATTATATCCTTCAAAAAAACGCCTACTCATACCATTAAGCTAAAGTCAATTTTCGAAGAGACATCACTTATTATTGAGAAATACCGTCCCGATGAGGTAGCCTTGGAAGCGCCTTTTTTTGGCAAAAATGTGCAGTCGATGTTGAAGTTGGGGCGTGCCCAGGGCATATCTATGGCTGCAGCATTGCACCGCAACCTGCCGGTATTTGAATACTCACCTCGAAAGATAAAGCAATCTATTACCGGCAAGGGTACTTCGAGCAAGGAACAAGTGGCCATTATGCTGCAACGTATACTGGTATTCGAATCGATACCTAAATTGTTAGATGCTACCGATGCCCTGGCAGTGGCTATGTGCCATTACTTCCAGAATCGTATGCCGGGGAGCAATAAGGCAGATAAGAAGTATAACAGTTGGGAAACCTTTATAACCAATAACCCGAATAAGGTAAGCGGCTTATAGGCACTTAATAATAGCCTGTCGTGCCTGCTCCAACTCCTCGGGGCTTAGTTTAAGCTTAGGCTGTGCAAAATTAATATCAGACACATGGTTAAGCGGAACAAGATGTATATGCGCATGCGGAACCTCTAAGCCTATAACAGCAACCCCTACCCTTTTACAAGGTATGGCTTTGCCAACGGCAGTAGCAACCTTTTTCGAGAATAGTTGCAGTTCGGCAAACAAAGCATCATCTATATCGAAAATATAGTCAATCTCCTTTTTAGGAATAACAAGAGTATGGCCTTTGGCAAGGGGGAACACATCCAGAAAGGCAAGGCAATTAGCAGTCTCAGCCACTTTGTAGCAAGGTATCTCGTCATTGACTATCTTAGTAAAGATAGATGCCATTACATGTTTATCTCGAGTACTTCCAGTTTCATTTCGCCATTTGGGGTAGTAACGGTAGCCTTATCGCCTACCTTTTTACCCAGCAATGCTTTAGCTACTGGCGAGCTAACAGAAATACGGCCTTCCTTAAGGTTAGCTTCGTTCTCGGTAACAATGGTATAGTTCATAGTTGCACCATTGGCAACGTTCTTAATCTTTACCTTCGACAGGATAAGCACCTTGGAGGTATCTAAAGTTGACTTATCTACCACCTTAGCATTGTTCAGTATATCCTGCAGCTTACCAATCTTAAGTTCCAGTAATCCCTGGGCTTCTTTGGCAGCATGGTACTCAGCATTTTCCGAAAGATCGCCTTTATCGCGGGCCTCGGCAATCTGGTTTGATATGGATGGCCTTTCCTTGGTCTTAAGCTCGTGAAGTTCTTTCTTCAGCTTGTCATACCCTTCCTGGGTAAAATACGCAACGTCTGACATGACTATAGAATTTGATAATAGGTTTGGTTCTTAATCAGAAACAGAGAGAGAACCCTTAGGTCCTCTCTCTAAATACAAATATATGAAATAAAATCTTATTTAAGTGTAATCTTTATGCCAATAGTATGGGTTCCGGTATATGGTTGGGTAGCCCTGTAAGAATAGGTTACACCAAAAATATTGTGCGTTTTACCAAACGGCGCCTGAAGGGTAATACCAGCACATGGCCCTGTAAATGCAGTTAAACGATTACCCAAAGTTGGGTTTAAACTCAATGGCTTGGTAATACCGTTCTCGTAATCGTAACCTACTCGAGCCATAAAAAATGACTTGTAACCGTATTCAACACCAATCATTTCCTGATCTTGTGTAAACGAATTAGAGGTAAAGTTAGCTGCAACAGTGATTCGATGATCGCTGTGTAATGAACTGTCTGCAGTAACATGAAAATCGTAAGCAGCGCCAATGTTAATTAAAGCAGGTAATTCGAAACCCTGTGACCTTTGTTCAGCGGTCATAGAACCTGTGTTACCGGTAACTGAACTGTTAGGAAGTATAGTTTCAAAAGCAAGCCCATCACCTTCGTATTTCATTTGTGGGCCAACATTTTTAAGCGATATGCCAAAGTGAACCTGTTTCTTATCGCCTGCCACATATTGAATACCTGCATCAATAGCAATACCAAAAGCGCTGGCGTTCGATACAGACTCAGAGATAAGCCTTGTAGTAATACCGCCATATATCTGGTCAGAAAAACTACGTGCATACGATACGCCAATATTGATGAACTGAGGAGTAAAGGTACCTACACCACCATCAGGGTTATCGAAAGTAGTTACATCAATAGAACCAAAGTTCATTGACATAATAGATAAGCTTAATGCTCCGGCATCGCCAACATGTTGGGTTAAACCAAAAGCTGAAAGATGTATGCCCGAGCCATCCATATAGTCGGTGCTCGACAAAAGAACATCAGTTCTTGCAACGAAAGCAGTTCCTGCAACATTCAAAAATTGAGCTTCGAGGCCTTGCACACAAGCTGTATTGGCACTTGCCCAACCCGATGAACTTGCCCATGGATTAATGAGTAGTTCGGTAGCGCCTGCCTGGGCAGTACGCGAAGGGTCGCCGGCTTTAACACCAATAACAGATGCGAATACCGCTAAACCTGTTATAATTGCTACTGTTGTACTTGTTTTTTTCATACTATCTGTTTAAAATTTTACTATCTGCAATATTAAAGGCTTCCCTCTTTTTGCAAAGAGGGAAGCAATTGTATTATTAGTAAGAGTTAAGATCGGTTGGCCTCATAACACCAAACCATTTTAATGTGCGTTGGCCTACGTTAGGAACCGATACGTGAATAATATACATACCGCTGGAAATAGGTATGCTGTATTGGTTCTCAAGGTTCCAGTCAACAAAGGTAGCAGCGCTGTTTTTGTTCAACACCTGTACCAGATCTCCGTTAAGTGTAAATATTGAAATAGTACACACCGGTGGCAGGTTTGTTATTCTTACCTTAGTTTGCAACCTGTCGCTTTCATAGCTTGAGTATGCATAATACGGGTTAGGTACAACATTGATTATGTTGAGCGCACTCTGAGCTGCGGTTGCATTCGATGTATCGGCAGCAATACCATTGGTACTGAATGAATACATAGGATAGTTATCATTTTGAGGATCTACGCTGTTAATCCAGGTAGATGGCATTATTTTACTATTAACTGTAGTTGAACCATAACCAGCATCATATGGCTTAGTTGTCCTTAAGTGAATGGTAACCTCCGATTCGAATAACTTATGGCCCGCTTTAAGAAGAGGTATGTTCGCCCAAATTACGTCGCCAAATACATTCGACTTGGCAAGTATAGCAAGGCCACCTGTAAACGATGTCAATAGGCTAAGTATAGTAGAATCTTTATCGTAAACCGGTATGTTGTATTTAGCACCTGTCTGGTTGTTGTTGTGAGCAAATACATATATGTAATGCTTTCCGCCAAAAACCGAACTTGTACCAAAATCCTGCGAGGCGCCAGTTATGCCACCGCCATCAGGTACCGAAACAATAGAATCCGGGTTCCATTTCATGTCGCGGCCATTATCACCGCCAAGCCATGAATCTTCGCCAAAAGCCATGTTCAAACGTTCGCCTGTTTCTATATTAATTGCATAACCAGGGAACCAACCCATGCCTGTACCCGATATGTAGTTAGCAGCATTAGGGTCTGAGCTATATGCAGCAGTTGACGCATAGACACCATTTTTATCTACCGATGGTGAGTTTCTTGGCTGAAGTTTACCTGCTGCACCTTGCGAAAGTGTAGTTTGATCTTGTTCTTCAAACACAACACAACGTGTCCATTTCGTTTTGTCAGAAGTAATAACAATATCAACACTGGCTACGTTAGCAATAGAATCCATAACCTGACCTGGATATGTACCCGGAGAATATGCAGGGCCATTATCACAATACAATTTAGGATCAGATATCGCACATAAGGCAAATGGAGCCCAACTGCCACCTATTATTTGATTATAATACATATTATAATCAAAGAAATCTGCTTGTTGTGATTGAGGACAAGGGCCTGTAAGTTTAACAGGATATGAATCAAAAGTTTGTCCATCATTGCAATCTCTGTCGATGTTGTTTCCTGAACGTATCCAGAAACTAGAGGAAGTACCCGGTAATGCAGTAGGAATACTGGTTAACCATTGCTTGGTATTATCAGAAAAGGTCATGATACAAGCTGAATCTATTACACCATTATATGTTCCTGAAGCATATGGTATTTGATTAATTGTTATAGATATACCATATTGAGGGAATATCTGCTCGTTATTTTGTCCGATAGGAACATCGGAATAGAACACCCATCCGGAATGGCTTGTTCCGGTTGACATATCATCCAGTTCCCACCATGAGTTACCATTTATAGCTGTTGATGGGCTTGTCGGATGCATTTTCAACACAAAATTTGCATTGATAACACTGAGCGGATCTACCACTTTTACATTGATAGGCCCGTTACCCGGAAGGTAAGTTGGATGTGCCATAGTATCGTACTGCAATATATGATTGATACTGGCAGGGTCCATTTGCAATACATTGGTTCCGTTACCATGTCCTTCAATACGGGTAATAGCAGGGCCCGATCCGTAATTAGAGTTTTGTACAGTACCATAGCTTTGCGCTGTTGGTATATGAGGGAAAGCATGATACACCTTTATATTCTTTCTTCCTTGCAGGTAAGGCACCTTTTGTCCGTTAGGCGCAGTTAAAGGATTATATGTTTGGTAATTGTTATACGCATACGCAATAGCAAGATAATAGTAAGGCCTATCGTTTATCAAGGTTGGAATATTATCCTCCTGAAACAAATCAGACTTTACATCAAATGAATGCGAAATGCCTTTATCCTGACCCGATACTTCCAAGGTAGGAACAGTTCCGCCAACAGTACTGTTAAATACATAGTTAACCAATGTACTTACTCCATTTTTTATATCGCACTCTGCTACAAGACGCGCCCTGGTTGGGTTCAAAATGTCAGTTCCTGTAACAGTTGAATCCTGTACCTGGAATATTTCGTACCCCTCGAAGGCAAACTTATTATCAGCATTTCCTACAATACTAGGTGATACCTGGTCGTAAGCTTCCAAATAGTTATTCGAAGTTTTTTTGTTGCTTATAGTAATAACAAGCTCCTGATTAAGTTCCTGAATATTCAAATCAGGTGCATCAGGGCCATCCAATACTTTAAAGTTATTGTTGAACAATGCCTGAGCAAGATCCGCATCTGCCTGGATTAAACATATTGGAGGAGCGTTACCTAAACCAGATGTAGCCGGCTGATCCCATACCATACCTACAGTTACGTAGTTAACAGCACCCGGAGCAAGGGTAAATGGCCCCGCAGACTGTAACCAGCGTCTGTCGCCATATGGGTCACCAACTGCTTTTTCATCCCACTCAACACTTTGCTTAACACCATTGGTACCACAACCAGATGAGTCAGTATTAATAGCAGTTGAGGAACAAGCTCCACCGGGTGTCCAGCAGAACATATAGTTAGCAGGAGTAGAACTGGTTTGGTAACCATTTCCACCATAGGTCATATGGCTACCATCTTGCCAGTAACCTTTTAAATAGTTATAATAATCTGATGATTTGGTAGGGTTACCTTGTACGGTAAAGTCGTTGTTATAGTAAACAAACTTTGCCATACCAATAGTATTAACGCTATCCACAACTCTTATATAGCAACTGTTGTCACCCTTATCGGCAATAGGGCCCTGAAAGAACACAGCGCCAATAGCAGGAGGATCGGTATGGTAACCAATTTCACCGGCAAACTGGCCTGAACCGTCAGGGTCAGTAGCTTCGCCATTATAACAATAACCCATACTGCGTCCAACATCGCAACCTACATAATCATCACCACCATTACCAAGGTCAGGGTCAACCCATGCACCAAAATAGGTTTGGTTAACCTGGTAGGTCGATTTGTTTATAATTTCATAATTATAAAAGGTCATATTATTAATAGCATCGTTAGTTTGGAAAGCAAAACATTGCTCCCTGATCTCAAGACCGATCTGGTACCCACTCGATTCGGTATGTGTGTTACCAATATCGTTAATTACCCACCAAAGTGTAGCGTCTCCAAAAATATAGCCATTGGTTTTGGTTGCTGTACCTGCTAAGTCATACTTAGGGTAATCACCCTGGCCAGGTCCCGGATCATAAGTGCCATCGCCGTTAACAGGATCATCTACATAAGGAGCCAGCATGCTTCCGTCGGGTGCATTACCCGGCCAGTTTAGAATATCTGATACAGGTGTACCATAATTAGGTTGTGTACCAACCCATGCTTCAACTTCTTGCCTGGTAACATAAAATAGCTTATCCCACTGCTGGCATTGAGAAGCTGTAATTTGAAAACCCGGATATATAGGGCCTGTCCAAAAATCTTCACCATTCTGGCGGTAGGTCATAGCAGCAGTTTTAAGCTGCCCGCCCTGGTCAACACCTCCAATCCATAAAGCGCCCGAAAATAAAGAACTTGTCTTAGATCCTGCAGGCACAATATATCTTGGCAATCCTGCTCCCGGATCCCACCACATATCACCTTCGTCCATTATACGGGCACGTATATTGTTTATCTGCATATATGCAGCTCCCACGTCAACCGCACAACCGGTAGCCAAAGCTTGCTTTATAGCTTTGTGTGTGCCAACGTTTTCTTTAGCATAACCAACGCTGCAAATGGTTGCAGTAAGTGCCAAAGAGAGTAAAGCTCTTTTTGTTTTCATGACTGAGGGTTTTGAAGATGTATGTATCATAAACTCTTTATTTCGTAATTATTAGAAGTTAAAGGTTAAGCCTAAACGAATTGTCCTTGGCATAGCCAGATAAGTAGGATCCTGTTCTTTGATCTTATACTGGTCAACAAAAGCCTTTGGCGAAGTTTGCTGTGCTATTGCCTGTATGCCGGTAGCCGATGCAAGGTAACCATCATCTGTTGAACTGCCTGTGTAGTGGTAAACATTCAGGATGTTTTCAGTATTCAACAGGTTAGTAACAGTTAAGTAAACCTGCAGGTCAGCTGCATGGCCTTCTTTATCCTTATCCTTTCCTTTAATAGTGAGCTTGAAATCCTTATCAACTTTTAAGTCAACGCGATACTGCCATGGAAGGTTAGAACCATTTACACTACCTACTAATGAATAGTGTTGGGCAATACCAATACCTACGTTTTGTGCATTTGGATCGCCTTCGGTAGCATTACCCTGCACAGTATATGGTGTACCTGAGCTTGCTACAAAGTTCAGGTTTACACCTGCATTTGCAAGTATTTCTGAGCTTTTGCCACTGTGTGTTTTAATAATCGGGCCATCGTAAACACCTTCACCCGCTTCAAAGTGATAATCTAAGTTAACCTGTATGGTATGACGTTGATCAAAATCGAGCGGAATTGGAATTTGAAGATTAGGATTACCTGTGTTAGCAAGGTTATAACCCGAATTAGGGCCTGAACCTGTACCGGTTGCAAACTGCAAGGTATACGAAGCCCTCATCTTAAAGTCACCTACACGACTAAGTGTATAAGCTAAGGTAAGTCCCTTGATTGTACCAAAGTCAATGTTATTATACGCTATATAACTAACCGGGTAAGCATCCAGGAACCTGTAACTTTCTACCTCACTTCTTGGAGCCTTGTAGAATGCAGAGAGAGTAAGTGCTGTTGTTTTTCTTTCATTCAATGCCTGAGTAAAACCTAACTCATAGTCGGTAGTCTCAACAGGTTTTAATGCCGGGTTAGAAAGTAAACCACCTACATTACTTGTTATATATTCATATTGTGTTGGCGAGAAAATATTGTAACCTACACCCGGAGGGCGTGAGGTAAGAATATCATAGTGAGCAAAGAAACCTGCCATATCAGAAATTGGGAACGAAAACGCTATACGTGGCATAACACTTATCTGCGGGGTATAGGTTGTAAAAGCGTTCGAACTGATATTGGTTTGGTTTGGGTTTTCTAAATAAGGCTGAATACCACCGGTAACAGTAGCTGCAGCAAGTACAGTAGGATCGGAAATCAGATTGCCATTAGCATCGTACCAATTGCTACCATTACGGTATCCTACAATTTGAGTAGGGCTTTGTGAGTTATTTACGTAAACCACATCGCTACCATTAACGCCACCCGGAATGTTTTCGCCAAGGGTTGTGTTTCTAACTTCTGAAACTGTTTTGGCCGGATACATTAAATAAGGATCTTTTAATACCGGTTGGTTAGCATCAAACCTGTCAACACGAACACCTACGTCGAACCTTAAGCTCTTAAACTCGAAGTGATCTTGTATATAACCGGCTATATATATTGGGTGGTATGGTGCAATAGGATATGTAAGCTGGCCGGTATTCGGGTCGCGTTTATTAAAAAAGTCATCGATGCTTGGGGTACCGCTTTGGGCTGTACCATCGTAATTATATCCATAATATCCTACAAGGCTGCTACCATTGTTCAATAAATCGCTGGCGCTAAACATGCTAAGTGAGTAGGTGCCCGGAGCGTAATTATCCGGATCGAGCCATTGTGTACCATTTACAGGTAGTCCAAGTTTTTCACGCAAACTCTTATCGAACTGGCTTTGCTGGGTAGGGTTGTATAACCTGTTATACCCCCATTCGCTATATTGATTTGCCTGAACTAAATATGGGCTTGAAAGATCCAACTGGGAAATTTGCAGGTTTGTATTTTGGCGCATTAAACCCCAAAGCGAAGCAGCGCTAAGGCTAAACGAACTAAGTATATTCTGTTCGTATTCAAAACCAACCTGTATATCATTGTTCTTTATAGTGGCAGAAAAGTTAGCGGTAAACCGGAAGTGACTGCTGTTTGATTCGCCATAGGAAGGATATGATCTGCCCGTATTGTACCATAATGAATACACATTCGATACAGCATCACCATTCATAAGGCCAAGGTTTTCTTCAATTAAGTTTGAGTTATTGATGTTTTGTGCACCCAGTGTATTATATACATCGCTGGTATAATTTGCCATAAGCGGGTTTTGTGTACCCGGCTTGTAAGTCAGTAACGAGTCATTGAAACCATCCTGATAATAGCCTGGGCCCTTAGAACCGTTTTGATTAAAAGAAAAGTGTGGAGTCAGGTATTGATTAAACTGCCCAACGTAACCATAATCGAAGAAGTTATTTTTGAAATAAGTATTCTCGGTTACACTATATGTATTACCATATTCAGCCTGTAATGTATAATATGCATTTTGTATAAGAGCAGCTTTACCGTCTTTACTTGGCGGTGCAGTAAGGAAACGTTGCCTTAACCTTATAAAGCCCCTGTATGATGACGTAATGCTTAGTGGATCTTCTGACGAGTTAAACAATTCATAAACCGGTACAAAACCATTGCCCCATGAATACTGGAAGGAGCCCCCAAGAGTTACAGTAACCAGGTTATTCACCCTTAAATCAATTTTTGCATTTGCCGATACCGACTGTGAAGCATCATTCTTTAAACCCGGTGTATGATATATATCGTCAGCAGTAATAAATTCAGCAGAACGGTTAAAACCACCCAATGGATTTTGTACCAATGGGTTTGCTTGCAGGGTTGATAAGGTTGATTGGTTTACATAGTAACCACCAACAAAATTAGGGTTCTGGGTTTGGTTATAGGTGTATTCGCCACCCAAAATAAAGTTAACAGCGGGATATGAGTTTGGGCTTTTTTTGTGGTTACTATCTTTTTTGGTCCATATAGGGCCACCAATTACAAAGTTGAAATCGTTATAACCAAAAGCATCCAGCGCTTCAGATGTTGCTGCTTCAGCAGTACCAAAGAATTTCGGTGAAGCATTTAAGGTATTAATTTCTATAATACCACCGGTAGCATCACCGTACTTAGCAGGCTGGCCACCAATGTATGTATTTATTTCACCAATCATACTTTGTGGTATGCCGCCGCTATTTTGGTCGGCGGTAATTTTTTGCCCGTCAATTATTATCTGGTTCTCTTCTGTACGCGAACCGCCAATGTGCAGCGGTTGTCCAATATCAGTTTGTGTAACACCGGCCATCATACCAACCATGTTCAATGGGTCGCCTTTCAGTGCATTTTCTTGTATATCTTCCCTGGTCATTGTAGTATTGGCATGGCCTGAAGGATCTACAGGAGATTTGGTATATTTAATTACAACTACATCAAGTTTCTTCGATTCACTTGTCATTTTTATAGCAACGTGTACCGGGTTATTTG
>JABDCA010000057.1 GCA_013288345.1 Bacteroidota bacterium | reverse complement strand
ATCGCGCGAATTGCTGATCTTATAATGCCATGTGCTATTACCTGAAGCCTTAAGGTGAGTAGTTGCTTTTCCAATTTCATCGGCACCTACAATAAATACTCTTGCATCACTGGCTTTAGCCTTTGTGTATCTGTCAAGTTCGGTAGGTGTAAGTACCTCAGCAGGGTTTAGTAATTCGCCAGAACCGGCAACGATCATATTAGATGGTACAGTAACGGTGTAATCAAAATCGCCATACTCCAGGTAAAACTCCGAAGCGCCTAAATAAGGTTCCGTGTTCCAGCCCTGCACTTCATCATACACACACATGCGTGGGTACCATTGTGCAATTTCATATATCCTTCCATTCTTGGTTTCTGTCCTTCCCATTCTATCCGAACCATCAGGCGGAACCAGGAAACTGAATGCTATTTTTATTGTGATCTTATCACCTTTTGCTTTCAAAGGGCTCTTAAGCCTTATCTGCATGCGGGTATCGCTTATTACATATTCGGGCGATGATGTTTCGGTGCCCTTCACTACAGCAACTGATTTAATACTGTCGCCACCCTGAAACTCTACATTACCAAAACGGCCTCCGCCAACAGGGGTTTTATAATGCCCGCGAGATGTTGGTGTAAAAAGGTTCTGGTCGAGTTGCAGCCATACATAGCTCAGCTCATCGGGGCTATTGTTAGTATAGGTAATTTCTACAGTGCCGCTTATTTGTTTTTTAGCAGTATCTAATGTTGCCGCAATTTTATAATCGGCACGGTTTTGCCAGTACATAGGGCCGGGGGTTCCGCTACCGCTACGGTAAGGTTGGCCGGGCTCATTCAAAAAAGTAGGGTCGAAGGCCTGATGTGCATCATAGTAGCCATTTTGTGCCTTGCCTAACTGGCAACATAGCATCAATGAAAGAACTGTAACGGTAGATAATAATTTCATAAATGGGAAGTATTTATAGAGTAGCGAAAATAGGAAAAATCCCGTTTATAGGCGGCACACAGGTACGATTACTGCTTTACTTCGCCTTCTTACCTTTATATAGGTATTGGTGAAACCACTACTTATTACCTAATTATCAATTATATATACCTGGTAAAAACCAGAATTCTAAATCCTCTAAGGATTTTATTGCGCACTATCGCCAGCACCCATATCGGGGCCCATATCTATGCTGTTGTTCTTCTTTTTGAATAACGAAATATCCGTTTGTCCGAATTTATAGCTTGCAGTAAACTGGAAGAAACGGGCATCTCTGCGGCGCGAAGTGGTTTCGTTATACAATGGTACACCAATAGGGTTCGTTGCGGTAACATATGTACCTGAAACTGCTGTGGCAAAAACATCTTTTACATTAAAGGTCATCGAAAGTTTATTGTTTTTCATAAAGTCTTTCTTGATAGCAACATCAAAAGAGTAGTTAGGGTCTATATATCCGCTTGCTGATGGGGTAATACCACCGCCGCCTCCCATACCACCCATACCGCCGCCGCCCCAACGTCCGCCGCCACTGCCACCCGGAGGTACTTCGGCTTTAGATGTATAGTTGCCATTGAACTGCAGACTGAAGTTTTTAGGGAGTTTGAATGTAAGATTAAGCTTTGCAAAATAGCTCAGGAATTTTTTTGCGGTATCGGCAATACCCAGGTTTGTTGCATCTATACCCGATTCGAAAAAGTTAATGTTGCCGGTAATATCGAGAAAATTACCAATAGAGTTTTGCGATGTCAACTCCAACCCCTCTGAATAAGCAGACTTAGCATTTTCGTAAGTACTGAAATACTGTATCTGGCTCAAGAGGGGATCACTGTGAGATGAATCTAACTGTGTGGTAATAATATTTTGGGTAAGCTTATAATATGCCGAAATAAGAATATTATTTTTCTTGTTGAAATTCTTTATCAGGTTCAACTCAAACGAGTGCATATAAGCAGGCCTAAGGTTTGGGTTACCTGTTTGTATGTTTTCTGCATTAGAGTAATTATTAACTACCAACTGACTGAAATTTGGGCGGGTAATGTGGGTAGTATAGCTTAATTGCAAGTCGGCACTTTCAGTTAAGTGGTAAGTTGCAAATGCACTTGGGAACAAATACAACAAAGACTGTGGAGCAAGTTTCAATGTATCAATAGATGTGGTTACCTGGCCACTGTAAAAAGATTGCTCCACCCGAACTGCAGCTTGTGCACTAAGCAAGACACTGAAATCGTGGCTATAACTAAAGTAGCCTGCATATACCTGTTGGTTGTATTTGGTAGTATTGCTTTCGCCCGGTATTTCACCAAAGTCTTCTAATTTAATATCGCTCACACTATTAACATTAGTGATAGTTGCCATAGCACCTGCATCTATCTTCGATTTTTTTGTAACCGGGTTGGTAAAGTCTAGTTTAGCAACATAGTATCCGCTACCGCCATTGCTGGTTTGGTCTTCTTTTATCTGCGATATATCAAATCCGTTTGAATTGTAGTTGGTTATAACATAAGTACCGTTACCCGTAGTACTGCCCTGATTAGCAGTAATACTACCTGTTATATTTTCTTCGTCTTTCGGATAAAGGTGTTTAAACAATACCGATGCACCAATGCTATTAAATATGCGTGGAGAGTTTGAATATTCAATGGTATTAGAACTTGTCATAGGGTTGTTACCATGCAGGGTATCGGTAGCAGTGTGCAAATTATCAGAACTGGTAAAGTTGCCTGTTCCAAAAGTTCCGGTAACGGTAAGTGTATTGCGGTTGTCGATAAAATAATCGAACCCGGCACGTGCAAAACCAAAATAACCATTCATGGTATTGGTATCGTGCTGATTGGTATTCAGGAAGGGAGGCGTATTGCTTTTATCGGTCGTATCAATGGCATCTTTTGTTTCGTTGCCATACATTTTGTGCTTTATCTGTTTGTAAAACAAATTTGCAAACACATTTATTTTCTTTTGCCTTACGTTAAGATCAAGTCCACCTGAGTATTTGCCATATTCATCAATTCCGCCACGCACCATGCCATTGTAGCCGAGTGCCTGGTTATGCTTCATAATAATATTTATTATGCCACCTGTACCTGCCGATGCATCGTATTTGGCAGATGGGTTTGTTATCACTTCTATCTTATCAATTTCATCAGCCGGTATTTGGTCAATAGTGAGTGAGCTTGGCATACCGTCAACATAAATTTGCGGAGAGGAGTTACGCAATGTTACATTACCATCGATATCCACATTAACGGCAGGAATGGTTTTAAGCACATCCTCAGCTGTACCACCTGCATTGGTAATACTTTTTGTAACATCAAATACTCGTTTATCTAATTTAATTTCCATTGGCGGAGGATCTCCGTTTACTGTAACAGCCTTTAGCTGATGGGTTGTGGTACCCAGTTTAATATTTCCCAAGTCCTTATCAACAACATCAATTACACCTTCAAGGCCTGCGGTGGGGTCTCCGCTATTATTGTTTGCCTGAGCAGCCTGCATCTTTTTTGCTTTGGCCATCATGGTACTTAAATCGAATGAAAGCGTTTTGGTATATATGTTATATCCTATTGAGGTTATTTGCAACGTGTACGTTATAGGTGTAAACATAGGACCCGACACTGGCAATTTTTCTAAACTGAAATCTCCGTTATCGGTAGTAAGCTGGCCTGCAATAATTACTGTCTTCATGGTTTGTGATGCAGAATCCCACTTGGGGCCGGTAAGCTGAACGGCTGCAAAAGGAATGCTTTGGCCTGTAGCGCTATCTATTACCTTACCATAAAAGTGCCCTGAATTCAGACGGCTCTTCATTGAACTCCCACTAAATCCTCCCATTTGTGCATTAACGCCTATCGAAATAAGCGATAATAAAAGGATACTGATAACTGAATGTCTTTTCATATGGAGAGCAATTAGGGTCGGCAAATTTACAAAGAATCGTGCATAGTGGGGTCGCCATGCATATCGCGCTGATGGCCAAGCCTTTTACCCATGTTCTGCATGAGTTCATCAAACTTCTTTTTTTGGTCGGCATTACATATTTGCCTTATGGCAAGCGAGCTTCTGAACATTTCCTTTTGAAGTGCTATTCTGCATGTACCTACCGAATCGGCATACATAAACGCATGCAGGCTATCGGGTGTATCAGTTGCCATACATTTAAATACTTCCTTTTGCAGTCTTGCAATCTCCGATTGGTATTTCTGCATTTTATCAGCATGCCCATGGAATATTTTTTCGACTTTGCCTTGCTGTGCACTATCAAAATTGAGCTGCTTGGTAAGGAACATCATGCCTCTATCCTGCATATTATGAAAGCCCTGATGCATCATACGGTCATTACTATGCCCTTTTTTATGCATCATCCACCAGCTTCCAATAAAAGCCAGGTTTAGCATAAGCATTACTATTAATATGGTATTGGTCAGCCGGGTACTCATGGTCAGTTTATTTTATCCTGTTCAATTATCTGTTATCGCTGCAATTGCAGTTATGGTTCCGAAAGCCCCCGTGAAAACCTCCATAATCCCCACGGTGAGCTCCGAAACCTCTGTGGAAGTTCCCAAAACTGCCATGCTCCCTTCCACGAAAATCATAGCGATGCGAATGTCTGTGATGCATTGAACAATGTGCCACAGCAAAAAAAAGAATGTTGAAAGCAATTAATGCTATCAGTAATATGTTTGTGAGCTTTGGGTTATTCATGTGACGTAGTTTTATTATTGTTCAACCAATCGTTACTTATATCGGCAACCTGGTAATCATTTACCAGATCATCTATTGTTGCAGTGGCTACCACAGGGGTTTGTTGTGCCGGAGTTTCAAAAACATATTTTATAGTGTAGGCATTAAGGCAAACCAGAACTAAAACTGCTGCTGCTTTAAGCAAAACAGAAGCAGATAAAAATGGTTCGTTCTTTACTGCACTTATACGTTGCATAGTTCTATCTGCATAAAATGCCGGTACATCAACAGAGTTAATGTTCTTTGCAGCACCCAGTGTACTTTCAATTGCCTTTTCTATGTTTTGGTTTGTTTCCATCTTATACACAATTAGACGATGTTACTTTTTAAAACTTGTGTTATCGTAATAATATTTATGCAGTTTCTTACGCAAAGCAGCCCTGGCCCTGAATAATAATGCCTCAACTGACGACACGCTTACAGTCATGGTTTCTGCTACTTCTTTATAATTCATGCCTTGCATTTCGTATAATAAAAAGGCTGTATGCTGGTTTTCGGGTAATGTTTCAAGGGCAGCATATAATACTTTGGCATGTTCTTTATTTTCTAATACTATGCCCGGGTGCTGAAAGTTGCTCGGAATTTCAATGGGTTCTTCGTCGCGATTAAAGAGGGGTTGCAATAAGGCATGGCGCTTTTTACGCTTAGTCCACTTTAAATGATCGTAGCATTTATTTATTGCAATGCGGTAAAGCCATGTTTTAATATGAGCTCCCTCACGAAATGTATTAATACTGCGGTATGCTTCTACAAAAGCTTCCTGCGAAAGGTCTTCTGCATCTTCGGTATTAGGCACTATACCCAGACACAAGTTAAAAACACTTTTGCCAAAAGTATTTACCAAATGCCTGAAGGCATCTTCGTCTTTATTCTTTAACGCTTGTATATCTATATCTAAAGGCATGGAGTGTCCTTATAACTATTAGACGATTAAGGCGTTTAAAAACCTTTGGTATATTTTCACCACGTTCAAAATAACATTTTATATCCTGAAATTTAATGTATCTTCACTTTAAATATTAATCTGCCACTTTACGCATGCCTTGGTTAAAGAAATTAGTGGGCCTTAAAATAGTTAAGTGGGCAATAGGGCTGGTTCTTGTTCTTATAGCAGCCACATGGTTTTGCAATCATTGGGTAATTACATCAACCCGCAGCCAGTTATTTAATACAGTAGAGACTGTACCATTTCGTAAAGTAGGTTTGCTGCTGGGTACCAACAAATCGTGGCATGGGGCCGAGAACCCTTATTTTAAATACAGGATAGATGCCGCTGTAGAGCTTTATAAAGCCGGTAAAATAAAGCACATTATTGTAAGCGGCGATAATCATTTAAGCTATTACGACGAGGCCAAGGACATGAAAGATTCTTTACTGAAACAGGGCATCCCCGATTCGTGCATTACCCTCGATTATGCGGGGTTCCGTACCTTCGACTCAATGGTGCGTTGCCTCGAAATATTCGGGCAGGATAGCGTTACAGTAATCTCTCAGGCATTCCATAATGAACGCGCCATATTTATTGGCAATTATTATAAGATGCATGCTGTAGGATTTAATGCACAAGACCCTCCTGCCATGTTTTCGGTGCAAACTAGGATACGTGAATACCTGGCTAAGTTTAAAGCAGTGTTAGATGTTTATGTACTGCATACTTCACCACACTTTTTAGGCCCTAAGGTGAAGATATAACAGAACTACCTTATACTATTAGTGGTACAGTTTCTTAATGATAAGGCCATCGTTAGTCTGAATCTTTACAATGTATATCTCACCAGGGGCAAGATTTAGTTGAAGACTATTATTGTAAGCATTTGTCCTTATATCCTCAATAACTTTCTTACCAACAATATCATATACCGAAACAACCACATCAGATGGTTTTGCAAGATTAAACTGAACCAAAGCACCATTCGTATTTGATACTACATTCACGTTCGACGGCAATACATTAATGTTTGTAACACTCTCAGGAGTACGGCAAACCTCACCCGGGCTAAGCTTGGTAAATTGCAGTATAAAGTCTGTTTCCTGTTGAGGGCTGGTAACGTTATATGTATAGCTTGGATTCGAACTAAAGTTATTCAGTAATTTACCGGTTGCCTTATCAATTAAATTAATACACTGGTATTCATTAACTGAGCCTTCCATAGTTATAGTATGCTTAGCTATTACCTGGCCTATTGCTGTAAGCGGTATTTCCTGTACCACTTCAGAATCAGGAAGTGATTTTACCTGCATTATCATATTGTCGGCACTGGTAGTGTAAAGTATTGGAACACCAATAGTTTTACTGAACATAAAACGAGCATCGGTAGCAAGGTTATATGTTTTGCTAAATCCAGATCCAAACTTAACGGTAGTAGGGCACGAAAAAATATTTGCATCATTAGATAACTGGAAAGTAACACCCGGATCATTAACAGTTCCCGGGCCAAATGCCACATCTAGCGGAGCGCTGCCAGAGCCATACAATTTTTCGGTTTCAACAAATACAGCAGTTCCTGGCGAAGTAGCAGCAACACCAAAACCCTGACACATAGGTATGGCATCGGTTGCTGTTGCTACCCATGATCCGCTTGATTCCATTAAATAATAGCTTGCCTGTAATCCAAGGCCCGGATTTTGTTGCTTAAACTTAGTCCAGCTAATAGCTGAAGCATATGGATTACCAATTACATTAAATCCATCCAAGCCGGCAGGAGTAACAGTTATAGAGGTAACGTGGGCAGGAGCACCCACTGTTGGAACACCATGCTGCACATATGTAAATGGATCTGACATGGTATTTATTGAAGTAGCCAGGAACATAAATATACCATCGCCCGGTTGAATTACATAGTTAATACCAGGGCTTGCGTATGTAGTTATAGGAACATAACATGCAGAACCGGTACTTGATTTTGTTTCATCAACTTTATCTACCGAAATGAAACCACTGCCTGAACCTGATGTACCATTAGGGCCACCTACACCACTCATATACATAATATTAGGCGCCGTTTGGTTACTTATATTCCAGTCACCTATTGTAGTTGCTATAGGTGCTGAAAGCACAATATCTGCTGCTGCTGTTCCACGAACACTTTCATAACGCTGTACCAGGAAACTATCTACTATAGTTGCATTTGCGGTACTTGCAATCGTTCCTATTCTACCTGTATTTGATGAATTAGATATTAGTGTCATGATCTTACCTGTAGCAGCTTTTAATGTACCCTTCTGCATAGAGATACTATCGTTAAAGCTTTCATTTGCCGTAAGAGTTACAGTATTTGCCAGCGCACTGCAATTTACAGTAAGGTCATATAATTGAATAGAAGTTGTTCCACCCAGGTTATGGTTGGCAACAGCACCATTAAATGTTACCATACCTGTACCTGCAGTAAAGGTTGAATTATTGGTAAGGTCAGAGCCTAGTGTCAATATACCATTGTCGCCTAAAAATGTGCCACCATTGGTAAACGCACCTGTAACAGCCATAGTTTTACGTGATGAGCTGCAATCGAATGTACCACCGCTATTAATTACAAAGGTGCCTGTAGCATTTTCATTGGCAGTTATAATTGCATTGTAACTGCTAATGCCTACATTATTAAATGTTGAAGAAGCAGTACCACCAATACTTTGGGTAGTAGTAGTTCCGGTAAAATTGGTAGTAGAACCGGCAGCACTGTATGAACCGACAGCATTATTGTTTGTAAAATTACCACCTACGTTCAATGTACCCGATATGGTCATTGCGCCGCCTGAAAAAGTTACATTGGTATCTACTGTAAGCGTAGTTGCGCCTGCAGCTAAAGTACCTGTGCGCGCTAAAAGATTGCCGTTAACTTCGTCATTAAGGCCGGCTGATATGGTTACTGTATTACCAACACCGGGGTTGCAGGTTACACTGCCAAACTTAGTTGCAGAGGTACCACCAACTGTAAGTGCGGCATCAAAATAAGTAATACCATTCCCACCGGCAAAGGCTGCAATGCCGCTATTGTTTGAAAAATTATTATTTACCACTAATGAATGGCCGGAAGGTGATTGACTTACGACACCACTGGTAATTACAAATGTACCACCAACGTACGTTGAATCGAGCAATTCTATTGTATCGTTTGGCGCTGATGCTGTGTTATTTATAATAACATTATTAAAATTAGTTGTAACCGTACCTTTAATTTTTTGGTTGCTAACTGCGCCGTTAAAAGTTGTTGTATTAGTACCTGCTGTTAACCCTGTACCGGTATGAAAATTAGATAAGTTGCCACCAATATTTAAAGGGCCTGTTGTAAATGACATTATTGCATCAGAGTGTATTGATACATTACCCAAAACAGCAACCGTGTGCGTTGTTGCAGGAAGTGTTACGATACCGGTACCAATTGCATTACCCACAATTAAATTTCCATTAACTGTAAGGTTACCGGCAATAGTTTTACTAACAGAACTTCCACCTGAATAAAGATCGAGGTTGCCATAATTGGTAGGAGTAAGTGATATAACCTGTGCAGCATTTGCCTGATAAATAACTGTACTGGCATTGGTAAGTGTAATATGCGGGCCGGTAAACAATGTTGGGAAAGGTACAACTGTAGGGTCAGTTTTTACTCCTAATATTAATGTAGCATTATCCTGCACACTAAAGAGTGCACCAACAGCAGCTCCCATCAATGTAAAGGTTTGGCAATGTAATACACCTTGTGTTAAAGTTAAGCCTGTAGTATTTACAGTTATACCTTCTTTATATAAAAATAAAGTATCGCTGGCATGCGCCAGGTTAACCGTCATATTTTTTACGGTTATAGCCTGTGTGCCTCCAATATAATTTTTTGCAGTTGTATTACCTGTAAATAATATATTTCCGGTGCTTGATGTAAAGGCAGTGCCCGAATTATTTAAGAATGCACAGCCTATTGTTACTACCTGTGGCGATGCATTACCAAAAGTACCTGCTGTTGTTACTGTTATTAATTCCAAAGTATCCTGAACAACTGTAGACTTACTTACAGTGAGCGATCCGTTCGTAATTCTTACGTCGCTAAAATTTGTTGTTTGGGTACCTGTTAAAGTTTGAGCACCTACAAAATATACCCAACCATTCCTGCCAACAAAAGCTGAAGTAGCATCGTTATTGGTAAAGCCTTTTAAACAGGTCAGTGAATAATTACTTGTTGATTGGTCGAAGGTTCCGGCAGTAAGAAGGAACAAGTTATTTACTTGGATAGAATCGGCAAGTGTTACGACATCGGTAGCATTACCGTTGACAGTTAAATTATAAAATTGTAATGGTAACGGATTCAAACCAGGACCACCTGTACCACCAATAAGCTGTATAGCGCCTGCTCCTCCCGTAAAAGTAGTAGTATTGGTAAAGTATGTGTATGTTCCGTTATCAGTATAATTGCCGCCCACCTTTAAGTTACCGGCACCAGTATAGGTCAATGTTCCATTGAGAAGCAAATTACCGGCAGTGCTAAGTGTACCTGTAGATAAGGTCATGGTTCCGCCACTGGCAATGGTTGTATTGGCAGACATAGTTGCAACTACTGTACCACCGGTTACTAATCCACTAGGGCCATTAATAAAAAGATTTGCACCAGTAAATCCACCTACACCTGTAAATGTTATTGTTCCTGTATTGTATATATCACCTGTTGCTAATAATTTGCCGGTACCCATTGTAATGGTCTGCCCGTTATAATTAGTTATACTATCTGTAATAGTAGATTGATTCAATGTACCTGTGGTAAATGTAATGCCGCCACTGATATTATATAAGTTGCCTGTAATTGTAACTGTACTACTTACAGCATTTAAAGTTGGGGATGCTGCGCTACTGTTGTTATAAAAATTACCACCGGCAGTTACAGTACCACCTATTGAAAATGTAATAGTTCCTGTATTGTATATATCGCCGGTTACCAATAATTTACCATTGGTATATGATATAACTGTTGAACTACCCATAATAGCAACACTATCTGTTACTGTTATTGTTTTTGTAGTGCCCGATAATGTACCGTTCTTTACAGTAAGATTGTTATTTATGGTTGTATTAGAACCTGTTGCCAAAACTGAGTTTCCGGAACCTGGATTACAAATTACATTGTAAAACAAATTGGTTTGTGTTGAAGCAGCAAGGGTAACATTACCTGTGCCCACACCAAAATAAACTGTGCCGTTTTCAGGAGCTATTGCTGTAGCGCTTGCAGCATTGGTAAATGCGCCTTCAACTAATAATGAATAGTTTGATAATGATACATCAAAAATACCTTTAGTAATATCAAATGTACCAAGCACAGTAGTAGAATCACCCAGTGTTACTGTATTACCCACAGCAACCATTGACACTGTAAGATTATTGAATGTAGTTGGTTTTGTGCCACCCAATGTTTGGTTAACCGCACCGTTAAATGTTACAGTTGAAGCACTTGCCCTGAGCCCTGTAATACCCGCACTCATTGTTAGGGTACTGTTATTCGTAAAATTGCCCGTAAGTTTTAATGAACCTGCACCTGAAAAATATATGGCGCCATCGGTATTAATAGTACAATTACCATACGGACTTGCACCATTAAGTGTTATTACATTGGTTGTAGCAGTAAGTACTACACCCGAAGATGCATTATTGCCAATAATTAAATTGTTAGCAACATTTAATGCAGCAGCACTTGATAAGGAAGCGGTATCCACCGTACCTACACCGGTATATATATCTAAATTACCGTAAGTAGTTGTAGTTACAACTTGCGATGTATTCGCCTGGTATATAACAGTACTTGTAGCCGCAATAGCAAATGTTTTGGTAGCTGGGAAAGAAACCGCTGTAGCAACTGTAGGTAACCCAAGAATGAAAGTAGTACCCGCAGATATAGTAGTGGTGAGTGCTGCCAGACTTCCTATAACACTATTTGCTTTACAGTGAAACACACCCTGCGATATTTTAAAAGCAGTATTTACCGTTAAGGCTGAATTATTCAGATATAGCGTATCAGTTTGATGGGCCAGGTTAGTAGTAAGGTTTGGTATGGTAATTGCATTGGCACCACCAATAAAGCAATGTTGCACTGTATTACCTGTAAATGTTACTATACCTGCACCGGCTGTAAATGTTGCACCCGAATTATTTAGTAATGTGCTTCCAATATTAACAGCAAGAGCACCTGTTGTCAATGTTCCGCCTAAAAGATTCAGTGTATCAGATACTGTAATGGCCAGGTTCAGTGTAATTGTTCCCGATTTAATTTCAACATCGTTGAATGTAGTTGCTTTGGTACCTGGCATAGTCTGGCTTCCAACAAACCATACTCTTCCGCTTCTGGGCACAAATGCGCCAACGGTAGCATCGTTATTGGTAAAGTTCCCTTCGCAGGTAATACCATAATCATTAGCTGAAACGTCTAGTATACCTGTTGTAAGTGTAAGAATACTACCAACTGTTATGGAGTCGGCCAAAGTAACTGTGCCGGTTCCATTAATGGTAAGTTTATTAAACATTATTGCAGATGTACCGCCAATTGTTTGGCTACCGCTTCCGTTAAAAGTCACAATTGATGTGCCAGAAGTAAAAGTACCATTTTGAGTGTAGTTCCCGGCCAGTTTCATATTGCCTCCTCCTGTAAAAATAATTTGCCCACTATTACAGGTTAAGTCACCTGCAGATGTAAGCGTTCCTGTTCCAAGCTCAATTGTACCTGTATTGCCAATAGTAGTTGTACCTGTTGTAACATTTACATTACCCGTAGTAGCCGCTGCAGTACCAAGTGTACCATTACAAATTAAATTAGCACCTACTGTTAAGCCCCCGGTAGTAAAAGTTACGGTAGTACCACTGGCAATAGTAGCATTACCGGTTGTTGTTATTACTCTTGTAAGCAATGCAAGTGTACCTGTATTTACATTTAGCGCTCCAAGCACTGTTTCAGCATCAGTTGTCGAGGTAAGTGTACCAACACCTGTAACATCACAATTCAAATTAAAGAATGTAGTTACTTTAGTTCCGTTAATAACGCTTGCAGCACCTGTAAAATCAACAATACCAGCCTCCCCATTAAATGCACCAACGGTTGCATCATTATTAGTAAATGTACCCTGGCAGGTAATTTCATAATTACTTGCTGAAACATCTAAAACACCTGAGGTCAGAGTTAGTGTATTAGCTACAGTAATAGGATTAGCCAATGTTACCGTATTGGTTGCACCGCCCGTATTAGCAATAGTCAGGTTATAAAAAGCTGTTGTA
>JABDCA010000056.1 GCA_013288345.1 Bacteroidota bacterium | reverse complement strand
GAAGGTGTTGACCAGACCAGAGGATGGTTTTTTACACTTCATGCTATTGCCAGTATGTTGTTTGATTCAGTAGCGTTTAAAAATGTGGTATCAAATGGCTTAGTGTTAGACAAGCACGGCAATAAAATGTCGAAGCGCCTTGGTAATGCAGTTGATCCGTTTGCCACACTCGAAAAATATGGGGCCGATGCCACCCGTTGGTATATGATAAGCAACGCCCAGCCCTGGGATAACCTGAAATTTGACGAAGATGGAATAGGAGAGGTGCAACGTAAGTTTTTCCGTGCCCTTTATAATACCTATGCCTTTTATGCTCTTTACGCCAATATTGATGGCTTTACATTTAAAGAGAAAGAAATACCGGTAAGCGAACGGCCTGAGCTTGACCAATGGGTGTTATCGGTATTAAATACCCTTGTACTAAAGGTTGAGGAGTATTACAGCACATACGAACCTATGCGTGCTGCGAGAGATATAGAAGAGTTTGTATGCGACCAGTTAAGTAACTGGTATGTACGTTTATCGCGCAGGCGTTTTTGGAAAGGCGATTATAGTGAGGATAAGATTGCAGCCTACCAAACACTTTATACCTGTCTCGAAACCGTGGCTAAGTTAATGGCTCCTATAGCTCCGTTTTATGCCGACAAGCTTTTCAATGATTTAAACAGCACAACAGGCAGAGAAAAAGTAGCCTCGGTACATCATAGCAATTTCCCTGTTTCGGCAAATGGAAACAGTAATAAATTGTTAGAGGAAAAAATGGACTTAGCCCAACGGATATGCTCATTAACTTTAGCTTTAAGAAAGAAGCTTAATTTGCGTGTGCGTCAGCCACTTAACAAAATAGTTGTACCAATATTTGATGAGGGTGTTAAGAACCAAATTGAGGCTGTTAAAAAGCTTATTTTGGCTGAGGTTAACATCAAAAATTTGGAGTATATAACCGACACATCCGGAATACTGGTAAAGAAGATAAAGCCCAATTTTAAAGAATTGGGTAAAAAGCTTGGCCCGTTAATGAAAGAAGGCGCTAATGTTATAAATGCCTTTACCCAGGATCAGATAAGAGAGATAGAGGCAAAGGGCACATATAAAGTAAACCTGTCAGGTAAAGAAGTTGAGCTGGCACTTACAGATGTTGAAATAGCCTCGGAAGATATACCTGGATGGCATTTAGCATCGGATGGTAAGCTTACCGTAGCGCTCGATACTACTATTACTCACGAATTAATGGAAGAGGGTATAGCCCGTGAACTGATAAACCGCATACAAAACCTGCGTAAAGACAGGAACTTTGAGGTGACCGATAAGATTACTTTAAAGATAAAAAAGAATGTGGCTGTTGATAGTGCCGTAAAGAATAATTTTACCTACATTTGCGCCGAAACGCTCGCCGCATCCCTCGAAATGGTGGAAATGATAGACGAAGGAGAAGCAGTTGATATAGAAGTAGCTGATAATGTGAGCACTTCTATTTTTATAAATAAATACAATTAAAGACCAGAATCATGGCAAAGAAACCAGTAAAAAAAGCCAATAAAGCGACTAAAAAGGTTGTAAGTAAGAAGCCTGCAGCTAAAAAAGTGGTAAAAAAAGCTAAGCCAACTCCTAAAGCTAAGGCAAAAGCTAAACCTGCTCCAAAAGTTAAAGCCAAGGCAAAACCGGTTGTTAAAAAAAGTAAACCAGTAGTTAAGGCTAAAGTTGCAGCTAAAAAAGTACCTGCTCCTAAGCCGGTAAAAGCTGCTGCTAAGCCAGCGCCTAAAAAAGCGCCTGTAGCAATTGCTAAGCCTAAACCTGCACCTATTGCTGCCAAGACAGCTAAGCCTGCTAAAGAAGATTTAAAGAACCGTTACTCTGAAAAAGAACTGGTTGAGTTTCGCCAGATAATAAATGAAAAGCTTGATCAAGCCAAGAAGGATTACGAGCTTTTGAAAAATACATTGTGCCATACCGATGACCACGGAACTGATGATACATCTCCTACCTTTAAAATGTTGGAAGACGGATCGGACGTATTAACCCGTGAAGAAACAGCCCAGTTAGCGCTTCGCCAGGAAAAGTTTATCCAGAACTTACAGAATGCCCTTATTCGTATTGAGAATAAGACCTATGGTATTTGCAGGGTTACCGGTAAGCTTATTCCTAAAGAACGCCTCAGAAGGGTTCCGCATGCTACATTGAGTATTGATGCCAAGCTTGAGCAGCAATTTAACGCATAAAGGAGAAACATTATTTTTGCCTCTCTTTTAAAGCTATTGTGAAAAGGCCCTTACTTATTATTTTTCTAGTACTGGTAATTGACCAGGTGGTAAAGCTTTATGTGAAAACGCACTTTGTATTGGGCGAGGAACATAGGTTTGCTTCGTGGTTCATTATACACTTTACCGAAAACAATGGCATGGCTTATGGCATGCAGTTCTCAGGCCAATACGGTAAAATATTTCTTAGTGTGTTCCGCATTGCTGCAGTTGCCGCCATTGGCTGGTATCTGCGCGATCTGGTCAAGAATAATGCCCATCCTGGCCTTATTACCAGTATATCATTAATATTTGCAGGGGCTTTAGGTAATATACTTGATAGCGCTTTTTACGGACTCATATTTAGTGAAAGCACTTATGAATTGGCCAGGCTATTTCCGCCCGGCGGAGGCTATGCAAGCTTTTTACATGGTAAAGTAGTAGATATGCTTTACTTTCCGGTAATAGAAGGCCATTTCCCGGCATGGGTGCCGTTTTGGGGTGGTGAAGAGTTTATCTTCTTCAGGCCGGTTTTTAATTGCTCCGATTCAGCTATTACTATTGGCGTACTGCTTATATTGATTTTCCAACGCAAGTTCTACCCACGTAAGGTGGTAGAAGCAAAAGTAGATAATAGTGTAAGTAATGGTGACAGTGAGTCGCCTCAGAACATATAGCCGTACTTCTTCTTCTGAAATTGGTCGAATGAATCGCCTCTGTGCTCTTTTTTACCAATATTATCAGCACTCCAAATAATACCAAACTCGTGTGTGCCGCTTGTATAATGGCTTAGGGCCGAGGTAATAAAATCGTACGAATAGCAGATTTCAAAGTTGTCTTTGATGGTATAACCTAAGTCAATAGAAACGGCATCTTTCAAACGAAGTGAAAACCCAGCATAGAATTTCTCCTTAACATGCACACGAAGAGAGTAGGCGAGGTATAGTGGGGTACTGCCCGATTGTTCTACAAATAATGAGTTTTGCCATACGTAGTTAGCATTGCCCGAAAAGTTATAACCCAGGTAGCCATAAAAATGAGGCAGCAGCGTTACAATACCTGTGGTGCTTGTATCTTCAGGAGAAGCGGTATATTTTTTATACAACTTTGCATCTTGCTGTATAAGATTATCTACACTCAGCCCAAATTGCCAGCGATCGTTATACAGGTAAAAACCTGCACTGGCATTAGGTGTCCATGAATTTGCTGTAACTCCAATATCAATAGCAGGGTCGCTTGGATTTTGAATGGTCATTTTTTGTCCGTCTGCAATATAATCAACCATAGAACCTGCAACACCTAAGGATACTATCAGGTCAGGTAGTTTTAAATGGTATGAATAGCAAACTGTATAGTCATTACGTTGTGTTGGCCCGGTAATATCCTGATATAAATAGGCTGCAACTCCCATCTTTCCATTCAATAGGCGATAATTAAGGCTCAAGCCTTCAGTAATTGGCGCACCGGGGATGCCTACCCACTGATCTCTGTAGTTTATACGAACATCATATAATCTTTTTGTTCCGGCAATAGCAGGATTAAAGAAAAGAAGATCGGTCGGGAATTGAGTGAATACAGGTAACTGCTGTGCGTAGCTGCCTGCGCTTTCAAAAGCTACGAAAAACAAAACCAGTAATATTTTATAATACTTCTTTATCATATCATTTAGGCTTTCTAATAATGGTAACAGAGCCTTTATACGTTTTGCCTGTGCCTGTACTTAATAAGTAATAGTAGGTAGCATCAGGTACGCTCTGCCCTAATTCAGTGCCATCCCAATCGCCTCCGTAGGGCTGTGCAGTAAAGACTACCTGCCCATACCGGTTGAAAACTGTTAATGAATTATTGGGGAACAACTCAAGGTTTCCAACATACCATTTGTCATTTATCCCATCGCCATTCGGTGTGAATGTGTTGTAAAATACAAGATCGCTGTCCGGTATTACCTCTACCAATACTGTATTGAATCCGGGACAGCCATCTGCCCCTATACCTATAACTGTAAATAAAGTAGTTTTTGTAGGCCCCACTTCAGGGGTTGCTGTAGTATAGTTATATATAATTACACCTGTATCAGGCGACCAAAAATAGGTTGACGCACCTGATGCGCTTAAGGTTACTGTCTTTCCTTCATCAACTGTTACAGGGCTTACTACCGTAATGGTTGGAGATGCTAGTACGGTTACTGTAACTGTTGTAGAATCTTTACACGAACCGTTAGAAGCAATAAGGGTATAAGTGGTATTAGCTGTAGGTGTAGCAACTGGATGTGCACATGCATAACACGATAAACCACTTGCCACTGGTGTCCACACATAATTATAAGAAGAGCTGTCAGCGCTGCCACCAAGTGTTGCCCCTGCTGTAAATGGGCAAATTGATGTATCATGTCCTGCATTGGCTGCATCTATATTACTTAAGCTTATTAATACAGAATCATTTCTTACAGTCTGCCCAGTGCCATTATCAATAACAGTAACATAAAATTGAGTTGTCTGGTTAATTATAGCTCTTGGGTTAGCATCAGCGGCATTGTTTAAACCCGCTGCAGGAGACCATGTATAACTGTAGTTTCCGCTACCACAACAGGCAGTAGGGGTTCCGCCTAAAGTGGCTGAATCGCCTTTGCAAATAGTTTGAGGTGAACCCGGGTTTACCACCATTTGAGAATAAGCAGAATGGAATAAAAGCAAAAAGATGCCCGTGGCTAAAGCAACTAAAGACTTGGGCGAATGCAACATAGTTCTTACTTTCATAAGGTGTGCAAAGATAGTATTATATCCTAAAAAAATGAAAATGAGGTAATATCTGTTAATAAGTACACAATTATGTTAATAAACGCGAAGTCCTATATTTGCCACCCTTTTGTGTTTTAAAGGAGTGATCTTTATATATGCCGCATATATTTCCTATAGTTTTCCCGAACATACCCTCAGGTGATGTTTATTATTTTACTACCGAATCAGAAACTAAATACGAAGTACGTTTTGGAAGAAGAAGAGATAATATTTTTCATGCCACCATTGTTTTTGGCGTGGTAAATGATGAATATAAGGGAGAGGAATATACTACTACCAATAAGGGTGAGCTATATAATGTAATGGCCACTATATCTGAAATAATACGGGTTTTTATGTCGTACCACCCGCGAATGCTTATTTACGAGTTTACTGCAGTGGCTAAGGATAATGAAAATGAAAACGCTATAACTGTGCGCAGGCACTTATACGAAAGATACCTTACTGGTATTTTTGGAACCAAATGGACTTATGATTTTAAAGGAAATACAGTACTTGTTTGCCGCATTAAATAGGCAAAAACATCAGATATTACTATCTTTTGTGTTGTTTCTCGTCAGAAACGGTAAGTTTCTTACGACCCCTTCTTCTTCTTGCAGCAAGTACTCTTCTACCGTTAGCGGTAGACATTCTTTCGCGGAACCCGTGTTTATTACGTCTTTTACGTTGTGAAGGTTGGAATGTTCTTTTCATGACTGTTAAAAATGAGGTGCAAAGATATAATCTTTTTACAAACAACAACAAGAAAATCTTTTTTAAGGTAACTTTGGCCCTCATTCGTAATATATAATATGGCCCGACCATCATTTGCTGACCCCGAAAATAAGCCCAAAGCCATATCTAAGGCCTCCTTTAAAAGGGCGCTCAGGGTAACAGAATTCTTTAAACCCTATAAATGGACCTACTTTGTTGGCCTGATATTTCTTGCCCTTACTACTGTTGCCGTTATTGCCCTGCCTAAAATGTTCAAGCTGATAATTGATAAGGCTGAAACCAAGTATGTTCTGTTAACCTTTGGTTTACTTGTATTACAGGCTATATTCTCGTATTTCAGGGTGGTGCTCTTTGTAAGTGTAACCGAAAAGGGTCTGGCAGGCTTAAGGCAGGCCACCTATGCAAGATTGGTAAGGCTGCACATGGATTTCTTTTCGCAACGACGCATTGGAGAGCTTACCAGCCGCATATCATCAGATGTATCTATGCTGCAGGATACCTTTACCACAACACTGGCAGAGTTCCTCAGACAGTTTTTAGTGATCATAGGGAGTGTTATTATGCTATCTATAATATCTATAAAGCTAATGCTTACAATGCTTGCCATAGTGCCTGTGGTAGCACTGTTTGCTGTTTTCTTTGGGAAATACATACGTAAGTTTTCGCGTAAAACACAGGATATGGTTGCTACTTCTAATACTATTGTAGAGGAAACCATGCAAGGTGTTGCCACTGTAAAAGCTTTTGCCAATGAGAAGTTTGAAACCGACAGGCATAAAAAAAGCACGTTTGACATTGTTGTACAAGCTATTAAAGGCGGCAAGGCACGCGGAGCTTTCATTTCATTTATAACTATATGTCTTTTTGGTGCCATAGTGGTAGTACTTTGGCAAGGCGCTATACTTATGCAACAGGGCCTTGTGAGTAAAGGCGATATGTTCGAGTTTCTCTTGTATTCTGTTTACGTTGGCGCTGCTTTTGCCGGTATTGCCGATCTGTATGCTTCTATTCAAAAGGCTATTGGCGCTACCGAACGCCTTATGGATATTTTGGAAGAGCCTATAGAAGACATTAGCCTGGAGAATGCAGATGTGTTACCCGAAATCAATAAGGTAAAAGGCGATGTTGTTTTTAATGATGTCTCTTTCTTATACCCATCGCGTAAAGAACTTACCGTTATCAATCACCTTAGTTTTGAGGTAAAGCGGGGCGAAACAATTGCTATTGTAGGCCCGAGTGGTGCAGGTAAATCTACCCTTGTGCAGTTATTGCTCAGGTTTTATGATCCGGTAAGTGGTGCTATATTGATAGATGGCAAGGACTCGAAAGAATATCCATTAACAAGGCTGCGCAGCCAAATGGCGCTTGTACCGCAGGAAGTATTGTTATTTGGTGGCACTATACGCGAAAACATATTATACGGTAAGCATAATGCCACCGATGAAGAAATTACTGAAGCTGCTCGCAAAGCCAATGCCCACGATTTTATAATGACATTCCCTGATAAGTACAATACTATAGTAGGGGAGAGGGGAGTATCATTATCGGGTGGACAAAGGCAGCGCATTGCCATAGCCCGTGCAGTGCTCAGGAACCCGGCTATATTAATATTAGATGAGGCTACCAGTTCGTTAGACTCAGAATCTGAGCGTTTGGTGCAGGAAGCACTGGATAAGTTGATGCAGGGCCGTACATCATTTGTTATTGCCCATAGATTATCTACTATCCGTAAAGCCGATAAAATACTTGTACTTGAAAAAGGCAAGTTGAAAGAAATAGGAAACCACGAGCAATTAATGCAAATGACAGATGGGCTTTACCGCAGCCTTAGTAAGCTGCAGTTCGAGATGAACTAATATTTTTTAAGCCTGAATTTTTTCCTGCTTTTCAAACTGAATTTCGTAAAGCTTTTTATAAAAACCACCTTTATGTAATAATTCCTGGTGTGTGCCTTCTTCCATAACCTGTCCATGATCTAGCACAAGTATCTTATCTGCCCTTTGAATGGTAGCCAGGCGGTGTGCAATAATAATAGACGTGCGGTGCTCTGTAAGCTTTTCAATGGCATGTTGTATTAACCTCTCTGTCTCTGTATCGATTGATGAAGTAGCCTCATCTAAAATAAGTATACCGGGGTTCTGTACATAAGCCCTGATGAAAGATACTAATTGTCTTTGCCCAGCAGATAGCATAGCGCCACGTTCCATTACATTAAAGTTGTATTGCTCTGGCAAGTTCTTTATAAAGTCCTCGGCACCTATGGCCGCTGCTGCATATTGCATTTGTGCAGGAGTAATGTTCTTATTGTAGAGCGTAATGTTATTGGCGATAGTATCTGAAAACAAGAAAACATCCTGCAATACAATGGCAATATTTTTACGGAGCAGGTCTATTTTATAATCACGTAAATCTTTTCCATCAACCAATATAGATCCCTTTTGGAACTCATAGAAACGGCCCAATATATTTATCATTGACGATTTACCTGCACCTGTTGCACCTACAATGGCTAATGTTTGCCCTGCTTTTACTGTAAAAGACACATCTTTCAATATCCAGTTTTCGTCGGTATAGGCAAACCATACATTTTTAAACTCTATATCACCGTTTACTTTGGCAGTAGCAAGAGTACCCTTATCATCAATAAATGTTTGTGTGTCGAACACTTTAAAAATACGCTCTGAGCTTACAACGCCCATTTGCAGCGTGTTTATTTTATCAGATAACTGCCGTATAGGTATAAACAACATACCCAGGTACTGCATAAATTCAACCAATTCGCCTGAAGTAGTTGTGCCGTATAAAATGCCCCTGCCCGCAACCCATACCACTATAGCAATTGATACAGTTGAAAGGATGTCTACTACGGGAAAGAAAATGGAGTAGTACCATATAGAGCGTACGTTTGCTATTTTGTGTGCGTTGTTTATTTGCTTGAACTTATCCAGTTCAATTTCTTCACGGTTAAATATTTGTACAATGTTCATGCCGGTAATATGTTCCTGTACAAAAGCATTTAAGCGTGCCACCTGGGTACGTACTTCCTGAAAAGAGGCTTGAGTAGCCTTTTGGAATAAGTAAGTGGCAAATAATAAAACCGGGAATACGCTTAAGCTGAGTAAGGCAAGTTTCCAGTCAATAACTATCATTACTACAATAACAGCCAATACTAAAAGCAATTGGTTGAGTATTACTATTACTCCTTCAGAAAAAACATCTTCTATTACTTCCATATCTGAGGTTACACGGGTAATAAGTGTGCCTATGGGGGTTTGGTCAAAGAACTGTAAGCGAAGGTTAAGTAAGCATTGAAGAACTGGAAAGCGCCACGCACTATTAGCACAGCAACCCATATTAAACAAGTAATTAACAGGGCGTGGATGTTGTGGTTTTTGCCCATATCAGTATCTATTGCCTTTTGGGTAAGCATCGGGCCAATTACAGATAATGGAACAAGCAATAGGGTTAAAAGAAGTGAGTAGGCACCAATGCTTTTGTAAGGGCGGGCATATTGCAATATGCGTCCAAATAGCTTAAAATCGAAAACTTTACCGCTTACCTTACTCATAATAGGCTGCAAAGTTATGGAAAACATAAGTAAGAGCAGCTTATGAATAATTGCGTAACAGTATTAGTGGTTAAACTAAAGGAAATACAACATGATTTCTGGCCATTTTTTCGATTTTATTGCACCTAAACTGCTTTAGATAGCTAAATGCGTGACAATTAAGATATTAATAACGTTGTGTTCATATTTGTTTGCATTTTATTACATGAAAACTTGTTTTCTAAAATGTCAAATCATACCTTTGATTTATAAACATACCCACCCTGGGTAAAAACAAAAGGTATGAGGAGATTTACATCACTTAACAAAACAAAAAAAGTAGTAGTTATAGGTACACTGGCATTAAGTGCATTGGTGTTTATGGCTTATACTAAACAACAGGCACTGCATTCTCAATCAGTTTTGGTTGGGCCAGAAGATACAGATGACGATGAGCCATTATCTACCAGTTGCGGTGGAGTTGAAAGATGGTCTGTAAAGGTATTGACAGATGCTGCTGCAGGTAATGTTGTATTAACCCCTAAAAATTCGAGTGTTAGCCATATTGTAGGTTTAACTACCCCAACACCTACCACATCAATGCCTAGATACGATCAGGTTGAAGATTCAGTTTATACTGTGGTATGTAATATAACCGAAATGCGTGTTGAAGCAGATAGCGATTGGCATTTGGTAATAACAGATGGTAAAGGAACTATGATAGCTGAATCGGCTTGCCCAAGCTGTAATTCAGTAATTGCATCACCACATATAAGCGAATTTATAGCCGTTCGTAACTGGATTGCAGCTAATATTGGAAACGTACAGAATACCTCTTTGAATATAAAGAATGTTCAAATAACAGGCCAGGCTTTCTTAGATCCTCCACACGGACAGTCTGGTGCATCACCTAATAATGTTGAGTTGCATGCAATACTAAAGATGCAATGGTATGTTCCTTTAAGTGTTGATAATGTAACTGCAACGGTAAGTGCTAATGTATATCCAAATCCATCTATGGGTTTATTTAACGTTGACCTTAGCAGCCAGAACAAAGCTACTATAGCTATTTACAATATGATTGGCGAACAGGTTTATACCGGTGAACTGAATAGTGGTAATAACAAGGTTGATATACAAGGAAAGGCTAAGGGCATGTACATCTATCAAATACTATCTGAAACAGGAGACCTTATTTCAACAGGAAAAATGTTGAAGCAGTAAAATTAACTTTCAAGTACTTTAAGTACTTCTTCGAGCTCGGCTACCTTATCCAGGTGGCCGAGTTTATTAAAGGCCGATACTAAGTTACGTACAAGCCTTTCAATAATACTTACGTTGGAGCAGGGGGTATAGTACATTTTTTCGGGTGTAATGTTCAATTGCTTCAGGAACATATCAATCTCTCTGCGGCTGAATACAGCGCCTTTACTGAAAGGATTAATGTAGAACATTATTTTGTCTTCCCATTCTCTTTCAGACAGGTCATTTTCGTCGACATAGGCCATTACAAAGTGCTGTGGCAGGTTTACGCCGAATATTGGCATTTGCAGTTGGCTGGCTATAATAAGGTATATAATAGCAAGTGTAAGCGGGTTGCCTTTTTTGTTTTCAAGTACTTTATTGAGGAATGAGTTTTCGGGCGCATTGTAGTTTTCGGTATTGCCGCTAAAGCGATGCACTTCGAACAATATATGGTTGATCACTCTTACCTTTTCAAGAGCAGTAAGGTTTTCATTTAGCTCAAGCCATACATCTTGTTTTATAAGCTGTATCTGTTTTTCAATAACATCTTCTTTTAAATCGGGATATTGATAACGGGCAATGATCATGGCCCCTTCCCATAAATTATCCTGATTGTCTTTTTTCCAGATGGCAAGCGATTCTATAACTCTTTCGAACTGTATGCGGTGAATGATGTTTTCGATTCGGGTTTGCAAAAGCGGGTTAAACGAAGACTCCCATGCATCTTCAAGCACAGGTATAACCTTTTCGCCAATGTTCAGTAACTTATCTTTTATCGAAACGAATATCTTCTCGTCTGGGTCGTCGAGTAGATTGATTAACGCAGATACTTCTTTTTTATTAAGCTCAGCCATTGCTGTATGCACTGATTTATACTAAATGAATTTATTGAAAGCCATATGCACTGAACTCGGTACCATTTACAAGGGTATCGAATACATTTGCTGATATTTGCCTTGTTGCAATTTGTGTATGGCGCGCTGTATAAATACCTATACCATTCTTTACATCAGAATATGAAGGTATATCCTGATTAAGGCCTAATGATGGCTGGCTAAGCTGTATGTAGGTATTAAAGTCATCTGATCCGGTAGTAAATAACACCTGAATTGAATCAGCTCTGCGGACAGCGCCGGCTATAATAGGTACTGTTGTTCTTACTTCCTGAAAAAACTCCTGTTCCGAATAACTGTATTCCATTGATTGTCCTCCGGCAATTGTACTAGATGTTTGAGGAGAGAATATCCAGTCGAAATATCTTTCTCCATTGAATGAACCTGTTTGTTCATGATAAAAAAAGCGAAACGCCATTTGATATATTCTGCCATTAATACTGCTGTTCCATTTAATAAGACTCGGGTTGCTGCTTGAAGAAGACATTGGAAGTGCTGAAGAGGATGTTCCACCGAGCCCTTGCGTAAAGGTTACATCGGGCAACAACTGGGTAGAACCGTATAAAACCTGGCCCGTTTTTAAATTAGTAACTACTAACTGGTATGTATTGTTATTGCCATATATATCTAATACACTAAGCTTGGCTTTGGTTTTGTACAGTATTTGCTTTGGGTAAGAGAAAGTACCCGGTGGTAACAGAATTGAAGAATCAGCAGTAAGTGTAGTAGTACTTACTTTTGTGCCATAGCCATTAAAACAAACTAATTGCACGTTAAGCTGGTTAGCAGGGTAGTAGCTCGAATCGAACTGCTGTGCCATAGTATAAGCATTGCCTAATCCTTCAAAAGCCTTGTTTACACGTATGTAATGGGCAGTATCGCTCTGATCCATCAGGCCGTAAACAACGGTAACATTTTTATAAGGCGATAATATATTCAGCTTGTTGTTGCAGGCAGTAATAAAGAATAGTGCCGCTAAAACTGTTAGTATAGAATAGGCTTTACGCATAAATTATTTTGCAATAGATGCAAAGGTAGTAATTTTATAAACGCTCCGTTAAATCTATTCCCTTGGCTTTTTATAGCTTTGCCATTCATTTAAACAACCAATGGCCGGAGGCTTCAAAAATAAACTACTATCGTTATTGCTTGTTGCTGCATTGGTTTTTGGAGTGGGAGCCTATACCTTTTACCGCTTCTTTTATTATCACAGTGTTCACCTCGATGAAAAATCGAAACTGATATATATACATACCGGTTGGGACTTTAACCAGGTGGTTAAAATGCTTGAGGATAAGCATATAATTACCCATCCAAAGGCATTTACACTTGTATCCGGACTAAAGGGATATAAAGAACATATTATACCCGGCCGATACCGCGTGGTAAATGGCATGAGCAATGTTCAGTTGGTAAACCTGTTGGCATCGGGCAAGCAGGAACCACAGACCATAAACCTGTTCAACATACGAACCAAATATGACTTAACAGGCATACTCGCCAATAAAATAGAGGAAGACTCAATTGACGTAGTAAAGCATTTTAATGATAGTAAGTACGTGAAGAAATTTGGCTTTAATACCGATAACATTGTCGCTATGTTCATTCCGGGTACATATCAATTATTATGGACAGACCCTTCGGATAAGTTCATTAACCAGATGCACGATAATTACGAAACCTTTTGGACGGCAGATAGGCGTAAGGCTGCAACTGAGGCAGGTTTATCGCCTATGCAGGTGAGTATTCTGGCATCCATAGTTCAGGCAGAACAATCATTGTATAACGATGAAAAGAAAGTGATAGCGGGCCTTTATATAAATAGATTACATATGAATATGCCACTGCAAAGTGACCCTACACTAATATTCGCCCGTGGCGATTTTTCAATTATGCGTGTGCGCGAAGGCGATAAGCGGGTGGAGTCACCTTATAATACATATACCCATGTTGGGTTGCCTCCCGGCCCTGTAAATATGCCCGATGCATCATCTATTGATGCAGTACTGCATTACGATAAGAAC
>JABDCA010000055.1 GCA_013288345.1 Bacteroidota bacterium | reverse complement strand
CATTCCTTTTGATAAGGATGCAATTGTTCTATACCCTAATGAAGCAAAAAGACTATTAAAAACGGGAAGATTTAATTTAAAAAATACGGCACGCTTTTTATTCTACTTTCCTAATTCGCTTCGTCTTTTAAGGCCTTTAGAAAAATTCTTTGTTGGCCTACCTCTAGGTGCACAATATTATATTATAGGAGAAAAACCTCTATAGCACTTCTTCCTTTCGCAGTTTTATTATTATACTACTTATAACACAAGCAGCACAGGCTATTAAAAACGGCCATACAGGCATCAAATATCTGTTATCACCAAGTCTTACAAGAATTGGGTGAACCAATATACTACTGGCTGGTATTAAGGCTAATATCCATAACAAATAGTTTGATCTGAAGCCCTTAATAGCAAGAACGATCATACCAAATAAGCCTGCATTTATAATGATTATGTATAATGCACGGAAAAACCATTCAACAAAAATGCCAAGCTTACCAATCTGTGCTCTTTTAAATACAACATCACCGGGACTATACAAAAAATCATAAGTAAATACTAAAGGGGCTTTTACATAATATAAAAATGGCTTTTCCTTTTTTATGGATTCAGTGTAAGTATCGAATCTCCGGATAACCTCCTTTTGGCAAAATGCTGCCTGTTCATTCCGGGGCTTTAAACCAATATTAAAAATACTAAAAGCCTTATTCCAGTCTTTTCCAGTACTGGCATAAAAACTATCAATCGATGGTTTCTGTATGGCAATAAAATTCCGAGTAAGTATCCTCAGCTGAATTAGGCTATCTCTGTTAAATGCCTTTGTATAAACAAAATCAGGAACAGAGTCATAAGTTTTATATTCAGGTTCGCCGGGAAATAATAAACCACCAAACCAAGACATGGCTGATTTTGATTCAGGTATATCATCTGCACCGCCCCATGCCTGTACAAACTTAAACATGGGTTTCATATAGGAAGAATCAATAAAAGGATAGTATATACCATTAGCCAGTGGAATAAATTTATGGTGTACATTATAGTTTCTGCCTATCCATAAACCATCGAAAATCAAGAATGGAAGTGCAAGAATAACTAGAGGTTTCAGTATTTTTCTTTTGTTTTTCACCGAATAAAAAACAAGTATTATACCCATTATTATTATTACCGGAGCAAATGCGGGCCGTAAAAATACAACCCAGGTAAGCAGAAGTCCTGAAATTAGTAAATATTTTGTTTGGCTTTTAAAAAAGTACAGAGCAAAAAACCATGCTCCAAAAATCAAAAATGATGTACACAACGATTCCGTCATCAGGCAGATATCATAATAATTAGAATATGTACTTATAAGGTAAATGTAAAAACACAAATAAAAAACCTGCTTCGACTTTAGCAATAATCTAGTAAGAAGAGCCATATAATAAACACCTGCAGATGATATAATAAGCTGAAGTATCACTATACAGTTGTAACTGGAAGTGTAAGAAAAAAACAATCGGAAGAAGTAATAAACAACACCAAAGCCCGGCATACGGTGGTCGGGGTTATAGTGCCCATTAGCAAGAAAGTTCTCGATAGGGTCAATATAAGAAGGGGTATCACCAATAAATCCAAAACCAAGCAGATGTGGATTTGACCTTACACCATGCAGTATCATTATCAGGGGTATTACCGCTTTAAATACCAATGCCAGTATAATCCAAAAGGGCCATTTGGAAGGGCTTGGAAGAAGGATTTGCTTTAATTTATTCTTCAAACTTACTTATGCATTAAAATATTAAGTAAATGTAAAGAATATTCTTGGAGAGCTTGTGGCTATTTAAGTTTTAGCTTCAGGTATGGCATTTTCTTATATTATTTACCTTTGCAGCATAATCATTTTTAATAAATACATAAAATGTACAAATTACTCATTACCGGCAGCCTTATTTGCGCAATGTTCTCATTCAACTCATGCACTACCGATAAGCCTGTAGATACAGATGTAGAAGTTCCACTTGCACCCGGAATGATTCGTATGAATCTGTTATCTTATGGCATACCGGCAACTATTGATATACCAGATACAACCGAAAGGCCGCACGTTATAGAATCACTTCCGTCAGGCGACTTGCACATATCTGTACAAAAATGGTTTAACATATCTCTCAACGTATCGGGAATGAATATGGACAGGAAGAAAAAAGATATTGCAGGTAATGATGTAGATAAATTCCAAAGTTGGGTAGCAGAGGACAGTGTATCTATTATATATAAAACACAAATGGTTAACGAGGAATTCCATTTTTATGCGATCATCAAAAAGGGCGAGAGGACCTTTTATGCCGAAGATCATTTTCAGGGCACTGATGGTACTGTGACTAACTTTAGCGAACCGCAAATACAGTCGATGCTGAATGCAGCAAAAACACTTACTCCAGTAAAGCCTGCTGCTAAACCTGCTGCAAAAAGCTAATTAAAGAGGATTTATTTTTTATCAATAACCTTAGGAGCCTTGATGTAATCCGAGTCTCTCCTAGGTGCATTCTTTAATGCTTCAGCTTGGGTTATTACTTGCTTAACCTCATCATTACGCATTACATTGGTAGCATCGGAAAGGTAAACCAAGGGCTCAACGGATGAAGTATCTAGCTCGTTAAGTTTTTCTATAAAGCCCACAATACGGTTAAGGTCATTTACAATTTCATTGCGCGAAGCCTCATCAAATTCCAATTTGGCTAAATCGGCAAGCTTATCTACTGTTTTCGAATCGATCTTCATATTTCAAAAATAGCCTTTAAATTACACTAGGGCATAAGGGTATCTCACTCCGTATTGTTTTCTAACATCAGCCAACAATACTTCACGCAATTCTTCAATATTTGTTCTATTAGCCGCTGACATAAATACACATGGTGCATGTGTTTTTTCAATAAATGAATTTTTAAACCCTTCTATTGAAAGTGGCACCATCTCATCCTCTTCATTCTGTATACGATACATGTCCATTTTATTAAAAACAGTAAGCATAGGCTTATCGGCACATTTAAGCTCGGCAAGGGTTTGCTTAACAATCTTTATATGCTCCTCAAAAGAAGGATGCGAAACATCTACTACATGCAAAAGCAAATCGGCCTCACGTACTTCATCTAAAGTCGATTTAAATGCTTCAATAAGGAATGTTGGTAGCTTCCTTATAAAACCTACCGTATCAGAAAGAAGGAATGCTACATTATCAAATGCAACTTTCCTTACAGTAGTATCGAGCGTGGCAAAAAGGGCATTTTCGGCAAAAACATTCGAGTGGCTAAGTAAATTCATCAAAGTAGATTTACCTGCGTTGGTATAACCCACTAACGAAACCCGTATAAGTTGTCCACGGCTTCTGCGCTGAGTGGTCATTTGCTTATCAATTTCGGCAAGCCTTTCTTTTAACAGTGTTATCCGCTTCCGTATACGCCTTCTGTCTGTTTCTATTTCCGATTCACCTGGGCCACGCACCCCTATACCACCTCGTTGCTTTTCTAAGTGAGTCCACATACCGGTAAGGCGTGGCAATAAATATTCGTACTGTGCCAATTCAACTTGTGTTTTGGCGTAAGCAGTTTGGGCGCGGTCGGCAAAAATATCAAGGATAAGGCCGGTACGGTCTAGTATCTTCCTCTTTAATTCTCTTTCAATATTACGTTGCTGCGATGGCGAAAGCTCATCATCGAATATTACCAGGTCAACTTCCTTATGCTCCTCTATATAAGCTTGTATCTCTTTTATCTTACCACTACCAATAAGATATGCAGGATCGAAATGATGAAGGTTTTGGGTAAATACTTTAACCGGTGTAGCTCCTGCTGTATAGCAGAGCATTGTCAACTCATCTAAAAACTCAGTAAGTTGTTCTTTACGCTGTTCTTTGTGGCAAATGCCAACCAAAATTGCTTTTTCTTTGCCTCTTACGCGTTCAATCATGCCATACTTTAATTAAAACCAGCCTATAACCGCATCTTTAGCCACTTGCATAAATGGCCAAGGTATAGCTGCAAATATCACCAGGAAAGCTATCAAAAAGAACCAAAATGCTTTTTTGAACTTAGCCGCATCAGTGGCAGCTTTTTTTCTGCTAACATGACCGATTGTAATAAGAGCAACAGCAATAAGCATCATTACGGAGTGCTCCATTGTAAAGAAACGAGACACATTGTTCTTCATGGTGCCAGCATTAAACATTACAAATGGGCTGATAAAGTAAAGCACAATGCCCGCCAGCAACTGGGTATGGGTAGATATTAAAAGAAACAAACTGATTTTATTATCCGAGGCAGCATAAGCCCGCTTCGTCATCATACCATTTAGCGATTTAATGATAGCTGTTAACAGCAAAATAAGTACTATCCACCTAAGGAATGAATGGACCTGTATTAATATTCCCATTTGTATTAAAGATTTAAGTACCAAAATTAGCAAAATTGGCTTAGCCTTGTTTACTTTGCGCCTCAATTAGCTCACCTCGACCCCTATGAAGAAAATACTATCTACCCTAAGCATCTCATTCTCATTAGTTGCTTATGTAACAGCGCAACAAACAATGCCCCTTAACGGTACGCATGATGTTCGCCATAGCTATTATGCATTTACCCATGCGCATATTTACCAGGACTATGCTACGGTAATAGATGACGCTACCCTATTGATAAAGGATGGCGATATAGTTGATATTGGCGCCAATGTTGCCCTTCCGAAAGGAACCGTGGTATATGATTGCAAAGGCAAAACCATATATCCTTCTTTTATTGACCTTTATTCGGGTTATGGGATGCCTGTAATACCCGCTGATAAGCGCCCTCACAAGGGTTTTTACCCTCAAATGACGAGTATTACACCCGGTGCATTTGATGCTAACCAGGCTGTACGCCCGCAAGATAATGCAGAAGAAATTTTTCATGCCAATTATACTGATGCTGCACAATACCGCAACTTAGGCTTTGGTATGGTATTAACATCTGACCATGACGGTATTGCACAGGGATCTTATGCTCTGGTAACCCTTGCTGATACTAATGACAATGAAGCTATTATTGAAGGCAAAGCTGCTGCCGGTTATTCGTTCAATAAAGGCACATCAACCCAGGAATACCCTAATTCGCTTATGGGTTCTATAAGTGCATTGCGCCAGGCTTACTACGATGCAGTTTGGTATAAAGGCGCTAAACATAAAACCGAATACAATATATCGTTGCAAGCCTTCAACGACCTGCAATCTCTTCCGCAAATAATTACTGTTGATGGCAAGCTTTCGGCATTAAGGGCCGATAAAGTAGCGCGTGAGTTTAACGTAAACTACATTATTAAAAGCGGTGGCGACGAATACCAATTGCTCGACGCTATTAAAAGTACAGGCAGGCAATTTATTGTTCCTCTTAACTTCCCCGATAAGCCTAATGTACAAGACCCTTATGATGCCATAATGGTAAACTTTGCCACATTAATGCATTGGCAAATGGCTCCACTCAACCCTGGTGCTATGGAAAAAGCAGGAATAACCTTTGCATTAACAGCGGACGGACTAAAAGACAAAAACGCTTTTTGGACCAACCTGCGCAAGGCTGTAAAATACGGGCTTACACAACAAAGTGCGCTTAAAGCCTTAACATTTAACCCTGCACAAATGATGCATATGCAGGATAAGGTAGGTTCTTTAAAAAAGGGCATGATGGCTAATTTTATTATCACATCAGGCGATATGTTTAAACCCGGTAGCGTTGTTTTTTCGAATTGGATAAAAGGCTGCCCTAACCAGGTAAACGACACCACGAATATTGATTTGCATGGTAATTACTCCCTTACTATTAACGGCAAGCATGTGTATACCTTGCAAATTAAGGGCGATATAAATAATCCTAATGCAACTATAACGGACTCTCAAAAACATAGCATTACTACCTATATTCATGTTTCTAACCCAATGGTTACTATTTCATTCCGATCGAAGACTGATAGTATATATGCATATAGGTTAAGTGGTATGCTATCGAATGATAATAAGACAATCAGCGGTACAGGTATGGAAGGTACACAGGCTTTAACATGGCAAGCCATTTATACAAGCCCTGTTCCTGCCGATACTATGCACGACCCTATATTGACTATACCTACACTTGATGAAGTACGTTATCCTTTCCAGGCCTATGGAAGAACACAGGAAGAGAAAGATTCAATGGCTAAGGTGTACGATAAGTTTGTAATACGCAACGCTACCGTATGGACAGGTGATGCTGACAGTGCTTTGCAGAATACTGATGTTTATGTAAGTGCCGGAAAAATAGAAGCAGTAGGCAAAAACCTTTCAGTACCTAAAGATGCAACCGTGATTGACGGTACAGGCAAATACCTTACCGCAGGTATTATTGATGAGCACTCACACATTGCCATACAAGGCGGTGTTAACGAAGGCAGTGAGGCCTGCACATCGGAAGTGCGTATAGGCGATGTAATTAATTCGGAAGATATTAGCATATACCGAAGCCTTGCAGGTGGCGTTACCGGTGCACAGTTATTGCATGGTTCAGCTAACCCGATTGGCGGCCAAAGCGGAATAATAAAATTGCGCTGGGGTGTTTTGCCTGAGCAAATGAAAATATCTTACGCTTCGCCTTTTATAAAATTTGCTTTGGGTGAAAACGTAAAACAAGCTAACTGGGGAGACCAGTTTGTGGTGCGTTATCCTCAAACTCGTATGGGTGTTGAACAGTTTTATTACGACAGGTTTATACATGCACGCGAGTACGAAGCAACCATGAAAGCTTATAGCGCATCGAAAGACAAAAGCATGGATGCCCCACGCAGAGATTTGCAATTAGATGCACTTGTTGAAATATTGAACGGGCAACGGTTTATTACCTGCCACTCTTATGTACAGAGTGAAATTAATATGCTTATGCATGTGGCCGATTCGATGCACTTTCAATTCAATACGTTTACCCACGGCCTCGAAGCTTATAAAGTAGCTGATAAAATTGCAGCGCGCCATATTGGTGTTTCGTGCTTTGCCGACTGGTGGGCATACAAAATGGAAGTAATGGAAGCTATACCTTATAATGCAGCCATTACTACTAAAATGGGAATTGTTACCGCCATCAATTCAGATGATGATGAGATGCAGCGCCGCCTTAACCAGGAAGCTGCCAAGACTGTAAAATACGGAGGACTCACTGAACAGCAGGCCTGGAGGACAGTGACACTTAACCCTGCTAAACTTTTACACCTCGATGCACATACTGGCAGTATTAAAGTAGGTAAAGATGCTGACATAGTATTATGGTCAGGTAACCCATTATCGGTTTATAGTATGGCCGAAAAAACTTTTGTAGATGGCATGTGCGAATTCGACAGACAGGAAGACACAAATCTTCGCAAAGAAATTGCCCAGGAAAAAGCAGATGCTATTAACCAGGTATTAAAGGACCCTAGCAAGGCCCTGCCTGCAGGTGGCACTAGCGGAAAAAGAAAAAAATAAAAATCAATACAGGGTATTAAGTACAAATAGAGAAAACAATACAACTTATTAGATATATCATGAAAAAGAAAGCCGCCTTATTACTTTTCACTTTTAGCTTTTCACTTTTAACTTGCATAAGCCTTGCCCAACAACCTATCCCGGCAAAAGCTGAAACAAAAAGCATATTGCTGATGAATGGCACCGTGCATATTGGCAACGGTAAAGTAATTCAAAATGGAGTTGTTGGCATTAAAGGCGGCAAAATAGTTCTGCTGGGCGATGCCATTACTACCAAGCTTGAAGCAGGCGCTTACGATACAACAATAAACTGCTCGGGCAAACAAATTTACCCCGGCTTTATTGCACCCGATTGCACATTGGGTTTAGTAGAAACAGAGTCGGTACGGGCACAGACCGATGTGGCTGACATAGGCCTATTGAATCCTGAGTTACGTTCTATGATCGCTTTTAATACCGATTCAAGGATTACCCCTGTTGTAAGAATCAATGGAATACTTACAGCACAAATAACTCCAAGAGGTGGATTACTCTCAGGCACATCTGCAGTAATGAGCCTTGATGGATGGAACTGGGAAGATGCGCAATACAGAGCAGGTGATGGCGTACATATGAACTGGCCTGAAGTGTTACATAGGATAAGAATTAACGAAGATGAACTGGGTGGCTATGCTGAAAACAAAGGCTACGACAGGCAAGTACAGCTTTTGCAGAAATTTTTTGCCGATGCACAAGCCTATAACCAACAGGCGAAGCACGATGAAACCAACACCAAGTTTGAAGCTATGCGAGGTGTATTTAATGGAACTGAAACATTGTATATCCATTCGGAATATGTAAAGGAAATACTGGCTTCTATTACTATGGCCAAAAGCTTTGGCATAGCTAAAATAGTTTTGGTAGGTGGCCGCGATTCATGGATGATAACAGACTTTTTAAAGAAGAATGATATTGCAGTAGTTGTAAGAAGGTTGCATAGCCAACCGGGTACACCCGAAGGCGATGTGGATGAAACCTACAAGCTACCTGCCGAATTACAAAAAGCAGGAATATTATTCTGCCTTGGCACTGCAGGAGATATGGAGCAAAATGAAACCCGTAACCTGCCCTTTTTGGCAGGTACCGCTGCTGCATACGGATTAACCAAAGAAGAGGCATTGCAATCTATTACACTTAATGCTGCTAAAATATTGGGCATTGATGCAACATTGGGCACTATAGAAGAAGGTAAGGATGCAACACTGAGTATATCTACAGGCGATGCATTGGATATGCGCACTAACAACATTGTTTGGGCTTGTATTAAAGGTAAAACATTGCAACTTACCAGCGTGCAGACTGCGCTTTATAACAAATACAAGGATAAGTACGGGCTGAAGTAAATCTATTTATTACTTAGGCAAAACAGCCAGCAATTCCTTTGCCTGCTCTAAGTGCCTTTGTTCGTGGGTAGTTATAATATCAAAAGCTGTCTCGAGTTTGTAAACTATATTTTTATTGGCAGGCGAGGATATTATTGTTCCTTTATCTAATAAATCGCCGCAACCTGTAATTAGTTGTTTTAATTCCTCCTGGTGTTTCTCTAATCTATTAAGTATATCTGCATCTATTTTACTTTTTGCAGGTTCCCATATCGGGAATGTCTTCATCTTTTTCTTTCTATCGGGCTGCACGGCATTCAAGACTGTTTTACCTAAAAAATTAACCATAAACCCCATTTTACCCATAAATGGTAACTTATAGTTTCCATCTCTGATGGTTTTAATTACCGGATAATACGTTCCGTTTATCACTATTAGATGATCCATGTTTTGGGCAATGCTCCAGGTTGTAGTATTTGGTTTCCAGTTCAGCTGCTCGGCAGAAAGATGGCCAAATGCCTTTCTAAATCCATTGGTAGTTTCATCTATTTTGGTGGTCCATTTGCTTGTAATCATTTGCCGGAATTTATAATTCAAATATAAGAAAGACGCCGATTAACTTAGTCCAACATTTCATTCCATTTTTTTCTTAGATTTGAACTGCGACTATATATCCCCAAACAATATATACCATGAAAGAATTAGGAAAAGCGCTCTATAATCTTCAGCGGTTTCAGCTATTGCAGGCAAAAATAAACCTGCCTACACACACCCTTATACCCGATCATTATGCTTATGCCTGGCAGGTGAATCTTTTCCCGGTACTTGATACAGGGGTAGTATTGCATGAGGAACTGGAGCATTATTTTACTATTACCAGAAAGCAAATTGAAAAGATAAAAAAGTATGCCGACGATGAATGGCTAAAGAGCAAAATGCGTAGTTTTTATGATTTTGAAGATTACTTTGGCTGCCGCGAAGGCAATAAAGATGGTATAACCCGCGATGTACTCATAAAGGTTCTCAGGTATATGTTTTTAAAGAAATTATTCGATGATATTTTCTGGAAAAAACTACTTGAAACGGCTAAGTTCCCTACTGAAGCATCTGTTATTACAGCTAAGTATAAGGACACGTATCTTCTGGGTTGAGGCTAAGATTGAGCATTAGGCTAAGAAAAACCAAGTACTTATACCTTACTATATACCCCTTATCCCTTTTTAGTTGTTGATATTTTATTAACTATTTTATTACATACACTAAACTTATTGGCTAAATTTGCACGAATATGCTCTTTAAAATAAAACACATAGCTCCTTAGGAGCCGGATATTGGTAGAATAGCCAACCGGAAAACAAAATAGCATCCCGTACGGGATGCCATATTCATTTTATATCATTTATTTCTACCGATATTTAAATCCTACGGATTTTATAACCATCCACGATTTCAAGCTCCCTACCTTAAGTGTATCGGTTTTTCCTTCAAAAACATCAGTCATACCAAATAGAAATCAGAGGCAAAATCGCCAATTTACAATGAAATCAGCTTTTCATAATGGGCAAAACCTTGAAAACGCAATAATATGATAGTCAGCAATTTAACACATACCATCCCCCCTAAAAAGGGCAAAAAGATGAAAGAAAGGGCAAAATCGGGCAAATAATACTGCTTGTAACCACCTCTTCAATAACTGAACCACTAACGACTATTGACTAACGACTAATAATCATTACTTTTGCACACCTATTAAAAAGACCGTGAGCAGCACATCTAATTCAAATGTTCATCCAAGCGCAATTGTTGACGAAGGATGTAAAATTGGCGAAGGAACCAAAGTATGGCATTTCAGTCATATTATGCCTGATTGTATCATTGGCAATAACTGCAATATCGGGCAGAATGTCGTGATATCTCCGGGCGTGGTGCTTGGTAATAATGTTAAGATACAGAACAACGTTTCGATATACACCGGAGTTACATGCGAAGATGATGTGTTCCTGGGGCCATCGATGGTATTTACCAATGTGGTAAATCCGCGTAGCGCTATAAACCGCCGTGGACAATATGCTAAAACGACCGTAAAAAAGGGCGCTACAATTGGTGCTAATTCTACTATAGTATGCGGCCACGATATTGGCGAATATGCCTTTATAGGCGCAGGTGCCGTGGTAACCAAACATATAAAGCCTTATGCGCTTGTAGTGGGTAACCCTGCCAAGCAAATAGGTTGGATGAGCGAATATGGCCATCGCCTTAACTTCGATAGCTATGGTATTGCTGTTTGCTCAGAAAGCAAGGAAAAATATAAGCTGGAAAACGGAGAAGTACATAAACTAAAAGCATAATGAACGGCAAAAAGATAAAGTTCGCGGTAATAGGGTGCGGCCATATTGGCAAGCGTCATGCCGAAATGATAAGCCGTAATGCCGACAGTGAACTTGTTGCCCTTTGCGATGTATTACCTAAAGAAAAACTTGGACTTGATGCCTACCCTGCTGTTCCGTTCTTTAACTCTGTAGAAGCTATGCTTTCTTCCGGTATAGATATGGATGTGGTATCGGTATGCAGCCCCAATGGTTTGCATGCTGCCCATGCTATGAATGTGCTTGATGCTAAAAAACATGTAGTGTGTGAGAAGCCTATGGCGCTAAAAAAATCAGATTGCGAAGAAGTCATTCATAAAGCATTGCAGGCACATCGCCAGGTATTTTGTGTAATGCAAAACCGATACTCTCCACCTGCAGAATGGCTGAAGGAATTAGTAGAATCGAAGAAACTGGGCGATATATACATGGTGCAACTTAATTGCTACTGGAACCGTGATGAACGCTACTACAAAGCCGGAACATGGAAAGGCAAAAAGGATATGGATGGCGGAGTTTTGTTCACCCAGTTCTCTCACTTTATTGATATGATGTACTGGCTCTTTGGAGATATTAAAAATGTACAAGCTCTTTTCTCGAATTTCAATCACCAAAAGAACACCGAATTTGATGACAGCGGTGTGGTAAGTTTTGAATTTTCGAAACAAGGAATGGGCTGCATCAATTTCTCTACCTCTGTATGGGATACAAACTTTGAAAGCAGCCTTACCATAATTGGCGAACATGGCACAGTAAAAGTAGGTGGCCAATATATGGATAAGATTGAATACTGCCATATTAAAGATTACACCATGCCTACCCTTGCACCAACTAACCCTGCTAACGATTACGGTTCATACAAGGGCTCAGCTGCAAACCACCACTACATAATTGAAAACGTTGTAAGAACTTTAAAAGGCGATTCGGAGGTTACAACCAATGCCCTTGAAGGAATGAAAATAGTAGATATGATAGAGCGAATTTACGCCGCCAAAAACCAATAAGCATGCACCAGGATATAGTAAATAAAAAAGCCAAGATTGCCCTTATAGGCTTAGGTTATGTGGGTTTACCCATAGCACTGGCCTTTGCAAAAAAAGTGAAAGTAATTGGGTTTGATATTAACCGCAAAAGGGTTGACATGATGAAAAATGGCATTGACCCGAGCGGTGAATTGCCTGCAAGCGATTTTGAAGGTTGTGATATTGAATTCACCGATTCACTTGATGTATTAAAGCAAGCATCTTTCTTTATTGTTGCTGTACCTACCCCAATTGATATTTCGAACAAGCCTGACCTTACACCTGTTATAAAAGCCAGCGAAAGTATTGGAAAGGTTTTAAAAAAAGGCGATTACGTAGTATATGAATCGACAGTATATCCTGGCTGTACCGAAGAGGATTGCGTTCCGATACTTGAAAAAATATCGGGATTGAAAATGGGCAAAGATTTTAAAGTAGGTTATTCTCCTGAGCGTATTAACCCGGGAGATAAGCAACATACCATTACCAAGATTTTAAAAATAGTATCGGGCTGCGATAAAGAAGCACTTGATACAATAGCCAATACCTATTCTATTATTGTTGAACCGGGTGTGCACAGGGCTCCATCTATCAGGGTAGCAGAAGCAGCCAAGATAATTGAGAATACCCAACGCGATGTGAACATAGCATTGATGAACGAACTATCTATCATCTTTAATCGTATGGATATTAATACCTACGATGTGTTGGAAGCTGCAGGTACCAAATGGAATTTCTTAAAATTCTCACCGGGACTTGTAGGCGGACATTGTATAGGTGTTGACCCTTATTACCTGATACACAAGGCAGAAATGCTCGGTTACCATACACACGTTATCAATTCGGGCCGTTATGTAAATGACTCGATGGGTTTTTATGTAGCTAAAAATACAGTGAAGAAAATAATTGCTACAGGCAAAGACATATCAAAGGCCAAGGTATTGGTTATGGGCGCTACGTTTAAGGAAAACGTAATGGATATACGCAACTCACGCATTGCTGATGTGGTAAAGGAATTAAAATCATTCTCGCTTGCTGTTGATGTTACCGATCCACTTGCAGATTCAGAAGAATTGAAAGAAGAATACGGATTTGAATTGGTGAAAGAAGTGGGCAAAAATTACGATGCAGTTATTGTAGCCGTAAACCATAAAGAATACGAAAAACATACCGAAGACTATTTCGCATCGATACTTACTCCAAAGGGTGTTGTAGTTGATGTAAAAGGCATGTACCGCAATAAGATCAACAAATTTACGTATTGGAGTTTATAACATTTAATTAACCCTAAATGAACCGCAATTTTAAAACCATATTAGTTACCGGAGGAGCAGGCTTTATTGGCTCGCACGTAGTAAGGAGACTTGTAAACAATTACCCCGGGAGTAAGATTATCAATCTTGATAAACTTACCTACGCAGGTAACCTGCAAAACATTACCGATATTGAAAATAAGTCCAATTACACTTTTGTAAAGGGCGATATTACAGATGGTGCATTTATTGATAACTTGTTTCAAAAAAACGATATTGATGCTGTTATTCACTTAGCAGCAGAATCTCACGTTGACCGCTCCATATCAAACCCGACAGAGTTTGCTATTACCAATGTAATAGGTACCATTAACCTGCTGAACGCTGCAAAAAAAGAGCTGGGCAAATAATATGGAAGGCAAGCTTTTCCACCATGTATCTACAGATGAAGTTTTTGGCTCACTAGGCGCTACTGGTTTCTTCACCGAAACAACTGCTTACGATCCGCGAAGCCCCTACTCTGCTTCTAAAGCCAGTTCCGATCATTTTGTAATGGCGTATCACCACACCTATAAACTACCTGTAACCATATC
>JABDCA010000054.1 GCA_013288345.1 Bacteroidota bacterium | reverse complement strand
GATACTTTTTACACAACATAAAGGCATAGCTAAAATAAGTATTAACCGCCCTAAGGTGCATAATGCATTTACTCCGCTTACGGTTCAGGAAATGATAAATGCCATGGAGATTTGCCGCGAAAGGGCTGACTTAGGTGTTATAATACTTACCGGCGAAGGTGGCAAAGCTTTTTGTTCGGGTGGCGACCAAAGCGTTCGTGGCCATGGTGGCTATGTGGGAAAGGATACTATTCCACGCCTTAATGTACTCGACCTGCAAAAAATCATCCGTTCTATACCTAAGCCTGTTATTGCTATGGTAGCCGGTTGGGCTATTGGTGGAGGACATGTGCTGCATGTTGTGTGCGACCTTACCATTGCTGCCGATAATGCCCGTTTTGGGCAGACAGGCCCTAAGGTGGGTAGTTTCGATGGTGGTTTCGGTGCCTCTTATTTAGCACGTGTAGTAGGCCAGAAAAAAGCACGTGAAATTTGGTACCTGTGCGACCAATATGATGCAAAAGATGCACTTGATATGGGCCTTGTAAATAAAGTTGTGCCTCTGAAAAAGCTTGAGGATACCACAGTAGAATGGTGCAATAAAATTTTGGAGAAAAGTCCGCTTGCATTGCGTATGCTAAAAGCATCGTTCAATGCTGAGCTTGACGGACAAACGGGTATACAGGAATTAGCAGGTAATGCAACCTTGCTCTACTATTTATCAGAAGAGGCTAAAGAAGGTAAGAATGCGTTTATGGAAAAAAGAAAACCCGATTTTAGTAAGTTCCCTAAGTTCCCATAATGAGTAACGTCAAAGCCTGGATAGAATCTTTTCGCTTGCGTACCCTACCATTGGCACTTTCGTGTATTGGTATGGGAAGTATTTTGGCGGCAGAGTTTCGGGTATTTAAGCTAAACATATTTGTACTTACCGCTATTACTGCTATATTTTTGCAAGTGCTTTCGAACCTGGCAAATGATTATGGCGATGCCGTAAAAGGATCGGATAATGAAAACAGAGTAGGGCCACAACGTGCTTTGCAAAGCGGACTTATTTCATTGAAGGCTATGCGTAATGCAATTGTTGTGTGTTCGCTCTTGTCACTTATATCCGGTTGCTCGTTGTTGTATATTGCTACCGATGGACAGATATCTTCCATGTTCATTATCTTTTTAATTCTCGGACTGGTATGTATTGCCGGAGCCATTAAATATACCATTGGCAAAAAGCCTTATGGTTATGCTGGCTTTGGAGATGTGGCAGTATTTATCTTTTTTGGACTGATTGGAGTTGGTGGGTCATTTTATTTACATGCACATGCCTTACCTGCCATTATTTTATTGCCTGCTTCGGCTTTGGGTTTTTTAAGTGCAGGTGTTTTAAACGTAAACAACATGCGCGATATTGAAAATGATGCAGCTACAGGAAAAAAAACCATTGTTGTAAGAATGGGGCTTGCCAATGCCAAGAAATATCACTGTATTTTAATTGGCTTAGCCTTGTTGTTCTTGTTTATCTACACATCTGTAAATCAAATATCACCCCTGCAGATGTTGTATTTGATAGTAACACCTCTTTTTATGATTCACTTGGTTTCTGTTTTAGGTAAGGAATCGAAGGCCTTAGATGGTAACCTCAGGCAATTGGCCATATTTACATTGATTCTTGTGATTTGTTTTGGCGTTAATACAATAGTTTGTGCTTAAAGCATCATATAAAAAATACACGCTGAATTTTAAACGCCCTTCTGGCACATCGAGAGGTGTACTTACAGTGAAAGATACATACTTTATGATTCTGCAACAAGATTCAGGTATTCAAATGGGTATTGGTGAATGCAGCACACTGAAAGATCTGAGTATTGATGATAGAGATGATTATGAAGAGAAACTAAAAGAGGTTTGCAGTAATATTAATGACTACACAAATGATGCAAATAAAAAACTGGTAGAGTGGCCATCAATTTGTTTTGGAATAGAGTCCGCTATAAAGGATTTAGAGAATGGCGGCAAACGTGAATTATTCCCTTCTGTATTTACGCAAGGAGATGAAGGTGTTTATATGAATGGACTTATATGGATGGGTAGCTTCGATTTTATGCAGGAACAGTTAGACGCTAAGATAAAAGAGGGGTTCAGATGCATAAAAGTTAAGATTGGAGGTATAGACTTTGAACAAGAGTTGAAGTTGCTTGCTCAAATAAGAGAGAAATATTCTGCTGAGAAGATAGAGTTGAGATTAGATGCCAATGGTGCATTTAACTACGAAGAAGCGCTTGATAAACTAAAACGACTTTCGGTGTATTCCATACATTCTATTGAGCAACCTATAAAACAAGGCTCATGGGATAAAATGGCGGCTATATGTAAAGCATCGCCAATACCTGTTGCACTCGATGAGGAATTAATTGGAGTAAACTCTTTAGCTGATAAAGAAAAACTCGTTTCAACCATAAAACCACAATACCTGATCTTAAAACCTTCACTATTAGGTGGCTTTGCTGCTTCGCATGAATGGATCGATATAGCCAATAAGCATAATATTAAATGGTGGGTAACTTCAGCGCTTGAATCGAATATAGGCCTGAATGCCATTGCACAATGGGTATACACCTTGAAGAATGAATTGCCTCAGGGCTTAGGTACGGGGCAGTTATATACTAATAATATTCCATCTCCTCTGGCAGTTTGTGAATCGAAATTATGGTATACAAATAGCCAATGGAATATTAACGAAATCATTAAAAATTAAGTGCATGTCATTCGATAGCCTAAAATTTAATGGAGATAAATATTCGAGCTATGAACTGGTTCATCTGGCAAATGGACTGTTGCAGGCAAAAAAAATAAGCGATAATGATAAAGCACTTCTTTTATTTATGAAAGAATGTATATCACCTGCCAGGACTATAAAAGTAAAAACATCTGGTTCCACCGGTGCTCCTAAAGAAATTGAAATTGAAAAGAGCCAAATGCTGGCAAGTGCAAAAATGACTTGTCAATACTTTCATATTACAAAGCACACCAATATGCTCTTATGTTTATCTACTGAATTTATAGCAGGTAAAATGATGATGGTGCGCGCTTTTTTGAGTGGGGCAAACCTTATTGTGGTTAAGCCGGTAAATAACCCTTTACTGGATGTGAAAGATAAAATTGACTTTACCGCTATGGTCCCTTTGCAGGTTGAAAGCATATTGGCCAACGCCAGGACAAGAAAGAAATTCAACACAATTGAAAATGTAATTATTGGCGGGGCAACTGTAAATAAAAAACTGGAGGCTAAACTGGCAAAATGTACCAATAATGTCTATTCTACTTTTGCTATGACAGAAACGCTTAGCCATTTTGCATTGAGGAAGCTAAGCGGGAAGAATAAGAGCGACCTTTTTGAAGTGCTTCCCGGTATTAAAATTACAAAAGATAAAAGGGAATGTATGATAGTGCATGCGCCATTATTAAATGCCGAGCCTATTATAACCAACGATATTATTGAATGCATTGATGAAAAACATTTCCGGTGGCTTGGGCGTTATGATAATGTAATTAACAGTGGTGGTGTTAAATTGTATCCCGAAAAACTCGAGCAGAAATTAGCCGCGATAATTAAAGAGAACAGATTTTTCGTTGCATCATTGCCGGATAAAAAACTGGGACAAAAAGTAATTTTAGTTCTTGAAGGGATTAAAAGAAGCGAAATGCGCAGCATAAAGAAACAAGCTGATAATGTGTTTGATAAATACGAAAAACCACGCAAGTATATTATAGTGAGCAAGTTTGCTGAAACAGCTACCGGTAAGATACAGCGTAAGGAGACACTGGCATCTGCAACAGGTAAGAAATAGGTGAAGGCTCAGCGTATTCCAAAAATTTCTATATTTGTAATATGAAATTGAAAACGGGAAAATATATTGTTAAAGTTGCTGCTTCTGGCAGTGATGCCGTTTCTAATTGGTGGTGGAGCTAATTACATAAGCTCTTTCTGCTATTCCAATTAATTTATTTATAATTCAAGCAGCAAGGGTTTCACTCCCGATTGAGGCTTATTATTATTATTTTTATATCGATTATGGAACAGAAAATTAAAAATGCAGAGGTAACGTTAATAGCAGGGCCCTGCTCAATCAATGAGAAGAATATCCGTGAGGTGTATAGCCTTTCGGAAATGGAAGTTAAAAACCGTTTTGGCGAAATGCAGAGGGCTTTAACCGGTGTGCGTATTGTGGGCGTTAAGTCGCGCACAGGCTATACCGAAAAAGAAGGCGCTATGGGCATTGACCGTGAAGTATTCGTAAATAATATGCGTAGCTATGCTCAGGGTGGTGGAATAAAGGATATGAAAATGTTGCCCAGCATAACCATGAGCGATGAGTTTATTCGCAAAACCGGTATGATGGTTGCAACAGAAATAGTAGCGCCGTTAATTCAAGTACCTCTTTGCGACAAAGTATTGCGTGACCATGAACTACTGTTATGGACTCCTGCTGTATTGCAAATTGGCTGGAATCTGATGGAAATGTATGAATGCAGTAAGCGCAATGCCTGGAAATTGGGTATTAAGAACCCGAAATGGGTTGGTAAAGAAAGTGATGGCCTAAACAGTATGGAAAAAACGTGGTTAGGCATTGGTACATATGTGCCGCAGATACATGACATTATATATATTCATAGAGGGGTAGATGTGGCTGAAAGCGGTTCATACCGAAACCTGCCTTTACATGAATCTGCCAGAAAGGTTAAAAAACTAAGTGGTAAAAAAATGTATTTCGATCCATCTCACACCTTTGGCCCTAAGATGAAGGACCAGATTGTAGATGGTACAATAGAAGCAATGAAAATGATGGTAGGCGAGAATGAGTATCTGTATGATGGGGTATTGATTGAAGCCGGTACTTCAGAAACAGATACCGAACAGCACATTACCCATAGCGAATTACAAAGCCTTATTAATAAGCTTTCAACTTTCCGCGATATTGTCCCTCCTAAAGAACAAAAGAAAATAGTAAGTGCAAGTGGTAGTACAATTAAATAAAGTGTAATGGCAGCATTAAAAGAGCATACAAGGTTAAACATTACTTCAGATAAAATATCTGTACCCATATATGTTGGTAATGATATTTTTTCTGAAATAACTTCTATCATTTCTTTAAAGAATTATAGCAAGGTTGGAGTTTTGATGGATAAGAATGTTGCTTACCATTGGGGCGAGGCCATACATAATGTTATTGGTAAGAATGCCGTTTATATAACTATTCCTGCCGGTGAAGATCATAAAGAACTGAGTACAGTGGAAAAGGTACTCACCTCTATGCTCGAACATGGCTTTGATCGTAAATCGCTGCTGATTAATTTTGGTGGTGGAATGGTTTGTGATATTGGAGGCTTTGCAGCAAGCACCTATATGCGGGGTATTTCGTTTGTAAATATGCCTACTACTTTACTTGCCCAAACCGATGCTGCTATTGGCGGAAAGACGGGTATTGATTTTGGAGGCTTTAAAAATATGGTAGGTAGTTTTGCTCACCCTATTGCAATACTATGCGATACTTTATTGCTTTCTACCTTACCTGAAAGAGAATTCAGATCGGGCTTTGCAGAGGTGATAAAACATGCATTGGTATCGGATAAAAGGCTTTTTTATACGTTGGCAGAAGAAGATTTTGGCGCAATGGATGAAGATAAGCTGGCAGATATATTATCGCATTCCTGCAAAATAAAATGCACTGTTGTTTCAAAAGATGCAGATGAAAAGGGGTTGAGGAAAATATTGAACTTCGGCCATACTATTGGCCATGCTATTGAAATGCTTAGCCAGGATACCAATAACCCTCTTTTACATGGCGAAGCAATATCAATTGGTATGATTGCGGAGGCAAAGCTATCGCTGCTTTCCGGCTTAATAACAAAAGAAGATTTTGAGCGCATTGAAAATATTATGGCAAAGGCAAGCCTTCCGTCAAGAATAAACAAATCGTATAAGAATAAGATATATAGCAAAATGCTTGGGGATAAAAAGAATGAAAAAAGAAAAATTAAATGGGTATTGCTTAAAGGTATTGGCAAAGCGGTGATTGACGAAGAGCAACCCGATAAGCTGATTACTAAAGCAATCGAATATATACTTGTATAAAGATGGAAAAAATAGGAAGTATCGCGAACATTAATCCTCTTACAAAACCTATAGAGGTTAAGGTTAAGGTGCCGGGCTCTAAAAGCTTTACGAATAGAGCCTTGGTTGTAGCAGCCTTGGCAAATGGTGTTACTACCCTTAGTGGTGTGGCCGATGCGAATGACAGCCGCTTATTAATAAAGTTGCTTGACAGGCTTGGCGTGGAAATAGTTGAACACGATAGTGTTATAGAAGTACGTGGTAACGGAGGAAAATTCGATGAATTTAATGGTGTGCTGAATGTTGAGGATGCCGGAACTGTAATGCGTTTTATGACTGCACTGTGTTGCCTGGTGCCGGGTGAGATAACACTTGAAGGTTCAGAACGAATGAACCAAAGGCCAATTAAAGAATTAGTAAACGGACTAACACGTTTGGGTGCTGAGATTACCTATACATTAACTGATGGTTTCCCACCAATTAAAATAACCGGTGGGACTATTATTGGCGGCCCTGTCCGGATAAATGGCAGTATAAGCAGCCAGTTTATTTCGGCATTACTTATGATTGCTCCGCTTTTATCAAGAGATATTGAAATGAATATTGAAGGCGAACAGGTTTCGGAGCCCTACATTGATATGACCATTTCTGTAATAAAAGAATTTGGTCTTGCCGTTGAAAAATCTCCTAAGTATTATTCCATAAGCGCTAACCAGGAATATAAAGCTTGCAAGTATGAAGTGGAAGGAGATGCATCTTCGGCTTCGTATCTTTTTGCCATTGCTGTTTTATCTCAAAGTAAAGTAGAGGTAACCAATGTAACAGGTAAGAGTTTGCAAAGTGATATGCGGTTTGTAGATATTCTTCAGCAAATGGGTTGCACGGTTAGTAAATCAAAATCTTCCATTACGGTTACAGGCCCAAAAGTGTTAAAAGCGGTAGAGGTTAATATGCAAGATATGCCTGATACAGCTCAAACATTGGCTGTACTGGCTGCTTTTGCCCAGGGCGAAACAATAATAAAAGGTTTAAAAACTCTTCAGCATAAAGAAACTAAACGTATTACTGCATTAGAAACAGAGTTAACTAAAATGGGAGTTGAATGTAAAGCCGGTGCTGATTTTATTAAGATAAAAGGCGGTAACCCTAAGGGCGCATTTATAAATACATATAACGACCACCGTATGGCAATGGCTTTTGCAGTGGCCGGAGTAATATTAAGCGGAATGAGTATTGAATCTCCTCAAGTTGTAAAAAAATCTTTCCCTGCTTTTTGGACAACCCTTCAGTCGATGGGAATAAATGTAGAAATAGGATGAAAAATATAGCGCTTATAGGTTTTATGGGTGCTGGGAAAAGTACTGTTGCCGAACTATTGGCGAAAAGACTGAATGCCACTTTAGTTGAAACAGATATGGAAGTATTGCGATTGTCGGGTTTTCCAAGTGTTAATTCGGTATTTGATACCGAAGGCGAAGAATACTTTAGAACGCTGGAACAGGAAGCTATCCGAGAGTCAGTGAAATTGGGCAATTGTGTTATATCATGTGGCGGCGGCGTAATAAACTCTGCTCAAAATATTGAAATACTTAAGGGCAATGCATTTATTGTTTTTCTTCATGCAAGTTTTACATCTATAAAGCAAAGGCTTAAGAATACAGATACCAGGCCATTATTCAGGCAGGAAGAAAAAGCGACATTGCTTTATGCATACCGTTTGCCTTTGTATAAGCAATGCGCCAATTTAATTATCGATACAGACGATAAAAAGCCGGAGGATATTATAAAAGTGATACTGGAGAAATATAAGCTTGCAAATGGTAATTGATTCAAATACAAAGCTTTGTTTGGTAATTGGCGACCCTGTTGCTCATTCACTTTCTCCTGCCATGCACAATGCAGCTTACGAAGCATTGGGTCTTGGCTCTCAGTATCTGTTTCTTCCATCTAAAGTAACTGCGGCCGATCTTGCTATTAAAATGTCAGAGGTAAAGGAATCGCCTAGCATACATGCACTTGCTGTTACAATTCCGCATAAGGAAACAATTATAAAGTATTTGAATGTACTGGATGAGACTGCAAAAACAATTGGTGCAGTAAATACAGTGTTGAAAGTAAATGGCAAATTATTGGGCTATAATACCGATTGCTATGGTGCTATTGAAAGCCTTAAGAAACATACTGAATTAAGCGGGAAGAAAGCCGCCGTGTTAGGCTCGGGTGGTTCAGCTCGTGCCATTATATATGGACTTGTAAAGGAAAAATGCCATGTGTTGGTATATAGCCGGAATATAGAGAAAGCAAAAGAACTGGCTAATGAGTTTGGTTGCGAAATAGCTGAATGGGAAAAAAGGAATAGCATGACCGGTGTTGATATGCTAATTAACGCTACCAATATTGGAAGAGATGGAAAGGAATTACCTATTAGTGAGGATGTGATAACAAGTAAGCACATAGTATTTGATATTAACTATAATGCAAAAGGCACTTCATTACTTAATGCTGCAAAGCGCAAAGGTGCCATTGTAATTGATGGGTTAGAAATGCTTCTTCGCCAAGGGATGTTGCAATTTGAAATTTATACGGGCCTTAAGGCGCCTGAAGAAGCCATGAGTAATGCACTCAAAAATAAAGTGGATCATGCGAATGCCGTTTAAAGTATGCACAGTAGTGCAGGGAAGCACCCTTCCGGTGTTTTTACGGAACCTTGCTGCGGCCAAGGTTGATTCAACCTTAGTGGAACTGCGTGCAGATTCAATAAAAGGTTTTGAAGAGGAAGATATTAATACTTTAAAGAAGAATGCATCTGTTCATTCTGTTTTCACATTCAGGCATGTAAAAGAAGGCGGCTTGTTTACAGGAGAGAGCAAAGAACAAAAAAGTATTTTGAAAACTGCCTTTTCTTCAGGGTTTGATTATATAGATGTATCGCTTGGTAATCCTGTTGTTAAACAACTATCATTAAAAGACAAGAAAAAACTCTTGCTTTCTTACCACGATTATAAAGCCACTCCTTCTGCTGATAAGTTGGAGTCTATAATAGATAAGATGCGTAAGGAATCGCCTGCGGTTATTAAAATAGCCACTTTGGTCACTAGCCCTAAAGATGTATTTGTTCTGGCTGATCTACTTAAGAAGAAAAAAGATAAGGAAAAATTAATAGTTATAGGAATGGGAGAAATGGGCAAGTTGACCCGCATTATGTTTCCTGTTATGGGCAGTTATCTTACCTACGCATCTGCGGAAGGAAAGAAAATTGCTCCCGGTTTAATGTCATTTAAAGAGATGCAATCTATTTATAATATCATCACTAAATCTTAACAGTATGCCTGGTAATTCATTCGGACAACTCTTTCGTATTACAACTTTTGGTGAATCACATGGTGCTGCTGTTGGAGTGGTGGTAGATGGTTGCCCGCCGGGATTGAAATTATCGGAAAAAGATATTCAACCTGAGCTTGACCGCCGTAAACCGGGGCAGAGTAAAATAACTACACCCCGTAAAGAAGAGGACACTATACATATTCTCTCTGGTGTTTTTCAGGGGATGACCACAGGTACACCTATTTTGCTCATTACTTTTAATAAGGATGCAAAGCCATCTGACTATGAGGCAATGAAAGATATCTATCGTCCATCTCATGCCGATTATACGTACGATATAAAGTATGGCTTGAGGGATTGGAGAGGTAGTGGAAGGGCATCGGCAAGGGAAACATTGGCCAGGGTCGCAGCAGGTGCTATTGCTAAAAAATATTTGTTTGAAAAATTCGGAACAGAGTGTATTAGCTATGTTGAGCAGGTTGGAAACATTCGCTCTGCTATTGCATTGGATAAGGTAAGTAAAGCCGCTATTGATAAAAGTATTGTTCGGTGCCCTGAAAAGGCAGTTGCCGACAAGATGATAAAACTGATTGAGAAAGTAAAGAGCGAGAATGATTCTATAGGTGGAGTAGTAAAAGGGTTTGTTCGAAATCCTCCTCTCGGCCTTGGTGAGCCCGTGTTCGATAAGTTTCCTGCCGATTTAGGTAAGGCTATGCTGAGCATTAATGCGGTAAAGGGTTTTGAGTTCGGCTCGGGATTTGAAGGAGTGAATATGAGAGGCAGCGAACACAATGATGGATTTATATTGGATAGTAAGAAAAAAATAAAGACATCTACCAATAATGCCGGCGGCACTTTGGGTGGAATCACAACTGGTGAAGATATTTATTTCCGTGTTGCATTTAAACCTGTCGCAACTATCTCAAAATCACAAAAGACTGTAACAAGTTCCTTGAAGCATACAACCTTATCAGCCGCAGGTCGCCACGATCCATGTGTATTGCCCAGAGCTGTCCCAATAGTCGATGCAATGGCTGCGCTTGTATTGATGGATCATTATTTACGCCATAAAGCGCAGAATTTGTAGACATGCAAAAGGTAAAGCCTGACATATCACATATTCAGACTCCGAACTATATTGAATTAGGAAGATTAGATTTTTTTGCACTTTTTCGAAAAGTGGAGAAGGTGTTCGATACTTGTTTTTTACTTGAATCATTAGGCGAGAACGCAAAGGATGCCCGATACTCGGTTATTGGTTTTTCTCCTTCTTCCATTATAAGTGCAGAAGGTAATACATTAAATATAAATGATACGGTTAGTAAAAGTGAGAACCCCTATTATGATTTAAAGAACTTCATTCCAAAGCACTATGTGTCATCGCAGATCTATTCGGGTGGCTTAGTAGGCTATATTAGTTATGATGCTGTTTCGCTTTTTGAACCTGCGTTGTCTATTAAACAACATAAGCAATTCCCTCTTTTCCTATTTGGATTGTATGAAGATGGTTTACTGTATGATAAAACCACAGGCATAACTTCTTACTTCTATCATAATGAAAATCGCGCTGCATTAATAAACAAGATTATAATTGATAGTAAATCTCCGGCAAAGACTTCGCTTAAGATAAAGGCTAAAGGCGATAGCATGACTAAAGTTCGTCATCATGATGCGGTAAAAGAGATAATTGAAGAAATTAAAAAAGGTAATACATTCCAGTGCCAGGTAGGCATTAAGCGTTTATTTGAAATAGATGGCGATACATTATTGCTATACGAAGGACTCAGGGAAATAAATCCTTCGCCCCACATGTATTACTTAAAGTTTAAAGAGAAGATCATAATTGGTGCAAGCCCCGAGTTATTGTTAAATCTGCACGATGGTATTATGGAGACATACCCATTAGCAGGGACCATAAAACGTGGCCAATCTGTTGAGGAAGATATGGCATTGGCTCAAACTATGCTTACCGACCCTAAGGAATTGGCAGAACACAGAATGCTAGTCGACCTGCACAGGAATGATCTCGGTAAAGTGTCCCGCATCGGTACAGTCAAAATATCAGCATTAATGGAAGTAAAGCGCTATAGCCATGTGCAACATATATCGAGCGAAGTAGTAGGTGTTATTTCACCTGCTGAAGATGCTTTTACTGCATTGGCTGCTGTTTTCCCTGCCGGTACATTATCGGGCACACCTAAGATAGAGTCGATGAAAATTATTGAGCGATTAGAGAATAACCCTCGTGGCCCTTATGGCGGTGCTATTGGTTATTTTGGTTTTAATGGCGATTGTAAAATGGCTATTCCAATTCGTTCGTTGTTTATTAGTGACGGAGAAGGTTATGCCCAGGCTTCCAGTGGTGTGGTATGGGATTCGACCCCTGAAGGTGAGTACAATGAGATACAGAATAAACTGGCCGGTATGCAAAAAGCAATTGAACCTTTTATTGTTTAATTATGCGTGTATTAATTATAGATAATTACGATTCGTTTACCTACAACCTATACCAAATGGTTGGTGATGTGCTGGCACAACAAGATGTAACCAATGTGCTGGATGTTTGCCGGAATGATAAAATAACACTGGAAGAGATTATTAAGAAATATGATAAGGTAATTCTGTCACCCGGCCCCGGTAATCCTGCCGATAGGGCTTATTTTGGTGTATGTGCCGATGTATTGTTAAATCCTAAAAAAGAATTACCCGTACTAGGAGTTTGTTTGGGTATGCAAGGTATTGCACATTATTTTGGCGGCAAAGTGGTTCCATCTAATCAGCCAATGCATGGCAAAACAAGCCCGATAAAGCATGATGATAAAGGTGTATTTAAAAACATACCACAATCAATACAAATAATGCGCTATCACTCATTGATGGTAGATGCCAAATCTTTACCGGAAACGTTGGAAGTAACTGCTTACACGAATGATACTACCAAAGAAATAATGGGCCTTCGCCATAAACAGTTCCCAATAGAGGGCATACAGTTTCACCCGGAATCGTTTGCTACGCAGGAAGGTAATACCATGCTGAAGAATTTTTTATTCCCATCCTCGAACTAAAATGACAACGAGTGCCATATCATATAGTAAGCTTATAAAAGAAAGAAAACATCTTTCTTCAGATGAGGCTTATCAAATGCAACAGGGTATATTGAATGGAGACATTGATACAGAAGAACTGATAAATATATTCTCTGCAATGGAAGGCCGTTATCCTTCAATTGATGAGATGAATGGCATTATTGCTGCAACACGCGAATCGATGCTTGTTGTGCCAATTAAAACCGATGCGCTTGACATTGTGGGTACAGGCGGTGATGGGCTGAGGACATTTAATATTTCTACGGTGGCATCTATAGTTTGCGCTGCTGCCGGTGTGCCTGTTGTTAAACACGGTAGCCGTTCTGCCAGTAGCCGTTGCGGTAGTGCAGATGTATTAGAGGCATTGGGGGTAAATATCATGATTGGTTCGGTACAAGCAGTAAAATGCTTTGAACAGATCGGAATGGTGTTCCTCTTTGCACAAAGGTTTCACCCGGCATTGAAAAATGCTGCAGAAGCGCGTAAACAATATGGTAAACGAACCTATTTTAATATGCTTGGGCCATTAGTTAACCCTGCAGGAGTAAGCCATCAAACCTTAGGAGTATTCGATGAAGAAATTAAAACATTGATGGGTGAGGCATCTGTCAAGACAAAGATTAAGAGTCTTTGGGCTGTAAGGAGCAATGATGGTATGGATGAGGTAAGTTTATTTTCATTACCTTCTATCATGCAGTTTTCTGAGCAATTCCCGAAGGGTAACAAGATTGAGATTTCATACCCATTGCACAGTGGAAGTATAAAAGAAATTCAGATAAATGAAGTTGGCGAAAGCGCGAAAATTATTTTAGATATACTGAATAACGGGGCGACGGATGTGCAAACACAAACAGTTGTAATTAATGCCGCAATTGGATTAATGACATTTGGAGTTACGAATGATTTACAACAAGCAAAGGGAATAGCATCTGAGGCAATCAGATCGGGTAAAGCCCTACTGAAATTGAATCAATTAGTTAAGGTCTCGAATAATGTATAGCAAGACCGGAACCATATTGGATGCTATTTGTGAGAAGAAGGTAGAGGAAATTGCTTTAATTACAGAAAGCCAATTTAAACTATGGAAAGATAAAGCGGAGAGCATGCAGGCTAGCTCTGCTGTGAAATTTTCGTTAGCAATTATCCAAAAGAAACCGGGCATCATTGCCGAAATAAAAAAGGCATCTCCATCAGAAGGTGTAATCAGGGGAGATATGGATGTGACTGGAATTGCCAGATCGTATATGCAGAATGGCGCTTCTGCGATTTCTGTAGTTACCGATAAACAATTCTTCCAGGGAGATATTAATTGGATCGTAGAAATAAAGAAAACGGTTTCATTGCCGGTTATTCGAAAAGATTTTGTGATCGACGAAAAGCAGGTGTATGAATCGAAGGCTGCAGGTGCTGATGCCATGTTGCTGATTGCTGCAATATTGGATGAATCGAAATTAAGGGGCCTATATACGCTTTGCTATGAGTTGGGTATGGAGTCGTTAGTAGAGGTGCATACACTTGAAGAACTTGAAAAAGCATTGAGAATTGGTGCTGAAATAATTGGCATTAATAACCGTAACCTGAAAAGCTTTGGCGTAGATAATTCGACCTTTTCTTCTATTGCGAGCCATATTCCGGATGATAAGATAATCGTAGCTGAATCGGGTATTCATTCAAGGGAAGATTTGCTTTATATGAAGAACACCAACGCTGATGCAGTACTTATTGGAACCCATTTTATGCGTGCCGCTGACCCCGGTAAAGCTCTCGCTGAACTTATTGCAGGCATACAATGAGAAAGACTAAAATGAAATTCTGTGGAATGAGGACCAAGGATAGTTTAAGCTATGCTATTGATTTGGGAGTAGATTACATAGGCTTTGTAATTGATTATCCTAAAAGCCCGAGAAGCATATCGTTAAAGCAGTTTTTGAAAACAGCCGAATGGTTAAAGAAGAATAAAAAAGGGAAATATAAAATTGTGGCAGTTACTGTTGATATGCCAATA
>JABDCA010000053.1:10077-14694 GCA_013288345.1 Bacteroidota bacterium | reverse complement strand
AGCAGATGAACTTGGCTTCGTATCGAATGCAACCCAGGTAAAATCATTTGGTAAACTACAAACGCAGGGCTATTTAAAAAATGAAGATGTACCCTGCATTACTAAAACCGGAAGACAAATTGACACCATCTTTTCGGTCGAGCTGTTTGAAATGGATGGCAAAAAATGTTTTCTCTGCATAATGCACGACATATCGCAGATAAAGACAATGGAGAGGAAACTAATTGAAAGTGAGAACAAGTACCGCAATATTATTGAAGAAGCCGGCGATGTGCTGTACAGCGCCGATGCACATGGCACGTTTACCTATATAAACAAACGGGTTAAACTACTTACAGGGTATACGGATGAAGAGCTTATCGGAAAGCATTTTTCGATGATAATAGCCCCCGAATGGCAGGAAAAAATACGGCAGAATTACAGGGAACAATTTAAGCATAAGGTGCATGAATCGGTAATGGAATTTACCATATGCACCAAAGGAGGGCACGAAAAATGGGTGGAACAGGTTGTAATAATGCAAATTGAAAGTGGTTTTATAAAAGGGTTCCAATGTATTGTACGCGATATAACTGAACGCAAAAAAGCCAACCAGTTACTGGCAGAACAAAAACAACAAATAGAAAAAAAGAACAAGGACATTATTGACAGTATAAACTATGCAAAACGCATACAGGATGCTATATTTCCGCCTGAAGACCTAGTGAAAGAATTATTGCCCAAATCATTTGTTCTGTTTAAGCCCAAGGATATTATAAGCGGAGACTTTTACTGGATAGAGAAATTCGATAATAAAACATTTATAGCTGCTGTAGACTGTACCGGCCATGGTGTACCCGGCGCTTTGCTCAGCATTATAGGATATAACATATTAAGCAAATCTATTAACGAGCATGAGCATACCCACCCCAATAAAATATTAGATGAATTAAGTAAGGGCATAAACCAAACACTGAGGCATGACAATGAAAAATCAGAAGTACAGGACAGTATGGATATTGCACTTTGTTCAATAGACAGGACGACAAACATTTTAGAGTTTGCGGGTGCTTACAACTCTTTATATGTAATACGGAACAATGCAATTATTGAAATGCCCCCAAACCGTTTCCCGATAGGTGTGTATATAAATAGCGAATTGCAAAAAATTCACCAACCAGCAAATGCAACTGGAAAAGGGCGACATGATCTATTTGTTCAGCGATGGGTATGCCGACCAGTTTGGCGGCCCAAAAGGCAAAAAAATGATGCGCAAAGGCTTCAAAGATGCTCTTTTATCGGTACAGCATTTGAATGTAAACGAACAAAAAAGGGCACTCAATACTATTTTGGAAGAATGGAAATGGATGACCGAAGATCAAACCGATGATATTTTGGTAATAGGTATACAGATATAAAGCCCATCCCCACCCTTCCCAAAGGGAAGGGAATTATGTTACTTACTAAATGGAACACGCTTCGACAAGCTCAGCATGACTCCACTTGTTTTCGATTCGTAATTCCTAATTCGTAACGGCGAAGCCCTCATGAGTTCAATATTAAATAAACGGGATGCGAATAATTTTTAATTGAATTTAGTGCACCACACTAAACCTACCGCTCTTAATCTGCTTGCTTTGATCCTTTAACACAATGCTATACAGGTATTCGCCATTGGGCCATGTAGTAACATCCAATTTAAGTGAGTTGGTTTCAGAAAGCGCATAAACAAACATTTGCTGCCCGGCAATGTTATAAAGCTTTACAAGAACTATAGCGTTCGGGGCATGTTCGAACCTGAAGTTAAGTTCATCTTTTGCCGGCTGGGGGAATATCTTCATGTTACTAACTAATGCAGCCCCGTCTATTTCGTTAATACCGGCAGGCTTTATAATTGCACAGCTCGATACCGGGTGTATTTCGTTCCAGCAATGCACCGAGTCGAATATAAAAGGCCCTCTGAATCGTACATGCTCTCCTAAGTTTGGCAAGTAAACTGTATCGCTAAAACCATTACAGGCAGCGCGCTCAACGTTACCATAGAAACCTGTATCGGTAGGGGCTCCTTTACATACTTCTTCTACATTCAGGCAGGTAGGGCAGGCAAAAGTAGAATCTAAACCCCAGCAGGTTTTTTGAAATGCTATGGTGCGGTACTTTACCATCCACTGGTAAGCAGTATCGGGTGCTACATAAATATGGTAATCGCCATCGCCGGTAAAAAAAGGAGGGTCGAGCAGTTCTATTTTGCCGTCGAAAATAACGCAGCTATCATAAACCTTCAGCCTTTGGTTAAGGTAGGTATGGTTCCAGTAGCTTGTATCGCAAAGTTGCTGGCCATAGGCACTCGAAAAAGCAATAAGAAGAAAAGCGATGAGGTGTAACGTTTTTTTCATGAAAACAATATAATTGCGGGGTTATTAAATAGCCATTTGAAATACAAATGCAATTTTATACAACACATTTCACCTATTGGTTTCGCATTTGTTATTAAAATGAAAAACTAAGGTTAAGGGTGAGTGTTCGTCATTGCGAGGCACGAAGCAATCTCAATTTAACTTTCAACTTTACACTTTTAATTTCTTTTGGGCGTTCCCCTCGTACCTCGGGTCGGGCCTGTCTGCCGACAGGCAGGCTATCCGCTTTTACTCCTCGCTGCGCTGCGGGGTAACCGCTACTATCCCTAACGCAAAATACATAGACGTAGTAAAGGCACGTGAGGTGAAGAGAGAAGATGATAGGAAATGACACATAGATGCATAGTACTGTGCCAAATCCACGACTAATAATGGAATTAGATGCTTCGTTAACTCAGCATGACAAATTGAGATTGCTTCGTTCCTCGCAATGACGGGAACATGATACTCCAATTCCTAATTATTATTACGTTTGCAAAAAATATTAAACATGAAAAACGTAGCGGTAATAGGTTCAGGTACAATGGGCAACGGAATAGCCCACACATTTGCACAATGCGGGTATGCAGTTGCACTTATTGATATATCGGCTGATGCCTTAGCTAAGGCCATAGCCACCATCGGTAAAAACCTCGACAGGCAGGTTGCCAAGGACACCATTACCGAAGCCGACAAAGCCGCTACCCTAAAAAATATTACCACCCATACTGAATTAGCCAAAGGCGTTACCGGTGCAGAGCTTGTTGTAGAAGCCGCTACCGAGAACCCTGAAATAAAATTCAAACTCTTCCGCGATTTGGATAGCCTTTGTGCACCTACAACTATATTGGCAAGCAATACCTCTTCTATATCTATCACTAAAATTGCAGCACAAACCAAACGATCGGATAAAGTAATAGGTATGCATTTTATGAACCCTGTGCCTGTTATGAAACTGGTAGAGGTTATACGCGGTTACAATACATCGGATGCGGTTACCACCTTAGTTATGGACCTCAGCAAAAAGCTGGGCAAAGTACCTACCGAGGTTAACGACTACCCGGGCTTTGTAGCCAACCGTATACTTATGCCTATGATAAACGAAGCCATTTATGCATTATTTGAAGGCGTTGGTGGTGTTAGTGAAATTGATACCGTTATGAAACTGGGCATGGCTCACCCTATGGGCCCCCTGCAACTGGCCGATTTTATTGGCTTAGATGTGTGCCTGTCTATTTTACGTGTATTGCACGATGGCTTAGGCAATCCTAAATATGCTCCTTGTCCGTTGCTGGTTAATATGGTTACTGCAGGTGACCTTGGCGTAAAATCGGGAACAGGTTTTTATAAATACACTGCGGGTAGTAAAGATTTAGTGCTGGCTCCGAGGTTTGCAAAGTAATATAAAGCATGAACAAGGAGACTCTTGAACTTATTGCCAACCTTGCTTTAGCCTTATCATTTATAGTAGGGCTTGTATTCGGAATTGCACAAGTTCGGACTGCCGCACGCGACCGTCGTGAAAGACTTACCCTTGAAGCTTTGCGGAATTTTCAAACGGCAGAGTTTGCAGAGCTTATGTTGTTTATACGAACATGCAAAATGCCTACTACACAAGATGAGATGATCGCACTTCCTATTGACCAACAAGTTAAAATACTTCAGCTGGCTCAACAAATGGAATCGTTGGGTATGCTGGTTGCCGAAAAATATATAAGTATTGAATTGGTAGATAAAACACTTGGGTCGTTTGTTACAACCACCTGGGATAAATATAAAGACTTCTTTACCGGAGTTAGGGAAAGACAACCCGACCCTGATCCTTTTTTAGGCGAGTACTTTCAGTGGTTAGCCGAGCATTTAAGCGATAGAATGCTAAAAAAACCACGTCAGCCATTTTATAAAACTACTGTGCCTCATCACAGAGTACACGCAACATCAAAAAAGAAACCTGCACACCCGGCTGCAAAGGCATAGTGCCGGCGCTGAGGTTTGCATAAGTTTAAAACCAAGTAAATTCAAATGACAGAAGCAGAACTTGAGTATATAAGTTTTGGAGAACTATCGGAGAAAGCTTATGAATATCTCAATAAGCAACAAGATATTTGCAAGGAAGTTTACAAACTTGAATCTTATCAAAATTATTTTTATGATCAGGAAACAGGGGAACTATCATTTTCTGATGATGGTGTAACCAAGCTTATTATAGATTTTGAAACTGTAGGTTCAATCTCATTTATAT
>JABDCA010000053.1:0-10067 GCA_013288345.1 Bacteroidota bacterium | reverse complement strand
GTCTTGGGATAATAGTTCCATTCTTTCAAAAGTAAAATCAGAAATTCTAAAAATTAAAGAATACGGCAAAAAAAGAAATTTCGAGAAATTATTCATTCCAAATTGGGAAGCCGATGATGCCGACGGCTGGGAAATGACCGCAATTGCAGCATATATACTTCAAGCTAAGGGCGCTTATGTTTCACCTTCAGATGATGAAAAAATATTATCCTTTATGTTGTTTAAAGATATTCGCTGGACGGATGCTTTATTGAAAGTTTAAGATTTATTTTTACCATTACCATAACTCCATCATTTAAAGTGTAAACCATGCAATTTATCATAAGGTAAATGTAACACGGGCTATAGCTCATATCGGCATATTTGCCCAATGAAAATTTACATACACAAGCAAAAGGCACACAAAGGGATCAACTATTTATTAAAAGCACTTCTTATAACAGTTCTAACTTTTTGCTTTCAACCCGGCTACAGCCAGGATACAGCCAAAGAAAGAATGGTGTATAAATTGAAACCATCCGTAGATATACCCCTTGTTGCAAGTTGTGCAGCGTGGTGCGGCTATGCAGCCCATTACACATATAACAAAGTAGCATCTACCCCGGAACAGATCCTTGCATTAACTCCTGCCAGTATCAATCCGCTGGACAGGTGGGCCATACGCCCTTATAACCACACCATGGACCGGTTTAGCTATTACCAATTCTATGCTTCCTTTCCATTGCCGGTGGTATTTTTTTCTATGCGATAAGAAAATGAGGAGCGATTTCTTGAAGCTCTCTTTTTTATATGTAGAAGCTTTATCGACTACAGGGCTCTTAGGCTACTCTGCCACTTATTTTGTAGACCAGTACAGGCCTTATGCATATTCTCCGGGTACAAGCATGGCGCAAAAGGAATCACAAAACGCAAAGAATTCATTTTATGCAGGCCATGTAGAGATAGTTGCAGTTTCTTCTTTCTTCCTGGCAACAGTATATGCCGACTATCACCCACACTCAAAAATAAAATGGTTAGGTTATGTGCTTTCAAGCGCAGCCACACTGGGCATGGGTTATATGCGCCTCGAGGCAGGTATGCATTTTCCGTCTGACATTCTGCTTGGGGCAGCAACCGGTACATTATCAGGTATACTTATCCCCTACTTCCACAACCACAAAGTGGTTAAAAATAACAGCCTGAAGATTGTTGTAGATTAGCTATGATCAGCTTTTAGTATGAATACGGAGTGAACTTTGTATTCAACAAGAACAGATACGTTACAAGGATAATACGCACTATTGAATGTGGCGATAACTTTGATGATATAGATACTTTGCCTATAGATTGCAAATAAATTAAGCCCTTTACTCACTCTTCTTTACCTTAGCCATCCCACAACACCTTAAAAATAAATAGCCCCGATGAATATGCAGGGCAAACGGGCCCATCTCCTTTTATAGGATTCAGGCCTGCAATTACGATAACCGGTAACTAATAAGCCATCAGTACAATAACAACATGTATTAAAAGCGCCGCAATTTTGTATATTTGTATTATAATATGGGGCTATGACACTTAACATTATAAGTAAAAAAATTGCAGATACATTAAGAAAGTATCCGGTATCGAAAGCTGCCATTTATGGCTCTTTTGCTAAAGGCACACAAACTAAAACCAGCGATATTGATATTTTAATTGAACCCAGTGCCCCTATTTCCCTATTCGTAATTCTACAACTTGAAAGTGAATTGGGCAAAATAATGAAAAGGAAAGTAGACATAGTAGAATATACTGCTATTAAGCCTTCTATTAAGAAAAGCGTTCTGAAAGACGCAATCTCTATTCTATGAAAGAAAGAGATGACAAAGTATACTTAGAAGATATTATAGAATCTATCGGGCATATAGAAGAATTTACTCACAAGATTTCCGAAAAAGACTTTATCACAAACCTCTTGATACAGGATGCTGTTATACGGCGCTTAGAAATAATTGGTGAGGCAGCAACAAAAGTAAGTTTGAAGTTGAAAAATGACAACAAACATATTAAGTGGAGCCTGATGAAGAATATGCGAAATAAATTAATCCATGAATACTTTGGTGTTTCACCTGCTACTATTTACAATACAGTAAAGCAAGATTTACCAGAAGTTAAGCAGCAGATTAAACTCTTACTAAAGAGCTTAAAGTAGTTATTGCTCCAAATCTATTCTTTCTTCCTTTTTTTTATTTAGCTACATTTCAGTAAACACTTCCTCCTTCACTTCCAGTCCATTATAGGTTTCGCCGGCTATATCGTTAATGCCACTCTCTTTATCTCCGCCTTCTGCATTTTTTTCTTCTTCTTCCTTTTTTACTTTTTCTTCCTCCTCATTACCGGGCACATCTTCCGATTCATCGTCATAAAAAACCTTGTCACCTCCCGTATCAGGATTATTCAATGGTTTTTTGCCGGTATTTAAATCAACTTTCTTTTGATCTTGCTCTATATTGTTTTTCATACAAATAATTTTATTAACTATTAATATTATCCTTTATCTTCTTCCAGGTCATTGTGGTCATCTCCGCCGAGGCTGTAAAAATTATTCTCTTCGTCTTCGCTGCCTGCATTATTTTCTTTTTCATCTTCCTCATTGCCCGGTATATCAAGGTCTCCCCCCCGATACATCATCCTTAAACCCTTTTTCATTAGCTGCTTCAGGCTTCTCATTCAAAGGCTTCTTTTTAGTTATATCTTCCGGATCTATTTCCGTTTCTTCTTTATCTTTTGCATACACATCTTCACTGGCCGGGTAAAGTGGATACCCCACAGTATTCGATTTGTTTTTGCCGACACCTAAATCAGTGTTCTTTGGGTCTTCATCTGTTTTGTTTTTCATACAAGGGGATATTATTTCAAGCTTTTATATAAAAACAAAAGTGAGGCATTTTATTAAGGAATGTATTACACATTTCTTTTTATGATTGCAATTTTCACGCATTACCTTAAATAAAAAAAGAGCCATTGGGCTCTCTTTAAAACATTATTATTTATTCTATTGCTTACTCCTTAACCAGCTTACCCGTTTTTATAAGCTTTCCGGTTCCGTCAACCACTCTGTACAGATAAATTCCATTGGGTTGTCTGCTGATATCTATTATGCTTTCATCTTGGGTTTTACCTAATAGCTGATTGTAAACATTCTCTCCAAGCACATTATAAACCTCAAAATTTTTCACTGTTAACTTTTCACTTTTAACTTCAATGGTGAATATACCATTGGAAGGATTAGGATATACAGAAATGTTTGGCTCTACACTCAACGATGGTGTGCCCGTAGTAATGGTAGGGTAAGTAGAAATAAAATTCCCGATTGCCTCCGGTTGCTTGCTTACGTTAACTGTGCCGGTAACAGTGTTTGATGCTACACTTATTATACTTACTGTGTTAGATGCATCATTGGCGACATACACCACAGTTCCGTCGGGGCTTACCGATATGCCATTAGGGTTATTACCCACAGTAACAGTAGCGGTAACCGTATTGGTGCCGGTATTTATAACACTTACGGTACCGTCAAATAAATTCGTAACAAAAGCTTTGGTTCCATCGGGGCTTATTGATATACCGCGCGGGTGATGGCCCACATATATTTTACCTGTAACCAGGTTAGTAGCAGTGTTTATTACGCTAACAGTACTATCAGCCGAATTGGTAACGTAAGCCGTACTTCCAGCCGGGTTTATGCTAACCCCAAAAGGAAAAGAACCCACCACAATTGAATCGATAACCGTATTGGTGGCAGTATTTATTACACTCACTTTATTGGCATGCGCACAGGCCACATACACCATGCTACCATCGGGGGTTACAGCTAAGCCAAGCGGAAAAGCGCTTACCTTAACATTACTTATAACCTTGCTGGTGGCAGTATTTATTACATATATTTTATTATCAGTCTGGCTTGCCACATACACCCTTGTTCCATCGAGGCTAACTACTACCCCACCAGGAAAAGTACCGGCCGGAATTGTATCAATCACTTTATTGGTGGCCGTATTTATTACCGTTACCGAATTATTTACCTGCGTGGTAACATATACCCTTGTGCCGTCAGGGCTTACCGAAACACCATAAGGATGACTTGTACCTACAAAAATAGTATCGATAACAGTACCTGTTGCAACGTTAATTACAGTTATGGTATTGGCAGTTTCGCTTGTTACGTAAGCTGTTTGTGCAGTGCTTACCATTGCGCCAAAACAAAATAGCGCTGTTATTAAAGAGAGTATTTTTTTCATGGCCAAGGTTTTAGTGCAAGGTTTGCTTTTATATAAAGATGCAAAAGCAAGACATGGGGTTGCACGGAGAAAACAATTTGATGATTTGAAAATTCGGCGATTTGAAAATTACTGACAACTCATCTGAAATTGGAGATAATAAAGAGCACTCCCTCCATCATCAAATCACCAAATTTTCAAATTATGGAATCAGTTCTTAACTACCTTTTCGGTATAGCTAAGTTCGGTGCCGGTAACTTTCAGTATGTAAACACCTGAAGGTAATGCCTGTGTATTTAGGGCTACTGAATGGCTAACGCTATTTGCATTTCTTTCGCTTACCACCTCTCTACCCAGCATATCGAATAATGAAATATCTACTGCACCATTATCGGTAGTTACATTAAGCGCCGATGTAAACGGATTAGGAAACACGCTAACAGCGTTGCTATTCATATTCGAAGCTATACCAGTTGGCAAGCCATTAGCTGTCCATGTAGCTGCCCAGCCTGTTTCGGTTGTAGCACAGTCCGAACGGAATTCGATGCAAAGTGCAGGGCCGGTAGAAGTAACAGTACCCGGGCCGGTAGTGCCTGTATAGGTTCCAATAAGCGGAGCATATACGTTATTGCCATCGTGTATGTACATATAATCCCATGTGCTTTCGGTATTGTAACTGCTAAAGGCAAGGGTTACTGTTTTGGCGCCTGTGGGTGCTATAAGGTATAAGGAGTTCTCATCGTCGTTATAATTACCTGAAGCACCACCATCGTCGTAAAAATTACCTGTAGCGGTTGTATAGTTAGTATACACCGGCGATACATCATTTATCTGTTTGTAGTAATAATCCCAGTCCCAGTATTTGCCGGGATCGGTGTGGGTTTGGTTAGCATAGTGCTGGTGGCCCTTAATAAGTGTGCATGTACCCGGTATGCTTGCGTTGGCATAATCGGTAGTGGCAGCCCATGGCCAAAAAGCAACACGGGTCTTCAAAATACCATAAGCAGGGCAAATATGAGTACGTACCAGTTTCGATGAAGTTGCATACATGGTATCGGTGTACCAGCCCGTTTGTGCGGCATAGCCTTCATGTTCGATACCAACGGTAAAAGGGTTTTCGCTGGCTACGTGCCAGGCAGTATTGGCCTCGAGCACCATTTGGGTTATCTGCCCGTCGGATGAGCGTATACAATAGTGAGCCGACACCACCGAGCTGCAATTTTGAAACCATGAAATAGAAGCGGCATAACTGCCTTCCATATCGTGTATTACTATGGCGCTTATAGATGCGCTGCGTCCCACCTGGTAATCGCAACTGGCGGCGGGGTTCCATATAGCGCCGGAATAATCGCCACCTGCCTGTTGTTTCTTATTTACAGCACCCGAACGTTTATCCTGCGATTTAATTTCTTCTATATAATTACTTGGTGCAGTAAGCAGTTGGTAGGTATCCTCACCAAATGCCTTCTTAATATCAATACTGTATTTGGGCAGGTTGTAATATTGCTGGTATGTAGGCTTGTTCAAAAAATCCATCATTACATATATATCTGAATTCAGAGCGAACTGCTGACCGCTGGTTTCATTAGGTAATTCACTTAGCGCTGTAAGCACAGGTATCTGATCTTCTATTTTACTGCTTGTAATATTCAGTTTTTTGCTTTTCGGCAGCGTAAGCAGCAGCATAAGCAAGTATGCTCTGCTCGGGGCTATTAATAATATCATCGATACTAATGCCCGATAGTTGCGATATGGTTACCAGGTTATTATGAAAATAGTTTTTGCCATCTAAAATAAGCCCCATTACACCATAAGCTAAAGGCAGGCCTGTACAGCTTTGCTCCTCGCCTGTAGTATGTATAATATGGTTAAAGCGGGTATGGTTATAAGCAACAGCTTCTAATAAACCAACCGGCACATCAGAATATTTTTGGTAAGCTTCAGCAAAAAAAGCTTTGTAGTTATTGGGCACCATTGCCGAATGGCTTGGTTGTGCACTTAGTAATTGACTAACAGATAAAAATGCAACAACAATAAACAGGGTAACTTTCTTCATGAGGGGACATGTTTAATTGTAACAAATATAGGAAATAACTATTACAATCTAAAGCGTTTAGATAAGATAATTGAGCCCTTTTACAAAAGCCTTTACAGAATCGGTTTAGACGATACTATCCTTTGACAACTTTAAGGTTTTTCTCCCAGGGCAGGCTACCATCTTTATCGGCAAACAGGTAAGCTATGGCATGATACACAACACGGTCTCTGCCCTCCCAATATTTGTATGCATCACCTACACCTTTTGTCAGTTCTTTATTATTCTCGAACCCGCAACCGCCATCTTTTAAAATTGAATTTAATGAAGCATCACTTATGCGTATGCTCTTCGAATAAAAGCAAATGGCTATATCGCCTATTAGTCCGTAAACGCCCTGTACTGTCATGATTTTTAGTTTTAATTTGTTACCGCAAATATGCAGCGTATTGCACTTAAAAGTATTGCATGCATCCTTTAATAAATTACATCATTCACATAAATTAGCTCGGTAGAAAACAATTGTTTTTTTATCTTTAACTGGTTATTGTACATAATAAAACTTCATGAAAACAATATTGCTTCTTTTAGCATTACCCTTTTATGCCAGTACTGCATTTGGCCAGCACAGTACCTCCGCACCAAAGGACAGCAGTAAACCATTTATACTTGGCCGCATAGAATCAATACAGTCAACAACTTTATCAGAAAAAAGGATACTGAACATATACCTGCCTGAAGGTTACAAGCAAGATGATACCACACAGTACCCGGTAATTTATTTACTCGATGGTTCTGCCGACGAAGACTTTATTCACGTGGTAGGGCTTTTGCAATTCGATAGTTTTGACTGGGTTAACAGGGTGCCAAAATCTATTGTGGTGGGCATTGCCAATATCGACCGTATGAGAGATTTCACCTACCCCACCGGTATTGAGGCAGATAAAAAAAGGTATCCGCATTCAGGTGGTTCGGCAAAATTTATTGCCTTTATCGAAAAGGAACTGCAACCTTATATAGAAAGCAAATACAAAACAAATTCTACAAAAACATTAATTGGCGAATCGTTAGGCGGATTACTGGCAACAGAAATAGTATTGACCAAACCATTACTCTTTAACAAGTACATTATTATAAGCCCTAGCCTTTGGTGGGATGATGCCTCACTCTTAAAAAAGCAATCCGATATTTTCCTCGACAGTTTTAAAACCAAAACCGACATATACATAGGCACAGGTAAAGAAGGCCTTGGCCCCGGCGAAAAGCCACATGTAATGGAAGTAGATGCAAACCTGTTAAGCGAAGAAATTAAGAATACAAAAAGCAAAAGCGTACATGTTTTCCTTGACTACTTACCGCAAGAGAATCATGCGACCATATCGCACATGGCAATTTACAATGCGTTTTTAAAACTGTACACCACAACTGCAAACTAATGATTAAGAAACTATTGATCCTATTATTTTTCACTTTTAGTTTTTCACTTTTCACTTACTGCTCTGCCCAAACCTATAACGCCGATTCGTTGACGCAACGGGTTATAGCAGAAAAAAGTGATAGTATTAAACTGAACGAGCTTTATACCGACAACCTAACCATATCGGATGTTGACCCCGCCGCACATCTGAAAATGGCGCACAAGCTTTTGCTGCTTGCGCAGAAGAATAACGATAAAATGTGTGAAGCATTTGCTCTGGTAATAATAGGGTATGACAGCAGAGTAATTGGCGACAATGTAAGAGCATTGGATTATACTTTGAAGGCAATTAAAACAGCAAATGAAACACACAATGAAAGACTTATTGCCTACACTACATTTTTTCACGGCCACGTATATTTAAACCAGAAGGACTACCCTAAAGCCATTATGCTTTATACCGAAGCAAAAAATTCGTTTGAAAAGGTTAAGGACTACACTATGCTAAGGATGGCTTATGAAGGACTTAGTCAATCTTATTTGCTCCAAAACAAAATTGATTCCGCTTTGTTTTGTAGCCAGCGTGCGTATGAACTTATTAACCAGTACCACATTACCGGCCTTTTGGGCCATTCATTTGGCCAACTGGCAATTATACAGGCTAAGCTAGGTAATACAACACTTGCACTTAGTTATTATAATATGGCACTAACCGAAAGCTATAAGGCAAAATCGCCTAAGCAGTTGAATTACGTTTATACTCATTTGGCACAATTTTATGCAGACCTGCATCAAACCGATTCGAGTATGATGTACGCAAAAAAAAGCGATTGCAGCGGTTGAAAATACTGCTATGTCAAACTCAAGCTTAACAGCTGCAAAATTGCTTGCCGATATATACAGGCATACTAATGCCGATAGTGCGCTAAAATATACTGATATGTATATGGCTGCCAAGGATAGTATATATAGTGAACGGGCAATTCAGCAAACACAGGCCATGACCTTTGAAGATGAATTGCATCAGCAAGAACTGGCAAACGAAAAAGCACAAGCCAACGAACAACGGAAGGAGAACATACAATATGCCTTAATTGCTTTTGGTATTGTTGTGCTTATTATGCTGTTCCTTTTACTTAGCCGCAGCATAATTACCAATACACGGTTAATTCAACTACTAAGCGTAATGGCACTGTTAATTGTATTTGAATTTTTGAATTTATTGCTACATCCTTTTATAGAACGTATTACACACCACACCCCAATACTTATGTTATTGGGTTTAGTTTGCATAGCTGCATTACTGGTTCCCTTGCATCACCGTATTGAACATTGGGCCACCAATAGATTAATAGAAAAGAATAAGGAGATACGCTTAGCAGCAGCTAAAAAGACAATAGAGAAATTAGAAAAGGACAAAACGAATTAACTCAACATTAAAACGGCAAGCACCCCGGCAATTATTTTACTGATTCTGTTTTAATGCGAAATAAAAGGTTGCACCCTTCCCTACTTCGCCTTCTGCCCAAACGTTGCCGCCGTGCTTACTAATTATTCTTTCTACTATGGCCAGGCCAACGCCTGTTCCTTCAAATTCAGTTTGCGCATGCAGCCTTTGAAACACCCCGAATAACTTACCGGCATATTTCATATCGAACCCGGAGCCATTATCTTTTACCGAAATAACAATTTTATCGTCAACCTCTTCCGCTTTTATGCTCACCTCAGGGTTATTTTGCTTTGAAGAATATTTAACTGCGTTTGAAACAAGGTTGAACATTACCTGGTGCAGTAATACCTCATCGCCTTTTACTATGGGCAGTTTACTCAAATTAATTTTTGCCTTGTGTGGCGCTGTCTTGCTTATTTCATGTATTACTCCTTCAGTAAGCTTCATCAAATCAACATCGGTCTTTGTTAGCTCTTTTTTACCAAGCTTCGAAAACGCAAGCAATTCATCTATCAGCACACCCATTTTGTCGGTATTACGCTTTATAGTTTGCGTAATTTGCCTGCCTTCTCCATCAAGTTTTTCGCCATAATCTTCATCTAAAATTGCTGCATACCCCGATACTGCTCTTAGCGGAGCCCTCAGGTCGTGTGAAACCGAATAGGAAAATGCTTCCAGTTCTTTATTCATAAACTTCAATTGCTCTTCTGCCAGCCTGCGGGTGCTAATGTCATTAAAAAGTATTCCTACCTGCATGTTTTCAGGCTTGCCAAACCGAAAAGCATATACATCATACCACCTGTGCAGTTGTTCGGCACGGTTCTCAAAGCGCATCGATTCGCCCGTAAGCGCTATTTTTCCATATATTTCAAACCAGTGTTCCTCGTGGTTCGGGGCAAATTCGCGCATACGCTTACCTACCGC
>JABDCA010000052.1 GCA_013288345.1 Bacteroidota bacterium | reverse complement strand
AAAGACAAAAGTTTTATCCTTACTTTTTATTACTACACTGGCGATACCGTTCCCGACAGGCTTTTAATACAAGAAACAAAGTTGATACATACTGTGAATGGTAATTATTGCATATTGTATAAGGATGATACAACGAAGGTGGCCATATCTATCATTAAATTAGAGCAGCAAAAGGGCTACACCGTAACTACCTTCCGAGTAAACGGAAAGATAACACGCGTATTCCGATACGATATAAATATTACACCTACGGGCTGTTGGGTTGAATATTATAATAACGGAAGGCTAAAATCGAAAGGTGAGTATGAGAATGGTAAAAAGATAAACAAGTGGAAATATTACGATAGCGATGGACATAAAACCCGCACAGAGGTATATAAAGAAGATGGTACTGTCCTGAGTACTATATCTAAAGTTTAAAACTAAAAGTGAATAGTGAAAAATTTTAGGGTACTCAGTGTATTTGCGTGAGGGATAGCAGTGGAAAGCCCGCAGCGTAGCGAGGACTTGAAACGGATAGCCCGACACCTTGCGCAGCATGGGGGCACGCCCAAAGCCCTGCTTTCTTGATTTTCTGTATTTTTGGGTATTAATTAGAATATAGAATGAGCGATTTTGTAGAAGAGTTGACATGGCGCGGTATGTTGCACGACATAATGCCGGGTACCGATGAACTATTGAAAAAAGAAATGGTAAGCGGCTATATAGGCTTCGATCCGACAGCAGATAGTCTGCACATTGGCAGCCTTTCGCAAATAATGACCTTACTGCACTTCCAGAAGGCGGGGCACAAACCGGTAGCACTGGTAGGCGGTGCCACAGGTATGGTAGGCGACCCATCGGGTAAATCGGCTGAACGTAACTTGTTGAACGAAGAAACCCTGAACCATAACTTAAGTTGTGTAAAAAAGCAATTAGAAAAATTCCTCGATTTTAACAGCGGAGCTAACTCTGCCGAAATAGTAAACAACTACGATTGGTTTAAAAGCTTTGGCTTTTTAGATTTTATACGGGATATAGGTAAACACATAACGGTAGGCTATATGCTCACCAAAGATTCGGTGAAGAACCGTATGGAAAGCGGTATATCGTTTACCGAGTTCAGTTACCAATTGGTGCAGGGTTACGATTTTTACTACCTATGGAAGCATAAGAACTGCAAATTGCAAATGGGTGGCAGCGACCAATGGGGTAATATATTAACAGGCAGCGAACTTATACGCCGCAAAGATGCCGGTGATGCTTTTGCTATCACCACGCAATTAATTACCAAAGCCGATGGTGGTAAGTTTGGCAAAACCGAAAGTGGCAACGTGTGGCTCGACCCGCAAAAAACAAGCCCATACCAGTTTTACCAGTTCTGGCTGAACGTAGCCGATGATGATGCGAAGAAATACATACGCATATTTACCCTGTTTGCAAAAGAAGAAATAGATAAGCTGGAAACAGAACATAATGCTGCTCCGCATTTGCGCGTGTTGCAAAAAGCATTGGCAAAAGATATTACATGCCGCGTACATTCCGAAAAAGATTATGAGTTTGCTTTAGAAAGTTCGGAGATATTATTTGGCAAAGGCACCAAGGACAGTTTGATGAAATTATCGGATAATGATATTCAAAATGTGTTCGACGGAGTACCGCAGGTTGATGTAGCCCGCAACTTAATTGAGCAAGGCATACCTGTAATCGACTTTTTGGTGGAGCATACTAACATATTCCCAAGTAAAGGCGAGGCCCGTAAAATGCTTACCGGTGGCGGTGTGCAAATAAATAAAGAAAAGCTGGAAGATGTAAACGCTATGGTTAATGCATCGAACCTTATACGTGATAAATATATTTTGGCGCAAAAGGGGAAGAAGAACTATTATTTGATTAAGGTCCTTTAGTTATGTATAGGTTCGTCATTGCGAGGAACGAAGCAATCTCAGTATTTATTTTGAGACTGCCATGCCCGCAAAGCCGGGACTCGCAGTGACGGGAGCGGATAGCCCGACCCGACCGCGTGCCGCCTTAGCTTTAGCGGTGGCGCAGGAACGAAGGGAACGCGCAAATAATAATATGGAATAGATTCTTCAGGCTGTTCAGAATGACAAGAAATTAAATGAAAAAACAAGTTGACTTTCTAGTAATTGGTTCCGGTATAGCAGGGTTGAGTTATGCACTTAAGGTAGCAGACCACGGCAGCGTGTACATTATTACTAAAGCCGACGAAGATGAATCGAATACCAAATACGCACAGGGCGGTATAGCCGCTGTAATGCACAGCCCCGATTCGTATGAGAAGCATATACAGGATACCCTTATTTGCGGCGATGGACAGTGCAATGAAGAAGTGGTGCGCATGGTAGTTAAGGAAAGCAGCGACCGTATAAAAGAACTGATAGAGTGGGGCACCAACTTCGACAAAAGCTCATCGGGCGAATATGACCTGGGGCGCGAGGGAGGCCATTCGGAGAACCGCATATTACATCATAAAGATATTACCGGAAAAGAAATAGAACGTGCATTACTGGCACAGGTGCACAAACACCCCAATATTGAAATAGCTACACACCACTTTGCAGTAGATATTATTACTCAACACCATCAGGGTAAAGCGGTAACCCACGAAAACAAAGACATTACCTGCTATGGCGTATATGCCCTGAACATTAAAACAGGCAAGGTAGATACCATTACTGCCAAAACTACATTGATGGCTACAGGCGGTGCAGGTAATGTGTACAGCGCCACTACCAATCCTGTAATTGCTACCGGCGATGGTATTGCAATGGTATATCGTGCCAAGGGCGCTATAACCAATATGGAGTTTATTCAGTTTCACCCCACTGCTTTATATGCACCTCATTTAAAACCTGCCTTCCTTATATCGGAAGCGGTGCGTGGTGCTGGTGCTGTGCTAAAGACAATGGACGGCAAAGAATTTATGCAGAAGTACGATGAACGTGGTTCACTTGCTCCGCGCGATATTACTGCCCGTGCCGTAGATAACGAAATGAAAATGCGGGGTGAAGAACACGTTTACCTGGACTGTACCCATTTGGGTTCACATAAAATGCTGGAACACTTTCCAACTATTTATAGCAAGTGTTTAAAAGAAGGCATCGACAGCCTTAAGGAATTTATTCCGGTGGTGCCTGCTGCACATTATATGTGTGGTGGTATTAAGGTTGATATGCAAGGACGTAGTTCATTGCTGAACCTCTATGCAGTCGGTGAATGCTCTTGCACAGGCTTGCATGGTGCAAACCGCTTAGCATCAAATTCTTTATTGGAAGCATCGGTATATGCCCACCGTGCCGCCTTAGATGCAATTAAAACTGCAAAAAATTCTTCATTGCCAGCATCTATCCCCGACTGGAACGAAGAGGGTCTCGACTACCCCGAAGAGATGGTGCTTATTACCCAAAGCTTAAAAGAAGTGCAGGCCATAATGAGCAGCTATGTAGGTATTGTGCGGTCCGATTTAAGGTTGAGCCGCGCCCGCCATCGCCTCGATATTTTATATGAAGAAACAAAAGACCTATACGATAAAACCATTATTTCCGTTAAGTTATGTGAACTGCGTAACCTGATAACTGTTGCTTACCTTATTATAAAAATGTCGATGGCCCGCAAGCAAAGCACAGGCCTGCATTACATGGTTGATGCTAAAGGCAAGAAAAAGTAAATGAAACGGAATCTCTTTTTTCTGATCCTATTACTTGCTGCCTGCAAAACAGATGAGCAATTGATGGATGACTGGAAGGGCCGATCGAAGGTTGACTTGGTGGCACACTGGGGTGCACCTACACTTATAGTATCAGATAACCAAAGCGGCGAGGTATTGGAATATGTATTAACCCTTCATAGCCCTGACCCGGCCTACCGCGATGGGGTGTATTACCGTGTACGTTGCTTTTATGTGCATGCCGATGGAACAGTCTATTTTTGCAAATGCGAAGATTCAAGAGTGCCAAAAGTAGATATACAATAAATTTTAAAATGAAACACTTGCCACTAAAACACGAAGTCACCAAAACCCACCAAATTATTTCGTGTGTAGTTCTTTCGTGCTTTTGTGTTTTAGTGGCAAATAATAGGTTAAGTAAGGAATCATAAATGAAACAAATAGCTGCAGTTTTTATAAGCTTATTAGTTATAATGTTTGCATCATGTAAGCTAACCTCAGTAAGGTATAACAGATACGATAAAGATGAGCTTATGACAGGTTGGTGGCTTTTAAAGAACGACACTTCCTGCGTTCAACTGGTGAAATATAAAAAAGGGTTTAGGGATGGAACATCAAAAAAAATGTTCAACAACGGACAATATGCCATAAGCCACTATAAGCATGGCAAACTGAATGGTACCGAAAAAATCTATTCGGAAGATGGACATTTAACCCGCACCCGCATATATGTAAATGATTCTCTTATTAAGGAGACTATCGAACGTGAAGTCAAAATCGATTTGAAGAAATACAGGAGGATGTAAATTGGCCTTTCCAAACAAGCTAACACCTTTCCCCGGAGGGGATAAATATTAGTAGCCCCGGGTGTAAACCCGGGGATTAAAGAACGACCAATGTATTCCCTCTCTGTTGTAGAGAGGGTAGGGTGAGTAATTTAAAATGCATTTCTTATGGTGATTATATAGCCTATATCGCAGAATCTCCTTACTTTGGTAGTTCTAATTACCTGGCATTACAACACACAACATGAAAAAACTTATTGCTCCCCTTTTTGCATTTGCTGTTATAGCTTTAATGGCTGCTTGCAACCAACCTAAAAATACCGTTGCTGCAGAACCCGATGCATTGGCATCTAATATCGATTCTACCGTAAAGCCGCAAGACGACTTTTTTATGTATGCCAATGGCAGGTGGTTTAAAAACCATCCTATACCGGCCAGTGAAAAGCAAAATGGCTTATGGCAGATGATACAGGATACTATAAATGCACAAATATTAAACCTATGCGAAACATCGGCAAAGCTTACCAATGCCGAGCCGGGCAGCGCCAAGCAAAAAATAGGTGACTTTTATTTTACTGCTACCGATAGCATTTCGCTGAATAAAAAAGGCATATCTGATCTGAAGGCCGACCTCGATAATATTGATAACATAAAAGATATTAAAGGCCTTATAACCGAAGCAGCCTATATACATACCGTTTCGGGTGCACCGCTTTTTAATTTCGAAGTGGGGCAAGATGACAGGATAAGCAGCAAAATGGCAGTACGTTTTGAGCAAGGCGGACTTAGCCTGCCTAACCGTAGCTTTTATTTCGATATGGATGGCCGTGCACAGGATGTGAGGGAAAAATTCGTGAGGCATATTTGCAATATGTTCAAGCTCATGGGCTACGATAATGACAAGGCTGCCAAGGCTGCCTTTAATTTAATGAAGCTGGAAACGGAAATAGCGCGCAGTTCCCGCAAACGCGAGGATACTCGCGATCCGATAAAGAACTACAATAAAATGTCGTTCAGGCAACTCAATACAATTGCACCAAATATTGACTGGCAGTTATTCTTAACCGGAGTGGGAATGAATACAGTTGATTCGGTTATTGTATGCCAGCCTGAAGTTATTACTGCCGTTAGCGGTTATCTGAAATCGTTCCCGCTCGAAGATTGGAAGAACTACCTGAAGTATCATTACATACGTAGCCTTGCATCGTACGTCGACGATAAAACCTATATGGAGACATTCGATTTTTATGGAAAGGTGCTTATTGGTGTTAAGGAGCCTAAACCACGCTGGAAGAGAGCTGTGGAAGAAACAGATAATTCGTTGGGCGAATTGATTGGCCAGGTATATGTTACCGATTACCTGCCTAAAGGAACTAAAGAAAAGCTGCAACAGATAGGCAATGATATTAGAACTGTATATGGCGAGCGTATAAAAAACCTCGACTGGATGAGCCCGGTTACCAAGGAGAAAGCCATAAGCAAGCTTAACCACATGATGATGAAAGTGGGTTACCCCGATAAATGGAAAGACTTAAGCGCACTGAAAGTGGACAGGCAATCGTATGTGAAGAATGTGATGAGCGCTAACCGCTGGGCCTTTAATTACCAGTTAAATAAATATGGCAAACCGGTCGATCGTACTGAATGGGATATGGAGCCACAGACATACAACGCATACTACAACCCTGCCAACAACGAAATAGTAGTGCCTGGTTGCAACATAATTATACCGGGGTATGAGCGTAAGTTTGCCGATGATGCTTTACTGTATGCTGTAATTGGCGCCACATTTGGCCACGAAATGACACACGGCTTTGATGACCAGGGAAGCCAATACGATGAGCAGGGCAACCTGAACAACTGGTGGACAGCGGAAGACAATGCTAAGTTCCATGCTAAAACAAAAATGATAGTAGAGCAATTTAATAATTATGTGGTGGTAGATAGCCTGCACATAAATGGTTCTATGACGCAAGGCGAGAACATTGCCGATTTGGGCGGAACCATGTTTGCCTATGAAGCATTTAAAAAGACCAAGCAGTTTACCGAGAACCAAATAATTGCAGGCTTAAATCCTAACCAGCGTTTCTTTTTAGGCTATGCTTATGCATGGATGATAAATACCCGCCCGGAGGCTCTTGCCAACCAGGTGCGTAGTAATGAACACTCTCCCGCACCTTATAGGGTTATTGGCCCTGTTACCGATATGCCGGAGTTCTTTACCACCTTTAATGTTAAACCAGGTGATAAAATGTGGAGACCGGACAGCCTTAGGGTGAGGATCTGGTAAGTTATAGTATTGAGTAGAGAGTAGTGGGTGTTAAGGAGTGAACAAGAGCAACTGTGAAATTCTATGTCGAAAAATATTCCTGAATGGGAATTCTGGGACTGGACATCTATATTAGATACATTATTGCTTGTTGGTTTTTTTGTCGCTACGTTCGCAATTTTGCTGTATGGCCCAATTTCTTTAATGCGTCACAAAGAAAAAAGCTATGATAAAGTAGCAATAGCAACGGTTTCAAATATCAAAAAAAATATTCATTTATCGGAAAGTTTTATTGGTAACAATGTTTATTTACACAGTGTTACTGTGGATTATAAGTTTGAAGTTGATTCTAGGATATTCTCAGGCTCTGAACTTATTCCTTATGAAACTATTTCTGAAAAACGCTTACTGTATAGGTTAATGAATAAATGGGGAGATACTTTAAGTATTAAGTATCTATCTAAAGACCCAACAAAGAGTTTGGTAATTATTGGTGATGACTAAGTAGTAGTTTTCTACTGAAATGCCAGCACTATTGCAACTATCAGCCCTATGCCAATAGCAGATACTATTACGGTAGCCACGGTATTGCCAATCTTTTTTCCTACACCGGTAGATTTAGCAACCACATGAGCTACATCTGTAATATCTGCCTTTTTCAATATTACATCTGTTGTATCACTCACCGTTGATTTGGTAAACAGGTTCAGATCGTGTTTATGTTTTTTAACCTGTGCACCTTTACTCGGGCTGGTTATTTCTTCAATGGTTGCCTGGTCGGTTAGTTTGGTAATGTTACCTCCTACACCTGCAGGAGTAAGAACAGGCTTATCTACTTTGTAGGTGCCATTTTTGGCATGTATGTAGACTTTGAATTTTGCAATATCACCAACCTTATCAATTTCAGTGCCCTTATAGCGTGTAAGTTCGTAGGTATTGCACGCAGTAAAAACAGATGAGGCAAGAAGTAGGAGCAGGGCTGTTTTTACAATTGTTTTCATAATGAGTGTTACAATACCAAGGCACTAATTTAAAAAATATAGCCATTCATGTCCATTATGCCTTTGCCGGGGCTGGGCGGGTAAAAGTCCAGGCCCACCAAATTAAAATAAACTGCATAGGTATTCTTACTATGGCAATCCACAAGTGTTTGTCGTTTGTTTTCCAATAATCTATAAGCATTTGCACATGCAGCCAAAGAAAAACTATCAGCATCAAGGCAATTAGTGTGGCTGCAATTTTCCTTGTTGCATTGGGTATCAGTAACAGGCCAAGCAATATTTCGCATACTCCGCTTACATAAATAAGTATGGTATGATAACTGATATAACCCGGCATTATTGCTTCGTAAAAGTGGGTATTGTAAAAATGATTGATACCTGCCAACACATACAAAAGGGCCATCAGGTAAAGAGAAATTTTTTTCATGCTTTGTTACTCAGTGTATAAAAGTAACAGAGTTATTGCTTATGCACATCTTTAAACTTTAGCATATCGAACAAGCGTTGTTCTTTTTCGTTATCAAAACCACACGATGTTTTAAATTCCTTTGGGTTTTCGTACGTGCCAAAAAGCATATCCCACCATACAATATCGCCATAGTTATTGGTATGCTTATTGTATTCGTGATGTATGCGATGCATTTCGGGGCGCTGAAAAATATAGCCGATCCATTTCGGTGTTTTTATATTGGTATGGTAGAAAAATTCACCCAATGCAGTGCATAATGTATATACTGCGCCTGCCTCAGGGCTAAGGCCTAATAAGCAATAAACAAGCAGGCTGCCTATAATTGAGTTTACAGTCATTTCGAGAGGATGCTTATAGAATGACGTAATTACTTCAATTCGTTGAGGGCTGTGATGTATCTGGTGGAAATGTGTCCAAAGGAAATCAATGGTATGCCTCCACCTGTGCCACCAGTAAAAAATAAATGTGGCAATGAAATAGGCCAGGCAGCCACCTGCAATATTATTTACATGGCTCGAAAGGTGAAATACGGAGTAGGGCGATAGCCATTTTTCCCAGGTAAACCCAGCTACGGTAACAATAGCAAGCTGAACAAAATTAACTGCCAATACTCGTATGGTCCATGTGGGCACTTCAGGCAGTTTCCAGCCGGGCATTAGCCTTTCTATTACAAAGCACAATGCAAATACCGATAGTATTATGATGAGCATGGTTAATGGATTTACTTATATCAAATATAGCAAATTGGTACTAAAACTTAAACTCAACACCAAAAGTTGGCTTAAGCAAGCCTGCGGTCATTGATGTTACATCATTAGGATGGTTAGATGTATATGGATAATAGCTGTAAACGCCACCATTTATAGTGTAAATTCCTGTCCAGCCCGTGTATGTAATAGTGGTACCTGTATAATTGAGGTTAAGCTGTACGGCTATATTATCGGTAACGTTATAAATTATGCCTGCCCCAATACTGTAGGCAAAATTGGTAGCTCCGTTAAAAGTTACCTCGTAAGTGGTGGTGTCGTTAAGGGCTACATCAATAGTAGGGTAGTTGTTGGTTACAATGCCTGCCAAAAGGCTTACCCTGAATTTGAACTTATTGGATATAGGCAACGAAAAGCAAGGCCCCAATAAGTATTCGGCTGTAGTGAAATTTGAGCTTTGGCTGCCTGCCGGATAGCCTATAGCAGATGAAAAAGCATTTATATCGAACGGGTTTGAGCTGTTACCCAACAATAGTGTTAATCCAAAATCGTCGGTAAACTGGTAGGTGGCGGTTATGTTAAAATGGAATCCCGTTTTGGCAAAGCCCTGCAAGTGGGTTGAATCGGTTGAGTTAAAATCCCAAAAAGAGTTTTTTACATTGGTGCTTGCAAAGCTACCCGAGGGTATAGCCGCGCCTAATGATATGCCCAGTACGAATTTTTTACTGCCTTCTATAGGTGTTCCTGTTTCGGGGGCTGTGTAATTACCCGAAGGGCGTACATAGTCTTGTGCCTTTACCGTAAAAAAGGCAGATACAAGAACGAATAGTATAATTGCTTTTTTAATCACCCCTTTGTTCATCTCTTTACAAAGTTAAGGGTTTTACAGTTTTGTACATATAGCCCTGGGGCTAAACTGTAATGTGTTAAGCTATAATAGTTTTTAAAGCGTTTCTCTCGGTTGCATTTTCCCAGGCATTAATACCCAGTAGCCTGTTGCGTACTTTGTCGTACACAACATCTACTTTAAGATCGTTGAGCTTATAGTAAAATGCTTTTTGCAATTCATGGTCCTGTATAACGCCTATAAGTTTACCCTCGCCAAATATCAGTTTGCTTCTTTTGTCGAGTGTCAATTCGTTAAATTCTTTTGCGTGCATGCTTTTGTATCTGTATTATCTCCCTCAATAGAGAGTGGTGTGTTAGTTCTTACTCTTCGGTCTTTTCTGTCACTTCAACTTTTTCAGTTGCTTCAACCTTGCCCGAATCGTATCCGCTTTTCGAAAGCTTGTTCATTAGCTTGCTTACTTCAACCTTTACATTAGAAGGCAGATTGCCTAAAAACGAATGGTGGAAACCCCAGGTTAATTTGCTGGCGCCTTCAACCGGTGCCCAATGCAGGTGTGCCCTTAGTTTATATTGTTTAAAACGATCAGGATTTGCTGTTTCAATCTCCTGTAATTTCTCTTCAATTTGTTTGTCATTCATAATAGTCGCTGTTTTCTTGTTGTTAAAATATTATTCAGGTAAATAATTATTTACTGTCGCTAATCGTTTTTCTCATCTTGTTTAGTTTCTCCAGGCCTTTGGCCGACAACTTTTTTTCATCTATCGATTCTATACTCCGCTCTACATACACACGGTTCATCTCTATGGTCAATACTATTTTCGATAAATAGTTTAACTGTTCGTCAGCTTTCATTTTACTTGGTAACGCAGGCTGAGCTTACGATAGAACTGTAGGAAACTTAACAGTAACTGGCTGGTCTTTAAATTTAAAAGCAACAGTGTAGGTACCGGTAACATTCATAGCGCCATCAAAAAACATATTTAATGGTGTACGTGCTGTTTTAAAGTACGAGGCTATTACAATAAACCTCTCGGCTCTTGTAGCAGGTTTCTTTCCATTAATGGTTGCATGCCCTTCGAAAATGGCGGTTATTGCTTCATTAATTAATGTCAGGTCAACACCTCTTACAGTGTTCCTTGTTTTAGCCGGAAGGTCTTCCAGAAATTCTTTTCGCGATATATTGGTAGGCAAAGCTGCATTTACTGCGGCTTGTTTTACGTTCTTGGTTGGAAACTTCATGATTTAAGCTGTTTAACAATCAGGCATTATTGCCTAATTTCAGTAAGATACAACTATTTTATGGATTATGGCCGAATTAATTTGATAATAGAGACTAAAGGCCAATAAAAAGGTACAGGCAAGCTAAACGAAGCTTGCCTGTGCCTGAATGAAATACTTACTTAACTGTTTTTTTATCGTGGTGAGCCTTGATCAGTTCGGTTGCTCTTTCTACTGCTTTAAGCTTGTTCGAAAAACCTGTTTCGCCTTCAATCATCTTCTTTCCGTTGAAAATAGATATTTCTGTTTTGGTGGTTCTTTCTGTCTTTACACCTTCAACATCTTTCATTTCCTGTTTGTTCTTTTGGTAGATGTTCAGGTGACCTACTTTAGCAATGCTCTTGCCTCTTGGATGTGCTGTTTTTGCCATGACGTGTTATGTTTTTTTTGATTAATAATATAATGGCTACAAAATACATCCTTTAACCGGATAAATGGAGAATTAATTTGGCAAGGGGTGCTATTTATGGGCTTAATCTGTATTGTTGCTATCGAAGATATTAGGAGATAAATTGCATAACTGAATGGCTTTCAGATTTGAACTATACTATAATATATAGGGCTCCATTGTATTAAATTATAATAAGTATTTACAAAATCATGCAGTATTGTTGAAGGAATGCTATATATTCACCAAATATTAACCTAATAAAACCTAATAAACATGAACAAATCAGAACTAGTAGAAGCAATTGCAAAAGAAACAAAGTTGACCAAAGCTGACTCAACCAGAGCGCTTGATGCTATTGTAAACCAAACAACCAAAGCTCTTAAAGGCGGCAGCAACGTTGCTCTTATTGGTTTCGGAACATTTAAAGTTATGAAGAGAGCAGCAAGGACCGGAAGGAATCCTCAGACTGGCAAAGCAATTAAGATTGCTGCTAAGAAGGTTGCTAAATTCAAAGCAGGAGCTGGCTTAGCTAAAGCTGTTAAGTAAGTATTTCGGCTTAAATTGATTAAAAAAGGGCCTCACAGCAATGTGGGGCCCTTTTGTTTGTAAAAGTTATCGAAAAAGAAGCTATATTCGCACCTCTTATAAAAATAGTATGATTATAGTTCACATTAAAGAAGGCGAAAACCTTGAAAGGTCGCTAAGCGCTTTTAAAAAGAAGTTCCAACGTATTGGTGTTGTAAAGGAACTTCGCGAAAGGAAGATGTACTTAAAGCCATCTGTTGTTCGCAGGCAAAAGAAGCTTAAGGCAGTTCTCCGCCAAAAGTATATCGACTCTCAGGAGTAGTTTATACCTTACTTAGTCCTGGTTGAATTTCTGTGCTTGCTTAGCTTCCATGCTAAGTGTAGCGTGCGGGACACTCAATAATCTTTTCTTAGGAATGAGGTTGCCTGTAATTCTGCAAATACCGTATGTTTTGTTCTCTATACGTACAAGGGCATTTTGAAGATTTTTTATATATTTTTCCTGGCGCAATGCAAGTTGTGCCGTTTCTTCTTTTGTTTCACTATCAGCACTGCCTTCCATTGAATTAAAGGTATGCGATGTATCATCGGTGCCATTATCCTCGGTATGAGAAAGTGTGATCTTTAAAAGTGCGTGATCTGTTTTTGCCTCCTCCATTTTATCGAGAATGAGTTTACGGAATTCGGCTAGATCTTTTTCCGAATAAATAGTTTTTTCGCCGGAGCTTGTTGCCTTGGCTATTTTACCGGATTTGGCTTTGCCGGTAGCAGGTGCAGTAGATTTTGTTTTTTGAGTTTTTACAGGTTTCGCTTTCATAGACTATGTTTTTATTTAAGGGGGATTACTATTTACTTTATTAGTTAACAATATACACTTATTATTATTGTATCAGGATCTGTATTTATAAAAAGTTATATTTTTTGTGTTTAGGTTCAGCCTTACATAGCCACCTCTTATTCCAATATACACATGCTTGTCATCAATTACCGCTATTGAATTAGGGTACAAGCTTCTCCAAAAAACATTGCGCAACACCACTTCTTTTTTAAGGCCATTGTGAATAATGTAAAAGCTTTGATGTGAAGCAATCATAAGGGTGTTGTTATATATAGCAAAGGCCTCTGGTGCGTCTTCAAAGCCAATAAGCGGAGTATAACCAATAGTTTTGTTTGCCGTATCGAGCCTGTATAATGCACCCTTGTTTACAGACAAATGGGCTAGCCCTTCGATAAAATAAATGGTATCATTGAACTGAAAAATGAGTTTAATATTTCCCGATTTAATTTGGCGGGAAACTGTAGGAGTGTCCTTGGGTATGAAATTCAGGTACCCGCCAAACTCACCATTATCAATACCTATAAGTTTGCCGCCCTGTAGTTTAAACTGGGTATTGGTATCGCCTCCCGCTTTGGTAATTGCAAGTTCACCGTTTTTATTGAATACCGAAAAGTTGTCTGTCGAAGTGTTCAGCACATACCATGCATCGGTACTATATAAAGGTGGTTGCGTTTTTACAAAATCTAATGTTGAGTATGATTGCGCTGTAGCAGGTATAACCGATAGGTATAATAAGATGAAGCCTAAAGCAATTCTATTTACAGGGGTTCTGATCATAATGCAAACATACTAATATGCATCAATGCTTATTTTAGGATAAAACAAAGCAATCCCTCTATAATATCAAGGTTTTCGTTATTTTCGCAAGCCTTATTAGCCTCCTTAGCTCAGGGGTAGAGCAACTGATTCGTAATCAGTAGGTCGGGGGTTCGATTCCCCTGGGAGGCTCACGGTTATAAGTAACTAAGCTTTAGCTTTCTTCTTCTTCTCAACCTTCTTCACTTCCTGCAAAACCCCATTCTTAGTGCCTTTTGTTTTTCCCCATTTGGCAAGCTCATCTAATATGGGTAACAATGTTTTTCCTTCGGGGGTCAGGTAGTACTCTACCTTAGGTGGAACCTCAGCATACACTTTACGGGTTACTATCCCATCCTTTTCCAATTCCTTTAATTGCAACGAAAGCATTTTTTCAGTTATCTGGGGAATCTCTTTTTTTAGTTCACCAAAACGTTTTTTGCCACTTTTTAAATACCAAAGCACAACTGCTTTCCATTTGCCGCCAATATAATCCATAGTAATGTCTAATGAGCAGTGATATGTTCTGCCATTCATCTTAATCTCCATTGCTTTACCGCCTATGATCATATTTTTGTAAATATTTTATGGTTTCTTTTTCCTTTAAGCACTCTAATTTAGTCGTAAAGGTATGTTACTATACTTTATGACAGTTATTGTATTATATAAATATACTATATAATATTGTGGCAAATATAAATTGTAAACTAATATAACCTCATACAAATGAAAAACAAAATTGTAGTAATTACCGGTGGAGCTACCGGCATAGGAATAGCAATTGTGAAGCAACTAATGAATGATAATAAGGTTGTTTCGTTAGACAGGAGCGATGCTAAAATTACCGCTTTAAAAGCTGCCTGCCCTAAGGTAGAGAGCATAAAAGCAGATGTTACTTCGAATACCGATTTAACTAATGCAATTGCCCATATTGAAAAACTGCACGGTAAGATAGATGTATTGATAAACAATGCCGGTAAAGGAAGTAATTTCGATTTCGTTAACTCGCCGGAAAGCAAGCTGGCTGAAGATGTAACCATGGAAATGGCCATTAACTACACTGCACCTATTTTACTCAGCAAAAAGGCTATGCCTTTGCTCAAAAAATCGAGTGAGCCAATTATAGTAATTATATCATCGGGACTGGCTTATGTGCCAATGGCTTTCCTTGGTACCTATTGCGCCTCAAAGGCTGCTATACATTTCGTAACTATGTCGATAAGGCACCAGGTAGCTGCATTAAAAATAAGAGTGGTTGAGGTTCTGCCTCCTGTAGTAGATACCGATTTGAGCAAAGATGCTACCATAGCTAAAATGCCGGCAGATAAATTCGCGAAAATATTTTTGGATAAACTTGCAAAAGGCGAAGACATAATGAACATTGGCCAAACTGCAAGCCTCGAAAAATTCAGCCGCTTTTTGCCAAAGACAGCATTTAAAATGCTGAATAAAGCAGGGAATTAAAAGAAAGGTTTTCTTTTATTACATC
>JABDCA010000051.1 GCA_013288345.1 Bacteroidota bacterium | reverse complement strand
AGGCGTTAATAAGCGGATCCTATACACTAATATCAGAAGCAATAATTCTCAATTTTTGGCCGCGTGTTACTGTTAAATACCCCACCGATATTCGTGGCCAGATATATATACCAAGCATTAATTGGATACTATTTGTAGGCTGTATACTGGTGGTTCTTTATTTCCGTACTTCCGAAGCTATGACGGCAGCATACGGTTTCTCCATTACCATTGCTATGTTAATGACCACCATACTTATGTTCCATTTTCTCCGCTTCCGTAAACACTATAGCTGGTTTGTGGTTATACCAATTTTACTTGTATTTGTAACAGTTGAAGGATCTTTTTTTGTAGCTAATGCAGTAAAAATAGTTCATAGGCTAATGTTCCTTGTGTTTGAATTCGGGTTGATATTTACTATGTATATATGGTACAGGGCAAGAAAGATAAACAACCGTTTCCTTAACTTTATTCCTTTACGCGAACACATCCCACTATTAAAGGATTTAAGCGCTGATACTACGGTTTCAAAATTTTCATCGAACCTTATTTACCTTACCAAGGCCAATAATTTTGAAGAGATTGAACAAAAAATTATTTATTCCATTTTCAGCCGACAACCGAAAAGGGCTGATGTTTATTGGTTTGTACATATAGAGCGTACCGATGAACCTTATACAATGGAGTATAGCGTACTTGAAATGGAAGATGACAAAGTTATACGTGTTGAGTTCCGTTTAGGGTTCCGGGTTCAAGCTCGTGTAAATGTATTGTTCCGAAAGGTGGTTGAGGAAATGGTTAAAACTAAAGAATTGAATATTGTTAGCCGTTACCCCTCCTTACAAAAATATAACCTGGCGTCTGACTTTAAATTTGTTGTACTCGAGAAATTCCTATCGTTCGAAAATGAATTTAGATTGAGTGAAAGCTTTATTCTGCGTAGTTACTTCTATATTAAACACTTTGCCCAATCAGAAACCAAAGCATTTGGCCTTGATACAAGCGAAACGCGTATTGAGAAAATACCAATGATAGTTAGCCCAATTAGCAGCATACCACTCAAGAGGACTGAACATGGCAGGTTTGTAAGTAGGCACCAATAAAAAAGGCCATCCTTAAAAAAGAATGGCCTCAACAAAATAAAATTGGACTATTTGTTGCCGGATATAGTATTAGAAAGTAAAAAAGAAAAACACTACAGCTGCCCAAGCTTTTGGAACACCATTAGCGCTTCCTATACTGCTACCAGAACTGTTTCTTACTGTTCCGTCGTCATCTATTTTACCGATACTGCTTCCTGAATCATTTCTAACAGTACCATCCGAATCAAGCTTACCAATGCTGCTGCCAGAACCGTTACGTATGGTTCCATCTGATTCAACCTTACCAATACTGCTACCTGAACTATTACGTATAGTTCCGTCGTTATCAATTTTACCTACGCTGCTACCTGAACCGTTGCGTATGGTTCCATCAGATTCAATTTTACCGGTGCTGCTGCCCGACGAGCTACGCAGTTCTTGCGCCGAAAGAGAAGTATGGCCAATTAACAGAAGAAAAGAAATACTAAGGACTGAAATAAGTTTTTTCATGATTAAGTTTATTAATTATTTATGCTACCAAATGATTTTAACAAATATAATAATTTGGGAATATGGTAGCCATTAAGCACGCTACCTAGAATAAGCAGTCAATTTTCAACCTCTGTACCCGGAGTCGGAATCGAACCGACATTCTCGTGAAAGAACTGGTTTTTGAGACCAGCGCGTCTACCGGTTCCGCCATCCGGGCATAGTTGATTTTTTTACGGAATGCGAAATTACCCATTATTTTCAAAAAGACAAGAGTAAAGTTTATGCGAAGCTTTGCAAGTCGTATAATTTCCTGTATGCTCCATTCTTGGTAATCAGATCTGTATGAGTACCTCTTTCTACAATATTACCCTTTTGCATAACTATTATCTCATCGGCATTTTTAATAGTAGAAAGCCTATGAGCAATAACAATAGAAGTACGATTAACCATTAGCTTTGTTAATGCATCCTGTACCAATCGCTCCGATTCAGTATCAAGAGCTGAGGTAGCTTCATCTAATATAAGAATCGGGGGATTTTTCAAAATAGCTCTTGCAAGACTCATACGTTGACGCTCGCCACCCGACATCTTACCGCCTCTATCACCAATATTGGTTTCATAACCGTTTTCCATACGGCTTATAAATTCGTGGGCATGAGCAACTTTAGCAGCCTCCATAACCTGTTCGTCAGTTACATTTTTCATTCCAAAGGCTATATTGTTCTTTACGCTATCGTTAAACAATACAGTATCCTGAGAAACTATTCCCATTAAGTTCCTGAGCTGGGAAATGCTTAACTCATTAAGTGCAATACCATCAATAGTTATAGCGCCATCAGTTGGGTCGTAAAAACGGGGAAGCATATCCACCAATGTGCTTTTACCGGAACCTGATTGTCCAACTATAGCAATGGTTTTACCTTTAGGTATTTTAAGGTTTATATTATGCAATGCATACCCGGTATCGCCTCGTTGGTAGGCAAAAGCCACATTATTAAACTCTATCTCTTTATCAAACGACTTTATCGAAACAGGGCTAGCAACCTCTTTTACTGTCACATCTGCATGCAATATATTATTTATACGCTCCATAGATGCAAGGCCCTTTTCTACATTATAATAAGCTGTAGAGAATGCTTTTGCGGGAGGAACTAATTGAGAAAACAAGGCAACATAGGCAACAAACATTGGACCATCAAGTGTATGCCCTGAACTATCAACCAGACGTCCACCAACATATAATAGTATTGCAAGTACAACCGACACTAATACTTCAGTAAGTGGTGAAGCCAGATCTGTTTTCCGATACACACGATTCATAATGGTGGTATAGGTTTCATTTTCTTCACGGAACTTAGTGTGTATAATTTTTTCAGCTGTAAAAGCCCTTATAATGCGAATACCGCCAATTGTTTCTTCAATCATTGAGAATAATATACCCATTGACCCCTTCGATTTGGAAGAGCTTTTTCTAAGTGTTCCGCCCACCTTAGCAATAAGAAACCCGGTTATTGGCAATAAAATAACTGCCAATAATGTTAACTGGGGGCTCAGGAAAACAAGTGCTCCTATAATCACCAAAATATTCAACGGATTAACAGTTATCATTTCAAGCGATTGCATAACCGACCATTCTACTTCAGTAAGGTCATTGGTCATTCGGGCCATAATATCGCCTTTGCGTTCAGCAGAATAATAAGATAGCGGTAAGATTAGTATCTTATTATATATCTCATTGCGGAGATCTTTAATAACCCCATTGCGGATTGGGGCCATATTATATACAGCCAAATATCGCAAAGCGTTTTTCAATAACATTATAAGTACAAAAAATCCGCAAAGCAAAATCAAAACCTGTTGAGGGCCGTATTCCTTTGTAAATAATTGCACATAGTATTTTGAAATATCTGAAAACCACGTGCCGCTTAAATGAAATTCGGGTCTTGTTGTAATTAAAATCTGCTTATCCGTTGCATCTTTTGCAGGAAAAAGTATCATCAAAAATGGAATGAGCATTGTAATGGAGAAAACTCCAAATAGAATGGACAGCGTATTACCTAATACATTAAGAAAAGCATATTTCTTATAGTTTTTAAGGTAACGGAGTATTTTGCCTAAGTCTTTAATCATAAATATCCTGCAAAGATACATTGTTAATTTTATTACATTTGCACCCCAAGTAAAAATGGTCCTGTGGCCGAGTGGCTAGGCAGAGGTCTGCAAAACCTTGTACAGCGGTTCGAATCCGCTCGGGACCTCAAAAAAGGCGCTTTTTAGCGCCTTTTTGTGCTTTTATACGCTTTGCATAAACAATTACTCCAAATCAAAGCGCTATAATATGGCCTTAACCCGAGAAATTGTTTCAGATAAGCTACCTACAAATATTTTTGAATCTACAATTATAACGGGCCTTTTCAGGAACGTATATTCACTAAGAATATAGTTCTTCCTTTCCTTATCAGTCAGTTTTTTGTCTTTTAATCCCAGTTCTCGGTACTTAATGGCTTTTGTGCTGAATAAGGACTCAACAGAGCCTGCCATTTCCACCATCTTATCCAACTGCGGCGGGGTTATCTTTTCTGTTTTAATATCTTGCAGTAGAAATCCCTTTTCTTTTAATTGCAGATCCTTAATAATTCGTTGGCAAGTAGAGCAACTTGAAAGATGATATACTTTTTTCATGGCTTGGTTCATTTATTCAAAGGTACAGATTCTCCAAAATAAGCCCACATTATTCCAATTTCAGGCCACTAGGAAATAACAATAGACATTAACAATGATGTGGCTCTGAAAGCCCCTATTTGCAATAGGTTCATTGTTAATATCAATAAATAACAATAGAACTAATTGCTAAAATTCTTAGCTACATCGCAAGTATTTGGTAATCAATACATTAATAAAAAAATGAGTTGCTTGATTGAACTATTGCTTTTTACCGGCTCCGGCAATTACAAATGCTATGCCGCTATATGCCAGGGCTAAGCATGCGCTGGTAACTTCACTACCCTTATAGGCAAAAGGCGAATCTATTACCTTGGGTATGTGCAGAATAATAAACCAGGTAAAAATCATTGCCCCTAAAAGGGTTGCAATTAAACCGAACCTGATCCTTAAAACAATTGCAATACCCGCACCAATTAATGCAATGCCCGTAAAATATGCCCAGAAGAGATGACAAGGCACCCATGAGGGAACGTAGTCTGCCGTATCATTTATATAGAGGAGATGATCACAACCAAAACTGATGATGGTTATGGCAAAGAAAATAGCCCCCAACGATATTAACTTTGTTAAGAAACCGGTAGGCGGATTTTCAGAAAAGTAATGGGCAATTACAAAAAAACCGCCGCATAATGCCAGTTCTTTTGCAGCGTTCTCCCATTCGCCAAACTGCAAATAATTGGGGTTCGCCAATAATTGATACGGGATAAAGTAAAAACAAAATATCAACAGAAGTATACTACCTAAAAGGGCAGAAAACAATCTGATCTTTTTATTTAAAACAATACTTACCCCGGCTAACATAAGCAGTGCTCCGAAAATATAGGCAATAACTACAATGCCAGGAATACCTGAATGCTTTGGCGGTATAAGCATATACGGAAAATCGGCATAGCAAATGGCTTGCAGCCCCATAATGGTTATAGCTATACCATAAAAAATACGCCCAATTACAGATAAATTCTTCACGGGTATTATTGCTTTTCTATAAAATTATATTGGCGAATGTACTAATCATTTAACCTTATTATATTTGGAATTTGTGGCATGCATATTTTTGCATAAATTTAGTTAGTAAATAAACGTACTGTTATTTTTACCTTAAAATACCCGAAATGAAAAACTCAAAAATTGAAGTTGTTTTTGAAGATCAGATTCTCTCTGTGAAGTTTCTTGACAATGTAGTTATAGAAAGTAGTGATATAGAAGAGCTATATGAATTCGGAGACCAAGAAGCAGGAGCAAAACCTTATTGTATAATTTTTGAACCTGAAAACCACTACAACGTCACTGAAGACGCAATTGAATATATAGTGGATAATCCGCACACTAAAAATATTATTGCCAAAGCATATGTGGTTAATTCGAAAGAGGCTGAAATGAAAAACAGGCTTCATTTAGCATTTGATCACCCATCATTAAAGCCATTTAGTTTCAAATCGTATACCGAAGGAAAAAATTGGCTCTTAAGTAAATTAAACGCCAATAATTCTTAAGCTATCCGAAAGGCGAGGCACCTGACTATAGCTAACCGTTTGTTAATAAGATAAACCTTTACCGTTAAGAATATGTTTTACATATTTTTCAACTCTTGCAGCTCGCGCTTTAGATTGCTTAGCTTCTGAAAAATAAAAAATGTATGCTCGTTGTCGCCCTGGTGTCAATAATTTAAAAGCAGTTTTAAGAGCAGGCATCTCATCTAATTTGTTTTGAAATTCCTCTGGGATTTTATAATCGGCGGTCTTTCTCTTGATTATTTTCAAGCCTGCTTTTTCTACTTCAATGGCCTCAAAAATATAGGCTTTCAGAATAGGCTCAAGCTTAACTATTTCCCGCACAGATGTGAACTTGATCCATCGGGCCGACTGTACCCTTCCGGGCTGGAGGAGAATATGCTCAGCATCTTGCAACAAAGCACCTTTGAAAAATGCAAGTACAATAGATTCTTTTAATCTGTTTATTCCTACTATGTTCTTTTTTTGAAACGTGTAAACAGGAATACTCCACTTTAATTCCTCAACGAGGTTGCAATCAAGAATGATCATTCTCAATGCCTCCAATTCTTCTTGCCACTTGGGGACTTTACTAAAATAGATATCGACGTTGGCGCTCAATATGGATTAGATAAGATTGTTTTTCCGCTGTAGCTCATTTGGTAATGCAAATCCGTTTCTCCGGTTACAACAAAACCAAGTTCAACATATAGTTTCTTTGCCCTGGCATTTATTTTAAAAACCTGCAGTTCAATTTTTTTATTCTTCTTAATGGCTTTCCTAATAACATCTTCTATTACTTTTCTTCCAATACCCTGCCCTTGAAATGCTTGCTCTATGAGAATATTGACAAGAAAAAATCTGTCATTAGTCTCCTCCAAATCAACAAGTCCGACCTCCTTATTGTTACTCAGGATGATTTTTATTTGTTCAGGCTTAAAGTGCTTTCTGTGATATTCCAGTTGAACATTGGCATCCCAGCCCCAAATTTGTTCTATATATTGTCGTAAAGAAAGCGACTTGATACTTAGCGTTAAATCAAAATCATTCTCGTCTGCCTGCCTGTATGAAATCATAAGGAATACAACTTTAGTCTCCTACCAAAATTTTATGTCCGTCATAATCCTCAATCACGAACTCACGACTTCCGTATGGTTTTACTGTTATCCCCTCCAGAATTTTTGCATTCTTAGATACAACTTCGTCAAAGAAGTTCTGAATTTCCGGAACCCAAATAATAAAATCGTGGCTAATAGAACGATAGTCTTTGTTCTTTTTGATGTCCTGTGTGTCTGATTTTGCAAAGTGAACCTGAAACCCGTCGCGTTCAACCATTGCATATACAGGTGGATCAAGTACTAACCCAATTATTGTAAAGCCCAGGATATCCTTATAATACTCTGCTGACTTTTTTACATCTCTTACAACAAGTTGAGGAGCTACTCCAATAATTTTTGCTTTTTCCATATTTCTAAAAATTACTCCTGCAAATATAGTTATACCACAATTTTCCTGCTTGCCGGCCTAAAGTACCAGGACAAAACAACAAAAAGAGCCTGAAAAGACGGGCCCATAATTGCTTTTACAGCGTAATCGCCAACTGCCAAATGCGAAACAAGTGCACCCGTCATTGCAAAAAAGAAACCTGCATAGGCCCATTCCTTAAGTAGCGGAAATTTGGGAATTAAAATGGCTATAACTCCAAGTATCTTCCATACACCAAGTATGTACAAAAAGTAAACTGGGTAACCTAAATCAGTTATTAGCTTAACCCATATGTCTGTTTTAAGCACCGCAAATATGCCGCTTTGCAGCATTCCAATAGCCAATAATGCTGTGGCAATCCAATAGATAATTAAATCTCTTTTTTTCATGATTCATTTTAGTTTTTAATTTTCAATTTTTAACTTATTAGTCATCTATTCCCTTACCGTTGAGAATGTGTTGTGTATATTTTGCAACTCTTTCTTCACGGGTCTTAGATTGCTTTGCTTGTGAAAAATAAAAAAGATATCCTCTTTGCCTTCCCGGTGTCAATGCGTAAAAAGCTTTCTTAAGGGCAGCATTCTCATCTAATTTATTTTGAAACTCTTCCGGAATCTTGTACTCTGAAGCCTTTTTCAAGGTCGCTTTCACACCCGATTTTTCCAAATCAATAGCTTCTTTAATATAGGCCTTTAGGGTTTTAGCCAGCTTGGTTATTTCCTTTGTGTTTGTAAACCTTATCTGCCGCGGCACCTGAACATTAGGTGTTTGCTGTATTAAAATACCATGCTCATCTTTCATTAAAGATCCTTTAAAAAACAAATAGGCGCAATACTCTTTAAAGCCATGTATAAGCACTACGTTTTTATCACCCAAGGTATAGCAAGGGTTGCCCCATTTCAGCTCTTCGGTTAAGCCACACTCGAGGGCAATCATTCTCAATTTTCCGTATTCTTCCTGCCACTTGGTGGGTTTGGTAAAAAACCAATCAACCTTTGGATTTAATTTAATCGATGCCATAGTGCGTTATTTTAATTTATTCATAATGTCTTGCATCCTGTCGTGCGCCATGCTGAGTCCCGGTGCAAAAGGACTCTTCAACACCTGGTCTCTTATAGCACTTGACTCATATATTACATGTGTTGTGAGTTTGCTCTTATTGTCAGTAAGCTTTTCAAATCCCAATAACTCAAGCTGTACACCCAAAGGCGCATTCTCCATTTCAAATGTACGGGTTATCTTTTTGTTTGCTATAAACTCATGGAATGCTCCATTAGCACTAAATACAACCTTCCCGTTTGCATCGGTTGATTGTTGTTGATAACTGCCATGCTTCTTACCTTCAAACTTCAGCATTTTAGATGTTGCATAAGGGTTCGACATCCACTGCTCAATAAGCTCAGGTTCGGTATGGGCTTTAAAAAGCAATTCCACAGGCAAATCAAATTCTCTTGTAATTACTAATTCCTGTTTGCCATCTTCGGCTTTTATTTTTGTTTTCAGTTCCATGGTGTTTTATTTTAATTTGCTCATAATTGCTTCCATCCTATCGTGTGCCATGCCCATGGTATAGCCTGAAGCTCCCGGCATTTTCAGCACCTGATCTCTTATAGCACCCGATTCGTATATTACATGCATGCTGAGCTTGCTCGTATTATCAGTAAATTGTTCAAAATCATAGATCTCAAGCTGTACACCAATAGGCGCATTCTCAACTTCAAATGTCCGTATTATCTTCCGGTTGGGAATAAACTCATGTATCACCCCACTAACGCTTGATACTATTTTACCCTGCGAATCGGTTGATATCATCTGATAACTGCCATGCTTCTTTCCTCCAAACTTCAGTATTTTAGGTGTGGTATTGGGTATCGCCTTCCACTGCACAATTATCTCCGGATCCACATGGGCTTTAAAAAGCAATTCCACTGGCAGGTCAAATTCTCTGGTTATGGTTAAATCTTGTTTGCCGTCTTCGGCATGTACTTTTGTTTTTAGTTCCATGGTGTTTTATTTTTTTTGTTTATAGTTTTTCATTACTGTTTCTAATTTATTAAACCTGTCATCCCACATTTTGCGGAAGGGCTCAATAAAATTGGCTACTTCTTTCATTTTTTTTGCATTTAGGTGATAATAAATTTCCCTGCCATTTTGTTCTTGTTTAAGCAATTCGCACTCGGTAAGTATTTGCAGGTGTTTTGAAACTGTCGGCCTTGCTGTGTCAAAGTTCGAGGCTATTGCGCCTGCCGTGATGGCCTGTGAGGCTAACAACAGAAGTATAGCCCTTCTGGTCGGGTCGGCAATGGCTTGAAAAACATCTCTTCTTAAATTCATTACGTAGTTATTTGACTACAAATATATATGAAGTTATTTAACTACGTATATTTTTTAACACTTTTTTTAACCATAGTTAAAAAGACTGCCATTTATTTGATTAGTTTTCATATATAACTATAGGGCTAATGCCCAAACTCCCCTAAATCCCTATTTACCTATTATTCAGCCATCTTCGCCCTGCTTAAAATGGAGTTTACATATTTGTTGGTGTAGAAATAAGAAATTTGTATAGATTTGCAGGTATAGATACATCTTATATACAATTATATGTCTATAAGGTTATTTGAAAATTAAATTTTAACAACACCAAAATTCGCCATGAAAAAAACATTACTTATTATGTTGGCAGTTGGAACATGGATTTATGCAGGAGCACAAAACGCTTCACAGCGCAAGCTTGTACCTGCTAAGCCAATTCATATCAGCCAAACCAAAAACAACAAAAACGACACCAAATCGGTTTCGCAACAAGCTACCACAGGTAGTTCTAAAGGAATTAAAAGGGCACAATCAGTAGGAAACGTTCCTTGTGGTTCTGCATATAACCTTTATGGTGTACTTGATGCAAATACAACAGCTGTTGTATTTGATTCAAATACAGGCGCTATACTCTTTACTCACCGTGAGGATAACTCAAAATTTGCAACCGGAGGAAGTGGTGCTTACGAAGCATCTATTTCTACCGATGGTGGCTTAACATGGGATACAAGCAGAATTATGTTCAGCAATGTAACAACCCGTTACCCTAATGGCGTAATTTCTAACCCTGCGAAAGCTACTTCTATATTAAACGCTTATTGGGTTACCAATGGCCCGGTAGCTGGTGCAGCCACTACTGATGCTTGGACCGGATGGGATTCTATTGCTTTTGGAAGCACTAAGCTTGATGGCACTGGCGTAAGTACAACCTACGAAGCCAATGGCAAACCAGGTGTGTTAGTTGAAGAAGGTGTTCAATATATGTCTGCTTGTAATACCGGTACAGTACACTCTATTGGTGATGGTTACCATTTCAGCACAGGCGATACCTACTATGGTAGTTCTTTAAATACCGGAACTTTCAATGCAGGTAGCTTTAACTGGACACAAACATTAGTTCGTCCGCACTTCATGTCAGCTGATCATACTACCAGTGTTTATGATTCGATACCTGAATTAATGACCACATCTGCTACAGCATGGTCAGAAGATGGTACAGTAGGTTATATTGTATTTTTAGGTAACCTCGATTCTACTGATGCAGTATCAGGCGCTAACTTAAACTTTGTATCAAGCCAGCCTATTGTTTATAAAACAACCAATTCAGGTGCAACCTGGGCTATGATGAAACCACATAACTTCCGCAATGATCCGGCCCTTGTTGCATGGTTACATCCAACAGCAGATAGCCCTGGTGTTGTATTACCATTATTCAGGCAGTATCATAATGCTGGTGCACAAGGCGGTGATGATGATTATGATGTAGTAGTAGATAAGAATAACAATCTTCATATTTTTGCAGGTATTACTTCTGCTTCTATAGCTAATCCTGATTCTTCAGAGTATTATGGTTATTTCAATCCTGAAATTGACTTTTTATACGATTTCTCAACCACATCATCTGGTGGATGGAATGCAAGGTATATTGATACAATTATATCAGCTCCTCTCCAGTACGCAACTGCGAGTTCTACCAACGGATTCAATTCGGATGGTACAGGTACAGTTGCAATTGGTCACCGTATACAAGCAACCCGTACAACCGGCGGAAACAAGATTTTTGTTACCTGGTTAGATGACGTAATTTCAGGAGTAGATAGTTTAGAGTTTCCGGATATGTTTGGCCAGGGTTATGATGTTACTAACGGATACATCACACCTAACAAACAATTCACCACAACTGCCGATCGTTATTTTATATGCGTATCTGATAAGCCTATGGTTAGCGGTTCTGCCGGTGCCTATACTTATAAAATACCTGTAGTACGTGTTGAACCTCCTACAACTACAAATGATGGCCTTAACCCGGTGTACTTTTTGTATGACACTACCGATATTTATACTGATGCAGATTTCACAGTTGATGGTGTGCAACAAATCAATGCACCTGAGTTCTCTATCTCTGCTAACTATCCTAACCCTTACAAAGGCTTTACCAAATTTGATGTAAATATGGTTAAGGAAGGCATGGTTAATGTAGATGTATACAACATGGTTGGACAAAAAATGTTTGCAATGAGCCCTGTAAAAATGGGTATTGGCACACATACTATGACCATTAACGCTAATGGCTTCTCTGCCGGAGTTTACTTCTACAGGGTTACTATTAATGGCACCAGCTTAACTCAGAAAATGATTGTTGAGTAATTATAGCTTATTTAATTAACAAAAAAGCCCCGCAGCAATGCGGGGCTTTTTTGTTTTTATACCCTCCCTCTTTACAATAGAAACACACCTGCATACAGGTTTTATTTATATACACTGCATTCAATGAGGATGCTTTAATAAGTGGTTTGTATCATCTCAATTATAGAATCGTATTCTGGGATTGTACTTGTTGGCTCTATTCTGGCCAACAAGCTTGAGAGAATTACTATGTTACCTGCTTACAATGGTAATGTACGCTCTACACAATTAATTTAATCAGGCATTTAGTTACTGCAAGCTTCGGGATAATAAAAAAGGAGTATGCATGGCATACTCCTTTAGTTTTAGTTTATAATTTCCTTTACTGAAGCACCACCTTATTGAAGAGGGTAGTATTATCGGTGGTGAGCTTGATGAAGTAAACTCCTTTGGCCAGTTCGGACAAGTCTATTTCTTTAGTGAACGTTGCTGCTACATTGCTGTATTGACTTGTTATTATTTCCTGGCCCAGTTCATTCACTACAGTCATCGTTAAGGCTTTGCTGCCTTTGGCTGTGCTCAGCGTTACCTTTACTATGCCTGTCGTTGGGTTTGGATATACCGTCATCTGGTTCTTATCCGCTCCTATATCGGCTATACCTACGGTGTTAAAGGTGAAGTTGCCTGTGTTCGATTTCGAGGCGTTGTAGTTAATGGTCATCGGCTTCTTCCTGTGGGGCGTACATGGGTCGGGGTTCACTACCTCTATGCGGTAATACAACCTGGTTGACTTGGGCACGTGGTTGTCGGTATAGGTAAAGATGTTATTTGGGATACTGTCTATCAGCGTTAATCCTGTTGAAAGGGTATCTCTGTATACATAGTATGTATAAAAGGTCATCCCTTCGTAGTTGTCCCATATCAGGTTCACTGTTCCGCTACCGGCTATGCCCTGGTTCACGGTCAGGTGCATGGTCTTATGGGCCGGGCTCAACGAGGATTCATTGCCGCAGGAGTCTACCTGTGATAGTTCATACCTCCAGCTGCGGGTCTGTGGGTTCGATAGGGTATCTATGTACTCGCTGTTGCTGTCGTAGGGTACCTTGGCTATCTTCTGGTATACGCCTGCCTGGGTACTTTCTTTATACAGGTTATAATAGGCTATGTCGCTGGTCTTTATCTTATCCCAGATGATCATGTTCTTGCCGGTGGCGGTATCTACGGTTACCATACATATAGGGGCTACCGGTGGCGGTACTTCGTATACTGATGTGTCGGCTACGCCTATACAGCCTAAGTGGTCGGTTACGGTTATGTTGTAGTTACCTGCCGGTATATGGCTGATGTTGTTATTGGTACTTGTTGTTGACCAGAGGTAGCTGTATGGCAGGGTGCCTCCGTTTACATTCGCTGTCAATGTTACTCCTCCGCTGCCGCAACTGGCGCTGCCTGATATGGCTATCTGCACTGTCGGGCCGTTTACGTTGCTTACGCTTACCTGGGCCGAGTCTATCTTACAGCCGTTACGATCGCTTACCGTTATATAATACGCTCCTGCCGGTACTGTGGCTAAGCTATCGGATGTCCTGCCGTTGTTCCATGTGTAGCTGTATGGGGCTGTACCTCCGCTTACGCTTACCATAGCTGTTCCGTCGGATACTCCGCAGTTGGCTTTGGTGGTTGTTTTGCTCATGGTTAATGCTGTGGGCTGGCTTATGGTAAAGTTACCCAGTGCTGAGCAGCTGTCAGCATCGGTTACGGTTAACTGGTAGGGGCCGGCTGCCAGGTTGCTTATGCTTTGGGTGGTCGCTCCGTTGGACCATACATACCGGTATGGCAATACGCCTCCGCTTACGTTTATGCTTATTGATCCGGTGGCGGTGCCGTTACAGCTTACGTTGTTTATCGCGCTGGTGCTTATCGATGGGCCGTTCTGGTTACTGATGGCCGCGGATATGAACGAGGAGCATTTATTGGCATCATCTACGGTTATAATGTAGGTGCCCAGGGTCAGGTTATTATCGCTGTTGGTGGTATTGCCATTGCTCCAGCTATAGGTGTATGGCGGGGTTCCTCCTGCTACGCCTACTGTGGCCGATCCTGTGGCATTGCCGCAGGAGCTCGAGCGGGTCGAGATGCTTAGTATAGGGGCTGTAGAGGTGGCTATATTAACTGAGGTGTAGGTGGCGCATTGGTATATGTCGCTTACCGTTACTATGTATGTTCCGGGTGACAGGCTGCCTATGCTGTCTGTGGTATTTACAGGGGTGGTGCTCCAGTTATAGGTATAAGGCGCTGTGCCGTTGCTGGCCAGTATCTTTACTGATCCGTTATTCACTCCGCAGGTGGTGTTTACTGTCAGCGGGGTGGTTATTACTTTGTTATTCACTTTTACGGTTATACTGTCTTTGGCACTACAGCCGTTGGCTCCGTATCCGGTTACATAGTATGTTCCTGTAGTGGAGGGTACAAAAAGCACTCCGTTTATTATTCCTCCGCTCCAGCTATAGGAGGAGGCTCCTTTGCCTAGTAATGCTACTGAGGTGCCCTGGCATACCGAGGTGGATGGTATTGCTGAGTCGCTAAGTACGGGTATGGTATTTACCGTTACGCCTATTACATCGGTATTACTGCAGCCTGCTGCATTGGTGCCGGTTACGGTATAGCTGCCTGAGCCGGCTGGTACAAACGGGGTTCCGTTTATTACGCCTCCGCTCCAGGTGTAGGTGGTGCCTCCGTTACCTGTCAATGTTATATTACTACCCTGGCAGACGGTTTGGGGGTTTACCGATGCGGTTATAGAGGGAAGGTTCACTACGGTGATCTCTTGTTGGGCTGAGCTCTGGCAGCCGTTGGCGTCGGTACCGGTTACGGCATACTCGGCTGATACGGCCGGGCTGAAGGCTATGCCTCCGGTTATTCCGTTGTTCCAGCTATAGGTAGTGGCTCCCGTTGCGTTTAAGGTTACGCTGCTGCCTTCGCATACGGTGTCTTTTGGTGTCGCGGTTATTACTACTATGGGTAATGGGTTTACGGTGAGTTGTATGCTATCTGATATTGGGCAGTTATTGCTCAATGAGCTTACTATGTATTTGCCTGAACCTAATGGCCTGAACGCTACTCCGTCGTTTACGCCGTTGTTCCAGCTGTAGGCTGTACCTCCACTGCCGTATAGTACTACCTGGGTGCCTGCACATACTGTGGTGCCGGGGAAGATATTGGCTGATATAGGGTTGGGGGTA
>JABDCA010000050.1 GCA_013288345.1 Bacteroidota bacterium | reverse complement strand
CTGATTTGAATAAATTAAACTCCATTTTAATACATAGTTGTCTTGATAACTGGCCCTCAAAATTTGAACATGCATATGATGAGGGTATACATAGATTCCTATTTTACTACAACCATAAGAAAAAAGAAAGTACAGGATGTTTGGTTCCGATTTATGGGCGTAAAATTGAAACTTTTCTAGATTCTATATCTAAGAATCATCCTATGGAAGAATATCAAGACACTCACAAGTTTGAAGATGATTCTACTTTTCCATTTAGGGTTCCACCGCCACCTAAAATGCTTGTGCGGAAATTACGTGTAATTCCTCCTGGCGAAAAAAAATAGCTACCAGTGCCCCTCCTTTGGAGGAGTTGGGGAGGCCAATACCACCATTTTATTATCTTTGAGCAACGATTCTACAGATATGGAAATTTCGAAAATATACGACCCTACCGCAGCCGAAGAAACGTGGTATAAGCATTGGATGGAAAAAGGATTCTTCCATTCGGAGCCGGATGACAGGGAACCTTATACCATTGTAATACCTCCGCCAAACGTAACAGGAGTATTACACATGGGCCACGTATTGAACAACACTATACAGGATGTATTGGTACGCCGCGCCCGTATGAAAGGCAAGAACACCTGCTGGGTACCCGGTACCGACCACGCATCTATAGCAACAGAAGCTAAAGTAGTAGCACTGCTCAGGGAACAAGGCATTTCGAAACATGACCTTACACGCGATGAGTTTTTGAAACATGCCTGGGCATGGAAAGAAAAATACGGAGGAATTATATTGGACCAGATAAAGCACTTGGGTTGTTCCTGCGATTGGGACCGCCTGCGCTTTACCATGGACGATGATATGAGCGATGCAGTAATACATGTATTTGCCGACCTGTATAAGAAAGGAAATATTTACCGTGGCGTACGTATGGTTAACTGGGATCCTAAGGGATTAACTGCAGTATCAGATGAAGAGGTAATACATAAAGAAGTTGATTCGAAACTTTATTTTGTACGTTACAAAATTGAAGGCAATGCTGATGAATGGATAACCGTTGCAACCACACGCCCTGAGACTATTTTAGGCGATACTGCTATTTGCGTTCATCCGGATGATAAACGTTATGCTCATTTAAAAGGCAAGAAAGCCATTATACCAATGGTTAACCGTGCTGTACCAATTATATTCGATGAGTACGTAACTATGGAATTTGGAACCGGTGCATTAAAGGTTACCCCTGCCCACGATATAAATGACTACAACCTGGGTATTAAGCATAACCTGCAGGTTATTGATATACTTAACCCTAACGGAACTTTAAGCGAAGCAGCAGGTTTTTATACTGGCGAAGATCGTTTTAAGGTGAGAGAGAAGATTGCAGTTGACCTTGAAAAATTAGGGCAGGTTGTAAAGGTTGAGAACATAAAAAACAAACTGGGTTATTCAGAACGGACCAATGCTGTAATAGAGCCTAAGCTATCATTACAATGGTTTTTGAAAATGGATAAGGTTTCGAAACCTGCACTTGACAGTGTAATGAACGGCACCATAAAACTGATACCCGATAAGTTTATTAATACCTACCGACACTGGATGGAGAATGTACACGACTGGTGTATATCGCGCCAATTGTGGTGGGGCCAACGCATACCGGCTTATTACTGTGTAGATAATAAAACAGCTAACTGTAAAGAGCCAATAGTTTCGGAAAAAGCGCCTGCTGAATGCCCGCATTGCAAAAGCAAAAACCTGAGGCAGGATGAAGATGTGCTTGACACATGGTTCTCATCCTGGTTATGGCCCATAAGTGTATTCGACGGGTTTAAAGAACCCGGCAATAAAGACATTAACTATTACTACCCTACCAATGACCTTGTTACCGCACCTGAAATATTATTCTTTTGGGTTGCGCGTATGATCATTGCAGGGTATGAATACATGGGTAAAGAGCCTTTTAAAAATGTATATCTCACCGGTATTGTGCGCGATAAACAGGGAAGGAAAATGAGCAAATCACTCGGTAACTCTCCTGACCCACTTGACCTTATTAAGCAATATGGTGCCGATGGTGTACGCGTAGGAATACTCTTATGTTCACCCGCTGGTAATGATCTTCCGTTTGATGAATCGCTTTGCGAACAGGGCAGAAACTTTGCCAACAAACTATGGAACGCATTCCGATTAATACAATCATGGGAACCTGTTGATACAGAACCCGGAGATGTAAGTATTTATACCAATTGGTTTGAAAATAAACTAAATGAACAAGTAGAACTAATTGAAAAAGACTTTGCATCATACCGCCTTTCGGAGGCATTGATGTCGGCTTACAAACTTACCTACGATGATTTTTGTGGTTTCTATTTAGAGCTTATAAAGAGCCTGTGCGGAAAGAACCCGCCTCGTAAAGTTTATGATATTACTATTGGCTATTTAGAGTCTCTGCTTAGAATATTGCATCCTTTCATGCCATTTATTACCGAAGAAATTTGGCATCAGACAAAAGAACGCACTGAAAAGGATTGCATTATAGTTGCTTCATACCCAACAGCAAAGAAACAAGATGCTGCATTACTGGCAAACTTTGAATTGCAAAAAGAATACCTGCGAATGGTACGCGGAATACGCCAGCAAAATAACATCTCTCCTAAAATTGAACTGAGCCAGATAGAGCCTACCTCATCCATTACGCTTACATCGGGAGTGATGAAATTATCGGGGACTGCTTATAAAGCGAATGCAGATAAATCGGCACGCACATTAAATTTTGTATTGAAGGACACACAGTATTCGTTCAGCTTGCCTGAAGGCATGGAATTAGATGCAGGGCAGGAAAAAGAAAAGCTTGTTAAGGAACTCGAATACCATAAAGGCTTTTTAAAATCGGTTGCAATTAAACTGAGTAATCAGAAATTTGTTGCCAATGCCAAGCCTGAGATAGTGCAAAACGAGATGAACAAAAAAGCAGATGCCGAAGCTAAAATTGCAGCAATCGAAAAGCAATTAGCAAGTCTCAATTAATTACAGGAGGAGGTTTTGGAGTATCTCCTTTTTTGCCACTGTTTTTCATACGTTCACGTATTTTCTCCATCAGCTCACTCAATGAATTGAAGGTTTCGCGGTATGATAGGCCTGCGCCTTGCGTATAGGGTGAGTTCTGTAAGTTAATAGCAGTATTATCATTGGCTTTATTAAATGCTTTAAACCTGAGTTTGCCATCTTTACTCACCAGGTATTCTACGGTAACTTCGCCCACCACACTATTTGTATTTTCAGTTGGCGAACCTGACGATGTGGTACCTATCTGTGCCATATCTGTATTTATCAATACCCTTCCCCCTAGTAGTTCTGTCGATAGCAGTAGTTGCACTTCTTGCGGACTAAGCGTGGTTGCAGGGTTAATATTAACGCCAACGTTTACCTTATTACTTATACTATTAAGCAAATTAGTAAGCTGGCTCGATAGTATAGCTGTAGCGGCAGTACCCGGAATTATAGTAGGCGTTGGAGATGCACCTGCAGTACTCGCACCTTCCTGCACCGGCAAAAAACTTTTAATGATAAGTAGTGCAAATACTTGTCTGTTCATTTCATCAGGGTTTGCGAGGTAGCTTGAAACTGTTTGGCGCGTTTCCTGGTCAACCGTTGGTAGTTCTATATCAAACTTAATATCGGGTGATGTAAGTTTACCTGAAAGGTTCAGGTCGGTATTAACGGGGACAATTTTCGAATAAGCATTGTGGTTAGTACTATCGACTTGAAACAGTGGCGCCAGCGATGTACGCACCATGTGCGATGCATTGATATTTATTTCAGCATTATAGGGATCGCCGTTCCATTGAATAGTTCCGCCCGGTTGCAGGTTAAAATCTTCATTAATTACATTTTGCAGCACAAAACGATAGCTTCCATCTGTTACCATATAATTACCACGTATAGAGAAATCACCCACATTATTCATCCCTACCTGTATATTGCCATTACCCCTACTGGTAAGCATATCACCAACCTTCGAGGCAAAAATCACCTTGGCAACTGCATCAGGTGTTACGTGCACATTAAAATCGAGTTGCAAGCCGGTAAGGTTGACCTTATAGCCATGCTTCTTTTTCCCTTTCACATCTCTTTTACTCACAAAGTGAATGAAATCACTCTCTTCCACTTCAGATGCATTTGACAGAGGTATATTAAATACTGTTCGTTTTTGTGTGGTTATATTGGCATCAATATGTATCCTGTCTACGTATCCATAAATATTTACCTTACCCGAAACATATCCCTGTCCGAAATAACTGCTGTTATTATCATCAAGTTTGTTCAGGCAATAAAAATCATTCGTACTCATTGCAAAGTCTAAACGGAAGTTTTTAAAATGATTATGATATAGGTTACCGCTCAACATAGCAGTATCCCCTTTATCATCAAACAAACGTGATGGCCTTATCTGAAATGTATCGGGTGAAATAGCAATATCAATATCAGGTGAATGATAATAAGTGTTCAGGTAATCAACCTTTATCTTATTTATGTTGGCAACCAGATTACCACGGAAAACAGGCTTGTTCAAATTACCTGATATATGAATATTGCCCGTAAGGTCACCATCCATATCTGAACAATATCCTTTGGTATAGGTGCTGAATGTCTTCAGTAAAAAGCCATGCAAGGTTGCATCAATGCTTAAATTCTCTGAATCTTTTGCCGGATAATAATTACCAAAGAACGATAATGATTTATCATCGCGGAGCAATATCTGTCCATTAGTAGCAATAGATTGGGTTGAATTATCCCAGTAACTGTTAATAGCTCCATTGCCTAAATATTCCTTATTAAAATACACATCGTTAAAATTCAAGGCACTCACAAAAAGTATATGATTATTAGCAAACGATACCGATGCAGTACCATCAACTGTTCCTTTAAACGTAGGATCTGTTATCAACAAATTTTCCAGATTGAATTTATGGAAATCAATGACCATTGCATCTGACTTTTTATTCGATAACTTACCCATTACCGATATATATTGATTGCCATGATAAAACATAATATCCTGCGCCGTTGTGCCACTTGAATCAACAGTTAGTAAATTCTGTTTGTTTAATCGCCATGCAGAATCAGAAATATTAACTACAGGGTCAATTAATTTAAAAACTGTTTTTGCGCTTTTGGTAAACGCAATAAAACCGGGTATGTTAGCATGGTTGGCCGTGTCATTATTCCAGTTGATGCGATAATGCACAGTATCGTTATTTACATTACTATTCACGCTAAAACCGACCGCATATAAACTATCACTCATATTAAGTGTATCGCAATTGGCTTTTATAATCAGGTTTTTATTGGTGCCCGCAGCGCTTAGCACAAGGCTCTTTGCTTTTCTACCATTATACTCAATTAGCGATGACTGTGTGGTAAGCGAAAAATCATCCTCTTTTTCTTTATAATATCCTTTTACACTTGTGCCTTCTGCAATTTTGAGCGACGGAATAAACAGATCGGTAAGGCCGGTATTTTCTTTAAAATGAATACTGTAAGTATAATCGTGGTAATCTTTTTTATTCTTCTGATGCTCTTCCTTCGTAAACCTGTCCGGCAGGTAATAAGCAATAAGACTTTCGAAACATTGCGCACTATTCAAAGGTGAGTAGTGGCCGTTAATATTAGCATCAATATAGTCCGACGTTAAATTCAGGGTTCGGTAACCCTCATTCAAATCAGTATTTAAATGCAAGTAGTTCAGATGATACGCTTGTCTGCGGATAGTATAAGTAGTACTGTCAATATTAACCGCACCGGTAATATCATCGGCGGTATTTCCTGTTACATCTACCATTATATGGCTTGTAAGTATTGCATGAGAATTAGTATCTCCACTTACAATATGCATAGCCATCAAGTCGGCATTGTATATCCTCGAATCAAATCTATATTGATGTACCGGTGAAACAAAATCAATTTCACCATTAAAATTCATGTGTAAATTAGGGTCATTAACCTGGGCAATACCTGAAAAAAATCCTCTTCGCAGTTCACCATTAAGGGTGGTGTTTTTATAATTATACTTTTTATAATAGAGGCTTTGCATATTACCATCGATCTTTGCATCAGCATTATCCTTATTCAGTCCTTTACCTTCAATAGTTACCAGCGATGTTATTGGGCCCATGTCCTTAATGTCAAGGAACTTACCGATGTTAAATGCCTGTGTTTGGAGCGTACCTTTATAATAAGCTGTTTTTTGAACCGTATCTTGCCTTAAATGCAAGGCCGCAATTATGGTTCCAATATCAGTAGTTAATACACCGTCAGCAGTAAAATCTGAAATATGGCCTTCAAAATTTCCGCTAAAGTGCATCGTGTTCAGGTACTCAATATTATCGGGTAGCTTAATATTCTGTGCCACATCAAAAGGTGGCCTTGGTAACGATTCAATTTCTTTTTTAGAAGTGATAAGGTTGGCAATATGCACTTTTATTAATGTTTTATCTATATCTGGTAAACCATTCAAATCAGCCTCTCCTTCGAAGTTTGAAAATTTACCCCAGCCAATATTCATATCTTTCCCATGCAAATGACTTATAGTGCCTGTATATTGTCCAGATATTTCAAAACAATTATGTACTGCTTTAAGCCCCGGCACAAAATATCCCACATCCTGAAAACATACGGTACTCTTTTTGAAAACAGCTCGCATATTAACGTTCGTTACAAAATCATCGAAGTCCCGGAACCTATTAAACTTAAAAACGAGATCGGTGTTCAGAATAGTTTGAGGAGTTAAAATATTCAATGCATCCAGCTCCATACCATGCGAGCTAAGCTTTACATAGCAGGACATATTTTTCAAAACAAAACCGCATTGTTCCTCTGCCCTTAATCTTTCAATAGTTGCCCGTAAGGTATCAGCTTCAAACTTTATGTCACTTATCTGGCTGTATATATTGTGCACATTCAGGTTTGCAGGATTTACACCTTGCATTGTTTCTGTATCGTTCTGGTTTTGCAACCTGAAATCAATATTATTCAGGGTTATACCATCCGAAGAAATGTCCCAACTGCCATTGGTTCTGACAGCTGTATCAGTCGATGTAAAAGTGTTAACAATAAACTGCAGGTTAAGTTCATGTGTATTTTTATAGGTAATCAAATGCAGTTTTGTGTTCTCAATATCAATGTTGCTAATACGCAATATATGATTACTGAAATCTATTGAACCAATATCAAACTTCAGCGCCCCGGCATATAAAAGAGTGTCTGAATGCAGGTCTTGCACATAAACATTCTTCAGAACAAGTTTTTTAAATAATTCTAAATCTACTCTACCAACTGTCACTTTAGTATGCCATTTCTTTGAGTAATAGCCTGCAACTCTTTGGCATAGCCATGTTTGCACAGCAGGAAAATTGACAACAAGATTGACAAAGACGAGTAGTAAAACTACCGCCGAAAGCAGATAAACCAATATTTTCTTTACCTTTTTAATACTTTTGGATATTGGATAACATACAAAAGTAGGAATAATGAATGATGATATTATGAAGATTCTGGGTATAGAATCATCTTGCGATGATACAGCGGCCGCGGTTATAAGTAACAAGCTCTTATTATCGAATATTATAGCGGGTCAGCAAGTGCATAAAGACTACGGAGGCGTAGTACCCGAACTGGCATCGAGGGCACACCAACAGAATATTGTTCCGGTAGTGGATGCGGCATTAAAAAAAGCAGGCATACAAAAAGAAGGACTTGATGCTATTGCTTTTACCCGAGGCCCTGGACTTATGGGTTCACTCTTAGTTGGTGCATCTTTTGCTAAAGCCATGAGCCTTGCACTTGAAATACCACTTATTGAAGTAAACCACTTACAAGCACATATTCTTGCTCATTTTATACAATCGCCGGGTGAAGAATACAGATGCCCTTCGTTTCCTTTTTTATGCCTTACCGTATCGGGTGGACATACCCAAATAGTGTTGGTAAAGAGCCACTTGCAAATGGAAGTAATTGGCCAAACACATGATGATGCGGCAGGAGAAGCTTTTGACAAAGCAGCAAAAATTATGGGCTTACCCTACCCGGGTGGACCATTAATTGATAAGTATGCCAAACGGGGTGTTACAACAACATTCAAGTTCCCAACCCCGCATGCGCCCGGGTTCGACTTCAGTTTTAGTGGTATAAAAACTTCGTTCCTCTATTTGGTTAGAGATGAAACAAAAAAGGACCCCGAATTTGTCCGAAAAAGGCAAAACGACCTCTGTGCATCATTCCAAAAAAGCATAGTAACCATACTTATAGATAAATTAACACTGGCTGCCGAAAGCACCGGAATAAAAGAAATTGCAATTGCAGGCGGTGTATCTGCAAATTCGGGTTTACGCAGTGCATTGCAAGTTTCTGCTGAAAAGTTAGGCTGGAACATATTTATTCCGAAAATGGAGTTTTGTACCGATAACGCTGCAATGATCGCTATTACAGGTTATTATAAATTTCTGGCTAAGGAATTTGCGGATAGCGATATTACCCCTGTTGCTAAATACCCTTTTTAATCTTCCAATTCTTTAAACCCGGTAAACGCAATACCTGCCAACAGGCATAATACAAAGCCGCATATACCGGTGAGCCTTAATCCTGCATCGTGGCCGGGGTCTTTACCATAAATAGTAAGGGCAGCAAAAAGCGCTATGCCAAATGTTTGGCCCAGCTTGGCAGCAAAATAGTTTACAGCAAAATAGGTACCCTCCTTACTATCGCCCGTTTCTTTTACATCTTTAGCAGCTATGCCAGCAAGTATAGCATTGGGCAATATACCCAGTGCAGCAGCAGGGAATGCCGCCATGGCTAACAGAACAAAAAGTTGCATTCTGGGCTCAAGAGGCAGTTTGCCCAATAAGGCAATACCTGTAAAAGCAATCGCCAAAATGAAAAACGAAAATATCATCAGCTTTTTTTCGCCTGTTCGCCTTACCAATATATTAACCACCGGGTAAAACATGAGTGATAACAGAACCATAAAGCCCATGAATTTAGAGCCGTAAGATTCCGGTAGGTTTGCCAACACGGTTACATCATACAACAAGCCATTGGTAATAAGGTTGAGTGACATGAAATAAGAAAAACAGGCAATAAGAAAGTAAATGAAGTTTTTATTCCTCAGGCTCTCTTTAAGCGCTTGCTTAAGCGGAATGGTAGATGGAGCAGAATGACAATATTTCTTTTCATCGATGGCCAATACAGGCACCAACATTAATATGCCCGCTATAATACAAAGTATAATTACAGAATATTGTACCGCAACTTCTCGTGTACTTAAGTTAAACGCTTGTTGCAAAATATCAGCAATATTATTGGTGAATGATGATATAACGATACCTATTACAAAACCCGCTTGCTGAAATGATGAGAGGCGTATCTTTTCTTCGGAAGTAGCAGCCAGTTCAGGTAAAAGGGCATTGTATGGTATTATATAGGTTGTGGTTGCTACAAAAAACAAACCAAGCGATATTGTGAGCCATACCGCATTCGAAGTCGCAGCCGTGTGCTGAGGTGGGTAGAATATAAGTATGCAAAATATAACAGATGGTACTATACTATATAGCATATAAGGTATGCGTCTTCCCATTTTACTTCGGGTAGTGTCACTCTTTCGGCCAATAAAAGGGTCGTAAAAGGCATCGAGTAGCCTACCGCTGGCAGTAACCAGGGCCATAATATTGAATATGCCAAAAATGGTAATTTGCGAAATGAGCATGTTAAGCCCTTTCCCTTCAGGGGGCAGGTAAAAATAAACCATCATCACTGCAATCAGGTTTATCATTACCGACCAGCCCATCATGCCGGTTCCGTATGCAATTTGTTTACTTAAAGGGAATTTATTCAATCTGTGTTAAGGCTAAAAAACGTCTCAAAGGTAATAAGCTATTGCTACTCTATATGAGTTGCATTTGCCCATTTATCACCCTATTTCTGTTAAATCCAATAATAATCGTATCTTTGCAGCGCTTTATTAATCAGATATCCTTATCGGAGCGTGTTTCTTCAGTCGTAGCTTATGTGAAAAAACACCCATCAATAAGCTATCATAAATACATACAATGAATACATTTGAGACCCTTGGCCTTCCAAAGCCAGTGCTTGCAGCCATTACTGAATTAGGCTTTGAAACACCTACGCCTATACAAGAAAAGGTAATACCTGTTCTATTGACAGGCACAACTGATGTTGTGGCATTAGCACAAACAGGAACAGGAAAAACAGCCGGATTCGGCCTTCCTCTTGTTTCTTTAATCGATTTTGCTTCAAAAAGCACACAGGCGCTTATACTGGCCCCTACACGTGAGCTTTGCATGCAAATAACATCCGACATTAAGAATTTTTCGAAACATACACGTGGTGCTAATGTGGTAGCTGTTTATGGCGGTGCCAGTATTATGAACCAGATATATGACCTGAAGAAAGGCGCACAGATTGTGGTAGCTACTCCCGGCCGTATGGTTGATATTATCAGCCGTAATAAAGTTGATTTGAGCACTATAAAATATGTAGTACTTGATGAAGCAGATGAAATGTTGAACATGGGCTTCCAGGAAGACCTTGATGCTATACTTTCTACAACACCTAAAGAAAAGAACACCTGGTTATTTTCTGCTACTATGCCCGACGAAGTATTACGTATATCGCGTAAATACATGCACGAGCCGGTTGAAATAACCGTTGGTAACAAAAATCAGGGTAATGACAATATTGAGCACGTATTTTATGTAACACACGAACGTGACCGTTATGCTGTGTTAAAACGTGTAGCCGATTTTCACCCTGATATTTTTGGTTTGGTTTTTTGCCGTACCAAAATAGAAACACAAAAGGTGGCCGATATGCTTATTAAAGACGGATACAATGCCGATGCTTTACATGGCGACTTATCTCAGGCACAACGTGACCATGTTATGAAACGTTTCCGTGGCCGTACACTACAAATGCTTGTAGCTACCGATGTGGCAGCCCGTGGTATTGACGTGAACGATATTACACACGTAATTCACTATCAGCTACCTGATGAAATTGAAAACTACACCCACCGTAGCGGAAGAACAGCACGTGCAGGAAAGACAGGTATTTCAATAGCTATTATAAATACCCGCGACCTGAACAAGATTCGCACACTTGAGCGCCTTACTAAAAAGAGATTTACACAAGGAACTATCCCTTCGGGATACGAAATTTGTGAGAAACAACTTTTCTGGTTGGTGCAACGTGTACATGATACACAGGTAAATGAAAAGAGCATTGAAAGCTATTTGCCTAAGGTTTACGAACAACTTAAAGAACTCACAAGAGAGGAGATCATTAAACGCTTGGTATCTATAGAGTTTAACCGCTTTTTAGATTATTATAAAAACGCTGCCGACCTGAATGCAAATGCAGCAGGCGGAGGAGAACGTGAACACCGCCCAACAAGGGAAGGCATGGTTAGGTTATTTGTAAGTGTTGGCCAAATGGATGGCCTTACCAGGGATAGCCTCAAAACACTTATAGCTGAATCGACCGGAATGGATGAAAACATTATTACCTGGGCCGATGTAAAGAATAGCTTCTCATTTATAGAAGTGAAGACGGAAGTATCGGAAGCGCTTATAAATGCTATTAAAGGTAAAGAATTCAGAAACAGGCCAATACGTATTGAATCGAGAGGTAACAGAGAAGAAGGCATTCCACGTCAGCGCGACCGCGGTGGGCGCAAAGAATGGGGCGGCGGCGGAGAACGCAGAGGTGGCTCAGGCGGAGGCTATAAAGGCAGAAGCAGTAGCGGTGGTGGTTACAGAGGTGGAAGTGGTGGCGGAGGCAGCTTTAGAGAACGCAGCGGTAGTGGCGGCGGAGAACGCAGAAGCTCAGGTGGCGGATTCAGAGAAAGAAGTGGCAGTGGCGGTTCGCGCGAAAAAAGCGGCGGAGGCGGTTTTAGAGAACGTAGCGGAAGTGGTGGCGGAGAAAGAAGTAGCGGTGGAGGATTTAGTAAGAAAGGCGGCTTTGGAAAAAAGAAAGATTTTTAAGCTGACAGGCAATACCTTATAGTATTAGGTAGTAGCCGAGGTTTTTAAAACTTTGTTAATGGATTGTTAATGGCACATTTGTGTACTTTTAAAATTTATATATTTGTATCTGTAAAACATAAAACATCATGATACGGAAAGGCTTTCTTACACTTTTAATGTTACTTCCGGCATTATTTTGCTTTGCGCAAATACCTACGCCGCAAGGTGGTACCCCTCCTCCTGCACAGGCACCTGTTGACCCAAATGCCGCAGTTATGAGCTTTGAAACCAAAGAACATGATTTTGGCACTATAGAACAAGATGCTAACGGTACTTATCTTTTTATGTTTACCAATACAGGCAAAGAACCTCTGGTTATTAAAGAAGCACACGGTTCTTGCGGCTGTACCGTACCAAGATGGCCACATGCTCCCGTTAATCCGGGTCAAAAAGACACTATTAAAGTTACTTACGATACTCACCGTGTAGGCATGTTTACCAAAACAGTTACTATCACATCAAATGGTAAAGACTCACCATTAGTATTATCGATAAAGGGTAAAGTATTGTCAAAAGATACTTATCCTGCTTTCCCTACAAACAATAACAGTAATACGGGTGTTCCGTATACAAACAACTGGGATAATAGTTCTCCGACCAATTAATTTAATCACCAAACAACAACAAAAACCGTTATCATGAAAAAACTAGTTTTAACAGCCGCTTTATTTACCGGCTTACTTTTTGCCGGAAACCTGAAAGCACAAGATGCTGCAGCTCCTCCTGATCCTAATGCTCCGGTTATGAAATTCGAAACCGATACTATTAAGTATGGCACCATTGCTTATGCTGCTGACGGATACCGTTATTTTAAATTTAAGAACGAAGGTAAAGAGCCTTTAATTATTAAGGAAGCTCACGGTTCATGTGGTTGCACTATACCTACTCCTCCTAAAGAACCAATCCAACCTGGACAAAGCTCTGAGATAAAGGTTCACTATGACACACAAAGGCCTGGCCACTTTATCAAGTCGGTAACTGTTACCAGTAATGCTAACCCGGGTACCAAGGTAGTTTACATAGTTGGCGATGTATTGCCTAACCCTAATACAGGCACACCAAACAACCCTGCTCCTGCACCGGCTACTACTCCGGCTGCACCAGCTGGCAAGTAAGCAGTACTCTTTAATACTTTTAAAAACCCCGCAATACTGCGGGGTTTTTAGTTTACGCACCAATGCATTAACTTAGCAGTTCAGTTACAACTATGACTAACCGATTTTATATTGCCCTCGTATTTAGTTTCGTCTCACTTGTATGCGTAGCACAACCTGTACTAAGTTTTGAGAAACAAGTACAGCACTTAGGCTTTGTACACCAAGGCGATACTTTAGCTTTTCAATATACTTTTACAAATACAGGCAGCCAACCTCTTATTATAAGCGATACCAAAGTACAATGTGGCTGTACTGTAGTTGAAAAACCAACACAACCTGTTTCACCCGGAGGAAAAAGTCAGATAAGCGTGAAGTTTATTACAAACAGTGCCATTGACAGGCAGGATAGGACCATTATCGTTATTTCCAATGCATCTAACTCTTCTGTAGAATTGAGGTTTAAGTGCGTTGTGTTGAAAGCAAAGGATAAAAGCTGATAAAAATCGTGCTTTAGTTACCAATTGCTTTGTATTTTTACGTTCCCAAAACAAAACGCGCGATGAAAACTATTGACGATTACAATTTTAAGGGCCAGAAGGCTCTTGTACGTGTAGATTTTAATGTTCCCCTTGACGACAAGTTTAATATAACCGATGATACCCGCATACGCGCTGCCATACCCACACTTAAAAAAATACTTGGCGATGGTGGCTCACTCATTATTATGTCGCATTTCGGCAGGCCAAAAAATCTGCCAGAAGTAAAGTTTTCATTAAAACATTGCGTTCCGCTTTTAAGCCAGTTATTAGATCGTCCTGTATTATTTGCAAAAGATTGTATTGGTGCAGCAACCAAAACCATGGCCAATAATCTTAAGCCCGGAGAAGTTTTACTACTTGAAAACGTGCGTTTCCACGCTGAAGAGACCAAAGGATCTGAGAATTTTGCCAAAGAACTTGCATCATTGGGAGATGTATATGTAAGCGATGCGTTTGGAGCAGCCCACCGCGCACATGCTTCCACAACTGTTGTGGCTAAATTCTTCCCCGGCAAAAAAATGTTCGGTTACTTAATGGCACACGAACTAGAAAGCATAAACAAACTGCTTAACCAGAACAAAAAACCTTTTACTGCCATATTAGGCGGAGCAAAGGTATCGGGCAAAATTGCCATTATATCGAACCTGATGAATAAGGTTGATAACCTGATAATTGGTGGTGGCATGGCCTATACTTTTATTCAGGCTATGGGAGGTAAAGTAGGCAGCTCATTGGTAGAAGAAGAAAGATTGGATACGGCAATGGAAGTAATAAAAGAAGCTAAAGTGAAAGGTGTAAACCTGTATATACCTGTCGATACCATTATTGCTGATGCGTTTTCTAATGACGCTAACAAAAGAAACTGCGATATAAAAAACATTCCTGATGGTTGGCTCGGGCTCGATATAGGCCCAGAAACAGAAAAGCAATATGCCAAAGTAATTGAATCATCGAGCACCATATTGTGGAACGGCCCTATGGGTGTATTTGAAATGGAGAGTTTTGAGCACGGCACAAAAGCTATTGCCGAAGCAGTTGTAAGAGCCACCAAAAAAGGCGCTTACTCGCTTATTGGTGGTGGCGATTCGGTTGCAGCTATCAATAAATACAAAATGACAGACCAGGTAAGTTGCGTGTCTACAGGCGGTGGAGCTATGTTAGAGGGCCTTGAAGGACAAGTTTTGCCAGGAGTAGCAGCTGTGGAAGAAGATGTTGAAAAGATAGCTCACTAAGCTATTTTATCATCTTGTTTTAGGTATAATTTTGCATCGATAGGTCATATTGAGCTTGTCGAAATATATTCTATGAATGTACATCCTTTTATAAAAAAGATTCTAGGCTACCTGCGTAATAAATACATTACCGCATCGGTACTTTTCTTTGTGTGGATATGCTTCTTCGACCGTAATGACCTGATATCGGAAATGAAGTTGATGTATAAGATCAACAAACTGAAAACAGAGCGCAGTTATTTCCAAAAACAAACCGATGCTGCTACTGAAGATCTGAAAGAACTTCAGACTAACCCTGCCAACCTTGAGAAATTTGCCCGCGAAAAATACCTTATGAAAAAGGACAACGAAGATGTTTACGTTATCGTTGACCAGAACAATAAGCTCCTTGATACCCTGCATGTGGTGGTAAAATAAGCCCCGCAATTATTCCTTAAACTATGCAAATTCGTCCCTATACTCCTATTGATGCTGTTAAGTGTCGTGAAATATTCATCAGCAATGTGCCTAAATACTTTGATGCCGAAGAGATAGCAAAGCTCGATACATGGATGAATGCTGTAGATACGGACACTGTACCTTATAGTACTGCAGAATCTGTTCACTTTTATATTCTGGAACTGAAAGGCGAAATTATTGGGGCAGCGGGGTTTTATATAGTGAAAGGTGAAAACGATGCACAACTGAACTGGGGCATGGTGCATGCCGATTTTCAGCATAAAGGTTATGGTAAATTACTATACGACTACCGGGTAAATAAAATAAAAGAACTGGGTCGCCGGCCTACCTTATGGACAAGCCAGCATACATATAAATTCTACGAGAAGCTGGGAATGAAAGTGGAATCTGTTACTCCAAATGGTTTTGGTTATGGGTTCGATAAGTATGTGATGATAGAGGCCCCAAGGCCTTCCTAGGCTTTCATTGTCAATTGTCCACTGTCAATTGATATTTAGCTCTTATACGTTCCAAACACCTTCCTCAGTGTATCTGCAATT
>JABDCA010000049.1 GCA_013288345.1 Bacteroidota bacterium | reverse complement strand
GTTTCTGCCTTCAAAAACAATTTCATTACGACCATAGCTCGTAACATCATTCCACCCAGCGCCGCTTGTCTTCTCGTCTGCCATAGTTATTTGATGTTATTCTTTTGATTGAAATCCCTTATCATATCAATATCAGGTTTCGATGCATCTATTAATGAGTATTTGCCAATGTTGCAAATATCCATTTCGTCGAGCATGGTTACCACATTTACATATTTAGCTAATGAATCTGTTTTTATAATAACAAACATAGCTTGTTTTTTGCCTTCAACACTATCTTTTAACTTATCATAAACGCTATCAGTAATCAGGTTGGCTTTATGCTTTTTGTCCAAGTCAGTCATTAAGCCTGCTACAAAACCGTTATTATTTAAAATGATCTGACGGATACCTTTATCGGAGAAGTCGGTAAGCTTAATGTTATTGCTATCCGATGTCATTGCCAATAAGCCTTTATAGTAATACACTTTATTGTTACCACTTAAAATAACAGTAAGTGAAGTAGTATCTACTTTTGTTTTATGTGTTGTATCTTTTACCGGAGGGGTAAGGCCGATTACTTTGGGCTTATTAAATGTAGTGGTAAGCATGAAAAAGGTAAGCAACAAGAATCCTAAATCCACCATTGGGGTCATATCCAATTTAGTAGATAGCTTCTTTGCTCTCTTTTTCTGGTGTTTGCCGTGTCCGCCCCCACCACCGCCTGTGTCTACATCTGCCATATTCTGCTATTGCTCAGTGTTTATTATTTAGGCCTTGATCTTACTGTAGTTATTAACTCAAAATGCGATACGCCTTGTTTTTGGCATATATCTATAACCCGCTTAATATCTTTGTATTTTGCTTTTGAATCTGCTTTTATAGCAAAGCTCGAACGCTTTGCATCTTTATTGCCGGCAGCTACTTTATTAGCAACCACAGTAGCATCGGCAGTAATACCCAGGTTAACCCAATCAGCTAATTCATCGCCCTTGGTGCTATCAGTAGGAATACCCATTGTTTGCTGGTTCAATATTTTACGTCCTGCACCCTGATCTTCTATATATTCTTTCATTTTAGCCATTGGAATACCAAAAGCTCCCATGATAGAAAAGCGCTGTTGATCCTCGGCAGTAAGCACGATCTTGTACCTGCCAGCCATATAGGTTATAAGTGTTTCGCGAACATCTTTACTGTCCATATCGTAAAACACACGGCCTGCACTGTCAATAGATACTGTAGTAACGTTATCAGGTATTTTGGTTGTTGAAACAGAAGCCGGTATAGTAACAGTTACAGCTTCATCGGGCCTGAACTTGGTAGTGAGCATAAAAAATGTCACTAACAGGAACGCCAAGTCAACCATTGGTGTCATATCTATAGAGGGACTGCTTCTGGGAAGCTTAATCTTTGGCATACCTTACGTAAGCTATAGGTTTTATTACTTCTTGTGAGTAGAAGAATAGGTTTGAACAATGCTATATCCTGCTTCATCCATACCGAAGGTCAATGAATCGATAAGGCTGTTGAACAGGTTATAGAATATGATACCTAATGCTGCTGCCAAGATACCAAGGAATGTATTGATAAGCGCCTCAGAAATACCATTTGCTAAACCAATAGCATCTGGCGCACCTGATTGTGCAAGTGCCGAGAACGCGTGAATCATACCTTGTACTGTACCTAATAGTCCTACAAGTGTAGCTATAGATGCGCAGGTAGATATAATTACTAAGTTTTTAGAAAGCATAGGAAGTTCGAGTGCAGTAGCTTCTTCCAGTGATTTTTGTATAGATGCAATTTTTTCTTCTTTTTCTAAGTTGGTATCGCCTTCAACCTGTTCGTATTTAACAAGGCCCGAACGGATAACGTTCGCAACAGAACCTCTTTGGTTATCGCATTCTGCAATAGCACCTTGTAAGTTACCGTTTGAAACCATTTCTCTAACCTTTCTAATAAAGGCTTCAACAGAACCTTTACCTTTTGCAGCGTTGATAGTAATGAAACGCTCAATGGTAAAGGTTAATACAATAACCAATATAGCTAACAGGAAAGGCACAATAAAACCACCTTTATACATAGTAGCCAATAAGTTTCCATTCAACGGCTTGTTGTCATGGTTACCGCCTTCAAAGTTACCACCTGCTCCTAATACAAATGAATATATCAGCCAGCCTACGATTACTGCGATAGCAATTACAATTGGCCCGAAGTATGGGATGCCGCCTTGTTTTTTTTCCTGTGCCATAACGAATTAGTTTGAAGGGTTATGTTTAAATTATTAGTTATTAACTTTACTAAATAAGATTTATTGTGAGCGACAAATATAGAAAAAGATATTTATGCAAAACAAAAAACAGTTTTTTTTGAAATCCTTTGCATAAAATTCAGTCTATTTATACTCAATTACCCAAGTATTATTGATAAATAAGGCTATAAATGCAGTATTTGCGACTGTAATACGTAATAATCGTGTGTACCACCGTTGGAACGTTGGTACAGAAAAGCTATTACATAGCAATGAGCCATATTAAATAACCTTGCAGGCACAGCAGGCGGGGTTGTAATAGCCGCATTATTATACCTGAAGCTCGCAGAATTAAAGGTATAGTACTTTGTAATAGGTAAATTTGCTGATTGAAAATTAATGGCATCGCCCCACGGGCCATTAATAGCCGACCTAAGCACAAAACGGTGAACGAAATACTGTATGGTTGTGCTTCCGCTGGTCTGCCAATCCAATACACTGTCTTCTACAAGCACCATTTGTAGATAATAGGAATAGTTAGGCGCCGGAGCATTTTTTAAGGCAACTGTTACCTGGGTTCCGAATATTTGTTGTTTTATCCAGCAGCTATCTGCCATAGTAATAGATGCTAACTGAGGTGTTGCTGCAATTGAATCGACCACAGTGCCCCAATTGCTGTATTGCAAGTCTTCACTCCAATTACCATCATAATAGATGCGGTTAACCATTCCCTGTGGCACACCTTCATTAATACTATTCACAAGCGTATTGTCCCAGGCTGTACCTGCGGGGGTTATATAATTTACCTTATAAGCAGTATCGGGCAAACCCGGCGGAACAAGCGGCGCACCTACTTCACCGGCAGTATCAGCATCAAAGCCTACATTCACTTCCATAGATACTACCTGATTGCCAACTGGGCTTTTTAAAATATTTTCGGCAGCACTTACCGCAGCAGGGCAGTTGGTACAGAAGTGGCCCATATAATCTTCGAGCAATACTTTGGTTATAGTTGAATCGGTAGTATGGGTAACATGGTCTGGCGGAGTATTTGGCAATGCTGAATACTTAGTTGTTGCAATAATAGGGTTGGTAATTTTATCGCAGGAAGCTGCTGCAATCATAAGAATACCTGCACCTATTATTTTATATGCGCCTTTCATATTAAAAACTTTCGGTAAGCGATAAGCTAAATCCATCGGAAGCAGGTATCTGCCTGCAAACTCCACCAACACAAAGTATGCCCGAACGCGTTTTGCCGTAACCCAATGATACCCGTAGTGCATTTTTGGTATAGCCACCTGTAATGGTATAGTAATGTATCTGCTGGTTTGCAATGGGGTTGCCATAATTATATTCATCGAGCAAGCCTGCAAACCAGTTCGAACCAAAATTCATTTCAGCCATACCAAAGGCCCAGTTACCCTGATCTTGTTTGGTTAACAGTTCCTGAAATTCAAAGTGCAAAGTATTTGATGAAGCTATACGATAGTACCCATCGAATATGCCAATATTGCAATGCACAATTTGATAACCTACCTCCTGCTGAATTACATCTTTATTATAGGCTTCATCCACATACTGCAATATCATACGGAACTTAGGAGAGAATTTATGCTTTAGCTCAATAGTGGTATTGTTAAAATAAATTTCGCTGTTAACACCAAAATAATTTACCGAGTAACCAAGGCGGTTTGTGTTCAGGTCATTCAGGTTAGTAGTATCCAACGCATTGATAGCAGAAACCTCAGCATCAAGCTCAGTACCATATTTGCCTCCCAATACACTTTCTTTTGGCAATGTATATCTCAGTTCAGCATCAACACCCATTTCGCCATTGGGTTGTGTAGCATACGGATATATTTGAGCAAGCTGGTATGTTTCATCGCGCGGTAGTGTGGGCAGGTAATTAATATCCAAATCGTTTTTCGTAGCTGTCCTGTCCGATTTAAAACTCATGTTATCCATACTCTCGCCGCTAACCGAAAACGAAAAGCCTTTGGTAGAATAACCTGTTCTGAGCAAAAATGCCTGGCCCGGTTTATATATGTAATTATTAACTACCGATGGGTCATTTATCTTGTAAGCATATTCCGAATAAAAAGAAAAGCCACCGTTGTTTATAGAAATTCTTCCGGCAGTTGCCCCAACATTACCTGGCACATTATAGGTAGTATTATCGGGTACCTGGTAATTACTTACAAAACTTCCGCCCAGAATTATTTTTGTCTTTATTGTATCCCAATGCGGAATCAATTCATTCAGGTTTATCTCACCATCAACACCACGCACAATGCCGGCCCCTTCGCCCCAGTAATAACGCTGGTGGCCTATTACACCCTTTACCGAAATGCCTTTACATATATTATACTTAAGCCTTACACCATCAATTGAATTATCTACACCCAGTTGGTATTGCCAGTAGCTACGTAATATAAGCCCGCTGCCAAACTGCTCGTAAAAATCACCAACTGTTACATCAATGGTCGAATCGGCAAAACGCAAATACTTATTTGCTATGCCCTGTCCGTTATAGCGGGCATCGTATCCCTGTAAAGCATTCTCGTAGGCTTCGTAACGTATGCCTGCCGATATTTTCCCGTTGGTATAATCAAGTTGCGCAAACGAATTGAGCCCCATTTTTTCGGGTACCGCAGGAGCGCCAATCAGCGAATCGTGCCTATAGGTCTGAGCATCAATTTCAATACTGCCGCGTAATTGGCCATCTGTTAGCGATTGAGCATTAACAACCGAAACAAAAAGTAAACTAACTATGAGTTGTATTTTTTTCAATTACTTAGCTGTTATTTTTTTGAGTTCTTCAAATACCTTGTCTTCATCGCCTTCGTTATAGGAATTATGCATCCACACTATTTTTCCGCTGCCGTCTACAACAAATGTACAAGGAGTATCCATAACCTTCATTGCTTCCTGGAATGATTTATCAGGATCGAGATACACATCATACCGCCAGCCTTTGTTCTTTACAAATGATGATACGGTAGTTGTATTGTGAACAGTATCAACCGATACAATTATCATTTTTACACCCGTTTCTTTTTGCCAGTAATCGTATTTATCGGCAATGGCATTCAGTTCCATAATGCAAGGCACGCACCATGTGGCCCAAAAGTCAATCACCATCGGTTTACCGTTATTCGAAAATTTAGAAGTATTGGATAATATGCCATTCATTGTCTTTATGGCAACGGCCGGAACTTTATTCCCTTTCATATCCTGAGAATATGCGCAGAGATAGGCGCCACAAAATAAAAGAGCTATTGCAATTCTGTATTGCCTCATATAGGATACTGATTAAGCTTGCCTGTAAAAGTAGGTTTATTTTTTTGCAACTTTCTTAAGGGCATCATATAGCTTATCTTCATCGCCCTCCATATATGATGTATGCATCCATACTATTTGCCCGTTACCATCAATAATAAATACATAAGGGCAGGTCATTACCTGCATGGCATGCTGAAAATCCTGGTTAGGGTCGAGGTATGATTCATATAGCCAGCCTTTTTCTTTAAAGAAAGGGGCAACCTTAGCCATAGTGCGGGCGTCATCAACCGATATGGTAATTATTTTAACGCCTGTTTCCTTTTGCCATTGAGCATAATTGTCTGATATGGCATCTAACTCTGCAATACATGGCTTGCACCATGTAGCCCAAAAATCAATAATAATTGGTTTGCCATTGTTCGAGAACTTTGAGGTGCTGAAAGCCGAGCCATCCATTGTTTTTACCTGCACTGTTGGCACCTTCGAGTTCTTCATTCCTTGTGCAAAAACATTTACCGAGGCAAGCAAAAACAATAAAAAGATTATTTTTTTCATTACATACATAAATTAAAATGCATATTAAACTAGTGCGATACTACCAACCTACGGAAAGCAGTATTAGCGCCTGCAGCTTGCACCCTGCATATATAAATACCCGAAGGCATATCAGTAGTATTAATGCTTATACTCTCTTTAGCAGGGCTTAAGGCAATGGCTTTAACTTCTTGCCCTAACGAATTATAAATACTTAACTGCGCATCATAATCGGTATGATAAGTAAAACTAAAACTGCTGTTAGCAGGGTTCGGATATAGAGATGAAATATGCAGGTTATTAGCTGCTATAGTTTGAATACCTGTTGGTACTGCAATAAACTTCACAAAGAACCAGGCAGAATCGGTTCCTGTTTTGTTCTTTATTTCGTACATGATCACCGTTGTTCCGGCATTTACTGCATTATAATCCTGGTAAAAAGCATTCGAATCTTTTCCCTTAGGCACATTAAATGATGGAGATGTAAAATTGGTATTTACAGGCACTGTTTTATAACATGTAGGGCCTACACAAATACTATAAGTACAACCACTAACTGCCACATTACCCGGTATGGCAATAGCTTCAACCGGAATGGGTACAATAGCATTATAAATATAAACATGGGCCGAAAGCTGGTAACCGGCCGTTCCGTTTACAGCCAGAGTGTCGCCATTGGTTAATGTCGCACCCGAGGTATCTTGTATAGATAATTGGCTAAAGCCAAGGGAGCAAAAACCTAAAAGAGCAACTATAACAAGTAATGTTTTCTTCATGGTACCTATTTGTCTTATCTAATATACGAATTATTATAATAAGAAGACCCTGCTACGGTGCAGAGCCTTCTTAATCATTCAATTACTTATTGCTGTATTATTAATTGTTGGGTGGTTGAAGCATTGTCAGTCGTAAACTTAACCAAATACACTCCCGCTTGCAATCCCACGCCATTAATGGTATAGCTGTGTCGCCCTGCTGCTGTTTTACCCAGGTTTGCTGTACTTATTTTTTCACCTATTACATTATATACGTCAATATTTACATTCTGATCTTTTGCAATATCAAATACTACATTGGTATTACCCCTTGTAGGATTAGGATACATTTGAAAATATACACCATTCGAAATTTCCTGCAGGCCAACGATGTAACTAACCTTTGCACTTGCAGACTGGTACACATACTGCGCAGGAACACCTACAGCTGGTTCACCTGCATTATCCTGTACAAAAACGGTAAACTTCATTGCAGCAGTGGAATCGTATTTACTTGTATCGCCAAGTGCGGTGCTACCTTTCGGGTTACTGCCCCAAGGGTGATTAACTACCCAGTTTACATTTATGGTCTGGCTCGAACCTGCAGTAAAAGAATTCAATGATGTGCCACCGGGGCCCGGCATCATATCTTCAGCTACATCAGGGAAAGAAAGCACATAAGGAAAGAAACTGTCCGGGGTGCCGCCATTAGCTGCCGAGGTACTGCCTATCGGCGGTTGGAAACTAGCTTGCGGGTCTTCCTCACTTTGGTCATATTTATATGTAATGGTATCTACCGAAAGAATTACCTGCGCCTTTAAGCCCGCAGGAAAATTACCATACGAAGTAATTTTAGCTGACAGAGAAAAGGTTTGGGTAGCTGGTGTATAGGTTGCTGAGTTTATGGCAATAGAGAATGGAGAACCGGTTGCTGCTTCATATTGTACAAAAGCAGTATTCAAAGCCCCCGAAGCAGGACCTACCAACGGGCCACCATAACCCGGGTAAACATTAATCCCGTCCAGGTATCCGTTAGGCACGCCATTAGCCATATAAAAAGTATCGGCTCTCGATGCCACAAAAGAATTAAAAGTTTCATCGTCCATAAAATCCCTTCCAGGGAAATCGTAGTGATACCTTATAGTATTACAAATTGATGCATTGTTGGCAAGAACAGAATCTACATTGGGAGTTGCCTGTAAACAAGGGTCACATGAAGCATTCATCAGCTCTTCGAACATTACCATTTTAGGCTGAACAGCAGTTATGGCCATAAAATTTGCCGATAAAGTATCATTCGGGTGAAACTGATCTGTGTTCGCTCCATTCAGGTTATCTGCCCAGAATTTTACAGTATATGTACCCGCAGCAGGTGGGGTAAAAGGTTTATTATGACTAAAGTTATAACTTGTTAGTCCATTGAATCCTATAATTCCGGTAATGTTATCGGTTTGTACCGCACCTCCGTTAACCATATAATTCATGTGCATAGATGCTATACTGTCTCCGCCATAATTATTAGCAACACCTGTAAACGTATACGGTGTACCTACCTGCATTAAAAATGGTAAGTTTTGTGATGCTATACCCAGGTCATAGTTACGGGGAGCAAATACATCTATATTATCAACGCCGAACGCTGCACCTGTATTATACGGATTAGGGCATCCGTTAAAATAAGCAAAGCCTATTTTAACATTAGCGTGGTTGGCAGCATAAGCAGATATATCATACACCAACGAATCTTCCCAAACAATATAATTGGGGTTACCGGGCAAGCCGCCGGTAGTATCTGGTGCTATAGTATTCCATGTTTTGCCTCCATCATTAGAAACAATAAGGTTGGCTGTTTCATACCCTGTCAATATATAGTACAACAGGTCGAATGAAATATATACATGTGTATGACCTACACAACTAAATGAAGGAGAATAGAGGGTATCATTGTTGGGTTGTATGTTCGGGTAATTATTATCGTAATCGTCTACTACAGCATAATAACTATGATTGGGGATATTAGATGAGAACTGTCCGCCAAATGCAGCACCAAATACCCAGCCTAAGTTTGTCGGGGCAGAAATAGAATCTTGCTGCGACCAGCCGGCCGGCATAACTGTTTTAGATGTTTCAAAATTCTGATAGAGTAATGTGGTTTGTGCTTGCAGTATTGTGTTGATAAACAAACCAAAAGTTACCATCATGATAAGAAGCAGGGAATTCTTTTTCATTTTTATATTTATTTGATGAATATTAAAAATCAAATCTATGCAATGGATTATTCAAATGCAAGAAAAACAAGGTATTATTTTGTCAAACCCTTAGTTAAAATCGATTTAGGTAAGTATTGAATACAGTGAAACACCTGCTACAAAAGAAAAAGGAAGGCTTTCGGCCTTCCTTTTCGAATATTAGTTTTTAAAGCGATTAGGAATGCTCACCTTCATCCAGCTCACCCTCTTCCATAGGAACAGTTTGAGGAACAAAGTCATGCGCTTTACCTGGTTTGCTGTAATCATAAGCCCAACGGTGTACTACCGGCAGGTCGCCTTCCCAGTTACCATGGCCCGGAACAATAGGAGTTGTCCATTCCAGTGTGTTAGCATCCCATGGGTTTTGTGCTGATTTGGTGCCTTTGCTCATGCTGTAGAAGAAATTCACAAAGAATATGATTTGCGATAATACACCAACAATAGCAAATATGCTGACAATAACGTTAATGTCCTGCAACTTAGCCCATGGTGCATAAGCATCATTAGTATAATACCTTCTTGGTACGCCTGCTAATCCTAAAAAGTGCATTGGTAAAAACACACCATAGGCGCAGATAAAGGTTAACCAAAAATGCCAGTAGCCTAGTTTTTTATTCATCATACGGCCAAACATTTTTGGGAACCAGTGGTACACACCGCCAAACATAGCCAGTACTGCAGATAATCCCATTACTATATGGAAGTGAGCTACCACGAAATATGTTCCATGAACAGCTACGTCGAGTGCTGAGTCAGCGAGAATGATACCCGTAAGACCACCCGATATAAATGTAGATACAGCACCCACCACAAATAATAATTGCGGGTTAAAGGTTATGGAACCCTTCCACAAGGTAGTAATGTAGTTAAATGCTTTTACCGCCGATGGTATGGCTATGAGTAGTGTTGTAAATACAAACACCGAACCAAGGAACGGATTCATACCACTCACAAACATGTGGTGACCCCATACTATAAAGGCAAGGAATGCAATGGATAACATAGACCCGATCATGGCGCGATAACCGAAAATAGGTTTACGTGCATTGATAGATATAATTTCGGACATTATACCAAAGGCAGGCATAATTACAATGTACACCTCAGGGTGGCCAAGGAACCAGAATAAGTGTTCAAATAATATTGGGCTACCACCTGTTTCAGATAAAGCCTGACCACCGATATAAATATCAGAAAGGTAAAAGCTTGTTCCGAAGCTACGGTCGAATATGAGCAATATAGCAGCACCGAAAAGAACAGGGAAAGAAAGTACACCAAGAATAGCGGTGATAAGAAGCGCCCAAATTGTTAAAGGCAGGCGGGTCATTTTCATTCCAATGGTCCTTAAGTTTACCACAGTTACTATGTAGTTCAAACCACCTAATAAAGATGATACAACAAACAAAGCGATACTGGTCAACCATAAAGTCATACCTGCTCCTGAACCCGGTATTGCCTGTGGCAGTGCGCTGAGAGGAGGATAAATTGTCCATCCTGCTGAAGCCGGACCGGTTTCAATAAACAAAGAGATGAACATAATAAGTGATGATATGAAGAAGAACCAATACGAAAGCATGTTCATCATTGGAGATGCCATATCGCGTGCACCAACCTGAAGTGGAATAAGAAGATTCGCAAACGTTCCGCTCAATCCGCCTGTTAAAAGGAAGAACACCATGATGGTACCGTGAATAGTAACTAAACCAAGATACATGTTAGGATCTAATACACCGCCTTTAGCCCATCTGTCGCCCAAAAAGAAATGCATAACGCTTGATTGCTGACCAGGCCATGCTAATTGCAACCTGAATAATACACTCATAATAGCGGCAGCAAAAGCCATGAACATAGCAGTAAATAAAAACTGCTTGCTGATGATCTTATGGTCCATGCTGAACATATACTTCTCCACGAACGACTGAGAAGGGTGTTCGTGATGATGATGCTCGGTGTGTGCCGCGGTGTGGGTAGCTTCGTGAGCGTGAGTTTCCATACTTACCTGTTTTATTGTTTCAAAATTAGTTCTTTCCTGTCAAAATTTATTTCATTGTAACCGCTCCACCGTGGCTGCGCTTGTTAATAGCGTCGAACTGCGGGGTTTTGGTTGCAAGCCATTTTTCAAATTGTGCTTTGGTATCAACCACAACCTTTAAAAACATGTTGTAGTGACCCGATCCGCATACGCGGTTACATACCAAAATGTAATCGTAAGCAGTATCATGCATTATAGTCCTCATCGAATCGGTAGTAATGGTAGGCACAAAGTGCATATAGGTACTCATACCCGGTACACAGTTGATCTGTTCGCGGAAGTGAGGGAAATACATACCATGCATTACATCACGTGCGTTACATTGTATATTTATTTCGCGGCCAACAGGCATGTGTAATTCACCATGAACTACTACATCATCCCATCCGCTCTTATCGGTAGAATCCATACCCAATGGGTTGGTAGCATCATCAATCATTTTGTAATTGGTAACACCCAGTTTATTATCGGCGCCAGAATAACGAACAGTAAAGTCGAATTGCTTAGCGTATAACTGTATGTTCAGTGCATTATCCGAAGCTTTCTCAGTCATTTTACCCCAGAGGCTCAAACCGTAAATAACAATTACAGCAAGCGCTATAGAAGGAACAACGGTCCAGATAAGTTCTAATTTATCATTGTGCGGATAAAAATATGCAGTAGGATTTTTTGCAGTTTTAGCATACTTGTATGCAAAAAAGAACAGCATAAAAGTTGTAATAAAGAACACGATAAAAATGATAACCCAGTTGAACATAAACAGGTTATCTGATGTTTTACCCACATCAGAAGCTGCTACCGGAAGCATATCATCTTTAAACCTTACAATAAGCCATATAAGGAAAATGAAAAAGCCTAAAACAAATATCAGAGAGGCGCGGCCTTGCGAACGGTTGTCCTTCTCATTCGCCATTCCAATATTCTTTCCTTTTATTTCAGAAGAAAGCTGGTATATGCGCATAAGCTGAAACAGGAGGACTACTGTTAGGGCTATTGCAATGTAAACTAGAAGCTTTATCATAAGGTGTACTTTTTAATAATTACTTTATATCGTGTTTTAGTTTAAATATGGTGATGAAGACTTTCTTCAATGTAAGGGTGGTTCTTGATTTGAACAGGAACTTTAGCCAATGCGCTAAGCACCACATAAAGGAAGAAACCGATAAAGCCAATTGCCAAACCTATTTCATAAAAACCAATGTTCCACTCTACACCAATAGAGCCCGGCATAACCCATATGTAAGCATCTAACCAGTGTGTAACAAGTAATATAGAACCGATAATAACCAGGTATTTGTCGTTACGTTTGGTATCCCTTGTCATTAACACAATAAGAGGTAATAAAAGGTTAACGCAGAACATGATCCAGAAAATACAACGGTAGTGATCGATACGTGCCTGGAAGTAAACTACTTCATCAGGTATGTTTGTGTACCAGTAGAACATAAATTGGAAGAACCAGAGGTAACCCCATAATACGCTGAGTGCAAACATCCACAAACCAAGGTTGTGCATGTGGTTAGCATTTACGTTTGTCAAAAGTCCTTTTCTGCGGAGGTGTATAGTAAGTAATACAGTTACAATTACACCGGTAAGCCACATATCATCAAATAAATACCAGCCAAACAAAGTGCTGTGCCAGTTAGCATCAATTGCCATGATCCAATCCCATGCCATAAACTGCTCTGTAATACCAAAGAAAACTATATAGTAAGCAGCGGTCATTAAATTCTTGAAGTGAAGCGGCAGGTAATCGTTGGTCAGATCCATTTCGATAGAACGCTTGCGCATTACATTAGCAAGGTAAACCCATATTCCGCCAATAATTAATGTGCGTAATAACACAAAAGGAATATTGAGCCACATTGATTTTTTTGCAACCAGTTCATCATATATCTTATCGGTTCCTTTGTGCATCCAGTGATATACAATATCGTTAGATCCATTTGCACCTGCACCTTTAATAGCACTAACAACCATTACCAGGAAAATTATAATAAGACCGAAAGGCAAAAACCTTCCAACAGCTTCATACACGCGCTTTACCATTACCGACCAGCCTGATTGTGCCACATACTGGAGAGACATAAAGAAGATAGCACCCAATGAAATAAATGTAAAAAAGGCGGCTTCTAATAATATATTGGCCCAAAAACGGGTAGAGGTGATGTTGCCGCTAACAAGGCCAAAAATAAGGGCAATAACGCCTAACCCCATCAAGATATAGGTTAGCCTTTTTGCTTTGTCAGAGAATGTGTAGTAATTCATATCAATCTTGCTTTTATATAATTTCTTTATGAAGGTTTCTTATCTTGGGCTACAACTACAGGCATAGTGGCTGTCTTGGTAGAATCAGCTTTTTCGCCAAAGTGTTGCAATACCTGTACGTAACGTATGATCTTCCATCTTTCATCAACAGTTAACTGAGATGCGTGAGAACCCATCAGTCCTTTACCGTATTCAATAGCCTGGTACATTTCGCCTTCGGTAATAATTCTAAGCACAGGGCCTGAGTATGGTGGCGGTGGGCCAGGCAGTTTACCTGCAACTGCTCCATCACCCATTCCATTTGCGCCATGGCAGTGAATACAGAATATTTCAAACTTGGCTTTACCTTCAGCAATAATTTCAGGTGTAGCAGGGAACGGATCTTTTAAATTTTCCGAAGCATCCTTCCATCCATCAGGTGTATTAGGGAACGGATCAGGTACAAAACCAACCGGTATAGTACCTGCAACAGGAAGCCTGTTGGTCATACCATCGGGGAAGAGAGGGTTTGTCGAATTATCTTCATAAGAAGGTGAGCGGTACATATCAGGCATATATTCTACGCCCGGGCTGTCAGGATTATTACGGGTACACGAGTTAAAGAAAACGGAACAGCAAATTCCGGCTCCAATAATAGGAAGTGCGAATAATAACTTCCTGCCCGATGTGATGTTTACTTTCATATTATTTTTCTTTGCGAATAATCAGTTAAGCGTGTACAGTTTTTATTTCTACAGCACCTGTTTCTTTTGCAATGCCGGTAATAGCTTTAATATCTGCATCGGTGTACGCAGGCATAACCATTAAAAAGTGGTCATCGGTTGTGCGTGGGTCAGGGTTCTTAGGGCTTACACCTGGTAGTAACCAGCTGCGAAGCAAAAAGGTAATTGCCATACCGTGTGCTGAACACAATACAGTTGATTCAAACAAAATAGGGATCCACGATGGAAGGTTATGGTATGGGGTAAAATTTGGTTTACCGCCAATATCAATAGGCCAGTCATATACCATCATGTACGATATCATCCAGAATGCAAGTGAAAAACCTGTGCAGCCGTAAATGAAACAACAGATAGAAATGCGGGTACGTTTAATGCCCATTATTTTATCTATTCCGTGTACAGGAAAAGGAGAAAATACATCTTTGATGGTGTGGCCAAGACTGCGCACTTTCGTAGCGCCATCTTTTAAGCGGTCGTCGTCATCGTAAAGAGCATGTACAAAGGTGTGACTCATATTGTATTCTGTTTATTCCGGTTATTAATGTGCAGTTTGTGGTTGTACAGTTGATCCATCAGCAGCGGTACCATTAGCCTTTAGCTTGCGCGGTGGATTATGGAACAGATCGCCTGTTGCTTTCAAGGTTGTTTTTAATTCAGCCTGTGCAATGAAAGGGAATACCCTTGCGAAGATGAGGAAGAATGTAAAGAACATACCAATGGTTCCTACAAAAATACCTACCTCAACCCAGGTTGGTGAATAGTATGTCCAGTCTGATGGCATGTAATCGCGGTAAAGATCGGTTACGATAATATCGAAACGCTCGAACCACATACCAATGTTGATAACGATAGACATAAAGAATGTAACATAAAGGTTCCTTCTCATCCGCTTGCTCCACAATATTTGCGGCAAGAGGTTATTACATATTATGAGCGACCAGAATGCCCAGCCATAAGGACCGATAGCGTTATTCCATGAAAGATAAATAAAGCTTTCGTTAGGATCGCCAGAATACCATGCCATAAAGAACTCAGCAAAGTATGCTACACCTACAACCGAGCCCATGGTTAACATGGTCTTGTTCATAGTGTCAATGTGCTGTATGGTAATGTATTCTTCCAGGCCCAACACTTTACGGCCTACAATTACAAGTGTTAATACCATTGCCATGCCCGAGAAAATGGCACCGGCAACGAAGTAAGGCGGGTAAACGGTAGAGTGCCATCCGCGAACCACACCGGTAGCGAAGTCACTACTTACTATAGAGTGAACCGAGAATACAAGTGGGGTACAAATACCTGCCAACACAAGAGATACCTCTTCAAAACGTTGCCAGTCTTTTGCCCTACCGCTCCATCCGAAGCTTAATACACGGTAGCAGTAGTATGATATTTTTCTGCCTGCAACTTTCGCACGGTCGCGGATCATTGCAAAATCAGGAATAAGACCGAGATACCAGAACACTACCGATACGCTGAAGTATGTCGATATTGCAAATACGTCCCACAACAGCGGCGAGTTAAAGTTAACCCACAACGAACCGAACTGGTTTGGTAAAGGGAATACGAAATATGCTAACCAAGGGCGGCCCATGTGCAATACCGGAAATATAGCAGCGCACATAACGGCAAATATGGTCATAGCTTCTGCAGAACGGTTAATGGTTAATCTCCAGCGTTGACGGAACAAGCACAATACCGCAGAGATAAGGGTTCCGGCGTGACCGATACCGATCCACCATACGAAGTTGGTAATATCCCAACCCCAGTCGATAGTACGGTTAAGCCCCCAGGTACCAATACCACGGCCCACTGTGTAAGCCATGCAACCGATACCCCAGCTCCATGCTGTAACAGCAAGAGCAAGCATAAGCCACCAATATTTATTCGCTTTACCTTCTACCGGGCGAGCCACATCTTCTGTAATCTGATGGTAAGTTTTCTTACCTAACAGAAGAGGTTCCCTGATAATTGATTCGTGTTGCATAACGTTCTCTTTTATTCTGTTTTTATGTTTATTCCAAAATAGCTTTTTCGCTGTTCCTTACCTTGGTCATATAGAACACATTAGGTTGTGTATCTAAGTCAGCAAGCAATAAGTAGCTTCTTTCTTCCTGTATCAATTTTGCTACTCTGCTTTCAGGATCATTTACATTACCAAATACAAGTGCGTTAGTAGGGCATGATTGTGCGCAGGCAGGAGTAATTTCTCCATCCTTAATTGCATGGCCTTCAATCTTGGCTTTTAATTTGCCACCTTGTATACGTTGTAAGCAG
>JABDCA010000048.1:16138-16983 GCA_013288345.1 Bacteroidota bacterium | reverse complement strand
AATGGAGTTATACTATACTAATGATATGAATAAAGGATGGGATGGAAGAGTGAATGGCGGTAACTATGAAGCACAGGAAGATACTTACGTTTACCTTATAGATGCAATTGATTGCGTAGAGCAGAAGAAACATCAATACCTGGGCAGGGTAACAATAGTTAAGTAGTCTTTAAGAAAAAGTCAAAGTATTAAAGCCTTGTTTATACAGGGCTTTTTTTATTTTTGATGTGTTGTCCGGTTATTCGTTCTTGGTTCGTTATATTATAAATAAATAATCAGGTCGAGGTTAAGGCTGAGATTCAGTCTAAGCCTTAACCTAAAGCTAAACCTTAAAAAATATGGCAAAAACAATCGAACAAAAGGTGGTGTTTAAAAACACCGACACAGCTACATTGTATTCAATGTACCTCGATTCAAAACATCATACAGCCTTAACAGGTGGCAACCCGGCAAAAATATCTGCTAAAGAGGGTGCAACATTTTCTGCTTATGGAGGATATCATGGAGGCAGGAACCTTCAATTGGTAAAGAACAAATTAATTGTTCAATCGTGGTCAGGCGAAGATTGGGAAAAAGATGATAATGATTCTACCCTTATTTTAACCTTTGAGCAAAAGGGCAAAGATGCTATATTGCATATGGTGCATGCCAATGTACCCGATAAGCAAGCTCCGGGTATAAGAACCGGATGGGTTGATTACTACTGGACACCCTGGAAAGCCTATTTGGCTTCACTGAAAAAGAAGTAGTATTCTTTGTAGTATTTGTCCCGTCCTACATTAGTGTGGGCCGGGATTTTTATTTGTATAAGCCGACCAGGCGTAAAATGTGTTATTTTGCTACTT
>JABDCA010000048.1:14775-16128 GCA_013288345.1 Bacteroidota bacterium | reverse complement strand
CCCTGAAACAAAGCAAAAGAGAGTCGTAATAATTGGTGGTGGCTTTGGAGGGCTTAAGCTTGCCCGCGATCTTTCAAAAAGCGATTATCAGGTTGTATTAATTGATAAAAATAACTACCATCAATTTCAGCCATTATACTATCAAGTAGCGACCTCAGGACTCGAACCAAGTGCAATATCATTTCCATACAGGAAGATATTTCAGGGGAAGCATAATGTGCATATACGTATTGCAGAAGTTACATCAGTTAGTACAAAAGAGAATTATATAACTACTGCTATTGGCAAAATAAATTACGATTTTCTGGTGCTTGCCATTGGTGCTGATACTAATTTCTTTGGTAATGAAAAAATAATGGCTCATGCATTGCCCATGAAATCGGTTGCTGAAGCACTGGATATACGGAATAGAGTATTAGAGAATTACGAAAATGCCTTAGGTACTGAAGATAAAGATGAACAACAGGCACTCATGAATATTGTAGTGGTTGGTGGTGGCCCTACAGGTGTTGAAGTTTCGGGCACGCTTGCAGAAATGAAAAAACATGTTTTGCCTAAGGATTATCCTGAACTCGACTTTAAATACATGCAGGTGGTATTGGTAGAAGCATCTCCTAAAGTATTAAATGTTATGTCGGCTGAAGCTTCGCAAAAAGCTTCTGGGTATTTAGAGAAGTTGGGGGTTCACATTAAAACCAATACCAGTGTAAAGGATTATGACGGGAAGAATGTTTTACTATCTGATGGTACGACTTTGTTTTCAAGAACATTGATATGGGCTGCCGGAGTTACAGGTAATAAACTCAATGGAATTCCTGCAGGAGCTCTTGTACGCAATAACAGAATAAAAGTTGACCAATATAATAGGGTATTGGGCTTAGAAAATGTTTTTGCAATTGGCGATATTGCTTTTATGACCGATGAAAAGTACCCTAATGGGCACCCACAGATGGCCCAGCCTGCAATACAGCAGGCTGAGCGGCTTGCAAAGAACTTTAAGAACATGAGTATCGACAAAAAGCAGGAGGTGTTTCATTATAAGAACTTAGGCTCAATGGCCACTGTAGGTAAAAACCTGGCTGTGGTTGATCTGTCTTTTGTAAAGTTTCAGGGATTCTTCGCCTGGTTGGTATGGATGTTCATCCACCTTATGTCGATAGTTGGTATTAAAAACAGAATATTTATCTTTATCAACTGGGCATGGAGTTATGCTACATATGACCAGTCGCTCCGGCTCATAATTCGTTCTAAAAACAAACCCAGATAAACTATGAAGCGTATTGCAATCATTTTTCTATTTTGCCTGTTTACAGGACTATCGTATGCTCAAAACGCCCCAAAACCTGCAGATCC
>JABDCA010000048.1:0-14765 GCA_013288345.1 Bacteroidota bacterium | reverse complement strand
GCAGATCCTTGCCAAAAGCTTGATACCAATACTATAAAGCAACTAATACTTGGCACCTGGATTGATATGAATGATACCTCACATACTATCTATTTTTCGGAAGATTCTTTAGTGGAGAAAATTAAAGTGACCATGGAGGGTAAGCCTAAAAGTGATATATCATACTGGGCATACAAGTTTATAGATAACCTATTTTCTACTGATGCGGTTACCTGCTATTCGTTAAGGGAGTATAAAGAAGGCTATGCACACCATACCGATATTGGCATTAATTCAATCGATTCTCACTATATGTTATTAGGCTCTGCCGGTAAATCAGTTTTTAAGAAGAGATAATACCCTAAATGACAAATACTGCCTGGCTACGTTCTAACTGGTTATTTCTTGTCGTAATTGCCTTTGGCCTTTTCCTGCGTTTAGTTTGGGTAAACGACATGGAATGGAAAGGTGATGAGCAGTGGATGTATAACACCGCAGAAGAGGTTGCGAAAACTGGTCACTGGCGCGGTGTGGGAATGAATAGTAGTGCAGGTGTTATTAATCCGGGTTTTAGTGTGGCTATTTTTTCTGCAATGGCTTTTTTTGTTCACACACCTACAGCAATGGCCGCATGCGTACAATGGATAAATGTAATTGCCATAATATGTTTCTTGCTGTTAATTACATTTAAAATAGAAAAAGATCAAAGGGATATTTGGCTATGGGGGCTTACCTTAGCTGCAGTGGCTCCTTTGGCCGTGCTCTTTTCGCGTAAAATATGGGAACAGGATGTGTTGCCCATTTTTTGCTTTATGGTTATTTTGGGTAATGTATACCGTAATAAAGGCTGGGGTGCATTTTTATGGGGGTTATTTGGGGCACTTGTTGGGCAAATACACATGAGTGGCTTTTATTATGCAGCAGGTATATTTATTTTTACTCTGATATATGATTACCGGAACAAGCTGACTTTTAAGTGGGGCTATTGGCTAGTAGGCAGTATTATAGGTAGTATTGGCCTTATACCCTGGGTGTTATACTTAGTGCATAACCCGCAACCACGCAGCTTAAAAATTGATTACTTGTGGGAGTTTAATTTTTATATCTATTGGTTTTTAGATTCTCACGGGCTTAACCTGATGTATTCGCTTAAACAATATTTTTTTGATTTTATAAAGGAACCATTTATAGGTGGCCATGCAACGTATTTGGTGGCAATACTAAACCTTGCTTTGGCTTGCACCGGTTTTTATACACTGAAGCGGGTTTGGGGTTATGTAAAAACTTTGTTTGCTTATATAAAACAAAAGCAATTGTTTGCCAAATTAACAACCAACCTTAGTTCTACTAATTTTTACCTGTTCGGTATATTGTTGGGCATGGGTATTATAATGAACTTTAGTGGCATATTTGTTTACCAGCATTACATTATAGTGGCCTTCCCATTCACGTATATATTTATGGCTAAAATATTTCAGAACAAAAAGAAACTGTTTATGGGTATTATTTGTGCGCAGTTAGTTCTTACAGTATCGTTTATATTATACATACATACCCACGACGGAGCTAAGGATGGCGATTACGGTGTTACTTATAGGGCGCAGGTAAAGGGGCAATAGAAAAAGGTCAATATTTCATATATTTGGATATGTTAAATAAGTTGAAGTTATTCCACTTTTTTGTGCTCTTCCTGATTTTATGTGGTCATGTTTTTGCACAGCGGTTTGATACTATAGCAGAGCATTATAAAACATGGAGGTATAACTGTGCAATATTTTCTGCTAACGATAGCAATTGTGATTTTCATTTCAGAGGGTATGAAAAAAGATTTACGCCAACACATGCAAATATTGATAGGACTGAACACTCTTTGAGGCAACATAAGCAGAATCTCGATACGCTTTCGTCTAATAGATATAGATATTCAGGTATTAGAAAGAAGCTGGGGAAATATAGAAAACAGTACTTAGGGTTTATTAATGAAAGAGGGCATCACATATTGTACATTAATTGCTTTCGAGTTTGTAAAGAAGATGAAGATGATTTTGATGATTGGTGGTTAAAAAGGATAATTAGAGTATGCGACGGAGGAGATAATTTTTGGTCTGTAAAGTTCGACTTAGATACCGGAACTTTTTTTGATCTTTATATACATGGACGTGCTTGATTATAAAGGTTGTTTTTAAGGAAAGCTTTAAAATAAGCCTGTTTTTACAGTAATAGATACATAACCAAATTCGACCGATGAATTATTGAAAGGCTAGGTATTAATGAACCTGATTATGCGACGACAATAGGCCAAATGTGGCATTTTGTTCAATATCTGTTCATAAATATCCTATATCAATTCAAAACCCCATAAAAATAGTGTATCTTTGCGTCATTATATTGCGGGGTAGAGCAGAGGTAGCTCGTTGGGCTCATAACCCAAAAGTCGTTGGTTCGAATCCAGCCCCCGCTACTAAAACGATAAAAAGCCTTGAGAAATCAAGGCTTTTTTCATTTACAGGTAATAATTTCGACACTCTACATACTTATTCCTTTGGCTCCCAAAGTTCTACCTTGTTTCCTTCAAGGTCAATTATGTGAACAAACTTTCCGTAATCAGTATTTTCTACTGTATCGGCAATAGTCACCCCTGCTTTTTTAAGTTGACCAACTAGTTCTTCCATGTTTTCAACCCGGTAGTTTATCATAAAGTCCTTTGTCGATGGCGCAAAATATTTTGTCGTCTCAGGGAACGGACTCCATTGGGTGAGCCCTTTGTTTGTTGTATCTGAACCTTGTCGCCATTCAAACATTACCCCATATTCATTTGTCGGTAGCCCTAAATTTGTTTTATACCATTCTTTCAATTTCATTGGGTCTTTACACTTAAAAAATACACCTCCAATACCAGTTACTTTTCCCGTTTTTGTCTTGTTGCTCAATTGTTTTGTCAGGATTGTTTTAAATGAAAAACCAAAACCAAATGATATTGCAATAGCTAAAAGTAGTAGAGTTGTTTTTTTCATAATTATATTAATGTTTAGTGTCTGTTATAATATTACCCGGTTGCAGAAACTCCTCTAAACTAATAAATATCTATTAAAATGATAAAAAGCCTCGAAAAATCAGGTCTTTTTTCATTTATAACAGCCATATTATTGCATATTTATCGCTAAGCCGCAACTATACACTATCTTTGCAGCCGATTAAATATAAAAATATATTTAGGAACACCTATGGACAAGAAACACAAGACAGGCTGGATAAGCGTGGTGGGTAACCCCAATGTGGGTAAATCTACTCTGGTAAACGCTTTGGTAGGCGAAAAACTATCGATAGTTACCCACAAGCCTCAAACTACCAGGCACCGTATTACTGCTATTGCCAATGAACCTGAATACCAAATGGTGTTTTCTGATACTCCCGGTGTTATTAAGCCGCATTACAAGATGCAGGAGGCTATGATGAAGAAGGTTGGCGAGGCTATGGAAGATGCGGATATTATAATGGCCATGACCGATACTGAAGAGAATGGCTTTAGTCTGGATGTAATTAACAGGCTAAATGGCGCTAAAGTGCCTATTATAGTTGTGCTGAATAAGGTCGACCTGAAAAAGCAGGAAGAAACAGCACAAAAATTAGAATTGATAAAGACCCAGTTAAAATATAAGGAACTGCTGGTAACATCGGCTTTGCATGGCTTTAATGTACCCGAACTGAAAAAGATATTGATAGGCTATTTGCCCGAAGGAGAGCCTTTCTTTCCGAAAGAACAAATGTCGGACTTACCTGAGCGCTTTTTTGCAGCCGAAATAATACGTGAGAAGATACTTATGTATTACCAAAAAGAGGTTCCGTATTCGGTAGAGGTAATAATAGAGGAGTTTAGAGAGGATGAAAAGATTACTTTTATACGCGCTGTTATTTACGTTAACCGCCATACCCAAAAGGGAATTATAATAGGCCACAAAGGAGAAGCCCTTAAAAGGACAGCCACAGCAGCCCGTAAGGATATGGAAAAATGGCTGAACGCTAAAGTGTTTTTAGAAGTACAGGTGAAGGTAAAGAAGGACTGGCGTGACAGTGAGAATCAATTAAAAAGCTTTGGATACTTGTAATACCAATTTGATGATTTGATGATGTGCCGATTTGATAATTGAATAGCATTTTCATTACCAAATCATCAAATAGACCAATTGTAAAATAAAAAAGATAATAGTGTTTAATGATTGAATAGTATTTCATTATCAAATCATCAAATAGACTAATTATCAAATTAAAGAAGATATGTCGAGAATTGTAGCAATAGTAGGAAGGCCCAACGTAGGGAAATCAACATTATTTAACAGGTTAACAGGTGTGCGCGATGCCATTGAGGACCCAACAGCAGGTGTAACCCGCGACAGGCACTATGGTCGTGTTGAGTGGAACGGTGAGTGGTTTACCCTGATAGATACCGGTGGTTATGTACATGGCACCGATGATATATTTGAAGGTGAGATACGTAAGCAAGTACAGTTTGCTATTGATGAATCGAACCTGATATTGTTTTTGGTTGATATAGAAGAAGGCTTAACGCCTTATGATGAAACGGTGGCAGATATGTTGCGCCGGAATAAAAATAAGGATCGTGCAGTGATTATGGTTGCCAATAAAGCCGATAATTTTGACCGTGCATCGCAGGCTGCCGAGTTTTATTCGTTAGGTATTGGTGATTTGCATGCTGTTTCGGCTGCAAGTGGAGCAGGTACGGGCGATCTGCTGGATGATATATTAAAGAACCTTGGCCAGAATCAGGATGTGCATTATGATGAGGGCCTGCCGCGCATAGCAGTGGTAGGAAGGCCTAATGTTGGTAAATCATCATTGATAAATATGTTGCTTGATGAAAACCGTCAGATAGTAACCGAAATTGCAGGTACTACACGCGATGCTATAGATATGCGTTATACCCGTTTTGGCCACGATATGCTGTTGGTAGATACTGCCGGTGTGCGTAAAAAGGCAAAGGTGCATGAAGATGTGGAGTTTTATTCGGTTATGCGCAGTGTTAAAGCTATTGAGCGTGCCGATGTATGTCTTATTTTAATTGATGCCACCCAGGGCTGGGAACAGCAGGATATGAGCATATTCTCGCTTGCAGTTAATAACCATAAGGGCATTGTTATAGTAGTGAACAAGTGGGATTTGATGGAAAAAACGACGAATACTCTTGATGATTACAGTGAGGCTATACGTGCAAAATTGGCTCCCTTCCGCGATGTGCCTATTATATTTACTTCGGTACATGAAAAGCAGAGGCTTATTAAAGTATTAGATACCGCTATGCAGGTTTATAATAACCGCAAGCAGCATATTTCTACCTCGAAATTAAACGATGCTATGCTACCTGTTATTGAGGAATTGCCACCACCATCGTATAAGGGTAAGTATGTGCGCATTAAGTATATGACCCAGTTGCCGGTTGCATTCCCTTGCTTTGCTATGTTTTGTAACCTGCCGCAATACGTGCAGGAACACTATAAGCGCTTCCTCGAAAATAAGTTCCGTGAGAAATTTGACTTTAAGGGTGTACCGATAGAGATATTCTTCAGGAAGAAATAATTTTCACCGCAAAGTCGCTAAGACGCAAAAACTCACAGAGATTTTTGTCATTCTGAACAGAGTGAAGAATCTATTCTGTTTTTGATTTTTCAAAACCTCTGAACACGGGTTACACTTTTCGGCTTTTGTTACCCATCAACCTATTGGTTTTCAATAAAATGAATTCGCAAAAAAATGGTGGTTTGTAACCCGACTTTGGCGATTGACCCCTTCACGTTTTTGATGGCGGAATATGGCGGGTTTTGGCGGATAATAAATGTTTTTTTTTGCTTCCTTAAAGAAATAAAATGGTGATGTAAATATGTCAAAGAGCATTAAATCTCCCTCTTATTGCGCAATGAGAGGGCAGGGTGATGTATGTAGTTGCAAATTTACCTATTATATTTACTATATTAAACATAAAGCGAATTAATTTATAAACAGCTGTATCAGTTACATATTTTGCTGCACGTATATCATATATTGATTGAAAGCTGATTTTAATAGCCCGCGCCTTTGGGAATAATACATTTGTATATTTACATATAGAATTATCATGCAGGTAAATAACATATATACGCTCAAGATTTCTTATAAAAAAAGATGGTTAAATATTAGCCTTCTTATACTAGTGCTTTTTGTGTTAATATTTGGCAAGAATAATTACCCGAAACTCAGTTCGTTTTTTATCCAATATCCTGTGCTTCAGTATGGTATAGTGGTAATGTCGTGTATGCTGATGTTCTATGAATTGATGAGGCTGTTTTTCGGGAGTGTAATTATTGATATTGATACCATGAATATGAAGGTTACTCATAGTTTGTTAGGTATTACAAGTAGTAAAGATTATAATTTGTTGGACATAAAAAATATTAGATTGGACTTCAATGTTCTGGGTGATTATTGGTGGGCTCAAGGAGGGAATTTAGATAAAGATCCTGTAAGGCTATATTTTGAATATAAGAACGAAGTTAAGATGATTGGTGCAGGGTTGGAGTCATTTCCTGCTGATGTTCTTAAGCTCCAAATTGAAATGAGGCAAAAAAAATAAGCTTTCTATCTCTAAGTTCTTCTTAACCATTTCATTGTTATTATCTTCTGAAAACCTCTTTGTTCAGAGGCTGACACTTTTTGTAAGTTTACCTTCCAAATACTTGTTGTGCATACCAACCGTCTTATAAACGAAACCAGCCCTTACCTTTTGCAGCATGCGCATAACCCTGTCGATTGGTATCCATGGGGCGATGAGGCATTTGCTAAGGCGAAGGCAGAGAATAAGTTGGTATTGGTAAGCATTGGCTACTCAGCCTGCCATTGGTGTCATGTAATGGAGCACGAATCGTTTGAAGACGAAGAAGTGGCAAGCATAATGAATGATTATTATGTATGCATTAAAGTAGATAGGGAAGAACGTCCTGATGTTGACCAGGTATATATGGATGCGGTACAGATAATATCGGGTAGGGGTGGCTGGCCACTAAATTGTTTTACATTGCCGGATGCACGCCCTGTTTACGGAGCCACTTATTTTCCGAAAGATAACTGGAAGCAGCTATTGCTTAACCTGTATAACCTGCACCAAAAGGAAACAGATAAGATAATGGAGTTTGTTACAGATTTAGAAAAGGGCCTCATCAATATTTCTAAAATTCCCACTGTTGCAGTTACTGATGTAAAGCCCGATTTTAAAACTCTCGAAGAATTTACGGAAAAGATAAGCGCCTCGTTCGATATGACCTATGGAGGATACAATTATTCTCCAAAGTTCCCGATGCCCAATAATTACGAGTACCTGCTTTACTATGCCTATGCATTACGGAAAAGTGGAAGAGCAGAGGAAGCAAAGAGTATTGATGCGCATATTAACCTAACACTCGAAAAAATGGCGCTGGGTGGTATATACGACCCGGTCGAAGGCGGCTTTGCCCGTTATTCTACTGATAGTATTTGGAAAGCCCCGCATTTTGAAAAAATGCTTTACGATAATGGGCAGCTTATGTCCTTGTATTCGAATGCATATAAGGTTAACCCAAAGAAGCTTTATAAAGATGTTGTTTACGGCATTCATAATTTCATTACATCTAACTTAACTTCACCCGAAGGTGGCTTTTTTTGTGCATTAGATGCCGATTCGGAAGGAAAGGAAGGCAAGTATTATGTTTGGACAAAAGAAGAATTACAGGAACTTATTGCAGATGATTTCCCATTGTTTGCTGCTTATTACAGCATAAACGAAGCCGATGTTTGGGAAGAGGATACCTATATATTATTCAGTAAAAAGAATGATATGGATTTTTGCCAGAGCCGGAATATTGAAGAGATAGAATTAGAAAGAAAAAAAGAAAAGTGGCTTCATGCGCTTGCAGGCAGGCGCAGTAAAAGAGTAATGCCGGGGCTCGATGATAAAATACTCGCATCGTGGAATGGCTTGATGTTGAAAGGATATATAGACGCGTTTAAAGCATTTAAAGAACCGGATTTTCTTTCTGTGGTATTAAAGAACGCCGATTTTATTTCAAAAAAACTAATGCAGGAAGATGGTTCAATTTATCGCAATTATAAAAATGGCAAGGCTACCATTTCAGGCTTTTTAGATGATTACGCTTTTGTAGCTCAAGCATTTATTGATTTGTACGAAGTAACCTTTGATGAGAAGTGGTTAGTACTTTCTGAAAAGCTTGTTCAGCACACCTTGGCACATTTTTATGATGCAGATAAATACCTGTTCTATTATACGTCTGATGAGCAACAGGCTATAGTTGCCCGCAAGGCCGAAACATCTGATAATGTTATACCGGCCTCTAATTCTGCTATGGCCATTGTGTTGCATTCGCTGGGCCATATTTTGGCTAAGGAAGATTATATTACAAAGGCAAATAAAATGCTTTGCGTAGTTCAGGCAAATATGATCAGCTACCCGCAGGGTTATACCAATTGGGGGATATTAATGCTTCATCAATATTGCAACTTTTACGAGGTCGCTATTACAGGTAAACAAGCGCCCATGTTTCGCGATAAGCTGAACGTGGTATATATGCCTAATAAAGTATTACTCGGAGCCGAAGCAAAATCAAACCTTGAATTATTGAAACCAAAGCTTGTAGGTGAAAGAACACTTATTTATGTTTGCGAAAATAAAACATGTAAAATGCCTGTAAGCTCAGCACCCGAGGCTATTACACAGATTGAGAAAGTTGTATGAGGTTGAGATTTAGGTTGAGGCTAAGATTAAGGTTAAGACTGGCGGAGGCATTCGCCTTTGTTTTAATGTTTATGGTTTCATTGAACCTGTCTGCCCAGTTGATGATATTTCAGGATGAAGAAGATATTATTACCCCAAGCTTCAGGTACGATATTCTTAAACTGAACAAAATAAGAGCCATTACTATTCAGTATGAATATAAGCCCGATGGCGCTGCAATAACAGATGACGGTATTGTTAAGTATTACCGATTCGATAGCTTGTGCAGGTTGGTGGAATCGTATTTTACAGTTAAAGAAACCCGCGATACTTGGGATACCATACGTTCTATCTACTTCTACGATGAATTCGGCCATTTGATAATTAAGCGTACCAACGAAGGCAATTTTTACGATACCTGGTATTACCGCTGGTACGGCGATGGTAAAATGAAAAAGCGCGCCCATGTTCACGAAGTGCCAATTGTTATGACGAACAGCTTCGATTTCAGGATAGGCACCCAAACGGTTCTTTCGGCAGATAGTTTTGCCTATACATCATACCCTAAGCAGTTACAGCGCTTTGGATTTAATGAGGAAAATAAGATATACGAAAAAACCATTTCATACTTCGATGATAAGCAGAGGCTAAGTAGTCGTAATTTTAAATATGCTGTGGGCTGGCTATACTCTCAGGTTGATTTGAAGTATGATTCCATTAGCCGGATTAAGGAATATACCTATACAGGCAACTTGAACGGGGATGTGCATCATTCGGTTAAAATTGTGTACAATGTTTATGGCGGTATAGATACGGAGAAATTATTTGAAAGTGATAAGCAGACCGACAATATTGAATATATGTACGATGCAACTACAGGGCTCATTACAAACCAGTTAGATAGAAATTTTCCTAAGGCGGTAATAAATATTGCAAGGTTTACCTATGAATACAGGTGACGTTATAATTGTTCCCATGATAGCGGCAGATTGGGAGGCAGTTAATCAAATTTATTTGGAAGGCATTGCAACTAAAAATGCCACTTTTGAAACTACCGCTCCTTTATGGGAGGCATGGGATAAAGCCCATCGTAAGGATTGCCGACTTGTTGCTAAAATAAATGACACTATAGTTGGTTGGGCTGCCTTGTCGCAGGTGTCGGCACGCAAGGTTTATGAAGGCGTTACCGAGTGCAGTATTTATATTTCAGCCATTTACCATAACAAAGGAATTGGTGATAAGTTAATGACAGAATTGGTTAAGGAATCGGAAAGGAATAATGTATGGACCATGCAAGCCGGTATTTTTCCTGAGAATATCGCCAGCATACGCCTGCACGAAAAGCATAACTTTAGGATATTAGGTGTAAAAGAGAAAGTAGGCAAAATGGATCACCGTTGGCGCGATGTAGTGCTTATGGAGCGAAGGAGTAGGGTGGTGGGAGTGAATTAATTCAGCGAAAACCGTATTGGTATATTAAACACCACTCTTACCGGGACTCCATCCTGTATACCCGGTGACCAATTAGGCATGCCGGCTATAACTCTTACTGCTTCTTTATTGAGGTGTGGGCCATTAGCAACTCCCTTTAATATTTTAACATTAGAAATGGAGCCGTCTTTTTCGACAATAAAATTAATATATACTGTGCCTGTAATGGAATGTATTTTCTCGGAATCAGGGTACTGAATATGGTCACTTATGTACTTATTCATATCTCCTTTAAAGGCAGGCATTTGTTGTACAATTGTAAATGCCTGATTAGTTGCTATGTGCATTGTGTCTTGACTAAATACTGAGGTAACTGTCAGAAGGAAAAAGGATATCAATAAGTAGTTTTTCATGTGGATTTGATTTGTACAAATATACTAAACCTGGTTATTCGTCTTTAACACCTTTCTTGAATGTGAATAATTTATAACGTATGCGCCCTTCTGTCATTGCTTTGTAAGTGGCTGAATCATTTGATACGGTTAAGTTTTTGTATTTAAATAAAGGCATCCAGAATGGCTTGTTATCCGTATTGACAGATTTGTACTGAAGCATTGGCCGGGCCTGAAGCACTTCCTTTGTAATATCTTTTTCAGATAGCTGAATCATTCCTGCTTCATTCAGTGCCATGGTAAATGACTTAAACTGTTTTTCACCGAAAAGATCGCCATAAGCAAAATAGCCTCCCGGCCTAAGCAGCCGCGCAACCTCATGGCAGAATTTTGTATCTCGAGAAGGGTAACCATGAGATGATTCAAGATTGACGATCACATCAAATGATTCACTTGCAAATCCGGTATCTTCTGCATCGCCCTCTTTAAATTGTATTATTGGTGAGTTATGTATCTTAATACATCTGGCAATGTTTTTATCTGAAAGGTCAATTCCTGTTACCTGTTCAGGCTTATGATAATTTGCCAGATAATAACAGCCACCACCAAAACCACAACCAATTTCCAGCACATTCTTGCCATTCACATCAATACCTTTTAATAATTCATGGTATAGCTGTATGCTCAACCGGTAAGGTTCATCTTTGCCTAATAAGGCTAATTTTTCGGATGAATGGTACCCCAAATTAATAAAGCGGATATCTTCATTTAATTTAATTTGGGTTTCCGCGAATTTGTTGTACATGAGTTTTCTGGCCCGTTTCTTTAGCCAGAGAGGTATTAGAAAATTTATTTTACGCAATAAATACTTCACCTTTTACAACTCATTTTAAGCTAAAGTATATTAATTGGGCATATATGGATTAGAACTACTTGGTTCAGATACGGCTACTGCATATAAAGGCTCAAGCTTAAAAAGTGATAGTTTCCTGGTGAAGAATTTCACCTCAGGAATTTATTAACAGGTTATATATAGGCACATATGAGTGTTTATGCGTATTTTATCGCCTAAATCGTTAATAAGCTAGGTATAGGGGCAAGTTTACTCCCAATTAATGAAAAAAAAGCCTACCTTTGCATTCATTAAAAAAGTAAAAATACTGTGGCTGAAACATCGAAAATTCACTTCAATACCCAGCAAAGGCTGTTTTTTCAAACCTTACATAAAAGGGTAGATCAATATTTTAAAACCAACGGGATATCAAAGAATGGTAATACGGCTATGAAGGTTAAAACCGTAGCTATGTTTGCCCTATACTTTGTTCCTTATTTCTTAATGATGTTTGGCATAGTTACCTGGATGCCGGCATTGGTAATGTTTACCGTTATGATGGGCTTCGGCGCTGCCGGTATTGGCCTTTCTGTAATGCACGACGCCAACCATGGCAGTTACTCAAGTAACCCTAAAGTAAATAAGTTCATTTCGTATAGCATTAACTTAATTGGTGGCCATGCACTAAACTGGCAGCTTCAGCACAATACCTTGCACCATACCTTTACCAATATTCATGGTCACGACCACGATATTGAAACAAAAGGTGTTATGCGTTTTTCGCCACATACTCCTTACAGAAAGATATATCGTTTTCAATATATATATGCTTGGTTCCTTTATGGCCTTATGACCTTATCATGGGTTGTAAGAAAAGATTTTAAGCAATTGGGCCAGTTTAAAAATATGGGTTTGCTCGATATGAGGAAAAGGAAATATGGCCCTGAGCTAGTTAAGCTTATTGCATGGAAGATAGTGTACTATATATATATGCTTGTTATACCTATGTTGGTACTTAGTGTTACCTGGTGGCAAATATTAATAGGTTTCTTTATTATTCACTATACCGGTGGTTTAGTATTGGCATTAGTGTTTCAGCCTGCACACGTAACCGAAAATCTTGATTTCCCGCTGCCTGATGAATCAGGTAATATGGAAAATGACTGGGCAGTGCATCAATTGTTTACCACTGCTAATTTTGCCCCTAAAGCAAAACTGCTTAGCTGGTTTGTTGGTGGCCTTAATTTTCAGGTCGAACATCACTTGTTTCCTACTATCTGCCATGTTCATTACAAGAACTTATCTCCTATAGTAAGGCAAACTGCTGAAGAGTTTAACTATCCATATCACACACATTCTACTTTTCTTAAGGCTATAGCCTCGCATGCCCGTATACTGAAGAAGTTTGGCAGCGAACCACAAGTTGCTTTATAGTATTTCACTTTTTTTGTTGTGGGTAAAGAAAATCGTGTACTTTTGTGCCTCTCTTTGAAAAAATGGTTCGGTAGTTCAGCTGGTTAGAATGCCTGCCTGTCACGCAGGAGGTCGCGGGTTCGAGTCCCGTCCGGACCGCTAAGAGAAAAGAAGAGCCCCGCAGTAATGCGGGGCTTTTTGCATTTATATCTATTCATATTCACCGCCATGTGTATGGTGTGTATCAATAAGAATAAAACAAACTTATATTTGCCGCCCCAATACATTCAAATAATAAATCTATTACATGAAAAAACTGATTCTTTTTGCAATAATGAGCAGTGTTATTCTTATAAGCTGCAACAATAGTTCTAAAACTGCAAGCGCTTCAGGCGACGCGGCTTTTCAAAAGATATCTGATGATTTTCTTGCAGGTTATTTAAAATGGAGGCCACAGGCTTCTGTTGCATTGGGTTTCCATGAGTACGATGGCAAAATGACTGACTACAGCAAAGCTTCGCTTGATAGCGAACTTTCAAGGATTAAAACCTATGATAAAATGTTATCGGCATTTGATACAGCTTCACTGAGTACAAAAATGTTCTATGACTTTCGAATCCTTAGAGGTGGGATCCTTAATGAAATATTTAGTTTCGAAGGATTAGCTGAGTATACCCGCAATCCAATGACCTATGCCGGTGCAATAGATGTGAATATATATGTAAAGCGCAACTTTGGCCCTATAGGGGACCGTGTTAAATCTATTATTGCCATTGAGAATAACGCACATAATATATATGCGGCTGCAAGGGCCAACCTGAATGATTCATTACCTAAACCTTATATTGAAACAGCTATTGAAGTAGCAAAAGGTTCGGCCGATTTTTTAAACGGTGATCTTGTTGTTGCACTTAAGGATGTAAAGGATACTGCACTTATGGCTGCATTTGCTACTGCCAATAAAAAGGCAGTTGATGAAGTAAAGGCATACGCTGAGTACCTTGAAAAAGAAAAACTACCTAAGGCAAATAACAAGTATGCCATAGGCACCCAGAATTTCAGCAAAATGCTGTTGTATGTTGAAGGCATTACAATGTCGCCTGATAAAATACTGGAAATAGGTATGAGTACATTGAAAAAGGAACAGGAAGTATTTAATGCGGCTGCAAAAATAATTGACCCTAATAAGAAACCTGTAGATGTGTATCATGATATGCAAAAGGAGCACCCAACGGCTGAAGAGTTGATACCGGATGCAAAGAAAAATCTGGAAGCTATACGTCAGTTCCTTATTGATAAGAAGATTGTTACCATGCCCTCTGAAGTACGTGTAAAGGTTGAGGAAACCCCTGAGTATGCTCGTGCCTCAAGTACAGCATCGATGGATACTCCCGGCCCATTTGAAACCAAAGCTACTGAGGCCTACTACTACATTACTCCCGTTGACCCAAAATGGACTGACAAGCAAAAAGAAGACTGGTTATCGCAATTTGACTATTATACAACCGATAACGTTACCATACATGAAGCATACCCTGGTCACTATACCCAATTCCTGCATTTGAACGCTTCTTCAGCTACCAAAATAGAGAAGATATTTGGCAGTTATGCCTACATTGAAGGCTGGGCGCACTATTGCGAAAAAATGATGGCTGATGAAGGCTATGGGCACAACGGAGATACTATTAGGGCTGCCAAATACCGCCTTGCACAATCTGGCGACGCATTATTACGCCTTTGCCGCTTATGTGTTTCTATTAATACACATTGCCATGGCATGACCGTAGATGAGGCCACTAAATTCTTTATGGATAATTGGTATCAAGGTGATAAACCATCAAGACAGGAGGCTCTTCGCGGTACATTTGACCCAGGTTATCTTTTCTACACTATTGGCAAGCTAGAGATACTTAAGCTAAGGGATGACTATAAAAAACAGGAAGGTGCTGCATTTTCATTGCAGAAA
>JABDCA010000047.1 GCA_013288345.1 Bacteroidota bacterium | reverse complement strand
GTTGGGGCTGGTGTACCGCTAATGGTAAGTGTATCGTTGTTCGATGATGCATTTACACCGCTTGGTAGTCCCGATACGTTAATACCTGTTGTAAGTCCGCTTAGGGCATATTTAATATTGACAATTGGTGTGCCGGCACATACTACCTGGCCATCGGTACCTGTTGCAGATACTAGTATAGCACCCGGTGAATTTACTGTTATAGTACCCGTAGCATCGGTCGAAAAACAAGGGCCACCGGTAGCATTTACAGTATAAGTATATACACCACCTGTTAATGGTGCACCGCTAATAGTTAATTGTCCGCTGCTAAATGAACCATTTACTCCTGATGGTAGGCCTGTAACCACTGCACCTGTTGCTGTACCGCCAATGGTATAGGTAATATCGGTTATAGTTGTGTTCGGGCAAAGGGTTTGGCCATCGGTACCCACTGACGATGAAAGCGCAACTAAAGGAGCACCAATAGTTAGTGTTCCGTTAGCTGATGATGAACCACATGCGCCACCTGTTGTAGATATGCTGTAAACAAACTTACCGCTATCTGTTGGTATGCCGCTTATCGTTAATACTCCACTGCTAAATGAACTGCTTACACCCGGAGGTAAGCCTGTAATTGTTGCACCTGTTGCGCTTCCGCCTACTGAATAAGTTATGGAAGTAATAGGGGTGTTATTACAAGCAATTTGTACATCTGTACCACTGGCTGACGTTAATGCTAAAGATGGTGCATCTACTGTTATTGTTCCGTTAGCAGTAGCTGCAGGGCCACATGGGCCTCCGGTACTTGTTACTGTATACGTGTAAACACCACCTGTTGTAGGTGTACCACTTATAGTTAAAGATCCGCTGCTAAATGAGCCAATTACACCTGCCGGTAATGCCGAAACTGTTGCACCTGTTGCGCCACCGCTTATGCCATAAGTAATATCGGCTATAGCGCTGTTAGTACACAATTCTTGTCCATCGGTACCTACTGCCGATGTAAGAGCTACAACAGGCGAGTTAACTACTATGCCGGTACTATATGAACCTGTAATTCCATTTCCATCGGTTACTGTAACGCTATACACACCTGTTGATGTAGCTGCAACTGCTGAAGATGTTCCTGCTGTGCTCCATGAATAAGTAAAGCTTGGGTCATCGCCGGTTGTAACAGCATTAATAAATGGGGATGATAAGCAAACAGAAGTAGGTGTAATGCTAACTGTAGGATCGGCAAGAGTTATACCTGTAATATCGCCAAAGGCACTTACAGTTGCACTTACCTGATGGGTACCGGTATTTACCACTGTGTATTTATTCCAAGGCAAAAGACCTGGCCATAAACCACTAGCAATTGAAGATTCTGTTCCCGCAACATCGCCGGCAAGGTAATTGCCGGTTACTGCGCAGCTAAATATGCCCAGGTTGCTTTCGCTTATTCTCCAATATCTGTTAAGGTAGTTTACTGAGCTTTTATTGGTAGGTGCTTTGGTATTGCTTGTAAGCACATTTATTGTACCAGGAAATGAACCTGAAATAACATTTAAACTTACAGGTGTATAATCTGTACTTGCACTATTATCACCAACAGGGTAGCTAAATGTACCTGCTGCAGTAAATACCTTGCTAAGTGTGCCTGTACTATTGGTTATAATGTAATTAGTAGTACTTGCACCTGAAATGCTTCCATTAGTGCCAAGAGTAAGGGTATCGGCTCCTAATGTTACTCTGCCGCTGGTAAGTGTAAGTATATCATTTACTGTTTCCGATGTATTTACCAATACACCCGACGCATTGTTAAGTGTTAAATCGTAAAAACTTGTTTTACTTGTACCATTTATGCTCTGGGTTGAACTGCCATTAAGAATTACAGCACCTGTTCCTGCTCCAAAAAATCCACTATTGGTAAAGTTCCCCTTTAAGCTAATGTTGGATGAATTGGTATAGAATAGTGCTGAGCCAATGCTAAGGCTATATAATTGTACTGTTTGTCCGCCAAGGTCGAACTGCCCAGTTCCGTTTACGGTAAGGCTGTTTACATTGTCGTTAATTATTCCGCTTACTTTAAATACAAAAGTACTGTCGAGGGTTATAGTTACATTACCACCTAAGGTAATGGCTCCTGTTCCCATATCCAGGCTTTGCGAGCCGTTATAGGTAAAACTGCCATTCCATGTTTGGGCATTATTGGTACTTAAGCCAAAGCCTGTACCACTTGTATTGTCAATAGTTGTACCACCATTAATAGTGAGTACTCCTGTGCCAATTGCAGAAACATTATTAATGTTTAACTGGCCGTCGGATAGTGTTGTACCACCTGCATACGTATTTGCACCGGATAGAGTTAATGCACCCGATCCGTTTTTAATGAGCGCCAATGAGGCACCTGAAATAATACCTGAGAATGTAGTGCTGACATTATCACCACCATCTGTTAGTGTTGAAGTAGTTGAGCCATCAGTAATAGCTCCGTTACCACTTACATCTCCGGCCATCATATTAAATCCATTAAGGTCGAATATACCCGCGCTTATGTTTAATGAACTGCCAACAATAAGTCCGCTGCCCTCTAAAACAGTACCTGCAACAGCATTAATGGTAAGATTATTAAATGTGCTGAAAAAAGTATTGTCAATTGTAAAGCTTCCGGTAAGCACTACTGTACCTGCCCCTGCGTTCCATGTTCCGGCAGTAGATACCGTAACCATTGCTGTACTTAATGTACCGCCCGGAGCCATGTTTATGTTTCCGGCAAAGCCTCCGTTACCAATAGTAAGTGTGCCCGATGAGGTAAGGGTTATACCTGAATTAAAGCTTAATGTGCCTGTTGCTGCACCATCGCCCAGCATTAAGTCAGTACAAGCTGCTGTTGCATCAACGGTTACAGTAAAGCCACCGCCAATTTGTACATTATCAGCAGCACCGGGTACTACGCCGCCAACCCATGTATTTACATCGCTCCAATTACCGCTTTGTGCAGCAACAATTTGTGCTGAACTGTTAAAGCTAAAAGCGCCGATAAACAGAATTAGTAATAATGCTGCTTTAAAAGGGCTTACGATTCTTTTAGGGGTGTATATTTTTTTCATAGGGTAATAATATTATATCAAGGGTTTATAGGTTTTAAAATTAGTAATTTTTTAGCTAATACTTACAAAAAATCAAAACCCCGCAATATTGCAGGGTTTTTGATGCGAAATAAAATTATTGGTTCTAGTACCCCAATACCTTCAACATGCTCTTATAGCTCTGTTCTTTGGCAAACAGGCGGGTAGTAATTTCTCCGTCTTCGTTTTTGTCAATAATAACATGCTTAGGGGCTGGTATAAGGCAGTGTTGTATTCCGCCGTAGCCACCCAGCGATTCCTGATAGGCCCCGGTATAGAAAAAGCCAATATAAAGCGGATCATCTTCCTTATAGTTGAATTTAGGCAGGTAAACTTCATTGGAATGCAACTCAGAGTTATAATAGTCTAAGCTATCGCAGGTAAGTCCTCCCAGGTTTACCTTTTGGTATTCATGATCCCAGTGGTTTATACCCAACATTATAAAGCGCTGGTTAATTCCCCATGTATCGGGCAGGGTAGTAATAAACGAACTATCTATCATATACCACAGCTCACGGTCGTTCTGCCATTTTTTATCCAATACTGAATAAATAGCTGCACCGCTTTCACCCACAGTAAACGAACCGAATTCAGTAAAAATATTAGGCTCAGGTATTTCATTACTTACGCAGAAGCTCTTTATTTGAGATATTATCTCTTCAATTAAATACTCATAGTCAAATTCGAAGCCTAATGAGTTGCGAATAGGCAAACCACCGCCAATATTCAATGAATCGAGCGAAGGGCATATCTTTTTTAACTGGTAATACACCTTTAAGCACTTTGCCAACTCAGTCCAGTAATAAATTGCATCGCGTATACCGGTATTAATAAAAAAGTGGAGCATTTTTAACTGCACCTTCGGGTTCTTCTGAATCTTTTCTTTGTAAAAATCTACAATATCCCTGTATCGTATGCCCAGGCGAGAAGTATAAAAGGCAAAGGTTGGCTCTTCTTCGGCCGCTATACGTATACCTATGTTGCATTTCTTTTTGGCAGAACGGGTGTAGTGGTCAAGTTCTTCCTTGTTATCTAATACCGGAATGATGTTGAACCCCTGATTTATAAGTTCAGTTACATATTGCTTGTAGGCTGGGCGCTTATAGCCATTACATATAATATAGGTCTCTTTGGTTATTTTGCCTTGTTTGTAAAGCTCCTTTATAATAGGTATATCAAATGCCGATGAGGTTTCAATATGCACATCTTCATTTTTAAGTACCTCGTCGGTTACAAATGAGAAATGCGAACTCTTGGTACAGTAACAATACTTATATTTACCTTTGTAGTCGGCTTTAGCCATTGCTACATTAAATAGTTTCTTTGCTTTTTGAATTTGCGAACTGATTTTTGGAAGATAAGTAAGCTTAAGCGGTGTTTTATATTGCTTAATTATCGACATCAAATTAATGTCGTGAAAGTATAGTTCATTATCTTCTACACGGAAGCCTTCTTGCGGGAAGTTGAAGGTTTGTTGGATAAGATCCTGATAGGTATTTTCCATTTCAGTTAACTTAGGTTAGTAATTTTGTGCAAATGTAAGTAATCTACTTAAACAAAAATAAGTCAATGTAAATGATTCGGATATTATGAAAGCGATAAAAATTATAGAAGTAAAATCGGAGATTGGAGCGGGTACACGTGGTGCCAGTATGGGTATTGATGCTATTAAAATAGCAGCGCTCGACTTTGGTAGCCATTTCTTCAAAAAAAACAAGTCGGTAAAAATTCCGGTAGAGAACTTATTACTGCTCGAACCTATACACAACGAATTTGCAAAACGCATAAAAGGAATTTCGAACGTAACAGAGCGTATTGCCAATGAAGTTAAAAAAGCAGTGGAAGCTCCAAATACGTTCCCTATTGTATTAGAAGGTGACCATAGTAATGCATACGGAACTATTGCCGGTATAAAAATGGCCTGCCCCGATAAACGCCTTGGTATTATTTGGATAGACGCCCATGCCGATCTGCATTCCCCATACACTACACCTTCAGGCAATATGCATGGTATGCCATTGGCAGCTGTTATTGATGATGATAATTTAGAGAACAGGGTAAATAACCCCGATGAGGAAACAGTTGCATTGTGGGAGAAACTTAAGAACCTGGGCGGTATTAAGCCTAAAATTATTCCGAGTGATATAGTATTTGTAGGCCTGCGCGATTTTGAAGCACAGGAAAGCTACCTTATTAAGAAGCATGGAATGAAGGTGATGACCGTTGCTGAATTCCGTCAGAAAGGTTTTGAAAGGGCTGGGTTTGAATTACTGAACTACCTCGATAAGTGCGATGTTATTCATATTTCATTTGATGTGGATAGTATGGATCCTGTAATATCTCGTGGTACGGGCACACCGGCCAAAAACGGGCTGACAGAAAGAGAAGCAGGTAATTTTATATCGCGCCTGCTTTACAGCAAAAAGATTGTATCGCTCGAGATAGCCGAGATAAACCCTACGCTTGATAAGGAAAACGTAATGGCGGAAAATGCTTTTGAAATATTGCAGAAAGCAGCGAATCAAATAACGAGAACAGTTTAGTTAAGAATTAAACAATGAAAAAACTATCCCTATTCTTTATTGCTTTTTCACTTTTAATTGCCGGTTGCAAAAGCAATGCTGCTGCTGATAAAGTAAAAATTAAAAACACGACCGATAAAAACCTTGTATGTGTGCTTGGCTATAATTACCCCGATTTAACTTTTAGCTTTACCAGTAAACAAGCCTTACTGGCAAAGATGGATTTGCTTGGAGTAGGCGCAGGCCAAACAAAAGAGATAGATACACTGGGAATGTGTAAGCAGGAAGTCTGGGATAATAACATTAAGCATAGCATGCTTATGCTTATGGTGTTTGATAAAGATAAACTATCAAGTTCCGATAAATTGGAAGATGCACTAGTGGAACGCTATTATTTTACCTATGTGCAGTTGATGAAAACCAAAGGAGTGATAACTATTAAGTAGGCAGCGATTTATGAAGAGTATTGAAAACCTGATTTCGGAAAATACAAAGCAAGCAATTGCATCCATATATAATGTATCATCTGATGGTATAACCGTTACCATACAGCCAACACGCAAAGAGTTTGAAGGTGATTTTACCATTGTAGTGTTCCCATTTACACCATTAACAAAGAAGGGGCCCGAACAGACCGCTAAAGATCTGGGTGAATACTTAAAGCGCGAAGTAGCCGAAATAGAAGACTATAATGTAATAAAGGGTTTTTTAAATCTTGTAATTAATAAAGCCTATTGGATAGACTTCCTGAAAGCGAGCTGGAGCAATAAAGAATATGGTATTGCAAAACCTGCTGATGGTGCTAACACCATAATGCTTGAGTATTCGAGCCCGAATACCAATAAGCCACTCCACCTTGGGCATGTGCGTAATAACCTTATCGGTTTAGCTACATCACGCATATTAGAAGCCGCAGGCAACAAGGTTATAAAAGTCAATTTGGTTAACGACCGTGGCATACATATTTGTAAAAGCATGCTGGCCTGGAAAAAATGGGGTGATGGAGAAACACCTGAAAGTTCTGGTATGAAAGGCGACCATTTAATTGGCAAGTATTATGTGCTGTTCGATAAGAACTATAAACAGGAGATGAAAGACCTGCTTGCAGCTGGAATGAGCGAAGAAGATGCGGAAAAGAAATCGGCATTAATGGGTGAGGCCCGCGAAATGTTGTTGAAGTGGGAGGCAGGTGATAAGGAAACCATTGACTTGTGGAAGATGATGAACACCTGGGTTTATGCCGGGTTCGATGTTACTTATAAAATGCTTGGCGTAAGTTTCGATAAAATATATTACGAATCGCAGACCTATTTATTAGGAAAAGAGATTGTGGCAGAAGGGTTAGAGAAGGGAGTATTCTTTAAAAAACAGGATGGCTCAGTTTGGATTGATCTTACTGCTGATGGATTGGATGAAAAGGTGTTACTGCGTTCTGACGGCACATCGGTATATATGACACAGGACTTAGGTACAGCAGTATCACGTTCGCAGGAATTCAAATTCAATGGACTGGTATATATAGTAGGTAACGAACAGGAATACCATTTCAAGGTATTATTCCTTATACTTAAAAAACTGGGCTATGCATGGGCTAATGGCTGTTTCCACTTATCATATGGTATGGTAGAGCTACCGGAAGGCAAAATGAAATCGCGTGAAGGGACGGTAGTAGATGCCGATGACCTGATGAATGAAATGATTAAGACTGCCGAAGAAACCACCAAGGCATTAGGCAAGATTCAGAATTTTGATTCGGAAGAAGCGGCAAAACTTTATAAGACCATTGGCCTGGGTGCACTAAAATACTTTATACTAAAAGTTGATCCGAAAAAGAAAATGCTGTTTAACCCTAAAGAGTCGATAGATTTTGAAGGGAATACCGGCCCATTTATACAATACACCTATGCCCGTATCTGTTCGTTGCAGAACAAAGCAAAAGAGCTGAACTATGCGGCAGAAATAAACGTAACCGATATATCTAAAAAGGAAAAAGAGATTCTGATAAAGGTTTACGAGTTCAATAAAATAATTGCAGAAGCTGCAACATCATATAGCCCTGCTTTGGTTGCCAACTATGTATACGAACTGGTTAAAGAATACAACCAATACTACCACGATTACCCGGTTATTAAAGAAGAAAACGTTGACCTGCGCAGTTTGCGTATAGCTATATCACAGCTGGTGGGTTCTGTAATACACAACGGCATGTGGCTGTTGGGTATTGATGTGCCGGAAAGAATGTAATAGGTGGATGTTTTTTTTATTCTGCCTAAGCCCCTATAAATGAATTGAATATCTTAACTTAATAATAAATAATTATTAAGCCTTTAGCATTTAATGGTTTTAGCTGTCTGAAATTCGCTTAGAAATGTATATTTGTTGAAATTAAAACCCTAAAACATTACTTATGAATATTGCAATTATTGGTGGCGGAGTTTCAGGCTTATCAACAGCCTTTTATTTAAGAAAAAAATTCCCTGACGCAGAGCGGAATCCTATTACTGTTTTTGAAAGTGCAGATGAAGTAGGAGGAAATGCCAACACATTTAAAGTCAGGTTACCTAAAAAAGGGGTTCCCGGTGATGTAGTTGAAAGATGGGTTGATATGGGTGTGAACGATTTTAACTTGGGTACATACAAGGCTTTGGTAGACTTATGGGAGGAACTGGGATTTATGAAACAGGGAAATCCATGCCCTACTGCTCCTGATTATTGCCGCCCTTTAATTAATTCAGAATCATTTGCTACTGGCGATAGTAGATACAGGTATACTATAGATGAGACTGGCTTTGTTAGTGCTCCTCCAGGCAGCACAGCACTTAATGATATTCCAGACCTTAGAAGAGACATTGAAAGATTTAAAAAGGAATTAGGAAGGTGGTACGAAACATATAAGCCTGAAGGCAAAAACCCTATTACTGTTGAAGGATGGATACGTTCATCGAATATGCCTTTTTCAGAAGCTTTTATATACAACAACCTGTATCCTCGTATTAACGGCATGTATTTTACGGTAGAAGATCCACAGACCGGAAGAAAAATCCCACCTGCCGATATGCCACTATGGATGGTAGCGCATTATTATATTCTACAGGAAGCTTATGGTCAAACCCCTGTTTCTCCATGTGTTAGGCAGTATTTTGTTGATGGCAGCCGGAAATGGCTAATTGATTTTGCCAAGATACTTGAGTCACCCAAATATAATGTTACTGTTGCAAGAAAAGTGCCTAAGCTTTCGTTTTTCAAAAAACCTGAAAATAAAATATCTATACATGCCGTCGGTTCTGAAGTTGGGCTTTACGATAAAGTAATTTTTGCAACCCACGCCAATGATAACGCAGCGATGCTTAATACGGATGATTTTAGAAATGATGAGATATACAAGGCATTGTCGAAATTCAAGTATGAGAAATGTGATATTCTGGTTCATCAGGATGCTACTTTTTTAGGCCCTAATGATTTTGGATGTACATACAATATTCATATTTATGATTACAACAAAGAAAACAAAGGAAAGTACCCATATAACATTTCATATATAGTTAATAAGCATCAAAATGATGCTGCAAACCCTAATCCTGACCGCAGAACTGACCCTGAATTTTACCTTACTATTAATCCATATTGGAATAGTGGTGTAATTCCGACCGAGAAGGTCTTAAAGTTATGGGATAATCCAACATGGTCGGCTGGAATGCAAATGTCACATTGCAAGCTTGATCAAAATGCTATGGATGGTCAGCTAATTATACTAGATGAGCAATTAATGAAAAAAGTAGAACGTACTTATTACTTTGGCGGCAGTTTTGCAAAAGGAGCCGGTTTGCATGTAGAGTGTATTATACAAGCCAAGGATATAGCAGAAAAAATATTCGATAAAAATTATCAACCTACGGAGATTTACGATTTTACCGGCAAAAGAGAATACTTCGCACCGAAGTATATATTGGATGCTATATCAAGTATAAATAACAAGTAGAAGTAGAGTTTCAATAAAACTCTTGCCCGAATCACAGTTAATTATTATATTGCAACATTAACCTCAAAATAAATAAAACATGGAAACTGTAAAACTCCCAAATGGTGTTGATATGCCATCTGTAGGCAGCTATGTAGATGCTGTTAAAGAAAATAACAATAATGCAAAAATTAGTTTCGTAGCCGAATCGAATTGGAAGGGCGGTACAAAAGCAGAAGTTAACGTAAAAGAATTTTATGCTGATGGAAGCCCTGCATCTCGTCCGGGCCGTCAGTTTAAGTTTAACGTTACCGAACCTTCTCAATTAGGCGGTGCTGATGATGCTCCAAATCCTGTTGAGCTTTTAGCAGGTGCTTTGTGTGGTTGCTTAACCGCCGGTATTGCTACCAATTCAGCTATGTTTGGTACTGAACTCGAAAAATTGAATGTAAAAGTAAAAGTTGATTTTAACCTGATGGGTGTTTTAGGCCTTGACCGTTCAGTAAATAACGGAGCCCAGGGTTTACATTATACCGTTACCTTAAAGGGTAAAGCTTCCAAAGAAGCGCTTCAGCGTACTAAGGAAACACTTGATCGTAAGTCGGCTATCCTGAATACACTCAGGAATCCATTAAACATTACTACCGAATTTATTGTAGAAGAGTAAAAACAAAGTTTTAGTGAGGCCCTTAACTAAAACTTAAGGGCCTTTTCTTTTTTATGGAAACAAAGGCAGGAGTGGGATATAGTGAATTGTTCGACAGTTATAATGCAGGGAAGGAGTGTGCCCTTGAGGCTATTAAAGACCTTGCAGGGAACCCCATTTCTATTGCCATAATATTTACAACTGTACGGCACGACGCGACACTTTTTCAAAAAGGCATAAAAGAAGTTATTGGTGAAAATACTCCCTTGATAGGTGGATATGGTGTAGGTATTATTACCAATAATAACCTGGGCTACGATGGCTATCAGGCAGGTGTTTTGTGTGTATGCTCTACCACCATGAAGTTTGATACTATTATAGAACACAATGTATCAGTTAATGAATATGATTGTGGTAAAAAAATAGCTGCGCAGTTAAATGGAAAAAAAATAGAAGGCAATCCTTTTCTCTTTCTATGTTATGATGCGGTTGACAGGAGCACAGGCCGGCTTAAAATGAATATGGCTACACCCCTTTGCAAGGCACTTAATGAAGAAATAGATTGCAGTACACTACCCATATTTGGTGCAGGGTTAACAGGAGATATGATGTTTCGCCCTACCAAACAATGGCTAAATAACGATATTTTTCAAAATTCGGCTATTGGATTAATATTTTCCGGTTCAGCTAAAATAGACAGCGTAATTATGCATGGGTGCGAACCTGCCAGCGACTACCATACGGTTACAAAAGCTAAAGGAACACAGATACTTGAAATAGACAATATTCCGGCTTTAGACTTTATTCAAAACCTGGTGGGCGATTCGCTGAGCTTTGAGGACTATGGTTTTTTTCTGACCATATCTATGAACAGGGGGAAGAAATATGCTAAATTTAATCCCGGTGATTTTTCGAACCGGATGTGTGTAAATGTAAATAAGGAAAGCAAAGCCATTATAATGGTAGAGCCTGATATTGTTGACGGCACCGAGATTATATTTATGAGACGAAGTGTAGACTTTGATTACATGAAAACAGCTACTACCGAGCTGATAGATAAAATAAAAGATGAAGGGAAAACCCCGCGCTTTGCTTTTTATATTGACTGTGCAGGGCGTGCGGCGCATTACTACGGAAGCGATATTGAGGATGCATCTATACTTCAAAAAAACCTGGGCGATATTCCTATGTTTGGCTTTTACTCGGGTGTTGAAATTGCACAACTTAACGGCAAAGCCGAACCACTGGACTGGACGGGTGTATTACATATAATTTCTGAATAAGAAGCATGACTAACATAGCAGGATTTATAGAGGATAAAGAATTAAAAAAGTATACAGGTGTTGAGCCTGATGAGTTTTATTTGTTGCTCAACAACTTTAAAGAATTGCATAAAAACGAATCGGGGCAGGATAATAGCTCTGAGCTATCGCAACGCATGTTCATGGGCTTGGCCTATTTAAAAGGGCAGGCGCCTGTTAAGGAACTGACTGAGCTTTTCGATATATCAGAAACAGAATTTAATCATGAAGGTAAAATAGCAGCGGCCCAGTTAATAGGATTACTTACCCAACCGCTGGATACAAAAGACTATAAGAACTACGAAGAGGTTTTAAATTATTACCAAAGCCGTATAGATAAGCTTGGCGGTATTATGGTAGCAGCAGATGCCTCTATATCAAGTGTTAAATCTGAGTTACGGAAAAAGAACAATGGGTTATCGTTGTTAAACACATTGCAGGATAGTGTGGATGCCCAAATGTTGATACCTGAAATTTTTGAAACCACTTTAAAAAAACTGAACCTTAGCTTACGTATGGATATTTCGGCAGTACTGATGCCTGTTAACGGAACATCTGCTTTTAATATTCAATACCAATTTGGCAGTGCCAGCCAGTTAGATGCCGGGCGCACCATAACTATTGAAAACTTAAAGAACAAGGCTGACTTTATACTCATCAATAAACAATCGGCAGAAACTGATCTTTCTAAATTTGTGAAAGAAACACTTGAGCTCCCTTATTTTATTGCTGTTCCTATATTTTCACATAAGTCACTTTTAGGTATTTTAATAAGCGGCAGGTTAAAAGAATTAAAGCCATTTTTTCCTCAGCTAAATGATTCCGACGTGGATCTTTTAAAATCATTATCTGCATTTATTTCAGTATCGTGTACCAACGCTAACTTATATAGTATAGCAGATAGGTTGGTTAAAGAGCGGACGGAACAGGTAGTGCTGCAAAAAGAAGAAATTGAACAGAAGAATAATAAGCTGGAAGTACTGTTTAAGCAAGTTACCGATAGTATACGTTATGCACAAAACATTCAGGAGGCTATGCTGCCGCCAAAAAATGTGTGGAGCTCGCTTCTTCCGCATTCGTTTGTGTTATATAAACCCAAGGATATTGTAAGCGGCGATTTTTACTGGATTGATAAAAAAGGAGATTGGGTATATTTTGCCTGTGTTGACTGTACCGGCCATGGTGTACCGGGCGCCTTTATGAGTATTGTGGGGTATAACCTGTTAAAAGATATTTTAATGGATGATGCCATATCAACACCTGCCCAGATTATGGATAACATGAACATTGGTGTATCTTCCACCTTTCACCGCGACCAGGCCATTCGTACTACAAAGGATGGAATGGATATGACCTTATGTGCCATAAATTATCAAACTATGGAACTGCAGTATGCCAGCGCTTTTAACCCTTTATATGTTGTGCATAATAACGAACTTATTAAGTATAATGCCAATAAGTTTCCGGTAGGTATGGATGTGGGTGAAACAAAACCATTTACCAATAACATTATTAAGCTTCATAAGGGAGATACAGTTTATATAGCATCAGATGGCTATGCTGACCAGTTTGGCGGGCCTAATGACAAGAAATTCCTGGTGAGTAATTTCAGGAATTTATTACTTGATATTTCTAAGAAAAACATTGAAGAGCAAGAAGGTTTATTGAACCATGCTATTGAGAAGTGGAAAGGAAGCCAGGAGCAGGTAGATGATATACTTGTTATAGGGTTTAAAGTATAGAATGGTTGAAGAATAATGGCTTCAGTTTACTTAAAAAAATGCCTTATACATTCAGCAGCAATAACTGAATACAAGATTACAACAGGCAATAATAGAATCCTTTCCTTGCTCGAAAGCTTTTTATAAAGAATAAAGTACATAACAATACTAAAGCCCGGAATAGATAACATAATTATCTCTAGCGGTCCAGCATTATACCAATCAACGTTACTTTTCTTCAAAAAAGGCATTGGCCAGATTAATTTGTTTAATCTAAGTTAAGCAAATTTCGGTTAAATCAAAATAAGGAGTAGGAGAGAGGACTTATGTTCTATCTGAGCCTTTGCCTGTAAACTGATAAATGCCCGTTAAACCCTCCATAGTTTGTAGAGTTGTCGTAATAAGAATAGTACAGATAGCCATTGGAGATACGAAGTTTTCTAACCCAGGAAATTTTAATAATCTGTGGGCTGAATCTTTGCCTGCCGGACAAATCAATCTCTTCAATGTAGTCGATGCTGTTTAACTGGTATTTAAAATAACAATGTTCTTTTTCAGCATCTACTAAAATGTCTTTTTTCTGGTATTTAATTCCATGAATATCAAAAATTAGAGGCATTTGCCTTATGAAATTATTATCCTGGTTAAATACATAAATAGAATCATTATCGAAATTGAATACATAAACGCTATCATTAACTACATGCACAACTGTAAGTAAATTTCGGAGCATTATTGAATATGTTGATAATTGTTTTGAACCAGTCTCCGACATCACTAGATCTGAATTCGAGGCGTAAGCCAGAGCTTCTTTATATCTTGCACTATCTTCGGGAACATACTCATCGGCATAGCCGAAAAGATTTTTGAATGTTTCAAAATATATTTCAGCATTGTGCATTTTTATTTCATTACTTGTATAGTTGTATAATACAGCACTTTTTAAAGTACCATTTATTATTTTATTGGCAGAATACGTAATTGATGCATTATCAGGCGACTTACTATACTTATAATAATAAGGGTAATTATAATCTGCCAGATCATAAACCGACTTTTCAAGGCTTCTTTGTGTGGTTGTAAAGTCCTTGAACTTATTATCTCTCCAGCCGAAAAAATAAGCTGAATCACTGTGGCATGTGTATAAAAGCCCATGCTTTGTAATCATTAAACTATCTACTTTAAAGCCTAAGTCAAGGTGCGCTATTTTTGCTGTGCTTGTATCGGCTATATATATCCTCGATTGGTTGCTATACTCATATAGCAGCCATAACTTATCGTCCTTAAATTCAAAGTCTCTAAGTTTTTCTGATTCATCTACCGATTCGGGCTTATATTGGTTTACAATATTTACCGTAGTAAGCTGAAGGCTATCGGCATCAAGAACAATACTAATGTATAAAGTATCTTTTTGGGAGTCTTCAATTTTAGTTTGCCATAACTTATATCCTAAAGCAGTGACTTCTAAATAAACAGGCAGGCGGGTTTTAAGCATATAGTTACCTGCATCATTTGTATTGCAGCCATCAACTGAATTTGTATTTTGTATTGCTGCAAATGGAATAGGTTTACGGGACTTATCTGTTACCCTGCCTTTTACAATGATTCTGCTTTGAGCAAGGGTAGAGGAGCTTGTTAGGGCTAATATAATGATTGTTGTAAGAAAAACGGTAAGATTGAATTTCATTGCTGATTTAGCCTGCCATATTGTGTTGAGATTCAAGTGAGTCGAAAACGATATCCTAATGCAACATTAAAGATACGTATATTTATAAATTGTAAGCCAAGCCCTATGAAAAAAATATTACTGTCTTTTCTTTTTATTTTCTCACTATCCAGTCACTCCTTTTCACAAACGCCAACGTATCAGCAAAAACTTTATTACACCTGTAAGGTGTGGGGATTTATTAAATATTTTCATTCTAATGTATCTGTTTGTGGTGTTAACTGGGATAGTGTATTGATACATTGTTTACCCCTTGTCAAAAATGCGGCTACTGACAGCGCGTTTAATAATGCACTTGATACAATGCTGCTTGCTGCTGGGCCTATGGCTAAAGCAACTACACCGACAGCAGATACCATGGCTCCTGAATTGAAGCGTAACTTGAACTTTGTGTGGATAAGCGATACATTATTTCGAGCAGATGTGCAAAACATATTGGATACCATAAAAAGTAATTTCCGGCCGCACGCTGAGTGTTGGGTCGAAAATAATCCGTTTACAAACTCAAATTCATCATGGCTTATATTTCCATATGATAGCATAATGTTAAACAGTGAAATTTACAAGAACTTCCCAGATGAATGGCATAGGTTATTATTGCTTTTTAAGCATTGGAATATTATTAATTATTTCAATCCATATAATTACATACATGATAACCCATGGGATAGTACATTATATCGTAATGTAATGCCAATTGATAATGCACTTACTGATAATGCTTTTTATGTTGCATTCAGGAAAATAACTTCCGATAATGATGATGCCCATACAGAAGGACTTACTTTTAATGATGCGTATAACTTTCCTCCACCTAACGGGTGGTATAGTATTCCAATTATCTTAAAATATATACCTAATGGATATGTTGTTGTAAAGTCAGCTGTGAGTACAATTCATAATGGTGATATGATTACTTCAGTAAATGGCCTTACAACTAAACAATGGGATGATAGTCTTAAGCCATATATTTCTGCTGGAGATACAGCGGTATTCAGGCGATTTGTAGCTTCATATATGCTATATGGAAATTACAATTCTTCAATCCCAGTTGTTTATACTGATAGCGTCGGAAGTAGCCACTCAGTGAAATTAAAGTATGATAGCCTTTTTTATACTAATTGGTTCTATAGTTATTATCCCAATGATACGCTTGCTAATGTTAATTGGACATATTGGAGCAATTGTAATATAGGGTATGTAAATATGGGGATATTACAAACCACAGATGTAAGCAATATGTATAGTAACCTGCAAAATACAAGTGCAATTATTTTTGATTTAAGGAATTATCCTAACGGTACTGCATGGCCCATTGCCGGGCTAATGTATCCCAATCAAATAACTTTTGCGAAGTTTACCACACCTGATGTTACCTATCCAGGTACCTTTTATTGGCAACCTGACTATCTTGGGACAAATGGAAACCCGACCGCATATAAGGGAAAGGTTATTCTTTTGTTTAATGAACAAACACAAAGTCAGTCTGAATTTACATGTATGATATTAGAGGCAATGCCTGATGTTGTAAAGATTGGAAGTCAAACAGCGGGTACTGATGGAAATATATCTTACTTTCAGCTAAGTCAGGATATTCAAACCGGATTTACCACACTCGGCACTTTCTACCCAAATGGAGATAGTACAGAACGGATAGGTATAATACCTGATTCCTTAATCTTTCCCACTGCTATAGGAATAAGACAGGATAGGGATGAGTTACTTGAAAAAGCATTACAAGTTGCAGGTTGCCCATTATCCGTGCAGACCCTTAGCAATACTAAGCCTTATGTGAAACTATATCCTAACCCGAACAATGGTAGATTTATAGTGTCTCTCTATAATATAGGTGCAAAATCAGAAATAATGATTTACAATATTATGGGGGAAAAGATTTACGAGTCTAATCTATCTTCTGGTAATACCGAAGTGAATCTGAATAATGAATCTACAGGTATGTATTTGTATCGGGTAATAGATGAAAAAGGAATCCTGATTTCATCAGGGAAGTTTATTATTCAATAATAAATTCCTAATCCAGCCGCTCTTTCAGTGCAAGCTTTTCTACCGATTTCACTATCCTATCTGCACGGGTTTCATCCTTTTTGGCAGAAGTAATCCACTCTATATATTGTTTTTGGTAGGTAGAAGCGAGTAGGGTGAAGAATTCAAGGGCTGTTTTATTTTTGCTCAATGCCATCTGGAAATCTACCGGTGGTTCAACTGTCTTGGCGCGTTCATCGGCTTCAATAGTCATTAAAATAGTATCGCCGACCTTTACGCCCGTTTGGTTGCGTATATATTCGCCCAGTACTATATAATGTTTGCCATTGCCATGTGGCATAAGCGAGTTGTAAAACACTTTTCCGTTTAAACTGGCCTTAACCTTTACCTGTCCTTTTTTGCCGAATTCTTTTTCAACA
>JABDCA010000046.1 GCA_013288345.1 Bacteroidota bacterium | reverse complement strand
CAGCTGAAGCACATGGTGAATACAAGAAAGGGAAGGCTTAATTTAATTCAGCATTTAAAATTCAAAATTTAAAATTACTTTGTCCTTCTACGACCTACCCAAACCCGAACGCGATAAGCTTGTTGAGCAGATCAACAACAGCATTCTTTCTGAAATAATCAATGGCAAAAAAGAAAAGATCACATCGTACTTTTCGGATGAGGATACCTATATACGTAAGACTGCATACCTGGCTATAGGCAAAATATACAGCAGCGACAAGTCATTGCGCAAAAAGGTACTAGCACTTTTGGAATCGCTTTTAAAAGAAGAGGACTTTAAAATACGCCAGACAGTTGTGAATGCTGCCGGAGAAATTGGCAAGACAGATTTTGAAATCGTACAGTACTTTTTCGATACAGGATTATTTGACGAACACCATTCCATACGCAATGCGGTAATAGGCTCGGTTAAGAAAATGGGAGAAAAGAATTCTGAGCCTGTTTTAAAATGGGCAAAGAAATACCTGCACCACGAGGACAAAGAGATACGCCGTGAAATATGCCATGGCATTGAGCTGCGTGGCCGCACCCACCCCGAAGATATTTTGCCTATGCTGAAAGAACTGCAACACGATAAAACTAAAAGAGTGAGCAGTACCTTGGTGCATGTACTGGGACAAATAGCCTACAAAAAAGGTTGCCTGGAGAAAGTATTGGCCCATTTAAAAACATGGGATAACCACGACGTGGTTGAAAAAGCAATTGAAGAAATTATTGATGTGCATGACCGCTATAAAGACTTTTCATTCTATACACAGGAGCAAGCAAAGGAGGTTGTGGATAAGTTTAAGTGGTAGATTCAACTATACAGAGTCTATTATAAATTGATTTATATTGTTCTTTAATAGCATCAATATCCCAAATTGCAGATTTTTGAAGCTGTAATTCCCTAAAACCCCATTTATAACTGGTAAAAAAATATACGAACCAATATTTTCTAAGTGAAAGCTTGGGGATCTCTTTAACAATTTCAATTACTTCCGCACTGGAAACATTAACACTTATAAACCTCTTAATCTCCTCACTATAGCTTACAAAACCCTCAAAATCCATATAGAAATTCTCACTAACTTTTAATTCATCAGCCTTTACAATAATACCCTGTAACTGGCGGCACAAGTTTTTAGCAATACGCTCTTCCATGTTATTAAAGTGGTTTTACATTATTACAAATCTATTGAAAAACAATCAAATCATACACTGGACTGTACTAAAGAACTTGCAGGAAGTGGTAACAATAAGTTATTTGGATGGATATTGATAACTATTTTTTTGTATTCCATAAGCCCACCAGATTACATAGCTAATTTCATCTGATACGCAATTACTCCCATACTTATTCAATATTAGTGAATTAATTTTATTGAAATAAGCTGTACTTTCATCAGCCCCAGTAGTTGCGTATTGAAATATTACAATATCCTTAAGCTGAAAAGTTACAGCAAATGCACCTGGTCCGCTATAAGCATTATCCGGATCATTTTCCCCTTTCCAATTAAGAGGGTTCTCTTTGAAAATATCTTCAATTACAGAAAAACTGTTTGAGTCTATAATTAATTCATTTCTGTAATGCGAGTTCTGCCGCTCATAACATAGTATTCCCTTTGTGTCTTTATTTGTTATAAAACGATTGGTATTGGTGTCGTATATACTTCTACCAAAGAAACTACTATCCTGTGGGCCTATATTATAAATATACATGCTTCTTTGGGCAAACAAAAAATTGCTTAAGTAAAGCAAGAATACTGCTAAGAATACTTTTTTCATTTGAATGGATTTACACTACTACAAACTTAAGTAAAAGCACTCACTTCTACTTTGTATGATTTCTCATTCCGCTACACTGCATTCGAAATGACAGAAAGTTTTTGCTTTTGGGAGGGAGGAGAGGGTGCGGGCTTCGCCCGCACCCTCTCCTCCCTCTATCCCATAAACTAACTTGTCATCCCGAACAGAGTGAGGGATCCTACACCTTATCTATTCCAATTTTCAGTTTATAGTTCATCGATTATAGTTTATCATTACTTTAGCAAACATGCTGACTCGCCTCAAAACATACACCTGGCTTTTTGCCTTATTGCTCCTGCCCTATTTGGTGCTTTGTGTTTTTGCCCGGCCCGTAGCTGATGATCTTACCTATTCGTTTAAAACAATCTGCTGGGGCTTTTGGCATGCACAGCAGCACGATTTCATGTATTGGAACGGGCGCTATACATCGAATGCCATAATGCTGGCAAACCCAATGGTATGGGGTTCGGTTATGGCTTATAAGCTTGCAGCAGTAGCATTAATCTTACTTACTCCTGTTACTTTCTATTTCTTTCTATCTGCATTTTTCAAGAATGAGTTTAGTGCTTTACAAAAACTTATTGGTGCATTAGCCTTCACCTTGCTTTACTTTGGATTAATGCCCGATATTGCCGAAGGCATTTACTGGTACACCGGGGCAATGACCTATGTATTAGCTAATCTGCTCACACTGGTTTATATAAGTTTTGTAGCTATGTATCTGCAAAAGCGATACATCATAAACCGATTTATACATGGGCTAAAATGCATTGCGCTACTCTTTATTGTAATTGGTTTTAATGAGGTTAATACACTTATACTTATTGCAGGGCATGCAATTGTTTTAATGGCAATTAGGAAAGAAAAAAGCCTCCGCCCTGCCCTATTTATATTAAGTGTTCTAACTACTCTCTTTGCACTTATTATGATTTTGGCGCCCGGTAATGCGCAACGTGGCAGCTATTTTACCGAGAACTATCACATGCTTCATTCACTGGGAATGTCTGTCTTGCAAGTTGCGCGATTTTTTGTAAAATGGGTTGCTTTTCCTCCTCTGCTTTTGGCAAGTGTGCTGTTCATTCCAATCGGGCAAAAGCTTTACGGGCAATCGGCTTTCTTCAGGCAATTATGCGGCATTAAGCTGTGGCAGGTTTTCTTAATGCTTTGTGGTATTATCTTTTTATGCGTGTTCCCTGCATATTGGGGCACAGGCATACTAGGCCAGCACCGCACGCTGAACACGGCTAGCTTCTTCTTTATACCAGTATGGTTTTTGTTTGTATTTATTGCAGCAAAACAGTTTGGCGCTACAAATTATGCAATTGCTGTCCCAGTTAAAATGCAACACATGCTTGTCTTGATATTTATGGCCTGCTTATTATTCTCCGGTAACAGTGGCAGTGCCATAATTGAGCTCGGTAGCGGAGAGGCTTATAAATATACCGCCGAAATGGATGCCCGCACTACATTATTAGAAAATGCAAAAGCCCAGAACCTGAAAAAATTAATTATGCCATCTATAAAAAACAGGCCCGCATGCTTGTTTGTATTAGATGCCTCTGCTGACCCCGGTAATGGGATTAACACATCGTATGCGGTATATTATGGTATAAACACGATAGAAACAGATAATACAAAATAGTAATTTGATATACTTACGTTTACCTTTGTCCGCATAATTCAGTATACGCGATATACTATTTACAATCAGACACATGAGGCCTTCCTCTCACATAGAAAAACAGTTGTTGGATAACAACCCTGACGCTATCATAATAACCGATGAGAACTTTCTTATTGAGTATATAAACAAGGCTGCCAGCATATTATATGGATACAACCTTGAAGAATTAAAGGGAAAGAGTACCCGTATCTTTGAGGTTCCGGAAAAAGGAATAGCATCTGTTGACTGGACTGCTTTAGAGCAGACAGGCAGATGGGCGGGAGAAGCACATAGGAGAAAAAAAGACGGCAGTACTTTTCATGCTTCATTATCTATTTTCACGATATATGACGACAGTGGAAAGGCTATGGGATATGCAGCCAATGTTAAAGATATTACAAGGACTATTGCCATAACCGATGCATTGATAGAAAAGCAACATCAGCTGAAGTCTATTTTCGACAATACTGCGGATATCATTGCTTCGATAGATAGAGACTTGAACGTAGTGGAATTCAACCCTGCTCTGGCGCAACGTATAAAATTTGGTTTTAACCATGAACTGAAACGGGGAGACTATATGTTGAACTATATTACTCCGTCTAAACATGATAGCTTCAAGAGCATCTATGCCAGGGTATTTAAGGGTGAGCGATTAACTGACGTTGAAGTTTTTAAAACATTAGATAATGATCATCTTTATTTTGAGACATCGTATAATCCTATTATAGATGAGCATAAGGGAGTAACCGGAATCTCAATTTTTTCGAAGGATATAACGGATAGGGTAAAGAATGAAAATGCCTTAAAAAAAGCTTTTGAAGAAAAAGACCTGCTTCTTTCTGAGATACATCATCGCATAAAAAACAACCTGGCTATTATATCAAGCGTGTTGCACCTGCAGGAAATAAACATAAACAGTGAAGAAGCTATAAAATGCCTGCGAGATAGTAGAATGCGCATTAAATCGGCTGCATTGCTTCACGAAATGCTTTACCAGAATAACGAACTGGACAGGGTATATATAAAAAAGTACCTGCCTGAAATGTTTAACGACATTAGTAATTCAATAGGCAGTAAAAAACACAAGCTTGTTATTACTGGCGACGATGCATCCCTGTTAGTGCACAATGCTATCCCGGTAGGATTGCTCTTCAATGAACTATTTACTAACTCCATAAAACACGGATTTAAAGACATTACACAAGGAGAAATAGCCATAGACATAAAATACAAAGAGAAGTACACGCATTTTGAAATAACTGAGAACGTAGGTGTATTTCCTGATGGAATAGATATTGAAAGTTCACATTCAACAGGCTTGTCGCTTATTAAAAACTTTACCGAGCAGCTTAATGGTACTATTCAGTTATCAAAAAAGCCAACTACAAAATATATCCTCTCCCTGGACCTTACGTGATTCAGAACAAAAAAATACTAATTGTAGAAGATCAACGGATAATAGCCAGTGTATATGCTATGCTGTTTTTTAAAAAGGGGTATGAGGCAACTATTGCTAAAAATGTTCAGGATGCTTTAGAAAAGACAAGAGAACTGAACCCCGGATTAATAATAATGGACGTGCAATTAAATGAAACACTTACCGGAATAGATCTGGCCAGGCAATTACGAACGGAAGGCTTTGAATGCCCTATTATATTTACAACCGGCAATCTGCATAAGAACACAGTTAATGATGTTGCCGACATTAAAAACTGCAAGGTACTTATCAAGCCTGTTGAGTTTTCTGAAATAGAAAAACTGCTATAATATTGCATTGAGACTGCCACGCCCCGCAAAGCCGGGTCTCGCAGTGACGAAATTCCCTGTTTATAATCTGTGAATCTGTGGCAATCTGTTATTAAAGAATTTATGTACTTTTGAAAAATGGAATTTTCGGCGATACAAATAGCGACATTACTTAACGGAAAGGTAGAAGGCGACCCTAATGCCAAGGTTACCAAATTGGCTAAAATAGAGGAAGGCACACCCGGTTCACTTACCTTCTTATCGCACCCAAAATACACCGAATACCTCAAAACCACAGGCGCATCGGTTATAATTATAAGTGAAGAAATTGAAGGTATAAAGCCTGCCAATTCTACTTTTATACGGGTAAAAGATTCGCGTATGGCATTCAGTATTTTAATGGATGCTTACCACAAACAGCAGTTTTCGAAGACAGGTGTTGAGCAGTTTGCCGTGGTAGCACCATCAGTAAAAATGGGCACTAACGTATACGTTGGTTCCTTTTCATATATAGGCGATAACGTTACCCTGGGTAACAACGTACACATATTCCCCGGTGTACATATTGGCAACAACAGCAAAATTGGTGACGGTTGCATTATATACCCCGGCGTTAAAATATATACCGAATCGGTAATAGGTAAAAGCTGCACATTTCACTCAGGTGTGGTAATTGGCTCCGATGGCTTTGGCTTTGTACCGAACGATGAGAATAACTACCGCAAAATGCCACAGGTAGGCAATGTGGTTATAGAAGATAATGTTGAAATAGGCTCTAATACAACCATCGACAGAGCTACTATGGGCTCTACCATCATCCGCAAAGGAGTGAAACTGGATAACCAGATACAGATAGGCCATAATGTAGAAATTGGCGAAAACACGGTAATTGCAGCCCAATCGGGTGTGGCTGGTTCTACCAAAATAGGCCGCAATTGTATGATTGGCGGACAGGTAGGCATTATAGGACATATAACCATAGGCAACGGAGTTAAAATTGCTGCCCAATCGGGTATAGGAGCCGATATAGCAGATGGAGCCACCATACAGGGTTCGCCGGCTATGAACCACATGGATTACAAGAAATCTTATGTCATGTTCAGGAAGCTTCCGGAGCTTGCTGATAAAATAAAAGATTTGGAAGCAAAAAACTCCAAATAATTCCATAAAAAAAGCTTATTATTGCACATTAAATAGAAAGCCAAGGCTTTCGTGTTTAACACCTTATATATGAGCGACAAACAACGTACAATTAAAAAGGCTGTAAGCATTAGTGGTAAAGGCTTGCATACAGGTATACTGGCAACGGTAACCTTTAAACCCGCCCCTGTAAACCACTGGTATAAATTCCAGCGTATCGACCTGCCCAACCAGCCTGTAATTGATGTAGATGTAGATAATGTAACCGACACCGAAAGAGGAACCACACTACAGCAAAATGGAGGCAAAATAGCCACCACAGAGCACCTTTTGGCTGCCCTGGTAGGATTAGAGATTGACAATGTACTTATAGAAGTAAATGGCCCTGAAGTACCAATTATGGATGGCAGTTCTATGCCCTTTGTAATGGCTTTGGAAGAAGCAGGTATTGAAGAACAGGATGCAGACCGCGTTTACTTTGAACTGAAAGACATACTTAGCTACGAAGATACAACCAAGCATATAGAGATGCTGGCAGTACCACAGGAGACCTATAGGATGACCGTAATGGTCGATTATAACTCGCCGGTATTGGGCACACAGCACGCCACCATATACTCTGCCAGTGAATTTAAAAAGGAACTTGCATCGTGCCGTACCTTTGTGTTTTTGCACGAACTGGAACTATTGCTCTCGCATAACCTTATTAAAGGTGGTGACTTAGACAACGCCATTGTACTTGTGGATAGAGAAATACCACAGGAAAAGCTCGATTACCTTGCCAAGGTGTTTAACAAGCCAAAAGTAAAGGTGGTAGAACAAGGTATACTGAACAATACCAAACTGAAATTCTTTAACGAACCTGCACGCCATAAGCTACTCGATATGGTTGGCGACTTAGCCCTTGTAGGTATGCCTATGAAGGCACATATTCTGGCAGCAAGGCCGGGCCACTCAGGCAATGTGGCTTTTGCTAAAAAGTTAAAAGAAGCCATTAAAAAAGATAAGAAAGCAGCCCCAAGGTACGACCTTACTGCTGAGCCTATACTGAACGTGAACGACATTATGAAGCTGCTGCCACACAGGCCGCCATTCCTGTTCGTTGATAAAATATTAGAGTTGAGCCAAACCCATGTGGTAGGCTTAAAGAATGTAACCATGAACGAAGATTTCTTCCGTGGCCACTTCCCGGGCAGCCCTATTATGCCGGGAGTACTACAGATTGAAGCCATGGCGCAAACAGGTGGTATACTTGCCCTTAAATCGGTACCTGACCCGGAGAACTACCTTACCTATTTTATGAAGATAGATAACGTAAGGTTCCGCACACAGGTATTGCCTGGCGATACACTTATATTCCACTTGGAACTGTTGAGCCCTGTGCGCAGAGGTATCTTCCACATGAAAGGAACTGCATACGTAGGCGATAAGATTGCTACTGAAGCTGAAATGATGGCACAGATAGTTAAAGTAAAGGACAGCAACGGCACAGCCGATAACAAAACGGAACACGTAGAGAAAGTAAAACAATTAATAAAGTAACGAATATGATATCGCCACTGGCATTTGTAAACAAAGGGGCTAAGATTGCGGAAAGCGCGACTGTAGAGCCTTTTGCAGTAATAGATGATAATGTTGTTATTGGTGAAGGAACAATAGTAGAATCACATGCAGTAATTAAGTCGGGAGCACGTATCGGTAAAAACTGCCGCATATTCCCCGGCGCTATTATAGCTACTGTTCCGCAAGATCTGAAATTTAACGGAGAAGATACAACTGTAGAAATTGGCGATGGCACTGTAATTCGCGAATATGCAACCATTAACCGCGGTACCAAAGCAAGCTACAAAACTGTAATTGGCAAAAACTGCCTGGTTATGTGCTATGCGCATATAGGCCACGATTGCATCATTGGCAACAACGTTATTATATCGGGCTATTGCGGACTTGCAGGGCACGTAGAAATTGAAGACTGGGTTATATTAGAAGGATACTCTGGTGTACAACCATTTATCAAGATAGGAGCACATGCATTTTGTGCAGGCGATTCGAAGGTTCGCAAAAATGTACCTCCGTACGTTAAGTGTGCACGTGAGCCACTTTCATTTATCGGCATTAACTCTATAGGTTTAACCCGCAGAGGCTTTTCAGCAGAGGTTATCAAGCAAATTGAAGATACCTATCGCATATTGTATGTAAAAGGATCTTCTATACCTAATGCCATTAAGATGATCGAAGCTGAAATTCCGGATTCGAAGGAAAGGAAGCATATCATTGAATTCATACAGGCATCTGAGAACGGTATTATGAAAGGCCCTGTACGCAGCGTAAAAGAAAGCGTAGAGGTTAGCAAATAATATTACCAAGCCTGAATGAACATTAAGCTTAGCAACGTAGGTAAACGTTTTGAGCGCAATTGGATATTCCGGAACCTATCACTAAATTTCGTACAAGGTAGACGGTATGTAGTGCTTGGTCCAAATGGCTCAGGTAAATCTACCTTACTTAAAGTAATATCGGGTAATGTAACTGTATCAGAGGGTACGGTGGAATATTCAAACACCACCTCTCCTGTTGCGGTAGAAGATATTTTCAGCCAATTGACCATTGCTGCCCCCTACCTCGATCTGCCCGAAGAATATACGTTGCATGAAATAATCAGCTTTCACAAAACATTCAAGCCTTTTGAAAATGACCTTGCCGAAAAACAGGTAATAGATATTTTAGAATTGGCACATACAAGGGAAAAGAACTACAAACACTTTTCATCGGGCATGAAACAGCGTGTGAAACTTGGCTTGGCTATACTCAGCAAAACTCCCCTCCTGCTCCTCGATGAACCAAGTACCGCCCTCGATGCCAAATCTGTATTATGGTACCAAAACCTTATAAAAGATTATGGCGCAGGTAAAACCATTATTGTATTCTCTAATAACAAGGAAGAAGAATATGGTTTTTGCGAGGAGAAGATATTGTTGAATCCACAAGCTTAATGCAGTGCATTTTTCAATTGCCGTCTGTTTTAGCTGACGGTAACGAAACAATACAAAATTGGCTTTAGCCTAAATTATTTACCGCTGTTATTTTGTATGATCCCTCACTCCGTTTGGGATGACAATTTTCACAAGGTTTTTTTAGGTAGGGAGTGGCGCGGGCTGGCGGTGAGGAATCTCATCAACTTGCATACCAAAAGTATTGTAAAACAGAAGCCCGAAGGGCTTCAACATGAGTAACCATCGGTGCAACCGGTGGTATATAGGCGTATATTCATCACAACCCCGAATGGGGTTGAACAAAAAAATAGTTCATTCAATATTCAACCCCTGCGGGGTTGTGTTGTGTGTGTTGTGGTTATACCCCCGATTTCATCGGGGGCTACTAAGATTAAACCCCTTCGGGGTTTTACCATTTCCGTCTCCAGGCAGCAGCAATTACATTTACACCACCAGTTATAAAACATAATAAAAAGAATAAAGGACCAATACCACATGGCCCTATCATATGTTCAACCTCCACTGCTGCTGCAACAAATATAAAGCTGGCTACAAAATAAACCACTATCATAACAACCATATTCAACCCTGATTTAGCTTGCTGAATCCAATAGTGAAAGAAACCTGAGATTAACAAATAAAGAAAGTAAGCTAACAACATTGCTATGCCTCGGCTCTAACATACGAAACCGCAACCGGGTCTTTTCCTATATACTCCCCTTTGCGGGTGTAAGGATAAAGTTCATCGTAGCGCTTTATGGTACTGATGTTCATACGGCGGTTAATGTGTGTGCGGTTCAATTCGCTTGGCGATGAAATGCCCAATGCACCAATCAACTCTACAAAACTATTTAGCGTAGCATGATGGAAGTTTGCAATACGGTTCGACTTGCTTTCCACATCTAATCCTTTCATCAAGGTTTCATCTTGTGTGGCAACACCTGTAGGGCAGGTGTTATTATTACACTGCAATGCCTGTATACAACCCACAGCCAGCATCATAGCACGGGCGCTGTTGCACATATCGGCACCCAGGGCAAGTGTACGTGCAATATGGAAGCCATTTACAATTTTACCAGAGCCTATCAGCTTTATATCTTTCTTCAGGTCGTAGCCAACCAATGTATTATAAGCAAACGATAAACCATCACGCAATGGCCTGCCGATGTAATTCGAGAACTCAACAGGAGCAGCACCAGTTCCGCCCTCTCCCCCATCAATGGTAATAAAATCGGGCTTAATTCCGGTAGCAATCATGGCTTTGCATATATCTACAAACTCACTCTCTTTACCAATACATATTTTAAAACCAACAGGCTTTCCACCTGATGCATCTCTCATCCTTTTTAATAACTGCAATAACTCGGTAGGGTTACTGAATGCTGTATGTGCCGGTGGCGACTGTACCTCGGTATAAGGCTCTACGCCCCTTATCTCAGCAATTTCAGGTGTGTTTTTTGATGCTGGCAAAATACCACCATGGCCTGGCTTAGCACCTTGCGATATTTTCAGCTCTATCATCTTCACACTTTCCAATGTTGCACGTTTCGCGAATTCTGTTTCCGAAAATGTTCCGTCTTTGTTACGAGCACCAAAATAACCGGTACCAATTTGCCATATAACATCGCCGCCATATTTTAAGTGATATTGGCTCAATCCGCCCTCTCCTGTATTCTGCGCGAAGTTGTCCATTTTAGCGCCTTTGTTTATAGCCATAACCGCATTGCGGCTAAGCGAACCATAGCTCATAGCCGAAGAGTTGAGTATGCTTGCTGAATAAGGTTTTTTACAATCGGGCCCGCCAACCATAACACGCGGGTGCGGCCCGCTATGGTCTATTTTATGGGCATACATCGAATGGTCCATCCACTCATAACCGGTTTGATACACATCTAATTGTGTGCCAAAAGGGGCAGTGTCGGTTACCTTTTTAGCACGCTGATAAACCATAGAACGAAGAATCCGGTTAAAAGGCCTGCCTGCTGTATCAGTCTCTACAAAGTATTGCATTATTTCAGGACGTATCTTTTCGAGCATAAACCTACCGTGCCCTATTACAGGGAAGTTGCGCTTAATAGCATGCTTACGTTGCAGTATGTCGGAATAACCAACATAAATAAGCGGGCCAAACAGCACCATGGTCCACCAAATACGCGGATGCCATATACCTGTTACGGCTACTAATACAATAATTGCGATAGAGATAACTATAAACGCCGGCCTTGCTTTCATGAGATGTTGTATTACGGGGTTACTATTTACTGAGCTTAACAAATATAACAGTTTAAAATTTGTCTGCAAAAAGTATTGTTTATTAGCTGCCTGTAAGTTTTTTTTATCTTTATAATCTATGAAATATCGCAACCTTCGACTGATTATTGGTTTTTCGCTTTTAGCTTTTAGCTATTCACTTTGTTCTGCTCAAAACCATGAGATAGATTCGTTGCGCCATCGCCTGCAAAAAGATGTAGACGACACCAACAAAGTGAAAGACCTGAATGCCCTTTCCTTTGCTTACTATTCCATTAACCCCGATAGCACAATATTACTTACACAGCAAGCCTCAGCCCTGGCTCAAACCATTGGCTGGAAAAAAGGCGAAGCAAACGCATACATAAATGAAGGTATTGGCTATTGCGTAAAGGGTAGTTACCCAAAAGGGCTCGAATACTTTCTTAAGGCGCTTACTATATGCCAGCAAATGGGGAACAAATACAGCTCTGCTTCAATTTACAGCAACATAGCCACTATTTACGACCAACAAGGCGATTACAAGAAAGCCCTGGAGTATAACGAAAAGGCATTGGCAGGAGCAAAAGAGATAAAGTACAGGCAACTGGAAGCCAATACTCTTGGCAATATGGGTGTAATTTACAGAGAACAAAATGATTTTGCTAAAGCGCTCGACTATTACAATCAGGCATTAAGCATTGATAAAGAGCTTGGCAATACAGATAAAATGGCAACACAATTGGGTAATATTGGAAACATATACCTGTACCAAAAAGATTACACCCAGGCGCTCAAGTACTCTATTGAGGCCTCGGCGCTTAACAGGCAAAATGGAGATAAAAGCAATTTGGGTTACCAGCTAGATAACATTGGAACCATTTACGTAGGCCAGAAGAATTACAAGCTGGCTAAAATACTTTTCGATTCAGCAATGATGCTTGCCAAAGAAGTAGGAGAAATATACCTTCAGAAAAATGTTTACAATGACATGGCCGTATTAGATAGCGCCACAGGCAATTACAAAACAGCGCTCGAAGATTACAAGCATTACATCATTTGCAAAGACAGTCTTGTAAATGAAGCCAACACAAAGAAGACAGTACAGACTGAAATGACCTTTACGTTTGAGCAAAAGCAGGCAGCCGAAAAAGCAGAACAGGATAAGAAAGATGCCCTTGCGGAAGCTGATAAACGGAAACAAAATATCATTACATGGTCGGTGTTGGGTGGTTTGTTATCGGTAATTGTGTTTGCAGGATTCATCTTTAGGTCGCTGCGCATAACCCGCAAACAAAAGAAAGATATTGAACATAAAAATTTAGTGATCGAAGAAAAGAACAAGGACATCCTTGATTCTATTACCTATGCCAAGCGCCTTCAGGATGCTATATTACCACCACTTAGCCTCATCAAACAATACCTCCCTGAATCATTTGTACTATACAAACCAAAAGATATTGTGGCAGGAGATTTTTACTGGATGGAGCAGACAGAGTCTGCACTACTTATTGCCGCCGCCGATTGTACCGGGCATGGTGTACCGGGGGCATTGGTTAGTGTAGTATGCAGCAATGCCTTAAACAGAACAGTAAAAGAATTTAAAATAACTGAACCGGGCAAAATATTAGATAAAGTAAGGGGGTTGGTATTGGAGACATTTGAGAAGAGTGAAAGCAATGTGCAGGATGGTATGGATATATCGCTGGTAGCGATAAGTCGTAAGGCTTCAGTCGATAGTGCGGAAATTCAATGGAGTGGTGCATTTAATTCGCTGTGGTATGTGCAAAATGGAGAAATGAAAGAACTACCTGCCGACAAACAACCGATAGGAAAAACTGATAAGCCCCTACCCTTTAATACACATAACTTAAAACTGGCAAAGAGCGACACCCTTTATTTATTTACCGATGGCTATGCTGACCAGTTTGGAGGGCCGAAAGGCAAGAAGTTTAAATACAAACAATTAAGTGATAAGTTAACAGTGATAAGTGATAAGCCTATGGAAGAACAAAGGCAAATACTTGATAAAACACTGGAAGACTGGAAAGGTAATTTAGAACAGGTTGATGATGTATTGATAATAGGAATAAAGGTTTAGCTCAAATCCTTTACCCTTATTTTTTTAAGGTTCGCCGACAGATATAAGGGGTTTACGTAAAATATATTTCTTTTCGGGGGTGGCTGCGTACAAAACAGTAAAAGCATCACAAACTGTTTTTAATATCCTTTAGCTATGCCACGTACAAAAAAAGCCGAGCACATAAATGCTGTAGCAATACCCGAAGTTAAAAAAGTAGAGATACGCCGTTTGGAAGTAGATGATTACTGGGGGCTATCGAACTCGATGAAGGAAGCCTATAAGAACTGGCATGGCGCCTTGTGGTCGAAAGATGACATACGCAGGCTGATTAGCTTGTTCCCCGACGGACAGATAGTAGTATTGGTAAACAATAAAGTAGTAGGTATTGCGCTTTCTATTATTGTTAATTATGATGATTTTGGCGATGACCATACCTATAAAGAAATAACGGGCAACTACACCTTTAATACCCATAACCCCGAAGGAGATGTGCTATATGGCATTGAAGTATTTATACACCCCGATTACCGTGGCCTGCGTTTGGCACGCCGGCTATATGATGCACGTAAAGAGCTTTGCGAAAAATTGAATTTAAAATCGATAGTATTTGGCGGCAGAATACCAAGTTATGCCACTTATTCGGGTACGCTTAACCCAAGGCAGTACATTGAAAAAGTGAAGATAAAAGAGATATATGACCCTGTGCTTAGCTTCCAGTTATCGAATGAGTTCCATGTTATAAAACTGCTGAACAATTACATGCCCGGCGATGAAGAATCGAAGGAACATGCCACGCTAATGGAATGGAACAATGTGCTTTACCTGCAAAAAAGCAAGTACCTTAATGGCCGCAAGAGCAATGTGCGCATAGGCCTTATACAATGGCAAATGCGTAGCTTTAAAACATTCGATATGCTATGCGAGCAAATCGAGTTTTTTATTGACTCGGTGGCAGGTTATAAATCCGATTTTATTCTTTTCCCCGAGCTGTTCAACGCTCCGCTTATGTCGGAATTCAATAATCAAACACAGGCTGAAGCCATACGAAGCCTTACTTATTATACCGAATTGCTTCGCGATAAATTCATTAACTACGCCATTACTTACAATATAAATATTATTACCGGTAGCATGCCATTGCTGCGTAAGGGCCAGTTATATAACGTAGGTTACCTGTGCCGCAGAGATGGCTCTATTGAGCGATACACCAAAATACATGTTACCCCTAACGAAGTAAATGCCTGGGGAATAGTTGGTGGCAGCAAATTGAAAGTATATGATACCGATGCCGGAAAAATAGGCATACTGGTTTGTTATGATGTAGAGTTTCCTGAGCTGGCAAGGCTATTGGCCCTGCAAGGCATGGAAATATTATTTGTGCCTTTCCTTACCGATACCCAGAATGCATTTACCCGTGTAAAATGCTGTGCTCAGTCGCGTGCTATAGAAAACGAATGCTTTGTAGCCATAGCAGGTTGTGTGGGTAATTTGCCTAAAGTGCATAATATGGATATTCAGTATGCGCAGTCGGCTGTATTTACCCCTGCCGATTTTGCCTTTCCTACCAACGCCATAAAAACAGAGGCCACACCCAACACCGAGGCGGTACTTATTGCCGACCTTGAACTTGACCTATTAAAAAAAATGCGCATGCACGGCAGCGTACACAACCTGCTCGACAGGCGTAATGATGTGTACGAACTCAGACAGCTTAAACCCAACGGCAGGCTTGACGTGTTGCGTGAGCACGCCGAAAAGGGCGGCTATGTGTTCAGTGTTATAAACCCCGAAATACTAAATGGTGATAGTATTGGCGGAATAAAAAAACAATGAACTGATTTATTTAAAGGCAACTAATAATGGATCTTTACCCTGGTTGTGCGGTATATAAAAACAAGTGGCCTACCTGGCAGCACTCGCTAAAAAATCCTCGTAATAAGTGCATTCGGTAGCAGTGCGTTCATCAATACGCTTCTTTGTATCAGGATACAATCTTTTTATAGTTGCCACAAAAGCATTCTTAAAGTCAGGCATGGTAACAGTATAATCCTTATGCTTGCAATACCAAACATACCTGTCGTAGTTTTGCCCGCATTTACCGGCCATGTAATAGCTTATTGTTGCTGAGTTAAAATCTTTACTATTTGCTGCCGCCAGTTTAAAATATTTTTTTGCTAAGGTGCAGCCATAATACATATCGTTAAAAGCCGACTGCTTAAGCGAGTTCGACCATTCTCCCAATTCGCCACCACTCCACCATGTTTTGTTCATTATCCAGTATTTGCCATAATACGTCATACTGAAATATGCGTTGCCTAATGCCCGGTAGTCGGCTGCATATTTTGCCGGATTCCTATCAGCTTCTTGTTTAAGCTCAATCATGTGCCTTACAATAGTTTTTTTGTTCCAATGGCCATTATCCTTTTTTTCGAAATTACGTGCATCGTTCAGCCTTATTTTAAACGGGTCATCATTTTCAAATAATGTATAAGGCTGCTGGTGCCAGAAGTTATCGGGTATTTGTTCAAACGCCTGCAAGGCTTGCTCAAGGCTATCGTGGTTCATATACCATGTACCTTCGTAATCGAGCACTTTATACTTATTAAAGGGGCCGCTAATAACTACGGTATCATACATATACATTACAGCCCTTCCGCTTACCAAAAACTGTTCAAAAGGAGTTTTGCCTTTCTTATCTATTAGGGCTAATATTTCTTTATAATCTTTCGGTGTTGCATGCTCATGCATGTATTGGTAAGTGTTTTCCCACATATCCTCAATATCCAGCATATCAAGCAGGCATTTGGTTCTATTCAGCAGCAACAGGCCTTTTGCAAAATATCCTTTTTCAATAAGCTTTTGCCCGACATACAAAATAGTTTTATCAGTAGCATTGGGCATATTCACATCCACATCTTCCATGTACCTTCCTTTTGCATCAAATATTTTATTCTTCTTGCTTATATCCATTATCAGTTTCTCGGTTTCTGCATTTAAACCCGGATTAGTTAGCACAGTCAACATCAGCCTGCAGGTGTTTACCTGTTTTCGCTCCTCATCATTCATAGGCAGTTTTACTGCTTCTTTCAATGTAAGTGCAGCATTGGCAGTATCGCCTTTTATTATATATAAATACGAAACCATAAGGCGCAGTAAGCCCTGATCTTTTTGACGGCCATCAGCCAATAGTTGTTTTACAAAATCATTTACCCTGTCCAGGTATTGAAGGTCATGTGGTACATTCAATAAGCCATTCTTACCTTCTTCCATTTGCTCCTTTATCCCCTTAGGTATATCCCTTCTTATTTCAGACGAGGCTGAACCAAGGCCGGTAAGCTGAGGAGTAACTATCCAGTCCTCAAGCTTATTTACTTCCCTGAGCAGTAAAAAAGTCATGTACCTGTTATTAGGGTCTAAGGCATAAATGTGTTGCAGCGCTTTGAGCGAAGGGCCCGGGTTTTGTAATTCGTACATTATATACAACACGGCTCTTTCGTGGTCGTTCTTAGCTTGTGTCAGCGGGCTCGCCAGCTTGCGGTCGAACTGCATTACACAACTGAAGCGCTTATCAATACACCTGTCAAATACTTTTGATAGTATATAACCCTCCTCAGCCGGAAACCTAATACCTGCATACTTCGTTGGCTCAACAGGCAGCATGGCATAGTAATATGCCGAGTTCTTTATCCAGCTATCTATTTTCGAAGCCATTATTTTTTTATTGTACACCTGCTGTTTGGTATCTATTGCATCATACCCGGGCCCTAAGTAATAGAGTAATCGTTCTAACTGAAAGGCAATATGCAGTTTTAAAAAATCGCTTTTCGATGCACTATATTTTGCTTCTCCCTCATTCAGTAAACGAGCCGAAGCATCCCTGTCTATACCAGACGGGCCATCGCTCCAGGGATCGGGTTGGTTAATCACTTGCTCGCACTTTTTAGCATAAACCACATACTCGTATGCTTCCTTATTATTTTTCTTTAAGTATTTAACGAATGTATTCGACAACTCAATATGATCAATGGAGTCAAAAAAAGCAAGCGGTTCAATTTTATACATCACGTCATATATATCCCTTCTTTTAATACTACCTGATGTAAACCCGGCCCATTCATCTACGTTTTTCTCATACACCGAATCGTTTATCATATTGTCAGTATAGTCGGCAAATATTTTATCGGTAGTATAAATAAAAGGCTTCACCTCTTTCAGGTTGCAAAGATCAGGGCTGAACAATGAAAACCGGTATTCTTCGGGCACGGGCCACCAGCCACAACTGGTGGTAGCCTGCTCGCTTACCAGCATAAGCACCAAACTAACGAAGGCTATTAAAAGCAGCTTCAATGGTTTCATGTGAGAATTTATTTTTCATTACTTCATCCAGTTCAAAAATGGCCACATTCAAAGTATCGGTATTAGAACATTTACGGGCAAGCTTGGCAGCATCTATAAGCATATCATCCGAAACATGCTCAATCTTTATCTGATCTCCTTTTCTTAAATATACTTTACCATACACATAATCATCTTTAACTTTATATACAGGCCATTCTTTTTCAAGAAAGGAACAGGTATCACTTGTAATGGGTTTAATGTCGCGCATCATACAACTGAATTTATTATCGTGATAAACAACGGCCCATGCAAATGCAGGTAAGGCAAAATCGAGTGGTAACGGATATTTAGCAACTCCATCCATATACTTCTCAGCTTCGTCTTTATCGAATATTGAATTATTGGTGCTGTATTCTTTTACATTACTTACATTGTATATCATTAGCATGCCTTTATCTACCGGCGGTACGCCTGTTTTGGTACGGTATTTATATTGGTACAAACGAATGGTAGCCGACAGTTTTGCATTGCCCAATTGTTTCTTTAATGTTTTCAAAAAATCAAAATACATATCCTTCGATTGCTCAGTCCAATCACAATCAATTTGCATTT
>JABDCA010000045.1 GCA_013288345.1 Bacteroidota bacterium | reverse complement strand
AATGTGTTTTAAATGCTCATCTTCGGGGGTTTTAAGGTCGGCCAGCAAAATGTCCTTATAGCTTACTTCTCCATCCTCATCTTCGTATACAAAGTCCTCTATATGTTGTGTTGTTTGCTTGCGGTATTTATCGGTTATTTTGTTGCGCGCAACCGTATAAAGCCACGATCCTACCTGTTCAATCGATTCTGAGTCAGTAATATTACTAAGCTGGTACCATACGTCCTGCAATATGTCTTCGGCATCTTCGTCAGTCCTAACGCGGCCGCGTATAAAACTAAAAAGGCGTTTGCCATATTCCTGAACGGCTTGGATAATATTCTGGCTCTTTTGTTCTGCCATTGGTAAAGCTATCATCTCTCTCATTTTTTAGGTAGACGGAGGCAGAGAGAATTTGCTTTAAACATAGTTGGTTTTTTTGAACTAAGGGGGATGTTTTTGAGTCCACAGCCCCAAACCCCTAGAGGGGCTTTGATTGGTTACATGTGGTTAAAGCCCCTCTAGGGGTTTGGGGCTGAGTGCAGATTTAATGTAATCTTAAACAAGCTATACACGGCAGTGAAGGCAGATTTATATAATTTTCAGCCTTAAATTTGGGGTTTACCTATATAATGTGAATAAAATAGTATGTTTTTTGCTCCTTTTATCCAGCCATTGCTTTTGCCAATCGTTAAAAGAAATAGAGGCTAACCGGGTAGATTTACCCAATGGCTGGCACCTTACCCCTGTAGGCTCAAAGATTAGCCTGGGAGATTTGCCGCTTAATATTGCAGTTAGTCCCGATAATAAGTATGTAGCTGTTACCAATAACGGGCAAAGTACCCAAAGCATTATGCTCATTGATGTGAATACCCAAAAGCTATGTGATAGCATGCCCATACCTGCTTCATGGCTTGGATTGGCCTTTAGTTCAAATGGCAAAAAGCTATATGTATCGGGTGGCAATGAAAACCTGATACGTTGTTACAATGTAAATAATGGCAAGCTTAGTTTACAAGATAGTCTGGTACTTGGCAAAATATGGCCCAATAAAATTTCACCTGCTGGCTTATGTATAGATGATGCACATAACCGATTATATGTGGTAACGAAAGAAGACAGTTCGTTATATGTGCTGAATACTTCTAATAAAGGTGAATTGCAAAAACACAAACTCCCAGCTGAAGCCTATACTTGTTTATTGTCGAAGGATGGTAAGGAACTTTATATAAGTCTTTGGGGTGGGGCAGAAGTGCTGGTTTATGATACTCGCAAGGATACTATTGTTCAAGCTATAAGTGTAGGCAGTAATCCCAATGATATGGCGCTTACAGGTGATGGGAAATATCTTTTCGTTGCCAATTCGAACGATAACAGTGTATCGGTAATTGCTACTGAACAACACAAGGTAATAGAAACATTAAATGCTGCGCTTTATCCTGCTTCGCTCGAAGGCTCTACTACCAATAGCGTAGGGTTGAGTGCCGATAATAAAACATTGTATGTGGCTAATGCTGATAATAATTGTCTTGCAGTGTTTGATGTTAGCCAACCGGGTCACAGTGGCTCAAAAGGGTTTATACCAACCGGGTGGTATCCAACTTGTGTAAAGGTAGTTAAAGGCAAATTATGGGTTACTAACGGAAAAGGCTTTTCATCTTTACCTGACCCGTATGGCCCTAATCCCATCAGGCATAAAGAAAAAACGGAGTATCACGCAGGCGAAAAAGATAATACGCATAAGGCGCAATATATTGGTGGTGGTTTATTAATGGGCTCTATGAGTATTATTACTGAACCAAATGAACAATTACTTTCTGCTTATACTGGAGCTGTGTATCACAATACGCCTTATGATATAAAGAAATCTCTTAGTGCAGATGTTCCTGCCGGTAATCCGGTGCCATCAAAGGTTGGAGATGCTTCACCAATAAAGTATGTGTTTTATGTAATGAAGGAAAATCGTACCTACGATCAAGTGTTGGGCGATGAACCTACCGGCAATGGCGATACTTCGTTGTGTTTATTCCCTAAACGAATTACTCCCAATGAACATGCATTGGCAGAACAGTTTGTATTGCTTGATAATTTTTATGTGGATGCTGAAGTAAGCGCTGATGGGCATAACTGGAGTATGGCGGCTTACGCTAACGACTATACCGAAAAAACATGGCCAACAAGTTACGGTGGCAGGGGCGGTAGTTATGATTATGGCGGCACGCGCAAAATTGCCTTTCCGCCCGATGGATTTATTTGGGACAATTGCTTAAAGCACAATGTCAGTTTCCGTAACTATGGCGAGTTTGCAGATTCAGGAAAACCTTATTTAAAAAACCTGGCTGAGCATACATGCATTAAATATCCCGGATGGGAGTTAGCAATACATGATGTTTATCGCGAACAGGTTTGGGAGAAAGATTTTGATTCGCTGTTGACTATTAATGCAGTGCCGCAAATGAATATTGTTTACCTGCCAAATGACCATACCAGCGGATTGAGGAAAAAGGCTTTTACGCCCTTTGCAGCCGTTGCCGATAATGACCTTGCCATTGGCCGATTAGTAGAGCATCTTTCTAAGAGCCCTATTTGGAAACAGTGTGTGATTTTTGTAGTAGAAGATGATGCCCAAAATGGCCCTGATCATGTGGACGCCCACCGTACCATAGCGTTTGTGGCAGGTTCGTTTGTGAAAAGGCATTATGCCGATCATGCTATGTACTCAACTTGTTCAATGATGCATACCATGGAACTTATACTTGGCCTGCCACCCATGAGCCAATACGATGCTTCAGCTACTCCTATGTGGCATAGCTTTTCTGATACAGCAAATACTTCATCGTACACACACATACCTTCGAACATTGATATTGATGAAAGGAATATGGCATTTAATGAGTTGATGAGAAGATCGGATGAGTTTGACCTGAGGCATGAGGATAAAATACCGGAAGATGTTTTTAATATGGTGCTATGGACTGCCATTAAAGGCAGTACACCTATGCCGGCATCACGCCACAGTGCTTTTGTTAAGCCCATTCTAAAAGCAGATGACGAAGATGATGATGGTGACGGATATTAAAACAATCTCAGCCTCAGAAATATAAGCCTGTATTACAGTAAAATCGATATTTTTGCGGCTTATTATTTATATAGCTCGTGTCCGCTCGTAAAATAAACCTTCATACTGCTACCTTTATTGTTATCGCTAACATGATAGGCACCGGCGTTTTTGTCAGCCTGGGCTATCAGTTAGATGGGGTACAATCGGGCTTTGGCATTATGATGCTTTGGTTAATAGGCGGTATAATAGCCCTTTGCGGTGCCCTGGCATATGGAGAACTGGCATCGGCTATGCCCCGTTCAGGCGGAGAGTACCATTACCTTTCTCAGATATTTCATCCCCTTCTGGGTTTTTTATCGGGTTGGGTATCGGTAACTGTTGGCTTTGCTGCTCCGGTTGCTTTGGCGGCTATGGCACTGAGCGACTATGTGGCTAAGGTTTACCCGGGCGTTAATTCGCAATTAATTGCCTGCACCGTTGTAATACTTATGACCCTTGTGCATTCATTTACATTAAAACGGAGTGCCGTTTTTCAGGATGTAACTACAATTCTTAAAATAGCATTGATAGCCTTTTTTATTATCGCAGGGTTCTTTATCGTAAACTCCCAGCACCTTTCTGTAATGCCTGTTGTAAGCAGTGTAAAAGCACAAAGCTGGACTGCTATCTTCAGTACTTCATTCGCGATATCACTCAATTATATATACCTGGCTTATTCCGGTTGGAATGCTTCGGCTTATGTTGCTAATGATATTGAAAACCCCAAAGTAAATATTCCGAAGTCGCTTTTATACGGCACATTAATTGTAACGGTACTGTACGTTTTAATAAACTACGTATTTATGAATAGCGCACCGGTAGACGAATTAAAGAAAAGTGGCGACGGTGTTGCATACGTTTCGGCTGTGCATATTTTTGGTGCCAATGGCGGAAATATTATGGCCATACTTATTGCAGTTACACTTGTGTCAACAGTTAGTTCAATGGTATTCATAGGTCCACGTGTGGCACAGGTAATGGGCGAGGATCTTTCTCAAATAGGTTTCCTGGCCAAGAAAAATGCACATGGCGTTCCGGTAATTGCAACTGTAGTTCAATCTGCTATTACTATAATACTTGTACTTACATCTAAATTTCAGGATGTACTTTTGTATATTGGCTTTACACTTAATTTAATGACATTCCTTACTGTGCTTGGTTTATTTGTAATGCGTATAAAAGGAAAAATAAAATCTGATTCGTATAAAACAATTGGTTACCCTGTAACTCCTTTCATTTTCTTACTTTTGAGCGCTTGGACGTTATATTTTACCATGAGCGATAAACCCAATCAATCTTTACTTGGCTTAGCCACTATAGTGGCAGGCAGTGTAATATATTTTATAAGGAAACCCAGATAAATTATGATCAAGAAAGTAGTACGCGTATTGTTTTATTCTTTTTTGCCCGTTGTAGCGGCAATATCATGTTCTAACCAATCGTCGCAAGATAAGACTGCAACGCAGACACCTGCACCTAAAGCAGATACAACTAAAAAGGCTGCACCAACTCCGCCAAAAGTGGTTAAAGCTGCAAACCCCGATACGGTTACCCTTAACAGAAAATACAATGACGTTGCCCGTTATATTGCCGGTTTAAAACAATTAGATGGCAGTACATTACCTGCATCGCTTGAAAAGGATACCATATGGATAAGGTATTCTAAAAACTTTAATACCGAATGGGCACAGGCCGATAAAGTAAGGCTGAAACCTATGGCAGAGTTTGCAACAACCGAATTAGCTGCACAACGTAAAATGAATTTAGATGTGTTCTATCCTTTCAGTGGCCCAGATATTCTGCATGCCAATATTTTCTTCCCTATGGCAAAGCATTATCACTTATACGGTTTGGAAAGAGCAGGTGCATTGCCTGATTTAACGAAGATGAAAACTAAAGACGTTGATGCATACCTTGCCGAGGTGTATGGTTCACTCGACGATATTCTGACCAAGAGTTATTTCATTACTAAAAATATGTTGAATGACCTGCAGAAGAATAATGTGAATGGTACATTGCCCCTTGTGACTATTTTCCTGGTGAGGAATAACTATGAAATTGTGAATGTAAAATATTTCCACCTGAATGATAATGGAACTGATTCGCAATTAAGCAAGGATAGCACACCTACCCATACCAACGATTTTGTGAAAGTATATTTCAGGCACCCCGGCGATACCAACATACAAGTGGTTGCCTACATGAAGTGTAATATGGTTGATGTTGAGATAAGGAAAAATGCAGGACTAATGGCTTACCTTGCCAACATGCCGGTATCTACTACCTACATAAAGTCTGCTTCGTATTTATTGCATAACCCAACCTTTACGGTAATGCGCGATGCGGTGTTGAAGAAGAGTGCGAGCATAGTGCAGGACGATACCGGTGTTCCATACAGGTACCTTCCTTCTAAAGACTGGACAGTTACCTTGTATGGCAATTATATAATGCCTGTTAGCAGTTTTCCTAAAGGATTCTTCCAGACCGATTTACAAAAGGCCTATAAAATTGAAGACAGTTTAAAACAAGTTAAGAAGTTGCCATTCTCATTAGGCTACCATTGGGGATCGAACTACCAGAACCTTATTAAGGCAGAACGCAAAAGTTGAGAAGAATGAAATGGTGGCGCACTATAGTTGTTTTTATTGCCGCCATTCAATCCTGTTCTGCCCAAAATGTATTGCTTGATATTATTCATTCCGATTCGCTCGATGTAAAATACCATAGCGTATTTGAGCACCCTGCCAAGTACCACTTCCAGGTTATTTATACCGAAATAACCCGCGATTCGAATAATGTGGCCCATTTAAAGAAGCATTACCTCTATCCACCTTCGTTAAACTATTATTATCCTGCCAGCCTCGTTAAGTTGCCACTAGTAGCGCTTGCCCTCGAAAAAATTGACAGCCTCAACAAAATATACGGCATTACAAAAGATACCCGTTTGCGGGTGGATAGCGCCTATAAATGCGAAACAACTGAAGTGTATGATTCTACATCTGAAACAAAATACCCAAGCATAGCACAATACATAAAGCGAATGCTATTGGTGAGTGATAACTATGCCTATAGCCGCCTTTATGAATTCCTTACCCCAAAGTATATTAACCGCAGGTTGCACGAACTGGGTTATAAAGATGCCGAGATAAACCAACGGTTTAATCCCCATTGCGACAGCACCGCCAATAGGTACACCAATACATTTACCTTCTTTTCAGACAGTGGCGCTGTGCTGTATAAGCAAGCAGCAGATAGTAATATGGGCTCTATAAATAATAAAGCTACCCATACTGTTATTGGAAAAGGCTGGGTAGAGGACAAAAAAATAAAACCTGCACGCGATTTCAGGCACAATAATTACATCCCCTTTAAGAACGAAAATGATATTTTGCTTTCTCTTATCTTCCCTCACGATTTTCCTCCTGCCCACCGCTTTCGCCTTACGCAGGAAGATTACGAATTCCTTTATACTTATATGGGTATGCTACCGCGCGAAAGCAAATACCCCGGCTATAAGCAGAGCGATTATCCCGATAACCTTAAAAAGTACATTTACTTTGGCACTACCGATACTATAAATGATGTAAGTGTTCGTTCATTGAATATTGTAGGCCGTGCATATGGCTTCCTTGCTGATTGCACGTATATAATAGATACAACAACACATGTTGAGTTTTGTCTTTCGGTACTTATGTACCTTAATGAAAAGAATTTATTGAACGATGGTAAATACCAATACATAGATGTAGGCCTGCCTTTTATGAGTGACCTTGGCCATGCAGTAATGGACTATGAACGCAAGAAAGATAGAAAGTACAAGCCCGATCTTGACAAATTCATCAATTTGTGGAAGACAAATAAATAGGAATTACAAGCCTATTTTAATACCGCCAAGGCAACCTAAATTATAGTTAAGTGACTTGGCGCTGCTCGAAATAGATAGCAAGTTCAGGTTCGCATTTGGCTCAAGGAAAGCACTCAGATGTTTTTTTAATGCATATTCTATACCCACACCGGCAGTGGTGCTTATGTTGAATTTATTTACATCGAGACTGGTATAAGTTGTACGATCTGTTTCCGTTTCTTTTAAAAGATCCAAGGTGCCACCACTACTTATAGCATATTCCATGTTTACACCGGCAGTTATATAGGTTTTTAGCTTGCCAATGCCAAAACGCAGTTGAGCAGTTATGGGCATATTTATATAATGTATCGTTTGAGAGTATTGGTATTTAGTATGCAACGTAGTTATAAAGGGGGCAGGGTTGAAGCCCTGAAGCATGGTTGCTGCTGAAACTGACATGTTGCCCAATGAGGTATTGAATATAAAAGGTTGATTTATGTATCGGGAAAATGAAACAGTATCGGGGCTTAATGTTTGGTTGTATTGTGAATATGCAAGCCCTGCAGTAAGCACAAATTTAGAGCTCAGGTTAAAGCCAAGTTTTGCTCCAATAAGGTACCTGTTGTTGGCTTTTACATTCTGTATATTGAATTTGCTGTTATTAGTTGTTACATCGTTCCTTGCAATTAAGGGTGAATAATAAATAGAAAGTGTAAACAGATCTGGTATTAATAAAGGGTGAGTGGAATCCTTAACCTGTGCCGTTGCTTTAGTTGCAGAATCCTTTTTTGTAGCCTTCACAATGCTGTCATTCTTCAAAGAATCTGTTTTTACTTGCTGGGTTTTATTTGCAGTTATCTGATTTACATTTTGTATAGAATCATTTTTCTTAGTTATAGCAAGTGCATTTTGCTTAGCAGATGCAGAATCTTTAACCGGGTCTTTTTTTGCTTCAGTATTAGTTACATTGGGTTTCGGGGTTGCAGTTATGGTTGCAGTTGCTCCCTGGTTTTTAGTAGTTGAACTATCTGCTTTTGATTTTGTATTCGCTTTTACAGTGGTTGAAGTCGCAGGTTGTGTTTTTTTAGCTGCACTATCAGCCAATGGTTTTTTAGTTGCTGTTGTAGTTTTTGAATTCTCAGTTGAACTAACAGCAGGTTTTTTTGTTTCTTTAATACTAGTGGTAGTATACTGCTGTTTGTTATTAGCAGGTAGTGCGGAAATAAAAGTAGAATCTTTTTTTACAGAAGTATTTTTGGCTTTAACTGCAATAGGGCTATTTACATTTGGCTTTGTGCGCGGACTGGTATTTACGGGCGAAGTAACCGCCATTGGAGTTGAATGAACAGATGATGTGGAATTATGAGATGAGTTTGGTTGTGAAGCAGAAGCTGAGTTTTGCTGAATAGGAACTTTATTAGAATTTGTTGGAGTAGAGCTATTTAAAGAATCAACCTGTTTTTGTAAATCTAGTTTTAATGAATCAGGTAAAACGGCATGTGAGCGATAATTTATTACCAGCGAAGAATCACCTGCTGACTTGAGGCTGTTCTCCGAAAATAAACTGCTTACATAATATTCTCTTGGTGCCTGTTTTGAAGGATAAAAATACCAGGCAGCACCCAGGCTGATAAGCAGGGCAAGAATGCCACCTACCCACCACCACCAAGCTACCGCCCTTTTGCCTTCACCATCAAGCGCAGCTTCAACCTTATCCCAAATAGCGGGCGAAGGCTGTGCTTCCCAATCTGCTAATGCATCATGGAAGAGCTTATCGGTTTTATTTTGGTCGTTCTCTATCACGTTGTCGCTTTCAAATTGTTGGGGTTGAAAATCAATTCTGAACTTTTTAGTTTTTCCTGCAACATATACCTCGCTCTTGCCAATTGCGATTTTGATGTACCTTCTGATATACCAAGCATTACAGCAATTTCCTTATGCTGGTAGCCTTCTATTGCATACAGGTTAAAAATAGTACGGTAACCCGGAGGAAGTTGTTGTATGATAGTAAGAAGGTCGCTTGCCGATGTCTTACTTGTTGTATCAAATGCCTGAGCTTGGTGGTTTTCGGCATGTTCTATATCAAATGAACTGAAATCTAATTTCTTTTTGCGAAGCGCTTCCAAAGCGGTATTCACCATTATGCGCCTTACCCAACCTTCGAAAGAACCTGCTCCCATAAATTGCTGTATGCTATGGAATACCTTTATAAACCCATCCTGCAATATATCTTCGGCCTCTTCCCTGTTTTTGCAATAGCGCAGGCAAACGGAATACATCTTGCCTGAAAAGCGCGTATATAACGCCTTCTGCAACTCACGTTTGCCGGCTTTGCAGCCTTCCACTATCTCCGCTTCAGTAAATGTCAACTATACAATATATTCCCTGTTTTATATAGTAAGATGCTTAAATGTATGTTCGGGTTGCATACATTTATGCAAAGATGCTCAAAATAACCTATCTATCTGTTAACCAATATGTTTTTGAGGTTTTCATAATAGGTTAGTCAATTATGATTTTCCTGGTTTCGGCATAGCTGCCTGCATTAATCCTCAATAAATAGATTCCTTTAGCTAAATCATTTACCGGGTAAGATCGGGAAAACGTTCCGGCCTGTATCCTTTTGTCTTCAAGCTCTTTGACGCACTTGCCATCAAGGGAGTATAGATTGGCCTGTAACGAATTATCTCCGGGTGAATAAAATGTAAGTGTTAGCCGGTCAGTAGCAGGATTGGGGTAGGTTGTCAGGTCAGTGATGCCTTCTTGCAGGGTTACCAACGAAGTTAAGCTCTTGGTTAATATTATATGCTGGGCAAATACATAATCGCCTGAATCGGCCAGGTCGTTATTGTTTGTTGCATCTCCAGCTACATATAAGTGTACACTATCATAAACGTATCCGGTTGATGGGGCTGTCCATTGAAAATTAAAGCTAAACGTATTGCCGGCAAAACCTCCGAATGAATCCTGAGCGATACACTCTCTTCCTGTTCCGAAATAGTGCTTTAATACTGAAGTTGAAGGGTCGGAACAAATAAGAGTACCGGCGGTATTGTTTGTCTTTACGTTTGTATTGCCACTGTTATCAAGCATCTCGCAGCTAAAACCAAAACGGTGTTTACCTTTTTGGCTGATAGTTACTGTTATGGTATATAACTGCCCAGGTACATATTGGTTTGCTGTAAAAACCGGTGAAGAGGTTACCACCATATTCCCTGACGAGGTATTATCGGCCATGCCCGCAGGAGTGCCCCCTGCACCATGACATCCCGGTTCAGAACAGGTGCCAACTTCGCCAAGGCTACCACATGCGCCTGTTTTACCGCCATAATCTTTAACCGCTCGCTGGCTTGAGATAGCCGGGCAATTTCCTTCATTGTTACTATTCGAAGTAAAAGCGGTTATAAGTGCAATACCGCCCAATAAAAGGCCAAGAATAAGAGGAGAGAGTATTTTTTTTGTTTTCATAGGCATTAATCAATAATGATCTTCTTAGCTTGAGTAATGTTGCCTGTACTTATATTAAGAAAGTACATTCCTTTAGACATGCCATCCAGAGAATAGGATTGAGAAAAATCTCCGGCCTCGAATTTGTTATTTTCTAATTCTTTTACCAGTTTGCCATCAATTGAATAGAGCTTTACATTAACGATACTCGTTTCGGGTAAACCGAATGATACTGTGAGTTGTTTATTAGCAGGAACAGGATATACATTTAAATTAAATGAGGTTGCTTGCAAATTTGCCAGCCCTGTTAAGCTTTTGGTTAAGATAATGTGCTTACTGTATATATAGTCTCCCGAATCAGCCAATAGATTATCATCCGCAGCATTTCCGCAGAGGTATATATTTACACTATCATACTTGTATGCAGCTCCGGGGGCGGTCCAGTTGAACTGAAAGCTGGCTGTGTTTTTAGAAAAACCTCCATTTGTATCCTGAGTTATAGAGCACCTTCCGGTCCCGAATGCACACCATGTGCGTGTATTGACCAGATCAGTAACGGTAACTGTTCCTGCCGTATTGTTTATATGGCCATTGGTGCTACCGCTGTTATCAAGTATTTCGCAGCCAAAACCAAAGCGCTTTAAGCCTGTTTGGCTCACTGTAACAGTTACATTATATACTTGTCCGGGTATGTACTGGTTACCGGTTAATGCCGGCACTGCAGTAAAACTAACACTTCCGGGGCCTGCATTATCGGCAACTCCTGCGGGAGTTCCTCCTGCACCGTGGCACGTGGGGCGGGAACAGGTGCCTAATTCACCGGGGCTACCTACTGAAGAAGCCTGACCGCCTTCGGCTTTAGTATTATTGCCGGTCGAACTATAAATTTGACAACCTGACCCATCAGGTGTGGTTGTCATAAAGGCACTGGTAAGTGCAATGCCGCCGAGCATAAGGCCAAGGGTAAGCGGAGTAAGTAGTTTTCTTGTTTTCATGGGTAGCTGTTTTATAGTAAGACGGAGCTTTTTAAGTTGGGGTTGCATGGGCTTGCATTTTATTTAAAATAAAAAGCCCCACAATATTGCGGGGCTTTTTACGATGGTGGAAGAAAGACCTTTAGTTTCCTATTTTAACCCTAATACCTTCAGAGTTACTTGTAAATTCAGGTGCATACATACATTGTATGCTGGTAATGCCGTTTGAGAAATTGCCATTATGTGTTACACGCAATGGGTATTCAAATACATAGGTGCCTTTATTGAGGTAAGAAATAAAGAAGTTTGTAGCTGCATCGCGGGTGCTTTCGTAATAACCCAGCCCATCCTGCCACTTATATTGCGATATTACATTGATAGGCTCAAAACCCGATGCGCGCATGTCCTTCATTTGTACGTATTGCATATCTCGGTCAACCCTTAATTCAATACGTACTATAACTTTATCGCCTACTTTTAAATGGGTATTAGAGTCAATAATTTCTAATACCGGGCCACTTGCAGTGTTACGCTCAACCGATAATTTCTTTACAAGCTGTAAAGGTGTTTTGCTTGAAGTGATCTTATCCAACTGTTCAAAGTACTGCCAGTACACTGCGCCCCAACTTACGCCTTTATCCTTCTTTACCACAGTAACATTGCCCATTTCAGGTTTTATATCACCACCGCTCCACGATGTTTTAAAGTAGCCTGTTCCTGCTTCCTGTTTTACATCGGGCATATTTTTAGGGTCTATTTTGGTATTGCCCATTGTAATTTCCACACCCGATTCGGTTGCGAGCCAGTCGGTGCCTCTTAATAAGAGTGCGTAACATGCTTCGGTGGTAGCCTTGGTTGTTCTCCAGTTTTGGGTTTGTTTGCTCTTTAGCAACCATACCTTCAAATCATCAACCGATTGTTCATCGTGAGCCACTTCATCAAAGGCTTCAATCAACAATGCCTGGCATTCGATAGGCGCTTCCCACCAGTAAAAGCCATCGTAGTTTTCTTTCCAGTACATACCCATTTCTTCGCTGCTGATAGAATTTTCCTTCAGCAATTTCATTATTTTTCCGGGAATAACTTTATCATCATACCTGTTCAGGGCAAGGGCTATCATACCCTGCATATAGCGGCCTTTATTATCGTTCCAGAACTGCTGCTCCTGGCCTTTAAAGTAGTCGAACGCTTTTTGGTTACGCGAGCTTATAGGAATATCTTTAAAGTAACTGCGGGCATATAAATATTGTATTTCCTCGTAGCCAATGTTATCCAGTTCAGGATGGCCATATTTCAATATCTCTTCATAGTCCTCTCGTATTCTATCATCTAAATACCTGGTGCCTTTGGTTACCATATTCCAAACCTTGCTGTCATTATGCACATTCTTTATGCCAAGGTGGTCGAGGTGGCCCATACCGGTAATGATGTACTGTGTAATATACCTGTCGTCAGGCATACCTTCGAACCAAGGCCATCCGCCGTTTGATGTCTGCATTTTTTCGAGTTTGCCCAAAGCCCTATCCAATTCATTAGCCATGTGGTTCAGGTCGAATAAAATTGCAACGCGGTGTTTGCGTTCGGTTTCATCTTTAGCATCGAGCACCCAAGGGGTTTCTTCCAGCATCAACGATTTTAACTCCTGATTTTTTTCAAGGTTAGAAAGTAAAGCATCGGGAGTTTGGTTCTTCCAGCTATCGAACACAGCTTTGATTTTAGGCGACGAATTAGCAATGTTTGATGCAATGCTGTTGGCATAAAAACGGTCAAATGTTTGCTCTGCACACTCGTAAGGATACTCCATAATATAGGGTAGCGCCTGCACTGCATACCATGCCGGGTTCGATGTAAATTCAAGTGTTAATTTATGGTTGCGCAAGGTAGTTGAGCCATCATTCTGGCTAATGAATTTCTCGAATTTGAATGTTTTGGTTTGCATACCGCGTATAGGCAATGGCATAGATTCGGTAACCAGCATACGGTTGGTAAGTACCGGTATTGCCATCTCTTCTCCGTCGGTATAGTCATCGGCTTTGGCCACAACTTTATAGGTAATGGCACCAATACCCACAGGTATAATAAGGTCCCAGCTGAGGTTGGTGCTTAATCCTTTTTTTACTGAGAACGGTCGGGTGCCATCATCGTGAATGTTTTTAGTTTGCACCAAAATATCGATTGGCTTCATGGTAATGGCGTCGAAGAGCAATAGTTGTGCATTGCCCGACAGATCTTTATCTGACAGATCTGTTACCTTGGCCGTAAATTCAATTCTATCAGTTTCACGGAAAAAGCGAGGTGAATTAGGAACCACCATTAATTCTTTTTGGGTAACCAGTTCTTTGCTTATCTGGCCTACCTTTAAATCTTTGGTATGTGCAAGCCCCATCATCTTCCATTTGGTAAGCGCTTCGGGTATGGTAAAGCTTATAATTACGCTTCCTGTAGAATCTGTTTCGAGTTGAGGGTAGAAGAAAGCAGTCTCATTGAAATTTGTCCGTGCACTAACGTTTGACAGGTCAACTTTAGAGCTTCTGTTATCCGACTCATGTGGTTTACCACCTGCTCCCGCAGGCCAACTATAAGTTCCGTTTTCTGCATTTTTGTCCTCTTCTTTTTTATCCTTACCTGCAACCTCGGCGGTTTGATCGGCAGTAAAGCCGGCGGTTACAGTTGTTGTAGCTCCTGTTGCCACAGCTTTTGAGGCAGGTGGCGCTAAGGCTGGTTGGGCATTTGCAACTACCATATCTTCTGCCATATCGCCTTTTGCATATTCATATTCACGATATCGGCCACCATAATAAAAATAATAACCGAACCAGTTCAACTGATCATAATAACGCGATGGGTAGTACACCGGAATGTTCCAGGTGTCATTATATAAAAGAGAAGTATGCATGCCAAATGCAATAGAATTCTCCCAGCTTAACTGCGAATAATAGTTATTGTAAATATCCAAATTCCAGTAATTGGCTTTAAAGGCATCTAACGAAGCATCGTATAAAGTTGCCATCATTTCAGCCATCATCTTATCGCCTTTTTTATCTTTTATTTTTACTTTCCATTCTTCTTTTTGGCCCGGCAATAATTTATTACGGAACGTTTCAAACTGCAGGTCGAGCTCTTTGTTTGTCCATGGTACAGTAATAACTGCATCGTGTTCGTAGTGCCTGCCATTTTTTACAAATGCAAAATGCACAGCAAAATTTCCACGGTTACGTTCTTCAATTGGTATTTCAATTTTCTTTTGTTCGTTGTTCAGTGTAAGCCATTCCCTATGGACAGATTTACCCTGCTCTTCAATTTCATACAGTACTTTAACATCTGTTTCTTTTGAACCTATAAGGAAAGAGGCCTTATCTCCCGGTTCGCCTTTATCGGTTATAGCGGTAAACCAATCTATATTGGTTGTAGGTACTACATTCTCTTTTTCTGAATAGAGTGTAAAGTATTTTATGTCCTTCACATCTTCTCCGTACTTGTCTTTTGTATGGGCCTCCATTACATATAAGCCCGGCTTCCATGCGCTAATGCCTGCAATGGCAAATTCTTTTTCCTTGTGCGTATCAAATGCGCTTTCGTATACTTTTTCTCCGCGCTCCCATTTATACATGTTGTCTTCGTCGTTGTATACATCGTGTGGAAATGCAGCGTAGTATTCTTCTTTTGTCATCAGGAATTTGTCAGGCTTTTCCCATACGCGCTTTCTGAAAACCCTTTCCGGCTCTCTTACACGAAACACTTCCATTTTACCTCCTGCAGGCTCTGCGGTACCATTGGTGTTAGTTGTATAAAGCGGGAACTTCTGCTCTTTCTCCTTGTTTATTTCAGCGGGCAGGTCAACGTTCAGGTTGAGTGCATTGTATGCCACTGCCACATATGTCTCCGAACTATGAGTTTCTCCGTTAATGTCGGTAACATCGGCATAAACGGTAAAGTTATAGGTAGGGCTATATGTTTTCGGAATACTTAAGTCAGGTATTGCTTTAAAGTTGATGAAGTAACCACCTGTATCGTTTGTCATTGCTGTGCCGTTGGTAATTTCCATTTCGGGCGATGATGGGTAATAACCCCACCAGTTATACCACCAATAAGGGAACGATGCATTGCGCACTACACGATATGTTACCTGTGCGCCATCAATGTTCGCACCTGAATATGCTTTTGCTGTGCCCGATACTTTTACAGAATCACCAAGCCTGTAAGTGCCGCTTATAGGCGGAAACACCACATCGAACTTTGGCCGTTTGTAATCTTCTACCTGCACACTTACCGAACCGTATTGGCCATAACTGCCTGCATTACCATTATATATGGTCATAGCCCCATTCAGCATGCCCGAGGGCGCAGTAAAGGTTCCGCTAAAACTGCCATAAGCATTGGTTGTTACATTCAATGATGAAATTTTTTGTGAGTTTACATCATAAAAACTAACTACTGATGTATAATTTGGGAGTATGTTATTATGCGTTCCATCGGTATTTATAACTATGCCTTTAAAGTAAATGGTTTGCCCGGGGCGGTAAATTGCCCTGTCGGTAAACAAGGTAGTGCGAGGTTGCATTATAGGTTTGCTTTCGCCATAGTTGTACATATACAGCGAATAATTATCGTCGGTGCGGTACCTGTCCTTGCCATTTATCAGTTCAACATCAAAATAAGTGTAGTCTTTTTTTGGCGTAAAATCTACGTGCCCTTGCTCATCAGAAATTTTAGAATCGAACTTTTTGTATTCGTAATTGCGTATAGAATAATTGTAAACCGAATACCATAGGTTGGCCGTGGCGCCCTTTACAGGGTTACCTGTTTCGCGGTCAAGTACATAAAACTCGTAACCACCGCCGGGTGTTTTACGGTCGACAAAACTGAGATTACTTACCCATGTAGGTTCGCTGGCAATGCCATTTTTATCGAGAGAAAAAGTTGAATCGCTGCTGAGCAGCACTAAATAATATCCTGCATCAAGGGCCGGAATTTTTATTTCGGCGTAGTGGGTTTGGTAGTCGCCATCATCAGGCAAGATTATGGCCCATTGCTTTAAAGGAGTAATCTTTAAATATTTTTTAAGCGATGTTTTCTGATCTTCGTAATAATGGCCATTGGTCCAGCGGCGGTAGCTCTCAAAGTCAATGGAAATAACCCTTGCGTATACTTTATTTATATTACCATAGGTCAGGTATCCACGAAAAGGCTTGCCGATAAGATTAGCCTTTTCAAGATTGAAGGACATCTTTTTTATTTTAATGGTCGCTTCTAAAGCAGAGCATTCCTGTGCTCCATAAGTATCGGGGAACCTTGCTTCACCCTCTTTGCATTTTTCTACTGCTTTCTTTTCAAACCATTTATTGTCTTCCGATTTGCGCGGATCATATTTATTGCCTCTTTCAGAATTGGCTGTGGCAATAGCATAGCTTATTTCCGATGAAGAAGGATACTTAATAAATTTCTGTTCCAGTGCCAGGAGTGTATTCAGGTAGAGGCTGTCGTTAATGCCGGTTGCTGCATGTTCTTTTACAAACTTAAGGCGTGTAAGGTCAGCATCTACTAATGCCTGTGGGTCGGTATCATCGGCATGGAATGCAATAAGGCTTTGTAAAATAGTAATGGCATAATATTTTGTGCTGAGCGAATCACCATTAAAAGGGATAGGAAGCTTTGCGAAATCATCGTAGTTGGCAAAATAGTTTTCGCTGTTCAGCTCAAACTTATATGCCGGGCGTACTACATCTGGCTCTGTGCTCATTAAAAAATCTACTGCTCGATGGGCAATAAAATCGTAGAGTGTCGGCCGTAGCTTGCGGCCGTCAGGTGTACCGTTATTTAATACATCATCATATACATTTAAAGGAGTGCGTTTAAGGCTATCGGCATTTTTTAGTGCAAGTACATGGTGCTTTATTATCTGATCGAAAAGGGTCTTCAGGTCCCAGGTAGATATATCATCCAATTTCATATTCACAACTTCGGTGCGTTGCGAAAACTGCCAGCGGTTGCGGGTGTAATATTGCTGGTATATATCGGCCAGCATACTATGCAAAATAGGAGTGAGTGGGTATGACGAGGTTTTTATTTCATCATTCATTTTGTAAATAGAATTGTAAATATCATCCTCCTGGTATTGCTGCACAAGCTTTAGGCGGTACATGAGCGACTTTACAATTTGCGGAGCATTTTTATCTGCCTTTGCTTTGGTATATATTATCTCTACCTGTGCTATGGCTGATTTCGATAAGCCAATGTTCACAAGCGAATCCACTTTTTTCCACTCCTTGGTATAGGTACTTCCCTTTGGGAAAACTAAGTCAGGTAGAGGTGCAGGTTTAGGTTTAGTAATGGTGCGGAAGCCATAAATGCTTGCAGCAATAGTTGCACTGGCAAGTATAATGGCACACAGGAAGAGTAATTTTTTTGTATTCATCAGTATGGAGATAACGAATTGATTTTCTATTTATTGCAGAAACAGGACGAACTGGAAATTGTAAACCTCGTTAAACTACATGAAGCTAATATGAAGAGAAGCTTTCACGAAAATTAAGTTTATAAGTAAAGACAAGGGCTAAAAGGAATTAGGTAGAAATTTATTCAGAAAGATAAGGCAATCCACCTCAGTTTTTTTATCCTACTTTTATTGCATGAAATTTATCTGTCCAGTAGTAATCGCGTTTGTTTGTTTGTTTAATAGTTTCTGTTGTTATACCTGATAGGTGATGCAGGCGAAGGAGATACTACCGGGGCTACCCTTAGGGATTTGCGCATAAAAATGCTTGATAACCCAAATAGCGCAGTAATTTTTCTGGGCGATAATTGTTATTTAAAAACGTTTATATCTGCTCTGTTCAACCTCGAAGTTGGCGGATTTAATGATAGTAAGTTTGCGCGAAGAAGGCTTATGTCGCAGGTAGGTATTATGAAAGGATATAAGGGTTCAGCTTATTTTATACCCGGCAACCACGATTGGTGGAATTTGATTTCGGTAAAAAAAGGCAAAAAACTTTTGTTAAAGGAACAACGTTTTATTGAAGATACCTTAAAGAGCTATACTACATTAAAGAATCATAATGAAGAAACATTTCTTCCGGCAGATGGAAGCCCGGGCCCGGTGTCCTTAGATTTTAATGGTGGTAAGACAAGAATCATTTTTATAGACACTTATCGCCTGATCATTGAAGAAGGAAGAAAGAGAAAGAGCGCGAAAGTATTGCTTGATAAGTTTTATAATGACCTTGCTGCCCAGCTTAAAGATGCTACCGGTAAGCATGAAAAAATAATTGTGGTTGCGCACCATCCCATACATGCTAAAGGCAAACACTCGGGTGCATTGGTTTTAGCTGAAAGGATAGTAAGGCGCTTTGGAGATAACAACACAAATTACCCGCCCTACCATAAAATGGCAGTGCGCCTGGATAGCTTATTAAAACAACAAAACCACCCGGATATTTATTATGTAAGTGGCCACGAACATTCATTGGAATATATAGCTAATGATAGCCTGCATTATATTGTGAGCGGTGCCGGTAGCAAACTCGACCCGGTTAAACAGGAATCGTGCGAAGATGCAACGGAGTGCCTGCAATGGAATGAAGAAGGTTTTTTTGAGGTTGATTTTTACGGACACAAAGAATCAATTGTAATGTACCACCGGAAAGACGAGAAATCGGAATTAGTGGAGCATTGTGTTTCGGGGTGTAAGTAGGGGCTATCACTAAATATAATTTCTTGAATTAATTATTAAGCAATATGGAAATAAAACATATTAAAGCAATTGGCTCTTTAATTGCAGAATATCATTCTGATTTAACATTCATAAGTAAATTTCAGAAATATAAGAACGAACAGCGTAATTATAAAACATATCTTAATGAAGCTCATGGCTTTCAGAAATTCGTAAATGCTTTTCGAATAGCAAGAAATTTTGAAAAAGGAAAAGCAGGAATATTGTTAGAATTGACAATAAAGTATATCGAGGGAACTAAAAACCCAGACGTGATGAATTTTGTTAAATTTCTTCAAAATAATACTTCTATTACTCGTGGAAAAAATACGGTATCTCTTGCTTCAAAAATCCTGTTTTTAAATAGCCCTATTGAAATAGTACCATTTGATAGACAAGTGATGAAATCTTTAGGAATGCGAGAAAATGATTATAGTATTTTTATAAAGAAAAAAGAAGTTTTTATAAAGCAAAATAATGAAGTAATACAAAATTGTATTAAAGAAGCTAACCTACTTCTAAATAAAATAGAAAAAGGCTTTGAAAAAGATAAATTTGGGGATATGAATATTATAAGAGAAAATCGTTTTATTGATAAGCTATTATGGGTAAGTGGGAAATAAAACCCTGTCATACAACTAAATAAAAAAGGCTCTCAATCTCTTGAAAGCCCTTTTAGTGTTTGAGTGGAGAATATCGGTATCGAACCGATGACCTTCCCGCATGATTGCGGGACGCACCAGTCAGAATCGAAATTAAAGGGGTGTGGAGAATATCGGAGTCGAACCGATGACCTCTTGCATGCCATGCAAGCGCTCTAGCCAGCTGAGCTAATCCCCCAAATGGGGCGCAAATATAGAAAAATGTTGAAACAGTGAAGCCTTAAATTGATTGTAAGGAATTATGCTGCTTTATATGGTATGGCTTGCAATTAACCACTCAATATAACTTCTCCGCTTTTTCTTTTTGATTTCTAATTCTCTTTTTACGGCTTCTGACCTAGATGTGAATTGTTCAGTATGTTTTAATTGCCAGTCTGATGCTCCAAGGTTCTTACGGATAATGTGCTCAGAAAGCCTTTTTTCAACATCCTCTGTTTGACCAATATAATATTTGTCGATTGAGATGGAATATAATATGTATGTGTAGAAAAACATGTTGAGCTTCCCGCAGTACTACGGGGCGCTCTAGCCAGCTGAGCTAATCCCCCAAATGGGGCGCAAAGGTAAAAAAGTTTATATAGTTGTTTGGTATTTACACTTCAAATCATGCAATGTATTGATATTCAATTAATTGCATGTGTTTTGCTAAAGACTTTAGCGAAA
>JABDCA010000044.1:2546-20676 GCA_013288345.1 Bacteroidota bacterium | reverse complement strand
AGTTAGGTTACGCGGGTTTAATCGTTTTAACAAAACTTAACAAATTGCTTCAGCTATTGAATTGACTATCTGCGAATTATGCAACTCTTACACATTGTTGTATAACACTTATGGTTATTGGCAAGGGCACCTTTGCAGGGTTAATTAATTTAAAAAATAACCCATGAAAAAGATAAACCAAATTTTATTTATTGCCTGTGCAATTCTTGCTTCTTCTGCCAGCCAGGCGCAGAGCATTACAATTACCAAACGCCATTATACAGGTGGCTATTATGTAGATTTTGTAAGCAAAAAGAAAGCTGAAACTAAAACTACTCCGGCACAATCGGTTAAGCAAAATATTGCCTCGGTAAATGCAGCGCCTATTAGTACTATTCCTTTAGCAACTGCAGAAGCACCTGAACAAATGACAATGGTTGCGGTAAACAATACAACTATTAAAACAGAGAAAATAAATAAACACGTTAAACCGAACTATAGTGTTGCTGCTAAATCTATAAATACTGAAACAGGTATTGCTGCGAATAATAACTATAACAGTACATCTTCTGCAGATGGTAATTTGAATACAAGGATAGCCGCTTCCACATCTAACGATGCCGGAGTAAGTTTGTTAATAATAGTTATTATAACCATTTTTATACCACCGCTGGGCGTAGCATTGGTTAGGGGCATACATATAGAATTCTGGCTCGACCTTATTCTTACTCTATGTTTTTTTATACCGGGCCTTATATATGGTCTTATAGTAGTACTCTCGTAGTACTTACACCTTTTCTACATACAGCTTAAAGCCCTTGCCGTGTATATTTATTATCTGCACCTTAGGATCTTCTTTTAAGAACTTGCGTAGTTTGGTAACGTACACATCCATACTGCGGCTGCTGAAATAACTATCGGTATGCCATATAGCTTTAAGGGCAAAGTTGCGGTCCAATACATCGTTTTGGTTAACGCAAAGCAATTTTAAAAGCTCTGCTTCCTTGGTTGTAAGTTTCTGATTATTGCCTTTAAATTCAAGGCTTTGGTTCTTGTAATTGAAATGGTATAAACCCACCTGAAACTCATCGGCATCTTTATTGGCTGGCTGTATGCGGCGCATAACGGCTTGCATACGCACAAGCAGTTCTTCAGTATTGAATGGCTTGGTAATATAATCGTCGGCACCTTTGTTAAAGCCCTCAATAATATCTTCTTTCATGCTTTTGGCAGTAAGGAAGATAATAGGAATGTGCTTGTTTACCATGCGTATTTCTTTAGCTACGGTAAAGCCATCTTTTTCAGGCATCATCACATCAAGTATGCACAGGTCAAAATCTTTTTTCGAAAAAGTATCGAAAGCTTTTTTGCCGTTTACGCAAAGCTCCACCTCAAATCCTTTGGCAAGCAAAAAGTCTTTCATCAGCATGCCGAGGCTGTCATCATCTTCGGCCAGTAGTACGCGGGTTTTAGTAGTTTCCATGAACGGGATTTTTTATTTGAGATTAGTTGAAAAAGGCAAATATACTACGAAGGCGCTGCCCTTGTTAAGTTCGCTGTTTACTTCTATGCGGCCGCCGTGTTTTTCTACCACGGCTTTTACATAGCTAAGGCCAAGGCCAAAGCCTTTAACGTTGTGTACGTTACCGGTAGGCACACGGTAAAAAGTATCAAATATTTTTTTCTGGTCCTCTTTTTTTATGCCTATACCGTTATCTTTTACGGTTATAATTAACTGGTTTCTGTCGCTTTCGGTACTTATTACAATGTGTGGCGCTTCGTGGCAATACTTCAGTGCGTTATCTACCAGGTTGTAAATAATATTGCCAATATGCATGCGGTCGGCAAAAAGCGAATAGCGCTGTGCATTTAGTTCGGTAACTGCCTCGCCATGTTTGTTTTGTATTTGCAGGCTAAGGCTTTGCAATACATCTTTTATAACCTGGTGCACATCGGTCTCCTGTATCTTCAGTTTCAGTTCGCCTTTATCGAGTGTGGCGGCCTGCAATATATTCTCCACCATGCCACCCAGGCGTTTGTTCTCGTTAAGGATTATCTTCAAATACTTTTCTTCGGTCTCCCTCGATTTTTCAATAGAGTTATCACTCAGTACTTCACTCGCCAACGATATAGTACTGATGGGTGTTTTAAACTCGTGGGTCATGTTATTTATAAAGTCGTTTTTGACCTCCGATAATTTCTTTTGCCTGAAAATAGTTGATATGGTATAGTAGAACGAACCGATAAGAATAATAATGATGGCGATAGAGCTCAGCACCACAAATTCTGATTGGTTAAGGTTGCTGTAAATGGTATCGTTTGGGAAATATAATGACAGATAACGGGGTTGCATAAACACACTTTTAGGGGAGATGTTTACCATATAGGCCGATTTCAAAAAGTCGGCATCGTGGCCCTTTACTGATGATTGTAAAACTGTATCCCTTGTTTTGTTGAGTATGCCGAAGCGGTATGGAGTAAATATATTCTGGTCGGCAAGCGAAGATCGTAATAGCGAATCGACCATTGCAGTATCTACCCTTGGGTTTACATCGTGATACACATCAATGGTTACCAGTTCATCAAAAATATCGTTCATCACATCGCCACGGTGCATGGCATATTGCAGTTTCTTATTAATGCTGTCGGAATTGGCCAGTGCGTTGTCGCCCGATAACTGTACCCCCATATCGAACGCTGAACCATTGTTAGTATCGTGTACCAGGTAACTGTGTTTCATTTTACTGGTTACAATGCCATTCGAATCAGAGGATAGCTCTTCGAACACTTTTACATTGCTTTGGTTGGCAGCTACTTTATAGTTTGGGTTATCGGCGTTTTGATGTAATACTTTAGCGCCCGATGATTTAGCATTTTGCTGCGGCTCAACCCAGCGCATAGCCTGCTTACGGAAGTTATACTTTTCGGTTAGTTTGGCTACCGAAGTTTTTTCGAGGCGGTAAACGGCATCGTTAAGCGCATCATTCACATCTTGTGCAAAGTGTTGTTGGGTAAGGCGTACGGCATTAGTAACCCAATATAGCTGTACGCATATAAGTGCCAGCAATACCAGGCCAATAAAAAAGCTAAAGAAGAATATGTCGCGGCGCTTCATTGTGACAAATATAAAACGTTTGAGTGGGGTATTATTGTTTTAACAATCATTAACAGATAAAGGGGAAACATGTTGCATATAAAATATGGCCCTTCTAATTAGAATATTACTGCTTTATTTATTTCTTGGTATTCTTTAATTGTTCGTACTCAATGCTACCTTGCCAGTTGGGTACAATTCTAAGATCGGGTTCCCCAACAACAACTCCCATGTGCATAGTACATTTCAAATAATATTCTTCTCCAAACTTTACATCAATGGTAACCGAAGAAGTAGATTCAGTGGTGCCTGTTAATTTCATCTTACCTTCCTTGCGCAATTTAATTTCATAGAACGAATTATTTTTTGCTCTGCAAAGAACAATGTTATCATAAAGTTCAATATCATACCCTATTAATGCTCCCAAGCCCGGGGGCCGATAAACATATAATATTGCATAGGTTGGTGGGCTCTCGGGAAATTTTAATTTATGTAAAGAATCTGCAATTGCTTTTAATCTGTTAGGAATATTACTAAGATTTTGCCTGTAATAAACACTTAAATATAAAGTATAAGAGTTAGAATACCCTTCTTCGGGTGCTTCCAACTCGTTAATTTTTATAACATTTCCACCCATTTTCCTCGCTTCTTTTTCCGACTCTTGTATAAGCTTATTATAACCCCAACTGGGAGAAAGGCCACCTTCACCATAGTGTAAATTACCTATTAGTTTGCAACTGTCGGGTGTTGGTTGTTCCACGGTTACGAGCGCTACTTCAGCGCTATCGCTCAATGGTTTTGCAGAAGAATCTGCAATTGTTTTTTTAATTAAAGGAGAACAACTACATAAGATTAGAATGAATGGTATATATAGTATTTTCATAAATACAAATATAAAACCTTCATTTGGATTATTTTTGTTTTACACTCATTAACAGATGAATATAAATGTCCTTTGTCGCCTCATTCGTTGCGGTTTAGAACAGAGTATCATGGAAATTCTTTGTAGAAGGTACTCCGGTGACCGAATCGTACAAGCCAAATTTTATTGTTTTGGATTTTTAACCCCATCCGGTAGTTTTCAGAAATTTTAACCCGGTAAAGAAACTTATAGTCGGTAAGCTTTTTGAGATTCTTTATTGCTGTAAGGTCCCTGGCAATTTCCATACGCTTAACAGCAGTATGCACATCCTTAAGTAATGCTTTATTTGTGTACGTAGATAAATCCTTAAAAACTGCCCCTTAACTATTAACTCCATTCTCTTTAAGGAATTTGTACAATTCTTTTAAAGGAACGTCTTTGCTTTTCATGCCTTCATTAATCCATTTGGCAAGGGCCGCCTCTTCCAATTCTTTTTTGAAATGGTATGCGATTTAAACTTGAATTTTTTCAAAAGGCTATTGAAAAAATCCTTTTCTTTTTCCGGTACGTTAACTAATATGGTTGACATGAAAAACTTTTCAGTACTACAAATTTATGATTTTTCTACAGAATTGCCAATTCTGCCATAAGTAAGACCGCTGCTGTTTAGGAGAAGAACCAAGAGGGTTATGGTATTTTGTAACCGATGACGGTATTTTTGCTCAAATTGAATTTCCAGAAATCTTCTTTCATATTCATAACCTGCACGGGGGCATTATCTATCCAATAGTAGTTGCCGCCGCGGGGTTTACCCACAAGCAAGGTATGGTATTTAAACCCGGTCTTTTTAAGCCATTCTTCGGTTACCGAACGGTGTTCCTCCTGGCGAGAGGTAAAAAATGTAATAATATGGCCTTCTTCATGCCATTTATTTATGGTATCAAGCGCACCCGTTAATACCAAAGCCAAGGGCATACGTTCGGGCTCTTCATTAGGTATATCCTCGCATATGGTACCATCAATATCTATCAGGTAGTTCCTGATATTTGTCGGAAGAACAGGAGAAATTTTCTTTCCATTCTTTTCTTTGGTAATCAATTTTGTTCCCTTTTTGTTCATAGCTTGTTTATTTAAGCACCCCGAAAAATAGATCGTTGCATACTGCGAACTATTTAAACGGGGCGCTTTAATTTTTTCTAATGCAGATAGATCAATTACTCTTGATTTTCTGAAGAAGAGTCATTCGACTGTGACTGCTTCTTAGAAGAACCGGTTGACCTTTCTGAAGAAGAGTCGCTGGACTGTTTCTTTGAAGGATCATTCGATTGTTTAGAAGTAGAAGAAGATGAACCAGTCGATTGCTTCTTAGAAGGATCGGTTGATTGCTTAGAAGAAGAATCACTGCGTGATTGATCTTTTTTGTTTGGTGTGTTTTTCATAGAATTTAGTTTAAAATATTATTAAATAATTGCGGTACAAAAGTGATATCGCTGCACTTTTAAAGCATTACATATAGTTGCCTTAGTATTATATCATTCACGTTTCTGGTAGCGAGTAGATGCCTTTGAATAATGAGATTCCTCTCCGCCAAAAGCGACTCGGATAGAGCCTGGTCTGTCATTCTATGTTTGCAAAAAATAAGAAATCAGGCAATAGAAAGAATAAGAAAGAGAAATAACGCCACAAGTTGGTAAGATCTCTCACTCCGTTCGAGATGACAAGATGTTTCGGTTTTTGGAGGGAAGGGGTGCGGGCTTCGCCCGCACCCCTTCCTTTATCTGCCATACAAACGTCCCTTGTCATTCAGAACGGATCCGCTTTTTGCGGAGGAGTGAAGAATCCTACCAACTTGCATAGGTAGAGTCGCGTTATTGGGCCTGGCCTGTCATTCAGAACGGATCCGCTTTTTGCGGAGGAGTGAAGAATCCCAATTGATAAGCCAACATAGAAATGATACAATTTATAGGCTTAATTGTATAACACTATAATGCCAGAATGTGTTGACTTTTGTTAATTCCTAATACATGATACTTAATTCTTAATACTAATTCCCTATTATGAAAACCAGATTATCTATACTAACTACTCTTTGCTTCTGCCTTATAGCAGGTTTTACAAAGGCACAACAGGCCCCTACTATGCAACCACCTAATAACCCAGCGCAAACTACTCCGCCAATCCAGAACTTTGCGCCACCTACTAATCCCAACAATCCAAACCCGAACCCGCCGATTTCACCTGCTCCAAGTTATACCACTCCTCAAACCCCTGCTCAACCCTATCATAGAGATACATCTACTATGAGGCCACCGCCTCCTATTACACCACCACCAACTATTCAACAAACCCCAACAGTTGTACCACATTAAACAATCCGATTAATTTAGGTAGAAGACCAAAAGCAAGCCATTGCTATTGCCTTTAGTGAATCGGGCCAAAGCTATAAGGATAAAAAAAGCAAATGAGCTGGGACGATAGGTTTGAGAAATTTGGCACCATAAAAATACAGATGCACACTGTGAAGGTGTACCGCGATTTTTATAACTACGTAATGTTTAATATTGGCGAACCTGTGCAAAGTGCAGTTTGGGCGGGTGGTGCAATAAGCGTTACCTTAACCAACGGCAAGGTGATACGTTATAAAGACCAAAATGATTTGGTGGGGATTTGAGGGTTGGTTTAACTATTGAATTGAATATCTATCTAATAATCAGAATGTTTTGAACTGAACTCTCTATAGTATGAGGGAAAATGACAAGCACTTAAGGTTTTTATCCTTTAAGTGCCTTTTCATTTATAAACATAAACTCATACTCAGTTATCCTATCTGTCAGTCTATAACAATAGATATTTGTAAATTTACGGATAATAAAATTTTATTGATTTTCACTCAAGATAAATAAATAGGAAATGGAAGAAACGAAAAAGGACTACAAAGATCTAATACAAGAAGCTAAAGAAAATAACTCTAAAAATTTAGCCCTATATGATGAGTCGATAAGTTTAAAGAACATACCCGATGAAATTTTTGAATTGATAAATTTAGAGGAACTAACCATCAGGAATATTGAAATAGATATTATTTCCCCAAAAATAAAGAACTTAACTAAGCTTAGGACTTTAGATTTACGTGGGCAAATTTCAAAATTTCCAATAGAGTTAATGACTCTAAGTAGTTTGGAAGAGTTTACTCTTAATAGCATTGTTCTTGAGGAAATTCCACAAGAAATCAATAAATGGGACACTCTAAAATACTTAAATTTAGACGGATGCAATAATCTTAATAAGATAAATGGATTACCTAAGAACTTGACCTATTTGAATATTAGTAGGATTGGATATTCGGAATTGCCTGAAATTATATTCGAATTAAAAACATTGTGGAAATTAGTTGCTGGAGACCTGAAACTGGGAACCTTGCCTGAATGGTTATTTGAAATGAATAGCCTTCTTGCTCTCTTCTTAAGAGGTAATAATTTGAAAACAATTAGTCCTTCTATAAAGAAATTGACAAACTTAAGTGATCTTTGGCTAGCTAATAATTCCCTAGAGGAGATTCCAGAAAGCATAACATCTCTAACTAACTTACAACGGCTTGTCATAAGTAGGAATTTAATTAAACAACTTCCTTTAAGTTTCCAAAACTTAACCAATCTATATGATCTGGATTTAGGGGAAAATGATTTATCTGAATTTCCTCAAGTCTTATTGGAATTAAAAGAATTGACAAAAATTCGATTAGGCAATAATAGCAGGAATGAAGCTTTACTTTATAAATCAAATACAATTAAGATTATACCTACGGAAATCGTAAAACTCTCAAAACTAACCATGTTAGATTTACGTAGACTCCCGATTGAAAATATTCCTCAAGAGATAATAGGTAAAGGTTATGGATCGATTAAAGATTTCCTTCAATCAATTATTGATTCTGAGAAGGAAGAATATCTGTGTGAAGCCAAAATGGTAATTGTTGGTAGAGGCCATGTGGGCAAAACTGTACTTACAAGTAAACTAACAAATCCCAATTACTCCTTAACAAGAACAGACTCTACAACAGCTATATCAATATTAAAGAACCCATTTACTATTGATATTCACGGTTTAGAAGGCATTGATAAGTTCAACTTTACTATATGGGACTTTGGGGGTCAGGAAAAATATGATGCAACTCATCAGCTTTTCATAACGAACAGGTCACTTTATTTATTTATTACTGAGGCACGTCAAGAAAGCAATTACTTAGATTTCTACTATTGGTTAAATACGATACGCTTGTTTAGTGATAATAGTCCAGTAGTAGTTGTCCTAAGTAAGTTGGATGAACGCAAAAAACTGCTTCCTGAATCTGTTTACAAAGAGGAATTTAAGAATATTGTTGATTTCGTTAATGTAAGTTGCGCTAATGGATATGAGTATACAATTCAAGGTTTAAAAAAAGTAATTGAAGAAGCAACTAAATTATTACCACAAACAAAACAAAAATTATCTAACAGATGGATTGATATTCGTAACGAACTAGATAATCTATCTAAAGAAGTAGATTATATAGATTATGATAAATACATAAATATTTGTATGAAACATAAGTTAAATAAAACTCAAGCAGATTTTTTAAGTCAATATCTGAACGATCTTGGTAGCATCATACATCATCAATCTGATTTATTATTGAAACAAACTGTATTTGTAAATACCGAATGGTGTGTAGATGGTATGTATAAAGTTTTAGATGACGAAATAATTTTTGGGAATCATGGGAAGTTTACAAACTCTGATCTAAATAAAATATGGAAAGAAAAGCGTTTTGAGAATAAGCAAGCCGAGCTGATAAGGCTAATGAAGGAATATAATTTATGTTTCGAGTTAAGGGATGGCAGCGGCTACATCGCACCTGAGATGCTTCCACCAGATAAACCAAAGGCATTGGTTTGGGATAATACAAAATGCATGCGTTTTGAATACCGGTATAGTTTTATGCCTGCTGGTATTCTTAGTAGGTTTATTGTTAAATGCCATAGTTTTATTCAAGGTGAATTCTATTGGAAATATGGAGTAGTTTTAGAATATGATAAAACTACTGCTTTAGTTGAGGAGGATTATATAAATAGCAGAATTAAAATCTCCTTACAGGGAAACAGTAAGAAAGCATTATTATCTGCGATTAGAATGTATATTGAGGAAGTGCACAAAGATCTAGACAAAGCAAATAAGTTGAGTTTTGAAGAAATGGTGCCTTGTAACTGCTCAGAATGCTCAAAAAGTCAAACGCCACATTTTTATAAATTTAATGTATTAAAGAGACATGAACAAAAGTCTAAAAACAAAATCACTTGTGACGAAAGCAGTGAGGAGGTAAATATTTCATTCCTTATTAATGACTTAGATGTTACCACTTATTCTCCACCTAAATTTATGACAAATAAAGAATTAAGGGATTATATTTATGATATTATGACATCTGAATTGGAACATCAAATCATGTATAAAGAAGGGAATGTAAATTTCTGGAGAAGTAATGAGTATAAAGAACCCAAAAGTGAAATAGAAATTCAACAATATATTGCCAACTCTCTTGATATTTATTGCAGAGTTCACGGCATTCATCTCGGGAGAGAGGTACGTGAAGCAAATGGAAATGTAGATCTATTATTTACTTATACTAATGAGGATAATAATATCTTGAAGGTTTGTGTTGAAATCAAGAAAGCTAATCACCAACATATTGAAACTGCTATTGGTACACAACTACCTGAATATATGAGAAGTTCTGGTACCGATGCCGGAATTTATTTTGTGGCTTGGTTAAAAAATGAAACGTTTACTGAACCCAATAAATACAAAAATGAAATGGAGCTTTTTAAAGCTATTGAATCTAATAATAAAGAGCCCAACAATATTTCGATTAAGTTAATTAACTGCACAAAGAGAACAAGCCCTTCAAGAATACGATAATTACAGTTTGCCAATAGTTAAAAAGTTGCAATTTGACCTGTTTATAACTAATAAACATTTTATTTCATATAAAATATAAATTGCCTAAATTTGTTTTGCACGAAGAGTGCAAATTGTGAATGGTTAATTGTGAGTTGTGAATGAGAAGTAGTTCAAATTTCAATATCAAGTTTTGGATTATATGGCACAATTGAAAATCAATGTATTATGAAATTCTCCGCCAGACCACCCCATAATTTATCAGCCCAAAAAGCAGTTAACTTATTGGAAACCAATACGGAGAGCGAAATAAGAGATAAAGTACCGCCAAAAACCGCCAGTTTCCGCCAAATGTAAAACCCACAAAAATGAAGAATCATGGTTTTATATTCACGAACACGATTAAAAATAAAATAGAGTGAGTAACAAAAAGCCTCAAATTAAGTTATAATACTGCTTTTATAATCACGAACACGATTAAAAATAAAATAGAGTGAGTAACAAAAGGCCTCAAATTAGCTACTTAACATGGATGAGATACTTCGACAGGCTCAGTATGACAAAAAGCGAAGGGGGTGGACAAAAAAACAAAAATATTTGGATTAATTATTTTGAAAACCAGTAAGTTAAGGTGTAACGGGGTGGTAAAAGTGTCCACCCCCCAATGTTGGCACACAAAAACGCGAAGCGTGTGCCAAAGTGTGCCATTTTTCCAACCCTCTCCTTGGGCAAGGAGAGGGCAGGGTGAGGTAAATACTGAGACTGCCACATTCCGCAAAGCCGGAATTCGCAGTGACGGGAATTCGTGTCAAAAACATAATGAAAAAGGAAGCATTTCGACAGGCTCAATGGGACAAGCAGAAAAACTTACCCCATACCCCTTATTCCTTAGCCCTTTTATGCATTGTAAATCAAATAAAATGTTACCTTTGCACCCCTATTAAAAAAAATGAGTACACCGGTTAAGTTTTTTTCAGGCAATTCGAGCAAGGTATTGGCTAATAATATAGCCAGTAGCTATGGTCAGGCGCTTGGTAAAATGAGCTTCCTTCGCTTTAGCGACGGGGAGTTTGAACCTTACATAGAGGAAACCGTTCGCGGTTGCTCGGTGTGCCTTATACAAAGCACCCAACCACCGGTTGATTACTTTTTTGAACTTTTGCTAATGGCTGATGCCTGCAAAAGGGCCAGCGCTACCGATGTAATAGCAGTAATGCCTTATTTCGGGTTTGCCCGCCAGGACCGTAAAGACAAGCCACGCACAGCAATAGGCGCTAAGCTTATGGCCGACCTGCTTGTTACTGCCGGTGTTACCCGTATAGTAACCATGGACCTGCATGCTGACCAAATACAGGGGTTCTTTAACATACCTGTCGATCACTTGTTTTCATCGTATTTGTTCATACCTTATCTGCAAAGTCTTAATGCAGATATTACCATTGCATCACCCGATATGGGCGGTTCGAAGCGTGCAAATGCTTACGCTAACCACCTTAAAACCGATATAGTTATTTGCTACAAGCAACGCACCAAAGCCAACGTGGTAGATAAGATCACAGCTATTGGCGATGTGGAAGGCAAGGATATTGTATTGCTCGACGACATGATTGATACCGGCGGAACGCTTACCAAAGCTGCCGATATGATGATGGAAAAGGGCGCTAAGAGTGTACGTGCAATGTGTACCCACGCAGTGTTATCGGGTAAGGCATACGAAAACATAGAGAAATCGGCTCTTACCGAATTGGTTGTTACCGATACCATTCCGCTTAAACAACAATGCAGCAAAATAAAAGTATTGTCGGTGGCTCCATTGTTTGCCGATGTTATTCATAAAGTTCATAGTTTCGAATCCATAAGTAGTAATTTTATATTTTAGTTTATATTTAATTTCAATTCCAATGAAAACACTATCAATCAGCGCAACAGCAAGAAAAGCAACAGGCTTAAAAGATTCAACCTCATTACGTAAAAATGGCCAGGTGCCTTGCGTATTGTATGGTGGAAAAGAACAGGTTTTCTTTGCTGTAGAAGAAAAGCAATTTTCAAAACTTCTTTATACTCCGGATGCATACCTTGTAACCATCGACTTAGGTGGCAAGCAAAGCAATGCAATTGTACAAGAAGCACAATTCCATAAAGTAAGCGATAAGCTCCTTCATGTTGACTTTTTAGAAGCAGTACCGGGTAAGGCCCTTACTGTAAAAATACCTGTGGTAACACACGGTTCTCCTAAAGGTGTTAAGATGGGCGGCAAGCTTCAAACCAAATTACGTCGCCTTACCGTTAAAGGTTTGGTAAACGATATTCCCGATCACATTACCCTTGAAGTTGAACACCTTGAATTAGGTGACAGTATCCTTGTAAAGGAACTGAAGAACGACAAGTTGAAATTCTTAGACCCGGCTAATGCTGCGGTAATCACAGTTAGAACAACACGCGAAGCTGAAGCTGCTGCAACCACCACAACTGCTGTTGGTGCTGCTCCTACTACAGGCGCTGCTGCTCCTACTACAGGCGCTGCTGCTCCTGCCGCTGCTGCTCCTGCTGCTGCTAAGAAGGACGAGAAGCCAGCTGCTAAGAAGTAAGTTAGAAAGTAATAAAGTTTCTAAAGTTTGTAAAGTCAGTAACTTTAAGAACTTTTAACTTTAAGAACTTTATGAACTCCTTTTTAATAGCAGGGCTTGGTAACATTGGTGACGAGTACGAAAGAACCCGCCATAATATAGGCTTTAAAGTAGTGGATGCCTTTGCTGCAAAGCATAAGGCATCCTTTACCAGTATGCGCTATGGCTCTGTAGCCGAGTGCAGCATCAAAGGCCGAACTGTTATACTCCTTAAGCCTTCTACCTTTATGAACCTCAGTGGTAAGGCTGTTCGTTATTGGCTTACCGAAGGTAAGGTACCACTGCATCACATGCTTGCCGTACTCGATGACTTGGCACTTCCGTTTGGTACTCTCCGCCTGAAAGGGCAGGGTAGCGATGGTGGCCACAACGGCCTCAAGAACATACAAGAGATAGTGAACACCGCTAACTACCCGCGTTTGCGCTTCGGTATAGAGAACAACTTTCCTAAAGGCGGACAGGTTAACTATGTGCTAGGTGAATGGACCACAGAAGAGAGTATGAAGCTGCCTGAGTACATTACCAAGGCAGTAGATACTATTGAGTCCTTCTGCCTGATAGGCATTGAACGTACCATGAACACGTATAATAAGAAGTAAGGCTTACCTTGCGGTATTGGTGCCTGCGGTCTTCTTCACATGGAAGGTGAAGCCGATGTTGGCGATCATCTCGTAAGCGCCAAAGCTCTGTGCCGCAGTACCGCCCCAAATGCGAAGTCCCCAGTAGTCGGCATAATCAACCTTGTTGCAATACTCTATATAGGCATACTGGAAGAAGGTAACACGTATAAGGGCTTCAACACCGGTGTTCATACCACCCACCTGGAAGTGCGGACGGTTCTGTTCTCCGAAGATGAGGTCATCAACATGGGGAACATTAGGCCCGATGCCGAATTTGATAAGGCCATACATCACTATCTTATTATCGGAGGTCTTGATGATAGGGATCTTGCGGACTATATTAACAAGGAACCAGTTGGCGCCGTTATTCAGTTGCCAGAAGAGTGTGTTGGAATTGAGCATAACTGCAGTATCTACATGATGGCCTTTGAAGGTACCTTCTACAATGGCCAAAGAGCCCTGGTTTACTACATACTTGGTGTGATCGAAGTTTAGCTCGACTGCCCATAGTTGCTTCTCATCGAAGAAGTAACCGAGGCGGTAATTATACTGTGGTATGGTCGGCTGTACATGGAACAGGTTGTTCCAGCCTATGCGATCATGAGCGGTAACATTTTCAAAAGCGTAGTTGTTGTTTTCTGCCGGCTGGTTCACATGGATGTTGCTCAGAGTGTACCATTCGCGGTTATAACCCCATGATCCATAAAGGCGGCCATTCGATGCATACTTCCAGCAGTAATGATGTGCGGTGCTATCAGCCTTCTGTGCAAATGAAAGGGTTGTGAATGCACAAATTGCCAATAGAACGAGTATGTGTTTTTTCATAAAGTTTTATGGAAAGTAGGGGAATACTTCAAGTTTAGTTCTCTACAAGGGTGCCTATCTTCTCATCTTCAAGCACTCTCTTAAGGTTGCCTTTCTTATTAATGTCGAATACTATAATGGGCAGCTTGTTCTCTTTGCAAAGCGTAAACGCAGTAAGGTCCATTACCTGAAGGCCTTGGTTATATACCTCATCAAAGGTTATGGTATCATAGCGTTTAGCGTTCTTATCTTTCTCCGGATCGGCAGAGTAAATGCCATCGACGCGGGTTCCTTTCAATATAACGTCGGCCTCTATTTCAATAGCGCGTAAGCTGGCAGCAGTATCGGTTGTAAAGTATGGGTTGCCTGTGCCTGCACCAAATATTACAACCCTTCCCTTTTCAAGGTGGCGTACTGCACGCCTGCGTATAAAGGGCTCACATATCTCTTTCATTTCAATGGCAGACATAAGCCTAGTAGGTATTCCCAGTTTCTCTAATGATGCTTGTAATGCCATGCTATTAATAATAGTGGCAAGCATTCCCATATAATCGCCCTGTACCCTGTCTATACCATTTGCTGTTGCTTGTATTCCTCTGAATATATTACCGCCGCCAATTACAATAGCCACTTCAGCTTTACTTGCAACTGCGCTGCGTATCTCTTCGGCATAATGTAATACGGCTTTTTGTTCAATACCAAATTGCTGATCACCCATCAGTGATTCGCCGCTAAGTTTAAGGAGTATACGTTTATATTTCATGCCACAATATTGCAAAAAAAATCCCCCAATCGGAGGATTTCTTTTAAATTAACCTAATGCGATTCTTTTGAATCCTGTAACTTTTAGTTCTTTGTCGTTATCTTGTAAAAACTGTTGAACTGTCTTTTTGCCATCCTTTATAAAGTCTTGGTTAAGTAAGGTAGATTCTTTATAGAACTTGTTTACTTTACCAACAGCAATCTTATCAAGCATGTTCTCAGGTTTGCCTTCCTGGCGTGCCTGTTCTTTAGCAATAGCCATTTCACGGTCAAGTGTTTCCTGACTTACATCGCTCTTATCTACTGCAATAGGAGCCATAGCTGCTATTTGCATAGATATTTCTTTACCTACTTCGGCAAGGTTGTTAGCATCAGCTTTATTAAAGCCTACAATGCTGGCAAGCTTATTGCCCGGGTGGTTATAAGCAAATACTTTTTCGCCGGTTACTTTTTCGTAACGCAGTTCCATTTTCTCGCCAATCTTACCAACGTATTCAGTTATCTTTTGCTCAATGGTCAAACCATCAGCAAAAATAGCTGCCTTCAATTCGGTTGCAGAAGCAAAGTTGCCGTTCAAAGCAATATTGCCAATAGTATCTACAAATTTTATAAAGTCAGCATTACGGGCAACAAAGTCTGTTTCGCAGTTTAAAACTGTAATTACACCTTTCTTGTTGTCAGCAGATACTTTAGCCAATACAACACCTTCCTTAGCATCGCGGTCGCTACGGTTAGCAGCTACCTTCTGGCCTTTTTCACGTAATATATCAATTGCTTTTTCAAAGTCGCCATTAGCTTCAGTAAGGGCCTTTTTACAGTCCATCATACCGGCGCCTGTTTGTTGGCGGAGCTTATTTACATCAGCAGCAGTGATGTTCATAGTTGCGGTTGTCATTAGAATGTGATTATCTTTTTACTGGAGACCTTCTGTTGTTATTGTTGCTAACAGGACCTCTTTTAGGGCCTTGTCCACCTTTATGGTGGCTACCACCTTGATGACCCTTAGCTTTCTTTTCCTCTTCGGTTAAGGCTTCGTCACCTTTGGTATCATCATATTTTGAAGATACTTCGTCGGTTTCAACACCTTCAGCACCTTCTTCCTTACCATCTTCACGTTTGTTAGAAACTTGCGCTTCTTTCCTTTCTTCCAGACCTTCCTTAATAGCTTTTATCAAAGTATCTACTACAATACGTATAGATGTAGAAGAATCGTCATTTGCTGGTATTGCAAAATCAACCTTATTAGGGTCTGAGTTTGTATCTACAATAGCAAAGGTTGGTATGTTAAGCTTATGTGCTTCTGATATAGCAATATGTTCTTTAGTAATATCTACAACAAAAACAGCAGCAGGTAGGCGGGTCATATTTGCAATGCTACCTAATTGGTGTTCTAATTTTGCACGTTGACGAGATAACTGAAGTTTTTCTTTTTTCGATAATGCTTCAATGGTACCATCGTTGGCCATTTTATTCATATCGGCCATTTTACGAACGCTACGGCGAATAGTAGCAAAGTTGGTTAACATACCACCGGTCCAACGTTCAGTTACACCCGGCATGCCCACTTCCTTAATGGTTTCGCTTATAATGTTCTTAGCTTGCTTTTTAGTAGCAACAAATAATATTGTCCTTCCTGATTTAGCAATTTGCTTCATAGCATTAGCAGCTTCTTCAAGCTTTACCAATGTTTTGTTCAGGTCAATAATATGGATACCATTTTTTTCTCCGAAAACATAGGGAGCAATGTTTGGGTTCCATTTCCTTTTCAGGTGACCGAAATGTGCTCCTGCTTCTAAAAGTGCGTCAAACGAGGTTCTTGGCATGTTGTTGTTTTGATGATTGTATATAAAAAAGTTTGTATGCTGTATAAAATTTTAGCGCTTGGTAAACTGGAATCTCTTCCTCGCTTTCTTTTGGCCCGGCTTTTTACGTTCCACCATACGTGGGTCACGTGTTAGCAACATTGCAGCCCTTAAAGCTGGTTTGTATTCAGGGTTAATTTTTACCAATGAACGGGAAATAGCAAGGCGAATTGCTTCTGCCTGGCCTTTTACACCACCGCCTGTAATAACTGCGGTAATATCGTGCTGGCCTGCTTCTTCCTTAACAATAATAAACGGCTGTTGAACCATATATTGCAGTGTTCCTGTCTGGAAATACTGGGTATAGTCCTTTTCGTTTATAGTAATTTTGCCTTTGCCTTTAGTTAAATAAACGCGGGCTATGCTTGTCTTCCTTCTTCCGATGGAGTGTATGGTTTCACTCATGATTATTTCTTGGTATTAATTTTAAGTTCTTTAGGCTGTTGTGCTTCGTGCGGATGGTTTGTACCGGTATAAATGTAAACATTGGTTTGCAATGCTCTGCCCAATCTGTTCTTTGGCAACATACCCTTTAATGCTTTATGAAGAACCTGTGTAGGATCCTTTTGAAATACTTTTTCAGGAGTGCTGAAACGCTGACCACCAGGGAAACCTGTATGCCTAACGTATTCTTTATCCTCGAATTTCTTTCCGGTAAAGATCACTTTCTCAGCGTTAATAATAATTACGTTATCTCCGCAATCAACATGTGGAGTGTACGAAGCTTTATGTTTTCCCCTTAATACCATTGCAACCTGAGTAGCAAGGCGGCCTACAATCTGATTGTCGGCATCAACAATAACCCATTCTTTTTTAACGGTTTGATTGTTGGCGGAAATAGTCTTATAAGTTGGCGTATTCACGATAAAATAATTTAATATGTTCTTTTAACCTTTTTTCTAAAAGGGGTGCAAAGCTAATTAATATTTTAATATCTGCGAAGATTTTTATAAGAATCTTTGAATATGCCATTGTTAAAAAGTAGAATAGCCTTAAAATCGAAGGCCAATACTGTCTTTTACTGCAATAGCAAAGGTGAATGCAGATATATTGAAAACCTAATCTTAGGGAGAGGTTTCCTATTAAAAATCACTGTATTACCGAGTAACGCTGAATTTGCCGATTTTCATCATATTGCCCGATTTATCGAACAATTTATAGAAATATAGGCCTGAAGCGTAAGATGAGGTATTAATGGAAGCCATATTATTCCGTACCTCGTAACTATTCACTTTTTGACCGGTAATATCATAAATATCAGCAGTAGTTGCTATATCATTACTAATAATACTAAAGTTAATTACTGATGATGCCGGATTAGGATAAACAGTTACAGATGCGGTGGTCGAATGAATATCGCCCATACCAGCAACTACTGATTCTCCATCTATATATAATATGCTACCTGGTACTGGTGCATAAAGACTGCTAGAACTGAAAAATACTAAAGCTGTATCGGGGTTACCGGTTAAGCTATCATAAACCATGGGAACAGAGTCTAGGGTCCAGGAAGATGCACTGTTAAGCATCACAATACCTGCACCAAGGTTATTCCGTTTACCTCCACTGTAATGAGACAATACTAC
>JABDCA010000044.1:0-2536 GCA_013288345.1 Bacteroidota bacterium | reverse complement strand
AGGCCAGACGGTGTGTAAAAGGGATACCAAGTTTAAGTGCAAGTACCGGTGATACTGTTATGGTTCCACCGGCAACTATACCGGCAGTATCATGTGGAAGAAAGCTTTTAACATATGCGTAAGATCCACTTTGAAGTACAACGGAAGTTATTTTACATGAATGTGCACCTGCTTTTACTATTGTGTTTTCTTCTGTTACTGAAACAGGACTACCACCTGTAAGTGCCCCTGAAAGAATATTCAGACATTGCCACCCCGGAGAACCTGCACCACTATTTGGGTCCATAGCTGAACTGTTTGCAAGGTCAGCACTCCAAACTTCAAAGTTATCGGCAGAAGAACTTATAAGTTGGGCTTTTACAGTATTAACTGAAAAAGCTAAAGTAACAATTGATAAAGCGAGTAAGTGTTTTTTCATAGAGTCATTATATATGAAGAACAAATATAGGCAATTCTGCTTTAAAGCCCAAACACTTTAACACGCTTTAACAAAATGAAACCATATTTCTACAAGCTATCTGCAGTTGCTATAATTCAAAAATTGCAATTAAGTTTGTGGTCATTATGAATAACGAAGAACTTTTTAAAAATGTAATATCTCACAGTAAAGAATATGGGTTCATATTCCAGTCGAGCGAGATATATGATGGACTTAGCGCTGTATATGATTACGGCAGCTATGGTGCAGAACTGAAGAACAATATACGTACCTACTGGTGGAAGGCCATGGTGCAATTGCATGAAAACATTGTTGGGCTCGACTCTGCTATATTTATGCATCCTACTATATGGAAGGCATCGGGCCACGTAGATGCTTTTAACGATCCGCTTATTGATAATAAGGATTCGAAGAAGCGTTACCGTGCTGATAACCTAATTGAAGACTATATAGCAAAGCAAGATGATAAGATTGAAAAAGAAGTTGAGAAAGCTAAGAAACGGTTTGCCGAAAAATTTGATGAACCCTTATACCGTTCAACAAACCCAAGAGTAGCTGAGATAAAGAATAACATTGATACTGTACATGGCCGGTATAAAAAGGCTATGGAAGACAGTAATTGGGAAGACCTTCGCCAGGTTATAATAGATTGTGAAATAGTTTGCCCTGTATCAGGTACTAAAAACTGGACCGATGTGAGGCAGTTCAATCTTATGTTCTCTACCAGCATGGGCGCTATGGAAGAAACATCGAACTTATTATATCTCAGGCCTGAAACAGCACAGGGCATATTTGTGAATTTTTTGAACGTACAAAAAACCACCCGCATGAAGATACCTTTTGGTATTGCGCAAACGGGTAAGGCTTTCCGTAATGAGATTGTGGCAAGGCAGTTCATATTCCGCATGAGGGAGTTCGAACAAATGGAAATGCAGTTTTTTGTACAACCGGGTAGCGAACTAAAGTGGTACGAGCAATGGAAGGAGAAGCGTTTGGCATGGCATCATAGCCTTGGCTTTGGAAAAGATAAATACCGTTTCCATGACCATACCAAACTGGCGCACTATGCAAATGCAGCTTGCGATATTGAGTTTGAGTTTCCATTTGGCTTTAAAGAATTAGAAGGTATTCACTCACGTACCGACTTTGATTTAAAGAGCCATGAAAAATTCTCAGGCAAAAAGTTGCAATATTTCGATTCTGAATTGAACAGCAGCTATGTGCCTTATGTAGTTGAAACTTCGGTAGGCTTAGACAGATTATTCCTTTCTATACTTTCTCAATCGTTGAAACAAGAGAAGCTGGAAGACGGCACCACGAGAGATGTATTAATGCTCCCACCTTTCCTGGCTCCGGTAAAATGTGCAATAATGCCATTGACTAAAAAAGATGGCTTGCCTGAAAAAGCGATGGAAATATTTAATGAACTTAAGCTGACCATGTATTGCCAGTACGATGAAAAAGATTCTATTGGTAAGCGATACCGCAGGCAAGATGCTATTGGCACACCGTATTGCATAACTATCGATCCTGAGACTTTGGTTGACAACAAAGTTACTATACGCGATAGGGACACGATGAAACAAGAAAGGGTTGCAATTGCGGAAGTACAGAAGATTGTACTGGGAAAAGTGGATATTACAGAAGCCTTAAGAAAACTTATCGCTTAGGAATTATTGCTCTCATTGGATAGTATTCGTATGTATTTATTTTAGCAGCAGGATCATTAAGTACTATTGCTTTTACTTCCTCTTCGCTATCCACTTCAACAACGCCAAAGCCATATCCACCCTTTGGGTCAAATATTGGCCCATATACTACTACTTTCCCTTTAGTCATCAGATCAGCCCAAAAAGCTACATGTTGTTGCATAATGGCTCTTTCTTCTTCATTCATATCAATTGAAAAAGTAGGGCGCGATGGATTAAGCTTTAAAGCAAAATGTAGTTTTTGTGGAATGTTGGTTGTCATTATATGTTGTTTATAAAGAAGGCATTTTTTCTAATACTTCTATTTTCTCTTTAAGTATAACAAGTAAAGTATTTATTGTAGATAAGTGTGTTCTAAAACTAAGTACAGCAAGCCTTAGCATAAATT
>JABDCA010000043.1 GCA_013288345.1 Bacteroidota bacterium | reverse complement strand
AGCACGTTCGTTTACCGCTACCAGCGGCCCGGGCGTTTCGCTTATGAATGAATTTTTAGGCCTTGCTTATTTTGCTGAGATACCTGCAGTGCTCATTGATGTGCAGCGTACAGGCCCTTCTACAGGTATGCCTACACGCACGCAACAATCTGATGTTATGGAAGCGGCCTATGCTTCGCATGGTGATACCAAGCATGTGTTACTGTTCCCATCTACCCCTAAGGAATGTTTTGAAATGACTGCCGATGCACTTGACCTTGCGGAAGAGCTGCAGACACCTATAATGCTGATGACCGATTTAGATTTAGGAATGAACGATCACGTTTCTCCTCCATTTGAATGGGATGATAAACGCGTTTACAAAAGAGGTAAAGTACTTACTGCGGAACAATTAGATAAGCTCGATAAGTTTGGCCGTTACTTAGATAAGGATAACGACGGCATACCTTACCGTACCATACCGGGTACACACCCAACCAAAGGAGCATTTGTTACACGTGGTACATCGCGCGATGAATATGCAGTATACACCGAAGACGGAGATGCATATGCCCGCAACATGGACAGATTGATAAAAAAATGGCACACCGCAAAAGATATGGTGCCCGGCCCTCAGTTGTATCAAAAGAAAAACGAATCGCCTATAGGTATTATATTCTTTGGCACATCAACATACGCTGCTGAAGAAGCTATGGATATATTGAAAGAGAAGAAAGTATCGGTTGATGCATTGCGTTTAAAATCGTTCCCGTTCAATAAAACGGTAGAAGCGTTTATCAATTCGCATGACAAAGTATTTGTGATAGAGCAAAACCGCGATGCACAATTGCGTAGCCTTATGATGATAGAAATGGGTACTGACCCGAATAAACTTATACCTGTGCTGAACTATAACGGTATGCCTATAACAGCTGATAATATTATCAAGCAGATGCTTGCTGTTTTGTCGCCCTCACCTAAATTAACGAAAGTATAGTTAAAAGCTAAAAACTAAAAGTGAAAAATGTTGAGCAGATTTTTAATTCTTAATTTTTAATTCGTAATTGATATGTCATATATCCGACCAAAATTCCGCCATCCGGGCCTTCCTAAAAATGAGTTAGGTTATACTATCGATCATTACGAAGGTGCATTATCTACACTTTGTGCAGGCTGCGGACACGATTCAATAAGCGCAGGTATTGTGCAGGCTTGTTACGAACTTAACATTGAACCACATAAGGTTGCTAAACTTTCGGGTATTGGCTGTTCATCAAAAACACCGGCTTACTTTTTGGTTAACTCTCATGGTTTTAATTCAGTACACGGACGTATGCCTGCAGTTGCAACAGGGGCTAATATGGCTAACCGCGACCTTACCTACATTGGTGTTTCGGGCGATGGCGACAGCGCATCTATTGGAATGGGGCAGTTTGTACACGTAATAAGGCGTAACCTTAAAATGGTTTACATAGTAATGAACAACGGTTGCTATGGCTTAACCAAAGGACAAGATTCTGCTACTGCCGACCAGGGGTCTAAAAATAAAGCAGGTTCAGTAAATGGTTTCCAGGCTATTGACCTTGCCAGCCTTGCTATTGAATTGGGCGCTACTTTTGTGGCACAGAGTTTTTCGGGCGATAAAACACAATTGGTGCCGCTTATTAAAGCTGCTATGAAACACAATGGCTTTGCGTTCATCAATGTTATTTCGCCTTGCGTTACCTTTAATAATAATGTGGGCTCAACCAAATCATACGACTATGTACGCGAACACGTAGAGGCCACATCTACAGTTGACTTTGTTCCGGAAATGAAGACCATAACCACTGATTATGCTGAAGGCTCTGTAAAGGGTGTTAAAATGCATGATGGGTCGGTTATACAATTACACAAGCTTGCAACAGAATGGAACCCGCAAGATCGCTTGTCATCTATTACTGCTGTACAAAAAGCTAAACTAACAGGTGAGATACTTACAGGCCTCCTTTACATAAACGAAGAATCGAAGGACCTGCATACCTTAATGGATTCTACCGAAGTGCCGTTAAATACCTTACCTGAATCTATATTATGTCCCGGCAATGCAAAGCTGAAGGATGTTAATGCTGGGCTCAGGTAAGAATTAAAAATTACGAATTAGTAATTAGGAATCACTCACTAATGCGAACTCTATTAAGCATATTCCTTGTTGTTCTTGTTTTTACGAGCTGTTCTAATAATTCAAGCCAACAAAAGACGGAAACTATTCTTAACCAAGATACAGTTAAGGCTAAGAGGCCTATATATATATCAAAGAAAGTACAATATAAGTTTGATGGCCAATGGATAGATACTATAATTTATGTTAATAAAAGCAAAGTTAATGTCTCGATTTCTAATGTTTGTCAGGGAGATTATAGCTTAAAAGATACATCATGTGATAATGATACTTGCTGGGTAAGTCTTTATAGAGAGCAAGTTATACATATTAAAATAATGTCTCCTGAAGAACATCAGGTTACAATAGATAAAGCAATGTTGAAACAAAACAAAGGGGACATAAACTTAGATAATGGATTACTGAGTGTTACAAATATTGATAGCGTTGATAATATAAATGATAAGATTTTATTCTCTTCAGATATTGCACTAAATGCAGGTGATATAATAGTGCACTATTCAATCGATTTAAAGGGAGAACTCAATTTTGTGTATAGTGATTTCTTTTCTCCCGGAGGTGGAGACTAAATAATCTGTAATTACAGTTTCTCCAGCTTCCTCTGTAATGTTTGTTTATCCGTCTTTGTTTTAGCAAGCGATAAAGCTTGTTCTAAATTCATTCGGGCTTTATTTGCGTCTATTCCGGTGTAAAGTTCACCCAGTAAGGTAAAGTAGTAATGGTTGTTGTTTAGCTGAAGTTTTTCGGCTTCTTTTATAGCTTCTGCTTTGCTCTTTACTTTTGATAAAGCAAAGGTTCGGTTCAGGGCTGCAATGGGCGAATATTCAAGCATTAATAACTGATTGTACAGGCTTAAAATGTTTTCCCACTTCTCACTTGTGTCAGCTTTTTGGGTATGCCAATAGGCAATGCCGGCCTCTAAATGATATTTGGTAATGCGTTTACCCTGCGATGCCATGTTTAAAAAGTACATGCCTTTTTCAATCAATTCCTTGTTCCAAAGACTTTCATCCTGATCCTCGTAGAGTATCATTTCACCATTCTCAACTTTCCTGGCTTCGAACCGTGAGGCATGAAAACAGAACAAAGAAAGTAATGCATTAACCGAAGGTGTATTTGTAGGTTCGTTCTCAATAAGCAGGTAAGCCAGGCGCATGGCCTCAAAGCAAAGGTCCTTACGTAAAATGGAATCTTTGCTTTCTGAATAATATCCTTCGCTAAAAAGTAAATAGAGTGTGGTTAAAACTGTTTCTAAACGTTGGTGTATTTCTGCTTCATCGGGCATTTCAATACTTACTTTTTCTATGCGCAGTTTTTCCCTTGCCCTGAAAAGCCTTTTATTTATGGTTTCTTTATTGGTCAAAAAGGCCGTGGCAATTTCGTCAATACCAAAGCCACAAAGTATACGCAAAGCCAAGCCTACCTGGGCTTCGGCGGGTATAGAAGGATGGCAGGTGACAAACAGCATTTGCAACTGGCTATCTGTAATGTTCTTATTCGACATGTCTAATTCTAACTCTTCGCTCCGGGCTGATGATCGTTTTAACTGGGGCTTTATTTTTTCGGCAAATAGTTTGTTGCGCAGCAAGTAATTGTTTGCTTTGTTTTTGGCAACCTGGTAAAGCCATGCTGTCGGGTTTTCGGGTAGACCTTTATAGGTCCACGATTCAACCGCCGTAAGAAATGTTTCACTCGCTATATCTTCAGCCACCTCTATATGCTCAATACCGAACAACTTGCATAGTACCGAAGTTATTTTTCTGAACTCAGTACGGAATAAATGGGGTATAAGTTCCTGTTGTTCCATGAAAGTAAAAGCCTTTGTGGAATTACAAAGGCTTTTATTGGGTTACGATTTTATAGTTTGCTTACTTCTCTTACTTCTACATTGCCACCAACGCTTAATACGGGGCAGCCTTTTGCAATTTCCATAGCTGCATCATACGAATCGGCTTTAATAATAGAATAACCTCCCAGCGATTCTTTTATTTCGGTAAAGGGGCCGTTGGTTATTACATTGTTGGGCCTTATCACCTTACCTGTGTTCTCTAGTCGATTGCCACGATCAGCTAATTTGCCCTGTGTTGATATGCCGGCAATCCAATCCATCCAGCGTTTGGTCATGGCTTGTGCTTGTTCAGGCGTTGCAACAGGCATATTGCTATAATCCATTCTGAATACTAACAAAAAGTCTTTCATAATGTGAATGTTTTAAAATTGTTTTTTTTGTTCATTTGAATTAACGAGTGCCATCTCTGTGCGCTATCTGGCGCACTTCTACGCTATTGCCCTCACCTTGTAATACTGGGCTTCCTTTGGCAAACTCTATGGCTTCTTCAATAGAATCAGCTTTTACAATCATATAACCGCCAAGTGTTTCTTTGATGTCGCCAAAGGGGCCATTGATAACCGTAATCTTGTCTTTTTTACGGGTAACTACGTTAGCACCGTTAAATAGCAGGCCATTGCCACCTACGTATTTGTTTTGTGCAGCTATACTGCCTATCCAGTCCATGGTTTGTTTCATCCAAACCTGCATTTGCTCAGGCGATGCAATTTTGCTACCGTCCTGGTGTCTTAGAATTAACATGAATTCTTCCATTTTTTTTTGTTAATAGTTAATGAATATATGAATTATATAGCTATGACAATCGGGTATACCTTATTTGGACATTTTCTTTTTATAAATATCGCAAATCATTTCCGAATGTATGTTCAATCCTATGTTAGTCATATTATACAAATGCTCACTGGCTACCAACCAAACTATTTCACATATCTCGCGCTCGTTGTAGTGTGCAGCCAAGCGTTTAAATGTTTCCGGGTTAACTGTTTTGTTTCGGGTTAATTCAGTTGCATAATCAAGCGCGGCTTTTTCGGCAGTAGTAAACAAAGTGCTGCTTACGTAATTATCCAGTGCATCGAGCTTAGCTTCACTGAATTTAGCTTTTAAGGCAGCCCATCGGCTCATATCAATGCAAAAAAGGCAAATATTTACCCGGGCAACTTGCTGGCGTACAAGTAAGGCTGTCTCTGCTTTTAAAATCAGTTTTTTATCAAGTTGTGAAACTTTACCATAGAACATACCGAAAGCATTGGGTAGCCTTGCCGCATGTACTGATAAAGGAGCCAGTACTTTACCGAACTGTTTGCGGGTAAAATAAAAGACCATTTTCATAATAAGGTTGTCCGGCTTTTGAACAGGTGGTAAAAAGGTATCATTCATAGTATTTGTATTAATTGGTTCAATACTATGACAAATGAAATCTTTGGGATTGGACAAATAGAAGGGAATATTTTTTCTGAATCTGTATTATGCCCCGGTAATGCAAAGCTGAAGGATGTTAATGGCTTGGTTGAGGTAAGCAGGAGATGTTTGTTTTCCTTAGCCACAAAAGCTCAAAATCACTAAATCCCACAAAATAATTTGGTGTGTATTTCTTCGTGCTTTTGTGTTTTGGTGGCTGTGTATTACTTTTTACTTTTAGCTTTTCACTTTTAACTCTGGTTCTGGTACACTTACCGCCAACATTGGTACTATCAGCAACACACCATAGGTGAGTGTCTTAAAATAGAAATAGTACGCATTAAATTCTCCCAGTAAAAAATTTAGGTTACACAGCAAAAATGAAAGTGCAAATGCCGCTATACTTAGCCTGTACTTCAGCTTCGACATGGTTTTGTAATGCGTTATAAAATGGTAATAGATATAACAAAGTGCAGGCGCTACCAATAAAAATGAATAGAACTGCTGGTGCGGAAAGAGTAGGGGAGTAATAAGCAGGAAGTAAGATACTTCCCAGAGCCTGTGCGTTTTTGTAACCTGCTTTACAAAAGGCCACGTACGCAAAAAGTAAAGCGAAAAAGCCATGAACAATAAGCGCACCCCGTTAATTACGTAGCCTAATTGTGTAATGCTAATGTTGGCAATGTTCCTCGGCATTTGCAGGTCGTTTACCGATGGCTTGCGGTAAACAAGTAATGTAGCAAGCCATGTAGTAAGGCTGTTAAATCCTTCTTCTTCGGTATCAGCAACATGCTTCTGGTTCATAGGGTTTATCAGGTTCCACCAGCTTGATAAAAGGAAACTATTTCTTGCTGCACCAATAATTATTACCGGTAGTTCCAGCAATACACCATAAAACAAAAAGATGAAAAAGGTGGCTATAAATTCTCTGCGGTATATCAAATAAGGAATAAATAGAATAGGTAGTAGCTTAAAGTTAATGGCTATTGTAATCAGCAGTGCGCCTAATATCTTATTGCCTTTCCATATCCGCTCCAGCCCTTCCAGGATAAGATAAAGTATAAGTATAGTTATTTGCTGACAGTCGATATTTTGCAAAACCAATTTAAAGCATGATAAGGTGCAAAGTCCTAAAAAAATCCATTGTTGTTTGGTGGGTAAAACTTTCAAGTCGAAATAACTGCTAATGATTTTTATTATGCGAATAAGGCAAATGAAATTGACAAGCAACCAAATAAGTTTTGCAAAGTAGATTGGCAAAAAACTAAGCGGGTATATAATACAGGCGAACAAAACTGAATAGTAATAATGGTAGCCATCAACATATGTAAGCGTGTACATATCCTTGCCTGCAAACATATCTTTTGCTGCGAGCATGTATATGTAAAAATCATACTGCCCTCGGGCTGCAATGGCTATGTATGCAAGCGATATAACCAAAAGAGCAAGTAATACGTACTTATTCTTCAGTTTATCTAATACACTTGCATTTTCAATCATGCTGTTTGTTTATTGTCCGCAAAAATCGCCGCTTTCAATAGTAAGCTCGGCTGCAAAGTTGGCTATAATTCCTTCTACGGGTTTTAGCTGCGTGCTTACCGTATTCAGGTAAATACGGTTAAGATTAAGCAATAGGCAAATATTGCCCCATTTCAGCGGGAACTTCTTCCGCATATCAGCAGCAGTAGCATCAAGCTTTGGCCGGAATGAGTACCAGGCCTTTTCTTGTATCTTATCTACTATTTTTTGCCCGAATAGCGAAGTAGTTATGGCTAGCAATGTATTTTGAGAACTTGGCACCATAGTTACATTCTTAAAGTAAAGCGTATCGTTCTTTACTACAGGTTGTGCCGTTAGCATTATATCGCCCGATACAGTAAAGCTTAACAGAACATGTGCCACGCCAGCAAGGTGCATTTTAATAGTTACCATGCTATCTTTAATATGTATAAAAGGACTTTCTACATACAAGTCTTTGTAAGCATCATCACAGTCTGAATTTTGGCAAGGATAATACTTGCCGTAATTAGGTGCAAAGTATTGCTGATAAAGCTGATTTTGTAATTCTAAGGCAGGTATAAAAACGGGCAGTTTTATAATCTGTTTGGGTTTAATGGTATCGCCTGCAAGCGTAACCTGCACACCATTGTTGTTTTGCCCGCTTTGTTGCAGGTTATGAGTGCTTTTACAGCCACTCAGTGCGTAAACAACAAAAAATAAAATAACCAGTCTTTTCATTTGCCTCTAATCATCACAAAAGTATATTAAAACGTATTACAATGAATGGAACACTGGTGATACGGATATAACAGAGAACCACGGATTAAATCAGTGAAGATCCGCCTAATCAGTGTCATCTGTGTTCCATTGTAGTTCTGTGGCAATCATTTATCCTCTATATTCGCAGCTATGAAGAAGATACTTGGCCTTTTGTTTTTTGTTTTAGTATTTACCTGCTTGCATGCAAGTACAATTCAGGCTCCGCCCGATAGTATCACTGATTCATGGTCGGTTATATATAACGGTAAAGAGATATTGGCTTACAAGATAAATGACCTGCCTACTTACCTAATAGATAGTATTGCAGATAGTGCTGTTATAACTATAGATTATTACACCGAACACCCTTGTCCTAAATGCCAGAGCCGTTTGGAGTTTAAAGATGAAAACGGAACGAAACTGGCAGCAGTGCAAAAGGAAGGCTTTGGTGATGGGGAGCCTTTCCGCTTACCGGGTAAGCAGTTCAGGCAACTGATGCGCAACCACAAATTATATCTTTTCTTTTCGGCTAATCCTGATGGCTGGGGCAGGTGGATTATGCTGGGAGTGGTGAAGACTGCTAAGTAGTCATAAGTCGATAGTCGTAAGTCAATTAGTGATTTTTATTCCTGGTTTTTTATTGTTATATTTGAGATGATAAAACCACCTCAATGAAAAAACTACTATTACTATTTTTTGTTTCTGTTTCACTGTTATCTTTTTCGCAAAAGTGGTGTTCTCCGGGTTCGCAGTGGTATTATGGCTCAACACCTGCATATAATACAACATCAGCTGGTTATATTCAAATTAGCAATACAGGCGATACGGTAATAAATTCAACCACATGTAATAAACTGGTAAGAACATGGTATTGGTATGACGAATTGAATAAGAATTATCATAATGAAGTATTAGGCGAGTCATATACCTATGCAGACCCGAATGTAATTTATGTATTTGGCCGGAATAATGCTTTTGATACCCTTTACGATTTTGGCGCAACACCCGGAGAAAGGTGGACTGCTTATGGTCCCATTTATTATGGAAACAAATGTGATTCGACTGGAATTGTCAGGGTTGATAGTATTGGTGCCACTAAAATTAACGGCCTGACACTAAGGTATATTTGTGTAAGTATAATTGATACCGAACAACATTGGGGACTAAGTAGTAAAATAGTAGAAAAAGTTGGACCTATAAAAGCATTAGGTGTTAACCCGTACCAATCTATGTTATCGTATATGTTTCCACAAAAATTTGATTACTGTGGCATGCAAATTGATGCAATTCAGGAAGGAGCTGATTTTAGATGTTATTCTGATAGTAGCGGATTCTCCTATAAGGGTGATACAGTAACTGTTGCTTGCGATTTTATCCTCACAAGCATTTTGTCATTAGCTAATTCTCAATTTATTAATGTTTCTCCCAACCCCTCCAATGGTAAATTCATTTTACAAATATCAAATAATGAATACCGAATGACCAATGCTGAAGTATATAATGAACTGGGCCAGCAAGTCTATTCACAGCCCCTTCGACAAGCTCAGGGTGACAATACAATTGATTTAAGCAATCAACCTGCGGGTATTTACTTGTATAGGGTTATTTCAGATAAAGGAGAATATATTGCGAGTGGGAAATTAGTGATTGAGTAAAACCTCTGCCACCAAAACACAAAAACACCAAAAAAACTGCACACTAAATTTTGTGGGATTTAGTGGCAAGTATCTCAACCTCAATCTTAACCTATACCTTAACCTAGTTCGACAATATCTTAAACTCCGTTCTACGGTTCATTTGCCTGCCTTCGTCGGTATCGTTGGTGGCAATGGGGTTGTCTTTGCCATAGCCTTTTGCTACCAAACGGCCTTTATCAATGCCATTGGTTATTAAATAATCTACCACCGATTGTGCCCTTGCCTGTGATAGTTTTGCATTGTATTCTGCGCTGCCTTTGTTATCGGTAAAGCTGGCTATTTCTACTTTCAGGGCAGGGTTCTCTTTCATCAGGCCAATCATTTTATCGAGCTCCGATGTCGATTCACTTTTTAATGTTGCCTTATCAAAGTCGTAAAAAATATTATTCAGTACTATGTTCTTTCCAACTTCTATCTTCTTCAGTTTTATTATCAGGTTAACCTCGTTATAGTTTGCTGTATCGGGCAGGTTAAAATTCTCGGAATGGAACAGGTAGCCGGGTGCACTTACGTTTATGCCGTAGTTCTTTCCGGCAGGCAGCGATACCATAAAGTTACCGGTGCTGCTGTTGCTGGTTAGTTTAGTTACCTGCGTTTTTTTCTCAATATCAAGTATCTCTATGGTGGCTTCAACCGGCTTAGATGTTACTTCGTCAATTACTACTCCCTTTAACAGAGTGAGCCTTGGCCAGCCACTTTTCTTGTTCACTTTTAGTTGAGTAAATGTAACCTGATATAGATCCTGCTCGCCCATACCACCAGCATGCGATGAGGAGTAATAGCCGGTTTTACCATCGGCTTGCATTACAAAAAACACATCATCATCGGTAGTATTAATAGGTGCACCCATGTTTACAGGCTCGCTCCATTTTCCGTCTACATAATCTGAACGGAATACATCATACCCTCCAAAACCACCATGCCCCTTCGAACTGAAGTATAAGGTCTTTCCATCCGGGTGTATGTAAACACCTTCTTCATCATCGGCTGTGTTGATAGGTGCGCCAATGTTAATAGCATTGCCCCAGTTGCCATCGGCACCGCGCTCACTGTAGTAAATATCTTTCCCACCAAGGCCACCCGGACGGTCGCTCACAAAGTACAAAGTCTTACCATCGGGCGATAAGCCTGCCTTTGTTTCCTGGTATTTGACTGTATTAATTGGCTCCGGCAGCTTTACAGGCTCTCCCCAATCATCTCCGGTAAGGGTACTCAACCAAATATCTCCGTTCTTTTTATTGTCGTCGCGGTATATAAATAATTGCTGTCCGTCGTTCGATAGCGCCAGTGGGCAGTCCATCCGGTCTTCGGGGTTAATAGTCGTAGGTAATATTTTCGGAGCCGACCATTTTTTTGTCTTGGTGTTGAAATCCGATTCGTAAATATGTTCCAGTGATTCTTTCTTTTTGGCTATTTCTTTTGGCGTTGCCGGCCTGCGCGAAGCAAACATAAGCACCAGACCATCAGCCGATATTACAGGATCGTAGTCGGAAAAGGTAGAGTTAAGGGCTCTTAAATTGGTAATGGTAATTTTTACCGAGTCGTTCTTGGCCGGAGCAGTCTTTTTTTGCGGCACTGGTGGTTTTTTCTGCTGTGCAAGGGCAGTTATGTTAAGTAAACAAGAAATAAAGAGGAATAAAGCGCTGTAATGTTTTTTCATAATGTTTTGATAAAACGGTTCAGCCAAGGTGAATCAAAGATAAGAAATTAGTTTGTTTCAGATGTGAATGATGTAACTTATTCAGCATGTAATATAAGCCCTACATGTTTAAAGCTCAGCACCTTTGTTGCGTTGCGAAAATTCATTCACAACATAAAAAAAGTGAAAATGAAAAAAATAAGATTATTAATAGGCGGATTACTTTTGGTAATTGCCGGAACAACGGTACACGCGCAGGTATCGGTGCAGATTGGTGTTACTCCTGCCTGGGGCCCTGCTGAATCATCGGGTGTAAGGTATTACTACTTACCCGATATTGAAGCGTATTACGATGTAAACGACGGGACCTACATTTATATGAATGGTGGAAAATGGAGGCATTCGAGAGATTTGCCTGCTGCTTATGCCAATTATGATCTTTATGGCGGGTATAAAGTAATGCTTAACGATTACCATGGCGAAAGGCCCTATGATAATTTCCGTAGTCATCGCAGAAGTTATCCTAAAGGGTATAACCGCGGCCACGAACAAAAAACCTATGGACACAGGCCCGACAAAGGCGAACATCATGATGAAGGTAATCATGGCCACGAAGGACATGAAGACCACGATGGTCATAAGTAATATTTAATCCCCGCAAACTATCCTGCTCAGCTTTTATTTTAAGGCGAGCGGGGTAGGGTGTGTAAGTAATTAAGCTCTAATAGGCTTTATTAAGCCAAGGCCATAATTATAGAAATGCGGTAGTTAGAGCGTGAAGTGTCTCTTGATTAAATAATAAAGACAAACTACTCCGCATAGAATAATAATAAGTCCACCCCAAATATGTTCAGCATTAAAAATCTGAGAGTAAATCGAGGCATTTTTTTCTTTAAAATCTTTACGTACATCTTTAATTGAGTCTTGCAGAATATATGTGCCGATAAGTATAAAAGCGATTGAGAGAATCAATAAGGAAGTAGGTGTAATGGGAATGTATGAATTGCGAGGAATAATCCACACACTAAGTATAATCACGAGGAAAATAAATAAAATACCTAATAGTGGTGGAAATCTATTATTCATTGTCCATCAAAGTTTTTATTTCTGCGGCGCTCTTTTTGCAGCTGTATAGGTGGCAAAGTACCCGCACTCCTGTATTATTTCCTGGTAATACTTAGTACTTGTGTAATCTGCTTTAAGTTCACTGAAATATTTCCCCGATTTAAAATCGCCTTTATAGTTTTTAGGTTTATGGCAAAAGAAATAATTCTGTTCGCATTTGGCACACATAAAGCAGCACATGGCTTTAAACTCAGGGTCGGTAGATAGGTTCATTGCCTTGTCGTAGTAGTCTTGGGCTTTTTGGCAACTCATAAATGCCGAAACTGTATCGCTAAAACCACCATAATCGAAACCGGCTTCACTCATATGTGTCGCTTTAGTTTCGTACAATATCCGGCTATTACCAAAATAGCTCATATTATAATACCCGTTAGCGAGCATAAAATAATCCTCGGCTGAGCTTTTAGAATTTTTTGCGGCTTTCTTTTCGAGCTCAATCATTTTTTGTATGAACTCTTTTTTTGAATATTCGGTTTTGTTTTTAATAGCAGCATCACTATCGTGATTGTCGTTTATGTGTATAACAAAGGGGTCGGCGTTTAAGTATTCTGTGCCAGCACCTTGATCATCGTTAAGTTTTACCAGTGCATCATCAAATTTAAAGTGATAAAGCAGGTCAACGGCCTCCATTTCTATCAGGTCGAACCGGGTGTAATGAAACTCAGTCAGTGCGTAGCTTTCAAGTGGAGTTTTATAGTTTTTATCCATTAATGTAATAATTGAACTGAGCAAAGTGCTGTTAATATCGCCATTATAGGGCAGGTCGTGCTTAAAGCAGGCCGCCAGTACCTCGTTACCAGCAATGGCATATTTGTTTGACAGATTATCCATAACGTATGCATACGCAAAACCCTTCCTGAAGGCTGTGTCATGTTTATCTTCTGCTAGCCATTTTAGTTCAGGCACAATACCATCTTCAAAATTTTTGTCAGATGCTTTACCGTGTCTTAACTTATCGAGAAGCATAATGAGCCTGACCTCATCTTGCACTAGGGCATTTATGGCATTATCTTTTCCGGCTTCCGCTTTTGTTTTATCTAAATACTTCTGAAAGTCATTGTTGCCTTTTGCCCAATCCAGGTAACCTGTTGCAAGATCCCATTCATAGGGCTTTGCAGTATTGCCTTTATCGGCAACCGATCTGATAAAATTAACCAGATTGGTATTTATCGTGTCTCCATCTATATCCGAAACGCTGGCCTGTGGTGTTTCTTCATTCAGGTCGGTCTGGTTCAGGAATTTTTCTTCCTCAGTATTTACAGCACGCGTTAGCAACAGGTCGAGCATGTCTGATTTCGGGTCAAGTGCATATATTTCCTTCATGGCACGGAAGGGATCTTTATAAAAGCCCAGCATCTGCCACAATACTGTTTTCTCTCGTATGTTCTTTGCCATTGCAAGGGTTTGTGCAAAGTCTTTCTCTTCCTGTGGCTTAAAACTAAAGTAACAGGCTTCTTTCATATAGTCAGACTGCCCATATATAACAGAATACAAATAATTGGCTGTAACCAAGTCGCCTTTTTTATTGGTGGCCCCTGCCAGATACCCCATAGATCTGTACTTTATGCTATTATCGGTGGCTTCCAGTATAGTCTTCTGGCTGGTATAGAATTCGGTGCATTTATCATAATCGCGCCCCATAAAATACAAGCGCAACACCTGAAATGCATATCGCTGACGGACAAAATCGCTGCTAGCATTGCCTATTTGTTTTATTCCGCCTTCTTCAAGTTTTGCCATACTTGCTTTATCATTCCGCGGGTTGTTGGCTTTGTTTTTTTCTTCATCGCCCCACCATTGTTGTACATAGGTTGAATAGGTTTCGCAGCGCTTTGCAAATCCTGCATAATACAGGAAGTCGAGTGCTGAACGGGTATCGACAATTTTCAAAACCGAATTGTTTTTTAGTTTATTGCTTATAGGGTAGCCCGGCTTTTTTATGGAAAAAATGAGTGTGTCAATTTCTCCGAGCCTGGAACTGTACAAAATGTATTTCAGATCTTTTTCTGCAACTGCATTCTTAAAATAGCCCGTCCATTCCTCAATATTAATATCGTTAAAGTCGGTAGTGTAATCACTTTTATAATCAGCCTGGTAAAGGGGGTAGTATGAACGGAAGAACTCATAACATTTTTTATTATGCGTTATTTCAGGGGCAAAGAATGAGTTGGGGTATGGAGATACTTCTACATCAATGCATGCAAGCATTATGACTGCTATAAGTATTACTAGACTAACGGGAAATAGTGTAGATCTTTTCAAGGTCATTTTTGTCGTATTTTAAAAGGTATAACGAATCATAGTCGAATAAGCTTACGGTGCGGTTTTCATTTTTCAGGTAGTTACTTACATTGGTAGCGGCAGTCTCGCAAATAGCAGGTGTTATTTCTTCCAGTTTTACGGTGTCGCTTTTCAGAAAATACTTGCCATGCAGTAAAAACGAACCGCGTGAAACAAATATATTATTTCCAGATGATGCGAACATGATGGTATCTGCAAAGTCTTTATCAGTGGCCTTTTCAATAATATCTTTTACCTGTCCATCCCGCACGCATACCGCCCACGAGAATACGGGTAGCGCCACATCGAGTGGCAGGCTGTAATCGCTCACATAGCGCACATAGCCATTGGCGTCTTTACTGTTGTAAATAGAATTGTAGCCCGCAACTGTATTTATTCTGCCCATATTATAGAACATAAGCATACCTCTGTCAACAGGCGGCACACCGGTTCTGTCGGCATATTTTACCTGGTGCAGACGTATAGTGGCAGATAGTATTTTGCCTTCAGCATTTAATTTGCCATGCAGGAAGTTCAGTAACTTAAAGTACTTGTTGCGTGTGGCATCGGTCCAGTCACAATCGAACTGCAGTTCTTTATTCGTTATTTTGTTCTCGGTTGCAATATGTTCCACTTCATCATAAATATGTGTGGCAAGGACATTAATACTATCGAAGTATGCTTCCTCTAATACTTTGTTCGATATAAATACCACAGGTACATAGGTAAATTTACTGCTTGGTTCTCTTCCGAATTTTATTTCATCTACCGGTTGGGGCTTGCTTAGTTGCTCGTTCCAGGTAACATCAAAAAAATGCAGGTATAGTTTATCAACGCCTGCATCTTTCAAATAGCGTACATCTTTATCCGGCAGACTGAAGTTGCTTCGCCAGTAATAAAAGGCCCTGTCGGGCTTATGGTTGGCATGTTTGCAGGAAATAATAAAAACCAATACAACAACAGATAGGATAGGGGCAAGGTATTTTTTTATCTGCATCATTTATGCTTGTTTCACTAGTCCGTAATAATGCAGATCGATAAGTTTTCCGTCAGCTTTTCTAAAGTCGCTGCGCAGAATGCCTTCCCGCAAAAAGCCATTCTTTATAGCTACACGCTGGCTTGCCGGGTTATCAATGGCAGCGCGTAAAAAGAGTTTGTTCATTTTCAGGGCATCAAAGCAATAGGTAATTGTAAGCTTCAACGCTTTCGATACAATACCTTTTCCTTCGTAATGTTTATCAATGTAATAAGCAATCTCGGCTTTTGGTATTTTCCATTCAATGTTTTTTATGAAGGTAAAACCAATGGGCTTTTCTGTTTTAGTGTCAATAATTAACCATGTATAGGCTTCTTTTTTTTCTAGCTGTGCTGTTTTTAGCTTAATGTACTCCGCAGTATCTATAAGCGAATGTATTGAGCCTACTGCTAGTGGGAAGTAATCGATCAGCCTTGGTTTATTGGTCATTATCAGTTCGAATACCGATTCGGCATCTTCTGATAAAGGTGGGCGTAGGATGTAATGGTCGAACTTCATTATAAAATAGAAATGAAGCCGTAAATATAAAAATAGATAGGATTGCTTTACTTCAGCACCACTCTGCCGCAGGCTATCATGTCGTTCTGTTCGCCTACTACTTTATAAATATACAAGCCGGCTGCCTGGCTGGTCATATCTACTGTAAGAGTTGAATTAACAACAGAGGATTGGGCATATACCCTTTCACCGAGAATATTATAAATGGCAACATTCACTTTTTCACTTCCTGCAATTGATTCGCCATTATCTATCAGCATAAAGAACCTGCCATTGCTTGGGTTAGGGAACACCGATGCGTTTATACTTGCTTTGTTAACTGTATTTATGCTGGTAGGACTAGTGTAATACGATGCAAGATGGTTGGCCGCTATGCCACCTGCGCTGTCGAATTGTCCGCCCAGATAAAGGGTGTTGTTATAAACAGCCAACGCCAACACATTACTATTTGTACCTGTGCCTAAATCGTCCCAATTATTGCCGTTCCATACTGCAATATGATTTGTAAGAACTCCACCTGCAGTTATAAATTGGCCGCCTGCATATAAGTTACCTGCATAAACAGCTAACGAGGCTACATTATTATCGGTGCCAATACCAAGGGCAGACCATCCTGCACCATTCCATTCGGCAATGTTGTTTACTATTTTTCCGCCTGCCATTGTAAAGTTACCGCCTGCATAAAGTGCATTATTGTATACAACAAGTGAACTTACAAAGCCGTTCACGCCTGTGCCCACTTCTTTCCATTTAGTGCCTGTCCATTCGGCTATGCCACTTGCCGGTATACCACCGGCACTATCAAACGAACCACCTACATATAAACTACTATTAAACACAACCATTGCCTGCACATAACCATTAACACCAGTGCCTGCAACCGACCAGTTTGTTCCATCCCATTGGGCAATATAGCCAACATGCTTTCCGCCTGCGCTATCAAAGCCACCACCTACATAAAGGTTTCCGTTATAAGTTGCCATTGCATAAACAATAAGGTTGGTACCTGTACCAAGTTTGGTCCATATACCACCTTCTGATAATGCTGCTATATTATTGGCAGTGTTGCCACCTGCTTTATTGAATAAACCACCGGCGTAAAGCTGCGAATTATAGGAGGCAATAGACCAGACACCTGCATTTGAAATACCTGAGGCCACACTTTGCCAGGTAGATCCATCCCATAAAGCTATGCGGCTGGCTTGCGAACCACCTGCATTGGCAAATGAACCACCTGCATAAAGGTCTGTCCCGTAAGTATAGAGTGTATTAACCGATTTATCGGTACCGCTTCCTACTGAATCCCAGGCTTGTGAATGTGCAAAAGAGGGCATCAGGAAAAGCCCCGCAGTTATTGAAAGTGTGAGTCCTAAAGTCGCGTAAATCCTTTTCATAGTAGAGCATTGTCTTGTGTATACGTAGCTAAACCGTTATTTGTTACGCTATTGGGGCATGGGTGTGTTAACAAATGTTAAATAGTTTTTCAACAGAATGTATAATAGGCTGGTTTATAGCTCATTTCAAGGTATGGGTTTTCTTAACGAAATGGGGTGTATAAAGCAGAAAACCAGGTAGATATGGCCGTTAAACCATAAAACCTACCTGGTTTTGTTAAATAGTAAACAAAAGGCGATTTACAGCACCTCTATCTTACCACGTATGATATAAAGTTGCAGTATTTCCTTTTTGTGGATGTTAGAAGGAGCAAACTTAGGGTTCTCACTCTTCAGCACCAGCTTGTTGTTATCAGTAGCATGGGGGGTAACGTACTTAACCACGCAATAATCGGGGGTGATAACTACATAAGGCTCACCATGCATAATAAGGTTCTTGTCCTGTATATGTTTACATACTACTATATCGCCACTGCGGTAACGTGGGTACATGCTGTCGCCCGAAACGCGGAGTGCCAGTGTACAATCAACAAAATATGGAATAGTAATAAAATAGGCAGGGTTAACCACGTTATCGCCGAATTTCTTTATCATGCCGGCGCTAAGGTGTGCATCATAGTATGGTATCTTTTGAGCCACGTTCATTTTAATGCCCTTGTCCTTGTTCTGGCTCTGTTCAATAAGCTTGCCCTGCTTCTCGTCCATAAACATAGGTGGCTCATTGTTGAATATGTAGTTTTTGTTTATACCATAGGTATCGCATATCTTATGTATCCACTTAAGCGGTGCATTTTGTCCGCCCGAACGAATACGGCTGAAAGATTGTGGTGCATAGTTGATTTTTTTTGCAACCTGGTACATACTTATCCCTTTCTGTTTCTTCAGTGTATCAAGGGCTTCAAGTAATCTTTTAGTGTCTGGTGCTGTTTTCATGCGGTTGGGTTGTTGATAAATAGTTAACTAAAATGTTTATTAGTAGTAAATTATATGTTTATGTTTGCATTCACAAATTATTGCACAAATATAAAAATATTATTTACATATAACCACCCACGTTAAGAAAATGTTAACCCCCGGAATCAATTAAGAATTAAGAATTAAAAATTACGAATAAAAAACGTAAGCCCGTAGCAACCACCCTCAGCCTTAACCTCAATCTCAACCTTAATACCACCACAATGACCATAACACTAGTAAGGGAGACGCATCCCGAAACTCAAAAAGTACGCTATTCTATCGAGAAGAACGGGCTGTTTGTAGATGGCACACTAACCATTAACGAAGATGCTGCCCGCCGTATGTATAATGCCGCCAAAAAATCGGGTGGTAACAGCATATGGGAAAAAGAAATTATAGAATCGGCAGAAACTAAGTAGTAAACAAATTATTAAAATAATAGACAATTAACAATGTGAAATGATGAAGTATGGAATTTTTTTGAAAAGAACAGATGGTACCTATAAGGTATCGGGGTACGAATGCAGAACCGAAGAAGCATCGAGGCAACTGGCGCTATACCTGTTCAGGCATTACCCGGTAAGTTTTTCCGATGATGTGTTGGCTGAGAACGGTGATACCGAAAAAATATTGAAAGATGCCCGCAACGGCCTTATTGTATGGCGAGAGGGTGATATGGAATGCAAAATGCCTGAAGGATTCTTTTATGTGAATGAAGATAAAGTTGAAGCAGACAAACAAGAGAAATGGTGGGAAAGCTGCCTGCCACAATCTAAGCGAATGGTAATAGAAGTGGATATAAAAGACGCCTACAAGAAAGGCTTTGGCGAAGGCTATGCCAAAGGCATTGAAGAAGGCAAGGATGAAGGCTACCGCCAGGGAATACATGATTTTGTTTGCCAGGTACAACTCAATTAAATACAAGTAGATAGTCGTAAGTCATTAGTCATAAATAAGTACCCCAAAATAATAACTATAACACTTACAACTATCGGCAAACGACTAATGACTTACGACTATCGACTTATGACTAACATGACTCCCTCCTTTCTTTTTTACTCGCAGGATTTTTTGATAGGTACCCTCACCCTGCCAATGGAAGATAGGGGCAAGTATATTACCCTGTTATGTTGTATGCATGAGCATGGGCGGCTTACAGAACAAACTGTAATTAATCTTGTTGGCGAAGTATCAGAAAAACTGCGTTCTAAGTTTAAAACAGATGATAATGGACTATGGTATAACCAACGATTAGAGAAAGAAATAAAAGACAGGGAGAAATTTGTAAGATCAAGGCGCAATAATGGAAAAAGGGGAGGACTTAAGAAAAAAGTAAAAATCCCTTCCCGTCAGACTGAGCTTGCTGAGGTGTTCACCAAAAGTGAGACAAAGAGGCTTCGGCAGGTTCAGCATGACAATAATGACAACGATTTATTTGGCTCCAAACCACTAATCCCCCCTATGGAGGGCTTAAGGGGGGCTGTACCCTTACCAGAGCAGGTAAAAGCTTGTTTTATAACATATGGCCTTTCACCTATTGAAGCGGAATATGAAACATTAAAGTTTATGGCCTATTACACCGGTTCAGGCTGGAAAACGAATAAAGGGAACCCTATAATAAACTGGAAGGCAGCAGTGGCCAACTGGAACACCCGTCGCAATCAATTCACTAAAAATAAACAACCTAAAACACTAACTGAACAATGGCTGGAATAACACAAAAGCTGATGCGCCAACTGGCCGATAGCAGCATACTAAAGAGGTTTAATACTACCGAACGCTCACTGCTGCAAAACACAGAGGGTAAAAAGATTTACGATTGTACCGATGGGGAATTAAAGCAGATGCTTGCCTACTGTTGCCTTATGGTTGGTATTGACCGTCCACCGGGCGATGATAAAAAGATGGTGCTTATTTCCTTTCTGCGGAAGTATCATGGGGTGCTTAGTAATAAGCAGGTAGCACAGGCATTTGAGTTGGCTGCTGCCGGTGAATTAGGTAACGATGCACAGGCGCACTACAATAATATATCGCCTATGTATGTAAGCACAGTAGTACGTGCCTATATGCAAAAACTAAACGGAGTAAAAAGCCGTTACGAGTTTAAGAAAAAGGCCGATACAGCCCCTGTAAGCAGCCCAGAAGCTTATTATAAGCGACTGGTTAAAGTTACGGAAGAATATAATGTAATACCTGTGTTCTGGGCCTGGGATGATGTGTATGAATACTTGTGCCAGGTGGTATCTGGCCTTAACCTAACGGCATCGGCAGAAGAAAAGAAAGCTTCGGTAATAAAGTACTTACGGGAAAAATACCCGAAAGCAACACTACAGGTGTTGAATAAATAAAAGTTGTTCTGTAATGCGATTATACAGTCATCTGTTTTAGATAAAAGTATTACCATAATTGAGGGTGGAGGATATGATAAGAAGAGAAATTAAAAAATTATATATGGAATGTGGAACAATGCAACGGACTATTTACAATGGCTATACACGGCCTATGAGCAATTCAATGCCTCGAAATATGTGTATGATAAAAAACGGACAAAAATATTTTATAACAAACCTTACTGGAACAGAAGGTTCAAAAAGGAAATAGAACAGATGGAATGTATTGTGAATGGCGTAAAAAAGAAGGAATGTGCCTGAGGCTTGTTATTTTATAACCACCATCTTTTTGCAGAGTTTTATATCTGCAGTAGTAATGCTGCAATAGTAAACACCGGCAGGCAGGTCGTCATTAAACACATAACTATTTTGCCCTACATTTTTAAAGCCCAGGTTTTTCGATTCTATTTTTTGTCCCATGGCATCATAAATATCGAGTATAACATTGCGGCATGGGCGCTGCAAAATATAGCCAA
>JABDCA010000042.1 GCA_013288345.1 Bacteroidota bacterium | reverse complement strand
ATGGGGTGGGGTGGTTTCCGACAGGTATAACCGCTACAAGGTATTGTTGACTACACAAATGGCATCGCTCATACAAGCTGCTTTAATTGCCATATTGGTGCTGTTCGATAATTATACCGTTTGGCAAATATTCGGACTGAGCGTACTGCTAGGTGTTATTAATGCGTTCGATGTTCCTGCAAGGCAGGGGCTCGTTTATAATATGGTCGATGAAAAAGAGGATTTGCCCAATGCCATTGCCCTCAACTCTTCCATGGTTAACCTTGCTAAAATATTGGGCCCGGCTTTTTCAGGTATGATATTGGCAGAATATGGCGCAGGTATTTGCTTTGCATTAAATGCGCTGAGCTTTGTTGCTGTAATTGTATCGCTGTTGTTTATGCGCCTTAACCTGCCCGATCCACCAAAGCATACTAAAAAAATTGGAGAGGAACTGGTAGAAGGGTTCGAATATTTAAAGGCCACACCATCTATAGGGTTTGTAATATTACTGCTTGCCTTAATGAGTTTTTTCGTGCTGCCTTATAATGCATTGCTGCCTGTGTTTGCCAAGGAAATATTTAAAGGGAACGCTTCTACCTTTGGCTACCTGAATAGCTTTATTGGTGTGGGTGCTATTTGCGGAACCATTTTTCTGGCTTCGTTAAAACCTACAGCTAATTTAAGAGCCATATTGTTTGCCACCATGCTCATATTCGGAATCGGGCTCATTGGTTTTTCGCACATGACGAGTTTCCCTTTATCCTGTGTATTTATAGTAATAGTGGGCTTTGGCATGATGGCCCAGGTAACAGTAAGTAATACTATTTTACAAACCACTGCTACGCCTGCTATGCGGGGCCGTGTTATCAGTTACTTTGCTATGGCTTTTTTCGGAATGCAACCTTTGGGCGCATTGGTGGTAGGTGCATTGTCAAACAAAATTGGCGCACCCGATACTATATTAATACAGGGCATTGCCGCGGTAGTCATCTTCAGTGTGTTCCTTTACGTTATGCGTAAGGATATACTTAAGAAAAAAGTAAAAGCTGCTGCCGAGACTATAGATGGAGTAATGGAAGCGCAATAGCGTAAATATTCTGATTATTGTCTATTTTTACTGCATTACAACCATCTCAAGTTCTAATGCAACTATATAAAAATTTAGACAAAGCACTTTTATTTGTATTTGCAGGCATGTTTATTTTTGGAGCTGTCTTTTTTATAGGTGGCTTTTTGATTTGTACTAATACTATTAAATATAACGATGAAGTTCCGCTTGCTGATATATCGGATATAGCAGTGGATAGTTCCGGGGATATATATGTTGAAACCAGTTTCTACGGTAAGGTACAGGTTTATAATTCCAAAGGAAAATTCCTTCGTAATTGGCCTGCATTTTCAGGCGGAAAGATAGATATGGATATTACCGATGACGAAAACATTGTAGTTGCATCTGAAAAAGAACACAAGCTAATCACTTTTGATAAGTTTGGGAAAATATTGGGTGATAGTATTTTAGGACGCGATTTCTCAGTTCCTGATTCTCTACGTAAGGTATATTGGGTAGATAGCGTAAAGTATGAAGCTGTTGGTTTTTTATCTCCTGAAATTGTAACAACCTTTCCTGCTAAATCAGTAATTGTTAAACAATCCGGCTTCCTTAATCTAATAAATGGAAACAGCGTTTGGGTGTTTTGCCTAATCGGGCTTGGTGGTTTTCGTTATTTGAGAAAGAGGAAGCCCAGAGATGTATAGTAGTATAGTTTTAGGCTAAAGTCAATACACTATGCCTGATATTCTCTGTCAGCTAAAGCAGACGGTAATTGAATCAGTGATAATCTGTTGAATCAGTGTTATCCGTGTTCTATTGTTTTTATTTCCTTCTATCACCACCCTGGCGTTCAAACATCCAACCCGGATATTCAGCAGGCAACTTACTTATCTCATCCAGCTTTTTAAGTTCATCGGCAGTAAATTTTACTTCGGTTGATTTCAGGTTATCGTTTAATTGTTCAACCTTTTTAGCACCAACAATTACAGTGGTAACCACCTTTTGGTGCAATAACCATGCCAGCGAAAGCTGTGCTACCGATGCATTCTTTTCTTTCGCCATAGGAGCCAGCACATCAATTATATCAAATGCTCTTTCTTTGTTCACAATCGGGAAATCGTAGTTAACACGCCTTGAACCCGCTTCGGCTTCCATTTTGCGGGTATATTTTCCGCTTAATAAACCGCCTGCCAATGGGCTCCATACCATAAGGCCAATATTCTGGTCTTTCAGTACGGGCACTATTTCTCTCTCCAGGTCTCGGCCTGCAATGGTGTAATATGCTTGTAACGATTCGAACCTTGAAATATGATGATGTTGGGAGTAAGCAGAGGCTTTCATAATATGCCATGCTGAAAGGTTGCTGCAACCTATGTATCTAACTTTACCACTCTTAACCAAGCTGTCTAATACTTCTAAGGTTTCTTCAAGCGGAGTAAGTTCATCAAAGCCATGTATCTGGTAAAGGTCAATGTAATCTATATTGAGGCGTTTAAGGCTGGCCTCTACCTCATGCAGTATATGTTTGCGAGTAAGTCCGCTGCCATTTGGCCCTTCGCTCATTTTGCCACGTACCTTGGTTGCAATAACCAAATCATCGCGTTTCAAATTCAAATTACGGATTGCTTTACCAGTCATTTCTTCCGAAATACCTTCAGAGTAAATATTGGCCGTGTCAATAAAGTTAATACCACCTTCAACCGATCTGCCGACAAGTTCATCTACTGCTTTTTGATCAATGCCACCAATAGCGGTCCACATGCCTTTGCCGCCAAAGGTCATAGTGCCAAGGCACAATTCTGAAACTCTGAGGCCGGTATTGCCTAATAAGTTGTATTTCATAAAATGGTTTTTAGGTTTAAAAAATGATTCTCTTTAATAGGACGAAGATAAAAGGAGAATACTTTATTTGAATTTTTTCTACTTCAATTGCCACGACCTTTAGGTCGTGGATAGCTTTTTAAGAGATATTATGGCTTTAGCCGAACCAATGTGTTTTGGCTAAAGCCTTTAGGGTGTGTTATTTTATCCACGACATAAATGTCGTGGCAACTAAAATGAATGGAACATATTTCGACTGCGCCTTCGCGTAGCGCTATGGCAGAGCAAGGCAAGCTCAATACGACGTTTTCGATTATTAATTCCTGATTATTAATTGGAGTAGTTACCAGCTACCGCTAGCGCCGCCGCCACCAAAGCTGCCACCGCCAAAGCCTCCGAAGCCACCACCTCCGCCACCGCCACCAAAACCACTGCCTCCACCGGAACCTCCGCCCATGAATAGTCCGGTTGCAAGGCCTCCTAAAAAACCGCTGCTGCCATACGAACCGTTTCCACCACTACCTCTGTTACCTCTGCCAATGGTAAAGTAAAAGAATAGAATAATCAGGAAAAGGTAAAATATAAGTGTTGTGTTTGACTTTTTGCTGCCTTGTGAACCATCACCTTTAAACTCGCCTGCCATGGCTTGCATAATGGCAGTGGTTGCCTGGTCGAGGCCGGTGTAGTATTGTTGTTGTTTAAAGTTCGGAGTAATATAACCGTCAATTATCTTTCGTGCAGTAACATCGGGTATGGCGCCTTCGGCACCGCGGCCTGTGGCAATGTTCACATGGTGGCCTCCTGCATCAATGGTTATCAATATGCCGTTGTCTTTTTGTTTTCTGCCAATACCCCAGTAATCGCCGAGCCTTGCACCAAAGCTTGCAATATCATCGTCGATAGATGGCATTATTACAATGGTAATTTGTGTAGAGGTAGAATCGTTATACGCTACCAGCTTGCTCTCTAATTGCTGGCGTTCGCCGGGCGCAAGCATATTGGCAAAATCGTTTACCAAACGGGGTGGGTTAGGTTTGGCAGGCAGGTCTTTATTGCTTTGTGCAGATACATTACCTATGGCAAACCACAACAGGGCAACAACCGACAGCGCTATTTTTAAATACTTTTTCATCTGCCGTGGTTTATTTTGTCGGTGTAGCCTTTGGTATTGTTCGGGTCTATAGGAAAGGATTCTTTCATCTTTTCGCCTACAAGCTTTATGCCTTCGCAAACACCTGCAACCAAATTCCCTGTTTTAAATATGTCTAACATCTTGCTACGCACATCTTCCCAAAAAACATCGGTTACTTTGGTGTGTATGCCCTCGTCGCCAACAATAGCGAACTTTTTATCTTTCACTGCCAGGTATATAAGTACCCCGTTGCGGTGGTTCTTTTCGTGTAATTGCAAATGGTGGAATATAGCAACACCTCTTTCGTAGGCATCGCCATCGCATTTCGATTCTACATAAAAACGTATCTCGCCCGATGTGGAATGCTCAGCCGCTTTAATGGCGCTGATAATTTGCTCCTCTTCGGTTTTAGAGAAATGTTTTGTTTTAAAAGGCCACATGGTTAAAAGCTGACTTTAGGAACAGTTTCGGTACCTGCATTGGCCTTAAAGTAACCCTTGGCAGTAAAACCATACATATTCGACACAATGTTGTGCGGGAAGGTCATGATATAAGAGTTGTAATCGTTAACGGCATCGTTAAAATCGGTACGGGCCTTGGTAATGCGGTTCTCGGTACCTTCCTGCTGGGTCTGGAAATCGCGGAAAGCGGCTGTGGTCTGTAATTCAGGATATTGTTCTGCAACAGCCATTAAACGGCCGAATGAACTTTTAAAGCCATCTTGTGCTTGTTGAAACTGTTGTATGCTTTCAGGTGTAAGCTTGCTTGCATCAACGGTAATGCTGGTAGCTTTCGACCTTGCTTCAATAACAGCAGTAAGGGTCGATTGCTCGAACTTAGCAGATCCCTTAATGGTTGCTATAACGGTGCTGTACAGGTCGCTGCGGCGCTGGTACTGGGTTTCCACATTGCTCCACATTTTACTTGTGTTCTGGCTACGGTTAACCATACCATTATATGGGTTAATGAATATGCCGAAAATAATGAGTATAACTACTATAACACCTATTAATATACCGAGTGTACGATTCATGTTTTATTGGGTTTTAATTTGTGAGAACAAAGATAACTTATTTAGGTTGAGGTTAAGAATGGACGATTGACAGTGGACAATGGACAATTTTTAGCACGGAGTAATTCATATAGGGTAAGACGGATGAGGGTAGGGGTTTACTTTAGTATTGATGAGATTCCTCACTACATTTCATTCGGAATGACAATTTTGTCACGACTAAAGGTGGGGAGGGAGGTGCGGGCTTTGCCCGCACCTCCCTCCCCTGAAAAACAAAAGCTCTTGTCATCTCGAACGAAGTGAGAGATCTCGGCTGAACCTATTTATTTCGTACTTTAGTGTTTCAATTAGCCACTCAGTTATGAAATTAAACATAACCCTAATACTATTGTTCTGTTTATCGTTTACTGCTTTTGGGCAGGTGGCTGATGATTTCAACCGTCAATCGAGAGAGTTACTTGCAAAAGGGGATTATAAAAACGCCGTGCCTGTTCTGAAAGAAGCTGCTGAAGCGGGAAGTGCCGAAGCACAATACAATTACGGCGTTTGTTTTGAGCAAGGAGTTGGTGTACCCAAAAATGATAGTATAGCGAATAATTGGTTTTTGAAATCAGCAAACCAAGGATGGTTAGATGCCCAATTTAAAATGGCTTATTCCTATTTTAATGGCAGGGGTTATACTCGGAATTATAAGCAGGCGTTTTATTGGTCATTAAAATGTGCCGCTCAAAACGATCCTGAATGCATGTTTAATGTAGTGAGTTGTTACCAGGAAGGCATAGGAACTGATAAAAACACAGATAGTATGTTGGTATGGGCAGTACGCCTTGGCTCGCACGCCGATCTGGATAATCTGCAATTAAGTGGAATGATAACCTCGGCCAGGGCAAATTTGGCTACTATGTACCTTAGTGGCGATAAAGTAAAGAAGGATTTGGTAAAAAGTTATATGTGGTTTTTAATTTATAATGAAAGCAAGCGTGATTTTTCGATGGGCGACCAGTTGAAAAATATTGATACGATAAAAGACCTTGAAAAGAGCCTGACTGATGTAGAGAAAAACAAAGCCCGGCACGATGCTATTAATCAAATTGGCCGTACATTAAAGAATCTTGATAATCTGTATAAGTCTGATTACTAATGAAGCCACTCATAATCCTATTACTATTGCTTTGTTTATCGCTTATTGCTTTTGGGCAGCAAGCCACACCAGAGTACCCCGATAGTGGCTTTACCAACAAAGCAGAAGCTAAGAACCAATTTGTAAACAAGTTAAAAGAGGGGAAATGGATAGATTATATGGGTAGAGATGGCGATACAGATAACTATATGTTGACTGTTTATCTTAAAGGCATACCCATTGGTATTAGTAGGATTTATATCAATAGCACAGGTAAAATATGGTTAGAAAAGCCTTATGTAAATGGTATGGAAAATGGTATTGAAAAGATGTATGACTCCTTTGGGAAACTAGTTTTAGAAACCCCATATGTAAATGACAGCGCAAATGGGGTGCAGAAAAGGTATTACAGTAATGGTAAAATATTATGCAAGACCGTTTATAAGAATAACATTGGCACGGTACCACAGTATTACAAAAAAGATGGAACCCCAAGACCAAAAGGATACCATCCTCCTATTACAATTTCTGTTGATGCAAACGGTAACGAAATAAAGTAAAATGAAGCCTCTAGTAACCCTAATACTATTGTTCTGTTTATCTCTTAATGGTTTTGGGCAGCAAGCCACACCAGAGTGCCTCGATAGCGGTTTTACCAATAAGGCAGAAGCAAAGAACTCAATGGTTAATGGATTGAAGGAGGGTAAATGGGTAGAGTATGAGACTTATTATTATGATACGAGTTCATACATAACAACTGATACTTCTGCTCCCTATTATATCCTTACAGTTTATAAGACAGGAAAACCCAATGGAATTCAGAAAAAGTTTTATAAAAGAGGTATGTTAATGAGTATTACCCCATACGTTAATGGTAGAAAAAATGGAACAGAGAAAAATTATAATGAGAATGGTCAATTACAAAATTGTTTAACTTATATTAATAATAAAATTGATGAAGAAATAGGGTATATGGATAGCGGTAGAGTAATATATGAATACATAAAAGATAAGCTAGGTAATCACATAGAAAGACGCTACCGTAATAATGGGGTATTAGAGATGGAGGCTTATTCTGCAACAAATAAACTGTTTAGAACGGAAAAATGGTATTATGAAAGCGGCAGCTTAGGTAGAGAAACCTTTTATGTTAAAGGTCATGAGAAAGAAACGAAGAGTTATTTGGAAGATGGAACTGATGTTTCTCTTCAACCACAAATTGAAAAGGCTATGCATTATGTAGAGTTTGATTGCACTGTTGATAAAATAAGGGCTTTGTTGGCAGGAAAATGGAAGTCAACTATAGACACCAATGAGGTTTGGGAATTTAATGGCGCTAATGTGTCTCGTTATAATTCTGATTATGTTATTAAAACCCCCTTGTCTTATAATATTATTGACTCAACATATTGCAAACTTCCTTATATGACAACCTATCTCGATTTGAAATGTTTAGCTATAGGAAAAACAGAATCTGATAAGTCATATTACGTTATTGCAATAATTGATAAGAAGAACCTTGTTTTATTTTCACTTCCTCATAACAGCAACACTTTATTGAAGTTTAAAAGGAATTGAAGTAAGAATTGGTAGAATTAAATATCCTAAGGGAAGACCTACAGCCTTCTCCTCAAAAACTCAACCACCAAATAGCCAATAAGCCCCAAGCCTAAAGCCATACTAAAGTTGATAAGAGTAAAAATGTCGTTCAGTGCCCAGCATAAGCCATGCACACGCCCCTGTCCCGATTGGTTGAATTCGCCCATGAGCAGGTTAGAGTAGAAGAGGAAAATGATGAAGCCAACCTCAAGCACTGCTCTTAGGGCAGGCGATATCTTTTTACCGGGTTTGTTTTGTTCAGTCATAATAGCAAAGATAATCATTGCCAATATAAATTTAGGTATATCGCCCCGATGGGGCTTTAAATTCTCTTTATTCTTATTACTACCAAGATATAACCCCTATGGGGTATTATGTCCCGTCGTGGTTTTAAATTTTCTTTATTTATACTTATTATCAAGATGTAGTCCCTATAGGGGATTACGTCCCATCGGGACAATATCTTGGTAGAAAAAATAACACCCTTGCAAGTTCAAGCCCCTTTAGGGGCGTAACATTTAATTTTCAATTATGCCCTTATTCTTTATATTTACAACAGAATAAAACACCATTGAACGAGAAAGACATAGCATCAAAACTTTTGGCTGATAATTCCATCAGCTCTGAATCTTTTAATAAGATAGAATCTGCGCGTACCTCAACCCTGTTTTCGCTGAGCTTCGAGCTTAGGGCTGTTTTGTATTGCGGCGTGTTGCTGCTAAGTAGTGGGCTGGGTGTACTTATATATAAGAACATAGATAGCATAGGCCACATGGCCATAATCCTTTTTATTGCAGCAGTATCGGCGGCTTGTTTTGTTTATTGTATTCGCAAAAGTTTGCCTTATTCTAATTTAAAAATGAACTCGCCGGGCATTTTGTTCGATTATATATTGCTGTTCGGCTGCCTTACCTTTGTTTCATTCCTGGGCTATTTGCAATACCAGTATTCGGTATTTGGCACGCACAACGATTGGGTTCCGCTTATATCATCGCTTTTGTTCTTTGCAGCAGCCTATTACTTCGATCATCTTGGGGTACTATCTATTGCCATAACCACTTTTGCTGCTTACATAGGCATTGCTATTACTCCGCTCGGGCTTATTAAGAATAATGATTTCTCGCGGGGTTATAGTCTTATTTACTCAGGCATAGCGCTGGGGTTTGTACTTATTGCAGTATCGTGGGCATTAGCCAGGCGAAACATTAAAAAGCATTTTACCTATACCTATGTAAACTTTGCATCGCATATGCTGTTTGTGTTTTGCTTAGCTGCCTTGTTTAAGGATGGTGGATATATCTTCTTTGTCCCTTTGTTTTTTGCCCTTGTTGCCACTGTTATATGGCAGGCCTTTTCTGAAAAGTCGTTTTACTTTTTACTTATTGCTATACTTTATGGCTATATAGGCTTGTCGTACCTTGTAATAAAGAACCTTATTTCCTTCTCAAGTGATGGTGCTCTGTTTACAGGTCTCTTTTATTTCATCGGCTCATCAATAGGCATTATCTATTTTTTAATAAAGTCTAGTAAAAGGATTAAAGCAGCATGATCATCTATAACAAAACAGGGCTCGATAATTTTTCGGTAGGCAAAGCTGCTGCTGCCTGGTTTAAACGCGGACTCATAAGCAATGATGAGTATAAGGGTATTGAAGCTAAATACATTACCGAATACAAACCCAGAGGTATTGGTGCATGGATAGGCCTTTTTATTTTTACTGTAATTATTGTATCAAGCGCCAGCGGATTGTTTTTTTTATTCTTTCACCCCGATGGCGAAACGGGTATTGCTTTTGAGTGTTTGGTGCTTGGTGTTTTATGTTACATAGTAGCAGAAAGGTTTGTATGGGTGAGTCATCATTACAAGTCTGGCATTGTTGATGCCCTATTGTACAATGCCCTGGTAGCTGTGGGTATTGCCATATGCATATTTATAAATAAAAGGTCGACTGGTTATAATGATGACGGCACTTGTTATTATTCAGAGCACGGGACTGCTTTTTACCTGGCTTTCCTTACTCCAATGGTAGTTGCAGCAGCATTACGTTTTGCCGATGCCTTTTTAACCCTTGTTGCATACGGATTTATTATTGTGATAAATGCATTTGTAGTGCTTAAAATGGGCTCATTCGGGCAAATGATATTGCCATTTGAATGTATGTTGTTTTCTGCTGCTGTTTATTATACGGCAAAAAAACGAAAGGCTAATATTGCTTTACGTTACTGGAGGCATTGCCTTGGTATGCTTGAATTTGCAGGCCTTGTTACGCTTTACCTTGCCGGTAATTATATGGTGGTGCGAGTACTTAGTGAGAGCCTGTTGGGTACTACTATAGAACCGGGAGAAGATATCCACTTGGCATTTTTCTTTTATGCTTATACTATTTTAGTGCCGCTTGCTTATGTAGCGCTTGGGCTAAAACGTAAGGACAGAATGCTGGTGCGCCTGGGGGTAATAATGATTGCCGCAGGAGTGCTTTCTATAAAATATTACCATTCTATAATGCCACCAGAGACAGCGCTTATGTTAAGCGGTATAGCACTTGTTGCTGTGGCATGGTTAAGCATACGTTACCTTAAAGTACCGCGTAATGGCATTACCAGCGAACCCGACGATGCCAATGCACGCATGGATGCGATCAGTAATATTGCTTTTTCGGAATTGGTGCAGCAAGCGCCTGCAAAGCCTGCTAACGATGTGAACTTTGGTGGCGGTAGTTTTGGCGGTGGTGGTGCCACATCTGATTATTAATTTAAATAATATTAAAACAGAAATTAACCCCAACTTTCTATTAAATATATCGCCCCGATGGGGCTTTAAATTCTGTTTGTTCTTATTACTACCAAGATTTAACCCCTATGGGGTATTATGTTTCGTCGTGACTTTAAATTTTCTCTATTTGTACTTATTGCCAAGATGTAATTCCTATAGGGTATTACGTCCCATCGGGACAATATCTTGGTAGAGGAAGATTATTCCCCAATAATACCAGCCCCTTTAGGGGCGAAATATTCGACATTAGGTTACTAACTGAAAAGTTATATTTACATTAAAATAGCAAGCATGTCAATACGAATTAAAACTTTAGCCGCAATTGCAATCATAGCTGCATTGGGGTGCAAGCACAATACCACACCTGCGCCGACCAACACAAGTAGCACACCGAGCATCAGTAATACATACGGTTATGGTATTCTGAATAAAATAAAAGGTATTTGGAATGGCCCGGTAACTTCAACTACTCCCTTAGGTGGTTACCCTGAATGGATAGTCGATTTCAGGCCCATATCGAACAACCAGGTATCGGCAAAGAATGAACTGGATACGCTGAATAATATTTTTATGTCGTTCTTTATTGTCAAGTATAATAACCAGTACACAGTTGCCTTCAGGAATGGAGGAGAGTTTAATGGTTCGCAGCGGGTATCGTATTTTTTAGCCGATAGCGTTTCAGAAACGGCTTCGGGTTCGTTTTATCGCTTTGCCGAAATAATAAAGGGTATAAAAAGGGCCTATTCTAACATCATCTTCAGGGCTGATAGTATGTATATATTAACCTATACGAACAAAAGCAACACCCAGCCATCTGCCACTCCTCATATGACATGGAGCGCGAAGTTGCAGGACACTACATCGTGCATGCCGGCACTTGCAAAGTTCTCTTACCCGCAAAAAGCGCTGACCAAAGATTTTTCATCAACTTTTACAGGCCTTGCTGAGTCAATCTATTACGGTACATCGGGCCCTGCCGTGGGAGACCCATACCCTGATACAACACAACCTTACCTTGGTAAAACAACGGCAGGCTTTACGTTTGCAGCAGGTTATACGCCAAGCCCTACTAAGAATGTATTGCTCATTATTACTACACAGCCTTTATTCAGTGGCGGAACTTATAACAGTGCGAATTTAAAATACAGGTCGCGTTATGTAATTCTGTCGTCGAGCGATAATAGTTATGTATTTACCTTAATGCACCCAGGCACCTATTATTACTATGCTATATACGATAATGCAGGTACTGGCCTTCCCGCCAGTGGCGATTGGGTAAGCACAGCCAATACTACATTTACCCTGAACGCTTTAGGGTCTGCGAATGTTAGTACGCAAATAAATTTTACTATTCCTTAAGGCAATTTAAGACCTCACCCTTCACCCTCTCCTTGCTCAAGGAGAGGGACGGAATAAAGGACATTTTTACTTATAGGTAAAGTAACGGCACGTGAGGCGTAATCAATTACGAATTACGAATTAAAAATTAAGAATTAAGAATCTAATACATAGGTAAAAGCTTCCAATTACGTGAGGTGATGAGAAACGATTATAGATAATGACACATAGATGCACAGTACTGTGCCCAATCCAAGCCTAACTAATTTTACTTATTACCACGAACTAATACCATAAACAACTGCGTACTATACTTATCGCCCGATTTAAAGAAGTTCTCCATTTTGCCATACTCCACAAAGCCAAGGCTTTTATAAAGCTTCTCGGCAGAATGGTTGCCATAGACAAGGCTAAGGGTTATGCTATCAATTCCGGGGTTTTCGAATGCTTTATTAATGGTATGTTGTAATAATTGCTTGCCTATGCCTTGCTTAGCGTAAGCAGTATCTACAAACATTTGTATTACCTCGCCACGGTGGCGGGTTTTGGTGCGAGGCTCCCTTACAAAGCCACAAATACCTACCAGCTCATTATTTTCAGTAAATGCTCCGTATGCAAAGTTATCCTTGTCATCTCCTTTTATAGCACCAACCAGCTTAGCGTATTTTCCTTGCTGCTCTTCTTCGTAGGTGGTACCGAAGTTATCGGGGTAGTCTCTTAAGCAGCGCAGGCGTATGGCCCTATATGCGTCGAGGTCGGCAGATTGCAGTAAGCGATAACTAATATTGGCCATAGGCAGCAAAAGTAAGGATGGATTTCTTAATAAGTGTTAATTTATTTGAAATAGATACTATTTGCATATCGGCTTTCCGTAAATAATGCTAATTATGCAAGGAATAAAATACAACTATGAAAAAATATCTACAAGCCTTCTCCGTACTTTTTGCAACAGCAACATTATCAGTTAATGTATCGGCACAGGGCTTTATGGGCCCTAACCCTGCTAAAAACTGGCAAAACCAAAGCATTGAACAGGATAGCGTGTATGGCACCGGTTCTGATAAAGCATTAGAAATGCTTAAAGGCCGTAAGCCTGTAACCGTTATAGTGGCTGTAGAAGATGGTGGTACCTATATAAAACACCCGGGCCTTAAGGCTAATATTTGGGTGAACCCTAAAGAAATTGCCGGCAACAAAAAAGACGATGATAAGAATGGCTATATTGATGATGTAAACGGCTGGGATTACATTGGAGGAAAGGATAGTGATATAAACAAGGAAAACCTTGAGGTTACCCGCCTATACAGAGATTTAGGTAAGAAATATTCTGGGATAGATTTAAGGACCGATACAGTAGATAAGGAAGGTATGCTTGGGTACCGGAAGTACCTTAAGGTTAAAAAGGATTTCGAAGCTAGATTAGCTACTACCACTGCCCAGTACAATAACCTGAAAGGTGTTTTTGATAGTATTGGTTTAATTAAAAAGGCAATGGGTAAATCAGATTTTAACCGTGCCGACCTCGATTCGCTATACAAACCAACCGATAGCGCTATGATACGTGCTAAGGCAAGGTTGATGCGTAACTTCAAGCGTTTCTCGTTCTTTATGAAAGGCGCTACGGCCGATAGTTTAATAAAATTACTTAAGCCAAGCCTCGATCATATTAGTGTTACGCTTAACTACCAATTGAACGTGAATTTTAATCCGCGTTATTTGGTTGGCGATAACTACGAAGATGCCAGCCAGCGCAACTATGGTAATAACGATGTAGCAGGCCCTGCGGCCGACCACGGTACGCACGTGGCAGGTATTATTGCAGGCTTCCGCACCGGCAAAGCAGGCGAGCAGGAAGGTATTGCAGATAATGTAAAGATTATGGTGGTACGTGTTGTACCCGATGGCGATGAGCGCGACAAGGACGTTGCCAATGGCATACGTTATGCAGTTGATAACGGAGCAAAGATCATAAACATGAGCTTTGGTAAGGCATATGCATACAATAAAAAAGCAGTAGATGAGGCTGTAAAATATGCCGAGGACCATGATGTATTATTGGTACATGCTGCCGGTAACGATCATTCAGATAACGATACCGTTATTGATTACCCTAACCGCCGTTACGAAGGCACCAACAAAGAAGCATCGAACTGGTTAGAAGTAGGCGCTTCGGATGTTAATGGCAGGCCGGGCTCGTTCAGTAACTATGGCAAACAATCGGTTGACCTTTTTGCACCGGGTGTAAAAATATACAGCACCATACCCGATAGCGGTTATGCATATTTTAACGGTACCAGCATGGCATCGCCTTGTGCAGCCGGTGTAGCAGCTATTATCCGCGAATACTTCCCTAAGCTTAGTGCTAAAGAAGTAAGGGAAATATTGATGCAATCGGTAACCAAGCCAGACTTTAAAGTGGTTGTACCAGGCCAGAATGATGATATGGTTTCATATGCTGACCTCTGCATAAGCGGTGGAATTATCAATACTCAAAAGGCTGTGAAGTTGGCTATAGAGCAAGAAAAGGTGGATAACGGTAAAATGCACAGGGAAGAGTTTTAAAAATCACAAATTAGTTTTAATATAACAACTAAGAAAGTTTACAGTTTTGTAAACTTTCTTTGTTTATTTGAATAGAGATATGAAGAAATATTTTCTTGTTGCGTTTGCATCTATAATTGCATCGGGCTTTGCTTCTTCCCAAAAGGTTAATGCCGATTCGGTGTGGGTAATGAACAACTATTATAAAATAGAACGTTCTATACCTATGCGTGATGGGGTAAAACTATTCACGTCCATGTATGTTCCGAAGGATACTATGCATAAGCACCCAATGCTGATGAATCGCACACCATACTCATGTCAGCCTTATGGCGAAGCGAAGTTCAGGAAAGTTTGGTATTCGCCTTATATGGCCTATTTTAAAGAAGGCTACATAATGATAACGCAGGATGTGCGTGGTAAATACATGAGCGAAGGGACCTTTGTAGATGTGCGCCCTTTTATAAAAGATAAAAAAACAAACAGCGATATTGACGAAGCAAGCGATACCTACGATGCTATTGACTGGCTCGTAAAAAATGCTCCGCATAACAATGGCAATGTGGGCATGTTCGGTATTTCGTACCCGGGCTTTTATGCCACTATGGGTGCCTTATGCGGCCACCCTGCGCTAAAGGCTGTTAGTCCGCAGGCGCCGGTTACCGATTGGTTTATGGGCGACGATACTCATCACAAAGGTGTGTTGTTTATTATGGATGAGTTTGACTTTGACCTGCCTTTTGGCATGCCAAGGCACGGACCTACTACAACGGATGCCGATGTGCAGGAGGTTGCAGGCGATGATAACTACCAACTTTACCTGAATATGGGTACCTATGCCGAAATAAGTAAGAAGTACGGCGGCGACTCGATTGGTTTTTGGAAAGAATTGGTTAACCACCCCGATTATGATAACTGGTGGAAGGACAGAGACCCGAGAAGAGTGCTGGAGAATGTGAAGCCTGCCATAATGGTTACCGGTGGTTTGTTCGATGCAGAAGATCTGTATGGCACCTTTGGTACATACAAGGCCATTAAAAAGTTATCGCCTGCTACGAATTGCAAAATAGTTGAGGGGCCTTGGTTCCATGGTGGCTGGGCACGTTCGGGTGGCGACAGGCTGGGCAATGTGTACTTTGGTTCGCGCACATCTGATTATTATATGAAGAATATTGAAGTACCCTTTTTCAATTATTACCTGAAGGGCGAAGGGGATGTATCGAAACAGGCAGATGCAACCGTTTTTGTTACCGGTGAAGATAACTGGCACACTTTTGCGCAATGGCCTCCGCAAACAGTAGTGCCAACCGATCTGTACTTTCATGCTAATGGAAAACTATCATTTGAGAAACCAAGCACTGCTGAAATAGCCGATACCTATATAAGTGATCCTATGAAGCCGGTACCTTATACCGAGACCGTGCACCGCGACAGGACAAGAGAATACATGTGCGATGACCAGCGCTTTGCATCACGCAGGACAGATGTCTTGACTTACGAAACCGATACTTTGCGAAATGATATGACACTTACCGGCCCTGTTGTTGCTGACCTGCTGACTTCTATAACTACCACCGATGCCGATTTTGTGGTAAAAGTTATTGATGTGTTCCCCGATAATTTCAAGTATCCCGATTCATTGAAGATGGAATATCCTATGGGTGGTTACCAAATGCTGGTGCGGGCAGAGATAATGCGCGGCCGTTACCGTAACAGTTTCGAAAAGCCGGAAGCCTTTGTACCCGGTAAAATAAGCGAGGTTAAATACGAACTGCCCGATGTGGCCCATACCTTTTTAAAAGGGCACCGCATAATGATACAGATACAAAGCACCTGGTTTCCGTTGGCGGACAGGAACCCGCAACAGTTTATAAACCCTTATACAAGCCTTACCAAAGACTTTGTGAAATCGACCATAAGCATTTACCATAATGCGGTAAATGCTTCGAAGGTTGTGCTGCCAGTGCTTAAATAGTAATCACTTTCGTAGTTCTGAATTTTGGGCGTTCCCCTGAAGTGAGTGAAAAACTACTTCAGGGTCGGGCTATCCGCTGCAAGTCCTCGCTATGCTGTGGGCTTTCCGCTATTATCCCTAACGCGAACTGCCATTGCACAAAAGCAACGGCACGTGAGGTGAAAAGGAATGATGATAGGAAATGACACATAGGTGCAAAGGATTGTGCCAAGAATAAGTTAAAATATAATTTCTATCCAGTGCTTAAATAGATTTTATTCTGCCCTGAATCTTTTTAGAATTACCTTTGCAGGGAATTCTATGTTATGGAAATAGTAAAAAGACCATTTGTTTTATCGGGAGGAGGATGCAGGGGGTTTGCACATTTGGGTATTGTAAAAGCATTGCAGGAACACGGTATACGCCCAAGCGAAATTTCGGGTACAAGTGCAGGCGCTATTGCAGGGGTATTTATAGCACAGGGCTATGAGCCCGATGAGATAAAAGAGATATTTATAAAAAATGTGGGGCTCACCTTGTTTGCCTGGAATGGTTTTAATATGGGCCTTATGTCGATGAAGCGCATACAGGCTTTTATACATAATAACCTGCGTCACAAAAAATTCGAAGACCTGCAAATTCCTTTATATATAACTGCAACCAATTTTGAAAATGGTAAGCAAACTGTATTCACCAGTGGAGAATTGATTTACCCCATTATTGCAGCAAGCTCTATTCCTGCTTTGTTTCCGCCGGTGTTTATTGATGGTACACCCTATGTGGATGGAGGCGTATCAAACAACCTGCCTGTGGAGCCATTTGGCGATAGGAAGAAGGATGCAGTATGTGTAAACCTGAACCCTGTAAGGCCGCTCGATCCTTTAAAAGAAACCATGATGGAAGTTGTGGACAGGGCAGTGCACCTGTGCTTTAAGGCTACAGTTGACCGATCTGCTGAAGGATGTTACATGTACATTGAACCACCGGCATTGAAAAACTATAGCCTGTTCGATATTCGTAAAATAGCTGAGATATTCGAGGTGGGCTATAAATACACCAACGAGTTCTTAAAAAACAATAAGGTTACCAATAGTTAGCCTTTTAATCAGGCTTACCTCACCAACACTACATTCCCTTTTTTAGTAACAGTTGTTCCATCATAAAGGGTAGCGTTCAGGGAATAAGCATAACTGCCGGTACTCATAGGTTCACCTTTATAAATGCCATTCCAGGGGATACTTTTATTGTTTGTTTTAAATACTACATTTCCCCACCGGTCAAATACTGTAAAGTCGAGTGTTTCAATACAATCACCACGTACATATAGGTTATCATTTTGGCCATCTCCATTTGGTGAAAAGGCTTCGGGAATAAAAACAGTTCCACAGCTTACTGCAATGGTTATAGTTGTTGAAGCAGAACAACCGCTATCGCTAACTACAGTTAAGGTATATATTGTTGTAGCTGGGGGCGAGGCTATGGGGTTGAAACAATTAGAGCAATTGAGCCCCGATGCAGGTAGCCAGTTATAAGTTATTCCACCCGAGGAGGTAAGTTGCACATTTTGTCCATACATAATAGAAGTATCACAACAAGCGTTTGCAATTGGTAATGGGTTAACAAATACTGTTACACTATCTTTTACAGAACAAGGTCCATCATAAAGTGTAACAGAGTATATTTTTGCTAAAGAAGGGCTTACCGATATAGTAGAAGATGTATCGCCATTACTCCATATGTATTGCATACCACCTGAAACAGATAAGCTAGTAGAATTACCGGAACATATATATTGATTATTGGTTATTACCGCAATGGGGTATGAATACACTAACACTTTTACACTATCAGTAGCTGAACAGAACCCATTAGAAACAGAAACTGAATAAGTTATGTTTGTTAGCGGATTTACAATAATAGTGGAGGTAGTGCCACCATTGTTCCAAATATATTGCGCACCTCCCGACACTGACAGAGTAGCTGAATTACCTGAACATATTTTTTGTTCAGGGCTAATAGTTGGAATTGGAACCGGATGAACAATAATATCAACACTATCTTTTGCAGAACAAGGGCCATTACTAATAGTAACAGTGTACTCGGTTGTACTGGTTGGAGTAGCAACCGGACTTGGTATATTGGCATTACTTAATCCTGCAGATGGCAACCAGGTATAGTTTGTGCCACCAGATGCAGATACATTAACTGACTTACCAAGACAAAGTGTGTCAGCTTTACTTATAATAGGAACAGGAAATTGAAATACCTTTACATTAATACTATCCTTCACCGAGCAGGGGCCATTAGAAACCGAAACCTTATAAAGAGCAGAGGAATCGGGGCTAATAATAATTGTAGAAGTTGTAGCACCATTACCCCAGGTATATGTAATACCACCTGTTGCCCTTAAAGTATCTTCTGTTCCAGCACAAATAGTTTGAGTGCCACTTACGCCGGCAGTTGGCATCGGATTTACCCTGATAGAAAATGTTGTATCTCCGTAACAGGCTCCATTCATAATATACAAGGTATAAGTAGTGGTGGCAGTAGGATTAATTAATAAAGTACTGGTCGTGGCGCCTGTACTCCATAAATAACTGGTACCATTCGACGCAGATAATTGAGTGGCTTGTCCCATGCATACTATTGAATCTCCCTTCATTTTCGCAACCGCTCTGCAGGTGTCGCATGTCCATTCTGCTGTATATCCCCCTCCATTCGTATTAACAGTATCTGCTTTGAATCCATCAAGTCCATATTGATCTGTACTGGCAATATTTACAACAGGAAGAAAAGGGTTTGCTGAAACACCATTGAACGAATACCAACCTACAGGGTTAATATTTGTTCCGCAAAGGCCATGACCATTGCCATCAAATTTAGCTACAAATCCTCCTTGCCCTAAAGATATTCCACCCAACGTATCATTTCCTTCTGCCCAACCACCTAAATAAATATTTCCCCATCCATCTGAAGATAATGACGTACCACAAGAACCACGACCAGGCTTATCACACTCAGCCCACAATACCACCCCATCTAAATTGAGCTTAACCAAAAAACCCAGGCCCTGATTATTAGTAATTGCTGGGAATACATAACTACCATATTTATAACTACCAACATAACCTGCAGTAATATAAAGATATGCTCTACTATCAGAACACATGGACATATAGCTGGCCGAAGAATAGTTAACTGCAGATCCATACTTTAGCATTACTCCGGGCACTTTAGCCCATTTATTGTTGCCGCTTGAGTCAAATTTCAGTAGGTATATATTACTACCACCTAATGAACTTGTTGAAGTAGGTACGATATAGCTGCCACAATAAATTGTATCACCAAATTCTCCTGAAACATATATATTATTAATACTATCAACACCACTATAAAGCGATGCACCATATCCGCTCGCATTTCCGGCCCTGGCCATATTAAGCCACAATGGGTTTCCACTTGGTGAATATTTTGCAACAAAAATTCCTGTATACCAATATGAGCAGCCAGCCACAAATCCTCCCACCTGCACAGTATCTCTAAAGGTGCCCGTTACATACACATTATTAGAATGATCAACTGTTACGCTCTCACCATCGCTACTACCTCCATAGTAATTTGAAGACGAGCATCTGATCCACTGTGTGTTTCCATTGGGGTCGAATTTTGCCAGAAAAAAACTTTGCATGTAGCTTGTATTTGCTCGAGGACCAACAATCATTACCGAGCCTATTTTAAGTGTATCACTAAAAGTACCGGTAAGGTATATATTGCCATGGCTATCAGTAGCAACAGAATTGGTAGATGCATTATGAATACTATTATTGCTTAACGCCCATTGCACTTTACCAGTTGAATTATATTTAACCAAATAAAACGTTCCGGTGTTTAATGTATGTGGGCCAAATGCAATAGAGTCTTGAAAATCTCCTGACACAATAACATTACCAGCACGGTCAGTCGTTATGGCCGTGGGCGCGGTTGCAAAAGAATAGGAATCTTTATTTATAGTATAGTCTTGCCATAAAACTTTTTGGCTGGTAGCTTTAAACGTTATAAAGGCAAACAAAATACTTAATGTAAGTAGTGGTTTCAAAACAGAGGTATTACTAAGTCAAAGATAATGAAACCAATTTATCTGACCAAAGCCACATTTTTTTTTGCAACAGGGGTACCCATGAGTCAGGAAACAAATTCTTCGAACAATCGTTTTGCAGTTTGTTCAAGATCATTACACAAGCCGGGGTGGGGCCTTGATGTTTGAATAACGGAACTTCTTACGGCAGTTAACCACCTGAAGCGGGAGGGCACATCAAATAAGGCTATAGGGCCGCATTTTTCCTCTCCCATGGCTATTTTTTCGAATGATTGTAAATTCAGTTTTATCTGATCGATATCTAAGTTTTTAGAAAAGGAACAGAGTCTCTTTTCATTAATAGAAAAGAGTACACGGATATATTTTTCCTTTTTGCAAAAAAGAATAATGCCCACATTGATGAATTCCTCCCGTTCTACAGCAGGTAAAACACGAATTATAGAATACTCATATAAGTATTTCTCTTGCATTTTGTGCTTCTTTGGTAAACGTTTCAGAATGTTTCAATCGGGTAATTAAAAATTCAAGGTACACTTCTCTAAGTAATTCCGGTGTTTCCTTTACACCCTTCCAATGCAGCCAATCATCCGGAATGAGCGCCACTATATCGCTGAGTTTTTCTTCGGTTAATAGTTTTTTAAATGCACTGTCTGCTTCTTCCAGCAAACTAGCCTGTGGTAGTAACACATGATCTTTTACTAGTTTAAACGGGTCTTTTACATGGTTTTTCCATGTGGCCCACGAATGATGGAAGTACAAGCAAGCCCCATGGTCAATGAGCCACAACTCCTTCTGCCAAATAAGCATATTGGTGTTCTTGAATGTGCGGTCAATGTTTTCTATAAATGCATCGAGCCACACAATTTGTGAAGCAAGTTTTGCATCCACCTTTGTAACAACAGGGTCAAACGTAATGGCCCCCGATAAAAAGTGTAAGCCTAAATTAAGCCCTCTGCTGCTCTGAAGCAGATCCTGTATCTCTTCATCACCTTCTGTTCTTCCAAAGGCCTCATCTAAGTTGGCAAAAACCAATTCCGGTACTTTCAGGCCTAGGGTATGTGCAATTTCTCCGCCCAGTAATTCCGATATCAAAGCTTTTACTCCATGCCCCGCACCTCTGAATTTTAATACGTATTTAAGATCATCATCAGCTTCTGCCAATGCGGGTAAAGAACCTCCTTCACGAAAGGGCTGGAGATAGCGCGTTACATTTACAGTTCGTATAGATGGCTTGTTGTGCATTATGTCTTCAAAAGTAAGGAACTTTGAATCAACAAAAAAATAAGGTTGCAAAGAACTATTCCCAGCAACCTCATTTTTTTTTAGAAGTATTTTTTACCTTAGTGCCAAACAGCAAGTATAATACCTACTATTACAAGGCTTACAATGTGGTAACCTGCATCGATCAACACCAGTTTGAATGATTTGCGGGTGTACATATGACTTTGAGCGATTGCTACAAATGCAAATACTGCCGCAGCAAGTCCGACTTTTGCACCAGCCATGCAATTGTTTACACGGGCAATGCCTTCGATACATGCAACTGAAAGGACAGCTAAAAAGCATAGTACAAAGGTCATGGCAAAAAGCTTAGGCATCTCCTTTTTCATTTGTGCCTGTGCAGTTGCATCATCGGGCATAACAATACCGTGGCCTTTCATCCATGGTTTTGAAAAACCAATGGGGGTAAACCAAATGGAGCCAACCATAAAGTAAGCCACAGCCGATACTGCTACCGCAGCATAATTCAAATGTTCTAAGATCATGTGTATAAGGTTTATGAGTTTATATAACCAAAAATAAGAAAACTTTGTTGAGGTGGGTGCTCTATAAACAGATTACAACTCAAACACCTTTTCAGCGCTTTTTGCACCATCAATAGTAACGCGAACAAAGTATTTTCCTTTTTTCCAGCCCTTAACGTTAAGTTGCAATGGAAAGGTATATGTATTTGGGTCTGCATGTCCGGTAGTTAATGGTTTAATTAAGCCACCTTTTTCATCGTAAACATTTATTTTAACCATTGCGTTATTGGCAACGTAGTATTTAATATTTCCTGAAACAGTGTTATGTTTTCCCGAAAACAGATTAGCTGAATCCTTTTCGTAAGTTATACTATACCATGGTGCTGCTATACCCTTTATTTTGCCAATCATATCTACTAAAGGCTGAATACTTTGCTTTGTTTCTGTTACTTCTTCTGTACCTATTGGGTTTAAGTCTGACCCTTGCTGTGAGTAATCATGTTTTTTCTTGGGCATATCCTCATCCGTTATTGAAGCTATCGGGTTATTGTCAGAAAGTACCCATACAGCATCCTGCATGGATGTAACCGGGAAATTGTTTTTATTCATGAATTGGGCAAGCGTAACCAGGTCTTTATCGGCCATGGTACCTACCAGGTAATTTGAACTTGTTTGTGGGGCATGTTTATGCATTTGACAACAAAAGCCAAATATTCTGACTTTTCTTTTTTCTTTTGGAGCCATTGCAAATAGTTGTTCATGTACAACTAAAATATTCTGAACATTGGTATCCTCATGTTCCAGTTTGCGGCCTGCTTCCAATATGTAGTAGCCAGAGTCATTCAGGTTATTGCT
>JABDCA010000041.1 GCA_013288345.1 Bacteroidota bacterium | reverse complement strand
AAGAATTACAGAACAGACCTCAGCAAGCCCATTGATATTTCCATTCCGCTGAGGGCTGGCATCCATAATGTAAATGCCTGGCACGCCGAACCGGTTAAAATAGAACCTGTGCGAATGGGCGATTGGGTGGGTGAAGTAAAATCAGGCGCAGCTGTAAACTTCCGCAATGTATCGTTTAACCCACATGGCAACGGTACGCATACCGAATGTGTGGGGCATATAAGTAAAGAAGACTACAGTATTAACCAATGCCTGAAAGATTTCTTTTTCATTGCCGAGCTCATTAGTATTTTGCCTGATGAATTACCGAACGGAGATCTGGTAATTACCGAAAAACATATTCAGAATTGCCTGGAAGATAAAAGGCCTGAAGCACTGGTAATACGTACTGTTTCGAACCCTGTTGCTAAAATGGATATGCAATATACCGATACTAATCCTCCTTACCTTACCGAAGGAGCGATGCACTATATTGTATCTATTGGTATAAAGCATTTGCTGGTAGACATGCCATCGGTTGACAGAGAGAAGGATGATGGCAAGCTTGCAGCACATCACATTTTCTGGAATTACCCGACTGACACACAAACTGCAAAAACCATTACAGAACTTATTTATGTGCCCAACACTGTAATGGATGGGCATTACCTGCTTAACCTGCAAATAGCAAGCTTCGAGAACGATGCTGCACCCAGCAAACCTGTTCTCTTCCAAATTGTAGTATAACAACCACAAATAAAAAAGGGTAGTTATTAGCTACCCTTTCTTATTTTATCTATTCTGTGTTTTACCGTATAAGCGTCACTCTACCCACATACCTGTGGCTGTTGTGGAATATATCGGTAAACTGTACTAACCATACGTAAGTGTCCTCCTGGCATTGAGTTGTTGAACTAATAGCATTATGCACCGTACCATCCCATGGTTGGGTAAGGCTTGTACAATGGTACAACTGCTGGCCCCAACGGTCAAATATCCACATCTCAAATTCTCTTAAGCCTACTGCCTTTGGTATAAAGCCATCGTTCAAGCCATCTCCGTTAGGTGTAAACGCATTCGGAATGTAGAATGTCCAGAAAGGTGTTATTACAACCGGCTCGCTAATAGAATCTCTGCAACCGTATTTATTTTTAATTACAAGGTTAGCCCAATAGGTACCTGTATCCTGGAACGTACCTGTGTACAAAAATGTATGTACACCATTTGGAGTAAACTCTGTAGAGTCAGTTATATCGCCAAATGTCCATTGCCACCAAACCGGGTTACCTGTCGAATTATCGGTATATACAACTGTAGGGTTAAGGGTATCCGTCGGGTTAGGGCTTGCGCTAAACTTGGCAACCGGAACAGGCCATGTAGTAATGTAGTTAGGCCTTACAAGTGTTGCACTGCAACCATGGTTGGTTGTAACCGTAAGTCCAATACTAAACGTGCCAACCGTACTGAAACAATGTGAAGGAGCTGCCAAAGATGATGTTGAATCTATTGAACCATCCCCAAAGTTCCACGCGTAGCTATTAATCGATTCCGGTGCAGGTATATTAACTACATTACTTGTATCGGTAAATGATACGCAATAAGTAACGCAACCCGCTGTATCGCTAAAGAAGCCCGGTACAGGGTTTGGATACACTACTACCGGTATAGTTATAGAATCGATACAACCGAAGTTAGAAGTAACCGTAAGTGTAACCTGGTAGGTTCCCGGTGCAGCGTATGTATGCGAAGGCGTTGCAGTACCAACGGCAGTTCCTCCATCACCAAATCTCCATGTATCATCGGCCGCAGTAATAGTACCACCTACCACGGTAGATTTATCGGTAAAGTTTGTTGGGCTACCCAAACAAGGAGAGTTCTCGGTAAACGAAGGCACAGGTATTGGATACACTGTTACCGGCAAGGTAATACTCGAATCGCATCCATTGCTCGATGTAACTTTAAGGGTTACATTAAATACACCAGCTGCGCCGTATGTATGCGTAGGGTTTTGAACTGCCGATGTGTTTCCATCACCAAAGTTCCAGCTCCATGTAGTTATATTATCACCACAACCAATGGTCGACTTATCGGTAAAGGTTGTAACGAACAGTTTACATACACTGGTAGCGGTAAAGCTAGGTGCAGGTACAGGATTAATTGTTATTGGCAATGTAGTATCGTGTGTGCAACCTGCGGTTGATGTAACCGTAAGCATTACATTATATGTACCACATTTAGCATATTGGTGAGTAGGATTTTGCAGTGCCGATGTTCCTCCATCGCCAAAGACCCATGCCCATGTTTTAATTGATTGTGGCGCAGGTACATTAGCAATAGTAGACTTATCAGTAAATACTGCTGCTTCATCCTGACAAACTGCAGGCGCTACAAAGTTAGCTACCGGTATAGGATTAACTATTGCCACAACTGTAGCTTTACCTGTACATGTATTTACTGAAGTTAAATTAACCGTTGCAGTATATGAACCATTTGCAGTATATGTATATGAAGGGCTTTGCGCAGTTGATGTACCTACTGCATCGCCAAATAACCAACTATACGTTCCTCCTGCCATATTGGTAGGTACCAAAGTAAATACACTTGGTGTACCAAGGCAAACCGGCGGTACTGTAACAGTAGCTGTTGGGTTAGGATTTACCGTTACTGCAATGGTAATACTATCCTTACAACCGCCTGCATTAGTAGTTACCTCTTTTACCTGGTATGTACCGGCCGCACCATATATATAGGTAGGGTTTTGCAAAGTTGATGTTCCATTGGTAGGAGCATCACCGAAATACCATTTCCATGCTGTTGGCACATGTGATGTGTCGGTAAATGCAGTAGCTGTTCCCTGGCATACCGTAGTTGCTGTAAAGCCTGCTGTAGGTGGCGCGGCTACAGTTACTGTTGATGTAATAGAATCTGTACATCCTGCTCCCGATGATACTACCAGTTTAACTGTATACGTTCCGGCTGTTGTATAAGTATAAGAAGGACTTGTTGCATTAGATGTTCCTACACCATCACCAAAATTCCAGGTTGATGTGGTAGGAGCCGGAACAGTTTGATTGGTAAACACAACTGGTTTACCCAAACAAACAGGAGTTGATGTAAACTTAGCTACCGGTGCACCCACTACATTAACAGGGGTAGTGATACTATCTTTACATCCGCCAGCGGTAGTAATTTCAAAGGATACCTGATACGTACCTATACCTGAAAATATATGGGTTGGGTCCTGTACAGCTGATGTATTATTAGGGGCTGTTGTTGGATCTCCAAAGTTCCATGACCAGGATGCTTCTGTGCCCCCACAACCTACTGTGGTTGCATCGGTAAATGCGGTATTAGAGCCTAAGCAAACAACATTTGCGGTAAATACAGGTGTTGGGTTAGGGTTTACAGTTACTGTTTGCTTGGCAGAATCCACGCATGGCGGAGTACCTGCGACCAGTATTACATTAAATGTACCGCAAGTAGTATAAGTATGGCCTGGTGGGTTCTTTACGTTTGAAGTCGTTCCATCTCCAAATATCCACTTAAAGACAACAGCACCACCTGTTGAAGTGTTCGTAAATACTGTCGGACTGTTCTGACAAACAGTCGGAGCAGTGAAACCCGCCGTAGGCGGGCCGGTGACGACGACGCTCAATGTTGTATCTCCTCCACAACCCCCATTCAAAGCATCTAATTGTACCGTATATGTACCCGCACTCGGGAAAGTATAAGTCGGATTTGTGGCTGTCGAGGTACCTCCTCCCTGGAAGCTCCAACTGTAGGTATTAGCAGGACCGCCTCCTGTAGTTAGGTTAGTAAGTTGCGTGGGGTTACCTGCACAGACCGTATCTGATGTAAAGTTCGGTTTGGGCGCTGTACCCGTGGAACTGACAATAACAGTATCGAGTGTATCGGCACAGGCTGCACCGGCCACAGTTTGTATTATTACCTGGTATTTACCAACACAACTTACAGTTATTGTTTGTGTATTACCTGCGGCAGGAGTCATACATCCTCCTGGTGGAGCAGTCCATTGATATGAAAGACCACCTGAAGGGGCTGTAAGTTGAATAGGATTACCGCAAAGTGCAGGTGCAGATGTTATAATACCCAATTGTTTACATTGTGCAGCAAAATAAGCATATCCATAGTGGCCACCCTGACCACAATCAGAAGTTACTACAACTACAGTAACGCATTGCCCTATATAGGCCTTTAACGATACGAAAGCTGTTGTCCAATCTAAATAATCAATTTCATTAGCTGTCCCTTTATTTAAAAACTTCCAAGTACCTGTTACGTTAGCTCCACCTGCAACTACGTTATAATTACCACAGTGTGGGATAGTATCACCATTTTGGTCGAGCATGGCAACATTAAAGTAAGGCTGCTGGAAATAACAATGGCCTGGATTATTTAATACAATTGCATAATTATAAAAGAAATCGGCATTAGCAGCAGTTACCTGAAAGGTCTGCTCTAAAAAGCCCATACCAAAATTAATGTTGGTACTATCACCGATCATGGCTGAATATGTAAACCCTCCTATAGGGCAAACACGTTTAATACCAGTACCGGCAGGGTCTGCACCTGAAGCAGGGCCCATTATAGATACCTGGTAAGTATTTTGTGTACCAGCATCTGGTCCTGCAGATTTAGTAACACCGGCAGCCGGGTTTTGCCAGGTAACAGCTGAGTGTGAAAAAGCACCTGTAGGGGGTGGGCCATTACTGCATGCTGAAGCATCTTCAGATGAACAACTCGCATAACCACATGTCCAAGCAGAAAGATCACCTTTTGAAAAATCTATGTTATCGCAAGCCGGGTTACAGGTTCCGGTGGGGTTATGCCATTTTTGAGGCGCTAAAACTTCAGCAACACTGGAAGGAAATTCAATTTTTATTTGCTTATAATTACTATACATCTTCAAATAATGAGCCTGCATTGCAGTGATGTATTGTTGCTCTATAGTTGTACTTATGTTACCATGCTTTTTTAAATAATGGGTCAATCTTCCCATATTTCTTGCCAAGGTATCAATATAATATTTTATAAATTCATTTAAGTCAGCGTCCGAGATTCCCGCTTGCTGCTTAAGCCCCTGATATATTTGATCTTTAAGATTTGTTGCTTCTTGTTCAGCAGCTTCTGCCTGTGCGGAACTCTGAGCATATGCACCTGTAAACCCCATTAAAAGCAAGCCACAAATTAGTAAGCAGGCTTTTAATTTTTGTGTTAAGTAAGTTTTTTTCATAGTTCTGTACTTTTGATAAACTATATTTTGAAAGAATAATTTAATGATATAATCTCGGGCAATCCACCAAGAACATGGCGTGTATGCGGTAAATAGGAGGAAGTTGTAGTTATTATCATGCTCTAAAACAAAAAAACAATCTCAATAATTATGTGTTCGTTTCTCTTAATAAACTTTCACATTCATTATATCAAAGGTAATCATTTCAGGTAAAAAAACAAACTAAAACGTAACTTTTTCTATACTTCCCACGTATTAATAGTGTTAAGCAGTCGCAAAGTACTGTTTTCCAAGCTATTAGGCAAAGGAATGTGGTTATATTCCCACTTTGCCAGCGGTGGTAAGCTCATTAATATCGATTCTGCCCGGCCATTTGTAACTAAGCCAAATTTTGTTCCCCTATCATATACCAGGTTAAACTCTGCATACCTGCCACGTCTTAATAATTGCCATTGCTTGTTATCTTCAGTAAACGATTTTGCACGGTTATTTTCAACCAAAGGTAAATACGCAGTTAAAAAACTTTCTCCTACAGCTTTTACAAAAGCAAAGCGCTGTTCTTTAGTAAACATATCATTGCCTGATAAACGGTCGAAGAATATACCACCAATGCCTCGGGTCTCATTCCTGTGTTTTATAAAAAAGTACTCATCGGCCCACTTTTTAAAATCGGGGTAATAGTTGGCGCTGTGTGTATCGCAAACCTTTTTTAAATGCTGGTGAAAGAATTTGGCCTCACCTACATCTATGTAATGTGGGGTCAGATCAATACCACCACCAAACCACCATATATTACCTGCTTCGAAATAGCGAACGTTCATATGTATAATAGGAACAAAGGGATGATTAGGGTGTATAACCAGCGATAGACCAGTTGCAAGGAATGGAATATTTTCATTTACAGGTATTCCGGCTTCCTGTTTTAAAAACTCAGGGCAAGGGCCATGAACAGAAGAAAAATTCACTCCACCTTTCTCAAATATGGCTCCATCCTGTATTACCCTTGTTCTTCCTCCACCGCCTTCAGGCCTTTCCCATAAATCTTCTTTGAAAGTGGCTTTCCCATCAGCCTTTTCAAGGCCGGCGCAAATCTTATCCTGTAAACTGCGAAAGAAATCTTCTATAACTTTTTTATCGGGCATAAATACTTATAATGAAGCAAAAGTATTTAATTAGAAATGAAACGCAAAATTACCCCGATTGACAATCGAATGATATTTTGAAAGGGAAAAGTGATTTGACTTTAAATAATTATTTCGTGTACCCTATAAAGAGGAAGTACCAAGCCTCTCTTTAGCAGAAGCCTTTTATCAATAACTCCCCAAATAGTAGTTTCAACCATCTTTATTCCTTCACTGTCTTCAAAAATAATTTTCACTTTATCTTTAAAGTAGTTGCCCAGTTTCATTGCTCGCTCGGCCTCGTACTGCCTGCTATTTATCTGATCTTGCCCCATAAGTACTTCCTGTTCAGGGAAATGCATATCGGCAATTGTTTCTTTTTCAACTAAAACTATTGTGTCGAGTGTTTTATTCATAATCAGGGATATTGTTCTACTATTGATAAACGAGGAATGGTTTTAATTGTTTCAGATAATTATTAACAATTCGGCATATTTGTTAATAACCTTAAAATCAAAATGGCCTACACAATATTCCTACAATCAATTACAGTATCACCTATATCGAGCATAGCATTAATCAAACATGCTTTTGTAAAACTCGCAACAGCGCTTTTATTTATCTCTGTTTCTGTTATTACTCCTTCATGCAAAAGCTTTTGCCTTTTAGTACCATTTAGCAAAGGCTTATTGGGTGTTAGCCATTGGCTGCCATTGTAAAACACTATGTTCGAAAAAGAAGTATCGGTTACTAAATTATTTTTCACAATTAGTATCTCGTCACATTCTTCTTTCCTTTTTAATAATTCATTCAGGCTATCTCTGTTGGCATATTTATACGAATAATCAATTGTATCATCTGCAACAATTTTCAGGCTGGTTATTTTGCGAATAACATAAGCTTGAAACTTTACATCAATAACATCAGCATTATAAGTTACGGTGCATTTATATGTTCCCCTTTTTGCATCGGCAGGTATGTCTACTAAGGTTGCAATATCAACATCTACCACGCAAGCAAACAACTCCCTACGGGCTTTATTAAACCTTATATTGTGATAGGCAAGGTTTTGAAACTGCCCGTCGGTAATTTTAATTGTCTCTATTAACAGGCACATATATTTTATCAATTAGTTCTTCATACTCAGCTTGGGCATCGCTATAAATAGTTATTCCCCCTCCGCTTTTAAAATAAAGTTCATCATTTATTTTTTCTATGAACCGTATCATCACTGCACTTTCTACATTTGTGCCATCAAAGTAGCCGAATACACCGGTGTAATAGCCCCGCTCATAGCCTTCCACCTTTTTAATAATTTCTACCGTTTTGCGCTTTGGTGCACCACTTATAGATCCGGCCGGTAATAAAGCCGAGAAAAGATCTCCTAACTGCTCCATTAATTCAGGTTTTACTATTCCGCTTATTTCAGAACTTACCTGCAATAATTCTGAATTGAATGTTTTAATACGGCTTATGTACCTGAATTTCTTCAGGGTCACTTCTTTTGCCACCATGCTTAAATCGTTGCGTATCAAATCTACCATGGTAGAATGTTCCGCAAGTTCTTTTTCATTCTCAAGTATTACCTTCTCTGCATCAGGTACAGATGCATTAATAGTTCCCTTCATCGGAAATGAAGAAATGATTCCATTTTTTATTTTCACAAAAGGCTCAGGAGAAAAAACCACAAATTTATTTTTAACCAACAGTTTATAGGGCGCTTTGCTATGTACAAAGATCTCTTCGAAACTTAAGGATGTATCAATTTTAGTTGCACAGGTTAAATTAACCAGGTAACTATCTCCGCGCAATAAGTATTGCTGAATTTCGTCAAACTTCTTTTTATAAGCTTGATATGCCAATGGATATTTTTCAAAACTGAAATTGCCGGGTTTCTTGCGCTCAGTATATTCAAAGTTGGAGAATCCGTTAAAGTCGTACCAAATCTCATCCTTATTTACTTTATTGAGTGGTATAACAATTGGCTTAGCCTTATCAAAGTCAATAATAAATAAAAAAGGAATCTTTTGTTCCGAATATGTATTGAGCAGTTCTAGCAACTGAGTTAGCTTGATGATTTCAGCAAATTTGCAAAAATTACCCTTAGCTATTACTCAATTATATAACAGGCAGTATAAAATAAAATCTGCTGCCCTCTCCTACTTTGCTATCAACTCCTATGCTGCCATTCTGGGCTTCAATAAACTCTTTCGATATGGCGAGGCCCAGGCCTGTACCGCTTCGTTGGCTACCAGGCACCTGAAAGTATCGCTGAAATAACCTATCCTGGTATTTATCATCTATCCCAATACCAAAATCCTTTACTGAAAATTCAATGACGTTATTTTGTTGCTCTGCTCTAATAATTATTTTACCGTTTTCAGGACTGTAACGGATTGCATTCGACAAAAGATTCACCAAAACCCATACTGTCTTATCAGGGTCAATATTTACTTTACTTAGACTTTCAGGACAAGAAACCTCAAGGGAGATATGCTTTTGTTCAGCCTGCACCTTTATACTATCTACCGAATAACTCACTATTTCTTTCGGGTGTGTTTGCCTGAAATCAAGATGAATATTTCCTGTTTCTACTTGCGTAATGTTCAACAACTCACTTGTAATATTAAGCAGGCGCTCACTATCTTCTTTAATGTGATTGATAAGTTGCCTTTGCTCTGTATTGGTATTACCTACTCTTTCATCGTTTAATAATTGCAGACTCATTTTAATAGATGCAATAGGCGTTTTTAGCGCATGCGAAACTGTAGCAATAAAATTTGTTTTGGCTAAGTCCAGTTCCTTGTACTGTGTAATGTTTTTTAAAATTATCACCTCCCCAATAGGCTGATCATCAGCAGTTATTTTCAGTATCTCTTTTGCAAAATAACTCTCGCGACTATCAGCATATATTTTTAAAGGAGTTCCGGCATTTTCAGCATATATAAGACTGCGTAACAGATCGTTTTTTAGTGCCACGTCGGGGGCATATTTACCTATAAGGTCAACTCCATTCATCCCCAAAATTTTCGTAGAAGATGAGTTAACAAAAAGTATATTTTTTTTCTCATCAAGCCCTATAATCGGGTCTTTCATATTGTTAATAATTGTATCTATCCTCTTTTTCTGAAAGATGATTTTTGCCAGATTGCTATTATTATAGTCATCTAATTTTTGTGCCATCAGGTTAAATGCATCAGCTAATTCACCAAATTCATCGCCCTGTTCCAGATGTATACGCTGAGAATAGTTCCGATTGGCAACCTGCTTTATTCCCTCAGTAAGTTTGCTTATTGGGTTAGCAATATACCCGGGAAAGTTAAGAAGCATTGTAAATGATATAAGGAAAGCTACCGTTGCCAGTACTGCAAGATAAATTTTTAACTTTTCTGCTGTTAGCTGAGTTTCATTATTCTTCCTTACAATGGCATTTGTATTGATATCGCTAATTCTATATATGCCTATTCTCATATCAGTCTCCAGTTTCGCCATTGACAGAGAATCTGATTTTTTTAGTTGATTTAATTGTTCTCTCACCGAAGCTGTGGCATCCTGCTCCCCCACTTCTGTAATATTATTTTCCTGGGCTTTCAGATTTTTTTCAAACTTATCAAGTGCGCCTGGTATTTTTGCACCAATTGCATCTATTGATTGCTGCATATTTTCACAATACTTTATGCTTTCATAATTTGCCTTAAGTATATTTTTCGACTCATTTGCAAGTCTGTTAATAGCAAACAGGCCCACACCGCCAATTAAAATAAGCATTACAAAGAAAAAGGTGAGGCCGAGTGATAATTTGGTTTTAATACGTAGTTTCATCATGTCAGAATTACAATATCAATATCCGTGTCTGTTAATTTCATCAATAGCTGGTCAAATAAGTTATTACTCAAAATAGATTTGATGAGGCTAAAATGTGGTTTGCCTATACAAATAGTTGTAATTCTCTTTTGCTCTGCTGTTTCAACAATTGATGTAGCAATACTTTTCCCTTTTACCTGAACTACCTCTGCCCCAAGCTCGGTAGCAAGTTTAAAATTATTTATAAGATGTCGTTGGGCCGATAGTTCAATATTATCCGGATTTTCTTTGCTTGTCTGAACATATAATACAAGCCATTTCGAGTTATAATAAGAAGCCAGCCGGGCGGTTTTACGTATTATCATTTTAGACACATCAGTATCTGAATTAACGCAAGCCAGAAAACGTTCAGGCCGCAACGCAATATTTTTTGGTATCTCTATTTCAATCTTCCGTTCTACCTGAGAAGTAACTTCTCTTAATGCTAATTCGCGCAACTGCAATATTTTTCCTGATTGAAAGAAATTCTTGAGTGCTGTTTCTACTTTTGCCAGATCATAAATTTTGCCTTCTTTAAGACGCACAATCAACTCATCTGCTGTAAGGTCAATATTAACCACTTCATCCGCAGCTTGCAATACGCTATCCGGTATACGCTCGCTTACTTCAATACCTGTTATCTTCTCTATTTCTTCATTCAGGCTTTCTATATGCTGAATATTTACCGCACTAATAACATTTACGCCTGCATCTAATATTTCCAATACATCCTGCCAGCGCTTTTCGTGCTTGCTTCCTTCAATATTGGAATGTGCCAATTCATCTACTATTACTACCTCCGGATGGCAATTTATAATAGCTTGCGTATCCATTTCCTCCAGTTCTTTCCCTTTATAAAAAAGCTTGCGGCGTGGTATTATCGGAAGTCCTTCAACTAAATCATGCGTTTCCTTTCGGTTATGTGTTTCTATATAACCTATTTGTATATCAATGCCGTTCTTTAATAACGTATGCGCCTCCTGCAACATTCGGTAGGTTTTACCAACCCCTGCAATCATGCCTATATAAACCTTGAACTTACCACGCTTTGATTTGCGGATAAGTTCAAGGAAACGTTCTGCGTTTTGCTCTCTTTCTTCAGACATTGTACAAAGTTACAATGTTTCTGCCCTCCTTAAAACCGAACCAAAAATGCCATTATTATCCTGTTCTCGTGTGTTAAAAGGTCTGGTGTCCATCCGGCAGGAATTGGTGTAGTAGCGTAACCTGTTGGAGATGTAACACCACCCGGGCCTGCGAAATAAGGCACACTCGCATAACGGTAAACATATTCCAATCTGAATTCAAAACTCTGGTTAGGCATCCAGCTAATGTTAGTAGAAAAATCCCATGCATGAAACTGGTCGCCTGGGTTTTGTGTAAATGGGGCTGTGCCCGTTTGTGTAGTAGTTTGCAATACCGATCCATTTGGCAATACTACTGCTGTAGGCGTAGGCAGATCACTTGCCTGGCCAGTTGGTTCAAGAACCAGATAACGGCCGGGATTATTCATAACTCCGCCACCAATTAACCAAGCAAGTTTACCATGAGCAAACCACATTCTGTTATATATCATAGCACTTGCAAAGTATTGGGCTGGGCCATTTATGGGGTCGCTGGTAAAACCATTAACTCCTCCACCTTTTTCATCACCAATATCGCCTGTCAGTGAAAAAGCCATTTGTGTAATTCCGCTTGATGATTTTGGGACATGATAGTATCTTACTAAGAAACTATTATCAGAGTGAAATCTGTGTCTTCCTAATATACCTGCAGCATCCGAACCATAATAATCATTTGTTAAAAGTTTTATGTTCTCGTTAGGCCACCAGGTAATATTTCCACCAAAACCTGGCATATCATTAAACGTAGCATAGCTCTGCCATCCATTAATGAGCCATATTTCTACTTTCAAATTATTGAGAGGAAAAATCTGGGTTCGTATTCCATTAAAGAACCAGGGAGTATTATCAGATGTGTATGATGCCTGGTAATCCCAGTTTTCGACCTGGTAATACGAATTGAGGCCAATGTACGACATGAACAAACCACCATCTACATTAATGCCGTGCAATACGTTGAAGTGATAGCCTCCATACGCTTCACTTATATAACGATAAGCGTCCTGCAAGTCATATTGCCCTCTATAAGTGCTATAATCGTTACGCGGAACAACTTCATCGCGGGTTCCGAATTGTGTCATAAATCTACCGCGTGCTCCGCCATATTGAAAGTCGCCCCCGAAACCTAATTGCGAAATTTGCATTTCATTGTCGCGTGCCAGCGCAGTAGAACCAACTACTGTATGGTCTATTGGGTTAGCAAAAGAATAGGTTGCATTTGCATCCACAAAAATTTCAGGGCTAAAATATGGTATATGGAATATAGATGAATCTCTTCTATCGTTTCCATTTATCCATGTTTGGTCCAAGCCGTCAAATGGAGTTTGGTCAGCTATTTTTTTGACCGTATCCTTTGCAACGGCTGTCTGCGAATTAGCTTGTTGAGTAAGCGCAATAGCCGCTAATGCTAATAACGCTGTTTTTGCTGTTTTCATCTTTTGTTTTGATTTATTTGATTGATGTGTTTCCATTAATTATTTTTCATTTCGTCAAGGGCAATATTCAACTTCAATACATTTACCTTTGAAGGGCCGAAAAGACCTAATAAAGGTTTTTCAGTATGTTCATCCACAAGTTTCATCAGGTCTTGCTCGGAAATATGGCGCAATGCTGCCACACGCTTAACCTGTATCTTGGCTCCTTCAGGGCTTATATCAGGATCTAATCCGCTCCCCGAAGCAGTTACCAACTCAGCAGGTATATCTGCTTTATTTATGCCCGGGTTATGTACTACAAAGGTATCAATAGCTGCCTGTACCGATTTTAAATAATCGGGATTTGTAGGGCCCTTATTGCTTGCACCAGAGCCAGCAGCATTATAACCTACTGCCGATGGGCGGGGTTGGAAATATCTATCATTTTTAAAGGCCTGTCCTAAATTTTCATAACCTACTACCTTTCCTTTATAAGAAACGGTAACTCCATCTCCACCACCCGGCGCCATTTTTGCAATGGCGGCTATAAATAAAGGATATATTATACAGAGCAGTACCATTAAAACACCTGTGAGTCTTATCGATGGCAACAAATACTTTTTCATAACAATTCAGTTTTAGTTTCTACATAAATAATGCAAGAGCCATATCAATCAGCTTTATACCGATAAATGGTATTATAATACCACCTAAACCATAAATAAGTAGGTTCCGCCTCAATAATGCACTTGCACCAATAGGTTTGTATTCTACCCCCCTCAATGCTAATGGAATAAGTAACGGAATTATTATAGCATTGAAAATAACTGCGGCAAGTATCGCACTTTCAGGACTATTGAGACCCATAATATTTAATGCCCTTAACGATGGTATAGTAACAATAAACAGTGCCGGAACAATAGCAAAATACTTTGCCACATCGTTAGCAATACTGAAGGTTGTAAGTGTTCCTCGGGTCATAAGCAACTGCTTACCAATTTCTACTATTTCAATAAGCTTGGTAGGATCGTTATCCAGGTCAACCATATTGCCTGCTTCTTTGGCGGCCTGCGTACCGCTATTCATAGCAACACCCACATCTGCTTGGGCCAAAGCGGGAGCATCATTGGTACCATCGCCCATCATAGCAACTAATTTGCCTTGTGCCTGCTCAGCACGTATATATGCCATTTTATCTTCAGGTTTTGCCTCTGCAATAAAATCATCAACTCCCGCTTTTTCTGCAATATATTTTGCGGTAAGCGGATTATCTCCCGTTACCATTACAGTTTTAATACCCATTTTCCTTAAGCGTTCAAACCGCTCTTTAATACCGGGTTTTATAATATCCTGTAGCTCAATTACACCAATAACTTTTTTGTTTTCAGAAACTACTAACGGTGTGCCACCGTTCGATGATATATGTTTAACCTTCTCACCGGTTTCATCAGGGAATGTATTACCGGCATCAATTGCTATTCGCTTAATAGCGTCTACAGCTCCCTTACGTATTTGCTTCCCATCGGGAAGATTGATACCACTGCTACGGGTTTCAGCCGTAAAATTGATGAGGGTTACTTTCTTTATATCAAAACCCGATGGAACAGTTACATTCTTTTCTTTTGCCAAAGCCACAATTGATTTTCCTTCAGGGGTTTCATCAGCAAATGATGCAATAAGGCAGTTTTGTATAAACAGCGACTCTTCAATACCCGGGGCAGGGTAAAAGTTTGTCGCTTTGCGATTACCAATGGTGATGGTACCTGTTTTATCGAGTAACAATGTATCTATATCGCCGGCTGTTTCAACTGCCTTACCCGATTTAGTTATAACATTAGCACGCAATGCCCTATCCATTCCGGCAATACCGATTGCCGACAGAAGGCCACCTATAGTTGTAGGGATAAGGCAGACAAACAATGATACAAATGCAGCTATTGTTATTGGTGTTTGCGCATAATCGCCAAATGGTTTAAGCGTTACACATACTATAATGAACACCAGCGTAAAGCCTGCCAATAATATAGTAAGTGCTATTTCATTAGGTGTCTTTTGTCTTGATGCACCCTCTACAAGTGCAATCATTTTGTCAAGGAAACTTTCACCCGATGATGCAGTTACTCTAACCTTAATCTTATCAGATAATACTTTGGTACCACCTGTTACGGAGGATTTATCACCACCCGATTCACGTATTACCGGTGCACTTTCGCCAGTAATAGCACTTTCATCTATTGATGCAAGGCCTTCAATTATCTCTCCATCAATAGGAATAATATCGCCGGCCTCACAAAGAAACACATCTCCTTTTTGCAGGGTAGATGAGTTAACTATTGTTATTTCATCTACATACATTTCTCCTAATGGCGTTACTTTTTTTGCTGGGGTTTCTTCTCTTGTCTTACGAAGAGAGTCAGCCTGTGCCTTGCCGCGGGCCTCAGCAAGTGCTTCCGCGAAATTTGCAAAAAGCACTGTAAGAAATAATATCAAGGTTATGACCAGATTGTAAAGGAATGAGCCCTGTGTTTTATCATGATTGATAAGAATGTTAGCAGTTACAATAGTCATTACCAGTGTACCTATTTCAACGGTAAACATTACAGGGTTATGCCAAAGTATCCGCGGATCGAGCTTTACAAAAGATTGTTTTAGTGCCCCGTTTACCAGTTCCTTTTGAAATAGTGAAGTATTTTTTTGTCTCTTGGCCATAGTTCAAATATTCTATAAGGTTATTTCATGCTGAAAAATTCTGCTAATGGGCCTAATGCCAATGCAGGGAAGAATGCAAGAGCAGCAATAATTATAATTACGGCCCATGTCATTAAACCAAATGTGCCGGTATCAGTCTTTAAGGTCCCTGCCGATTCAGGTATAAATTTTTTCTGAGCCATAATGCCTGCAATAGCAACAGGGCCTATAATAGGAATGAATCTTGAAAAGAGAAGTATAATTCCTGTCGTTACGTTCCAAAAAACATTGTTAGCAGTTAAGCCACCCATTGCTGAGCCGTTGTTGGCAGCAACAGATGTATTCTGGTAAAGCATTTCTGAGAATCCATGGTATCCTGGGTTTCCAAGCCAGTTCTTTGGCTGGAAAGCCCAATGGATATCAGGATGATAAACCAAAATATACGATGCAAGTGCTGTAAATGAAAGAATAAGAAAAGGATGTAATAAAGCTGCAATAGATGCGATCTTCATTTCCTTCGCTTCTACCTTATGACCCATAAATTCAGGGGTACGGCCTACCATAAGACCGGAAATAAATACCGCAATAATGATAAAGATGTAATAGTTAAGAAAACCTGCTCCGCAACCGCCATAAAAACAATTTACCATCATAGCCATAAGTTGCATAGCGGTTGTCATTGGCATATAACTATCGTGTGCACCATTTGCAGAGCCCGTAGATATAATAGTTGTAACCGTACTCCAATATGCAGTGGCCGGGACTCCGAATCGCACCTCCTTACCTTCCATAGCTGTGTTTGAAGGGCTAATACCCATATGCGAAATGGCAGGATTACCCTTTATTTCAGCCTGTAGTGTTGGAATAAGGAACATAAACATTCCTATTGTCATTACAGCAAATATTACATAAGCAAATTTTTTATTCTTTATATAAAAGCCCAAAGCAAATATCAGTGCTATGGGAATAACCACCTGGGCTATCATTTCCAACATATAGGTCAGGTAATTAGGGCATTCAAACGGGTGTGCAGAATTTGCGCCAAACCATCCTCCTCCGTTTGTACCCAAATGCTTTATGGCAATCATGGCCGCAGCCGGGCCACGCGATACCTGTGTGGTATCGCCCTGCATAGTTATAATTGTATCCTTGCCTTTATAACTGGCAGGAGTTCCATTAAACACCAAAATAACAGCAACTAGTATTGCACCTGGTAAAAGAAAGCGGGTGATACTCTTTACAAAATAATTCCAGAAATTACCGAGGGTCGTTACACTCTTTTCCTTCATGCCTTTATATACTACCATCATAGCGGCAATTGCTGAAGCCGCACTTACAAAGTGCAAAAACATTAAAACAAATAGCTGGGTAAAATAAGTCACACCACTTTCGCCACTATAATCCTGAACATTACAATTCACTAAAAAACTGATAGCTGTATTAAAAGCCAAATCAGGTGTCTGGCCTGGATTATGATCGGGGTTAAGAGGCAATTTGTCCTGAAAAATAAGGGCAAAAAATGCATATATGAGCCATAATGAGCTTATGGTAAGCATAGCTTTCATGTGTCCTTTCCATGACATTTCTTCGGTAGGATCAATACCTGATAAGCGATATATTAACCTTTCAAATGGTTTTAAAAAGTCCGTCCACACTTTCTCTCCTGCAAATACTTTGGCTATATATCTACCTAAAGGAATTGCCAGCAGTATAGTAATACAGTAAGTAACTACTATGCCAATTATTTCTGTGTTCATAGCAATTAAAATTTTTCAGGTTTAATAAGTGCGTAAACCAAGTAGCAGAATACTGCAACGCATAAAATGAATAGTGCAATCATAATATTATATTTTTTCGAAAAAATCAATTGATTTGAATAATACCCACATGCCAACAAGGCACCCGAGGAAAAGAACAAGTATCATCATGGCGTTTGTTTATTAGTATTTGTTGATTGAATTAGAATATAATTAACCGAATACATTTTATGTATATCATCGTATGCTGAAATGTCGCCCACCGAGTTAAGTACATTGCAGAATGTATTATTATCTGCAAAAACTTTCTTTACGTTAGCTATTGTTAAAGGAAGGATATCTGAGCTAAGTGTTTTACTAAAAAAATAAGTGTATATCATTTTAAGCCCCTTACCTGAATACGATTGATCGGCCGCCAGAACACTATAAATTACCATACCATTAACTTCCTTTACCTGGTATTCGGAATTATAGGCTTTATAAAACCTATAATTGCTGCCCTTACAAGTACGGTAACCAAAAATGCTGTCTTTATTAAACCTGTACTTCTTATCCGCGTCTATTACATCGACGTATTTTCCCGAGAAAAAATGATGCAACTTGATTGTACCTGAAAAAGAATCACAATTTGCACGAAAAGAAAGTTTTCCTTCTTTAAAATCTTGCGGGGTTTTATAAATACCGCTGCAAATAATTGTATTCGGAGCTTGCGCAACTATTCTCTCATTTATTAAAATTAAAGACGATAATATGAGGATGATATTTTTCATTTTGTTGCCCATTATTATTAAGGCTCTACCTACATACAATCAATTAACATGCCAGCTCTGATATTGAGCAACAACAAAAGCCACAATACACTGAAAGTCAATAAAATACATTAATTTATTTTTTGAATATGCTTCTCAAAAAATAGGAATAAGCCTTCCGTTTTGGAAAGCTTTTATCAATTTGAAATGGTAATGGCTTATGCCAGTTTGTATTCTTCCAGTTTCCTGTAAAGGGTGGTCAAGCCAATTCCCATAAGGCGGGCGGCTTCAGTTTTATTACCTTTAGTATGCGCCAACATCTTTTGTATATGTTCTTTTTCCACTGTTGCAAGGTCAAATGATGTCACTGTTTTATGAGCAGAAGAATTTTTAATCTCAAAAGGCAAGTCATCAATCGTAAGCGTATTGCTGTCCGATAATATAGCTATACGTTCCATAGTGTTTTTCAACTCACGTATATTACCTTTCCAATTACTTGTTTTTAGTTTCTCAATAAATTCAACACTCATTTTAGGTTCAGGTCTATTCACTTTTGCCGAAAATTGTTTTAAGAAGTGTTCTGCGATAGCCTCTATATCTTTTGGTCTGTCGCGCAGGGCAGGTAAAAAAATACGGAACACTGCAAGGCGGTAATAAAGGTCGGAACGGAAAGTACCCTGATCTGCTTCTTTTTGCAGGTCGCGGTTAGTTGCAGCAATTATCCTTACATCTATCCGGGTCGATTTGTTATCGCCTACCTTAATAAACTCACCTGTTTCAATTACACGCAATAATTTAGCCTGCAGTTCAATATTCATTTCCCCAATTTCATCCAGGAAGATCGTACCACCATTAGCTTCCTCAAACAACCCCTTGGTTTCTTTGCCTGCATCAGTAAAGGCACCTGCTTTATGGCCGAATAATTCATTTTCGAGCAGACTCTGGTTAAACGCGCTACAATTTATAGCCACGAAAGGCTTTAGCTTACGCGGACCTGCATTATGAATGGCCTGCGCAAAGACTTCCTTGCCGGTTCCGGTTTCGCCCAACAGTAAAACAGTAGTATCAGTTTGTGCTACTTTTTTTGCAAGTTCTATGGCCTCATTTATCTGTTTCGAATCTCCAATAATATTCTCGAACGAATATTTTTTCCCAATCTGCAGTTCCAGTTTTTGTATTCTCTTTTGCAGGAGTGCCTTATCCATAGCTCTTGCCAATAAAGGGATGATCTTATCATTATCATCACCTTTTACTATGTAATCAAAGGCTCCGTTTTTAATAGCCTTCACTCCATCGGCAATAGTGCCGTATGCTGTAAGCACAATAACCTCAACATGCGGATACAACGATTTTATTTTTTGAGTCAGTTCAACGCCATTTGCATCCGGAAGCTTTACATCACATATCAATACATGAATCTCATCATGCTCCAGTTTTTTCAATCCAGCTCTGGCGTTCTCAGCTTCAGTAACCACGTACCCTTCCAACGAAACTATCTTGGCAAGCAGCCCTCTCAGCTTTTCCTCATCATCAATTATTAATACGTTGCCCTTCATATAATGGCTTTATTGTTTGTCGGTATTTTCGTTTACAATAATATTGGTAGGGAAGAAATAAATAATAAGTATCAGCACAAAAATGGCCAATGAAACATAAACTGAAATATACCCGGCAAAAATTGATATAAAATACAGTACCGATGTCCCGATCAATTTCATTCGCTGCTTTTTCCTTAGCTCTACCGAAAGGTTGTCGATGAACAGGTAATGGTGTTTATTTACATATTCGCGCATTAGTAAAAAGGCAAAAGCACACATAAACATAATAAATCCATATAGTGCTGTTATCTCCGGTCGATGGTAGTTTTGCCCCAAGAAATTAGTAGGAATTGGCAGCAGGCTCATCCAGAAAAGTAAATGAAGATTATACCAAAGCAATTTACGATCGGCGTGTTTTAATTGTCTTAAAAACTGGTGATGGTTTACCCACATTACCCCAATCATTACAAAACTTAGCAGGTAAGCTATAATAGGCGGCACCATAAGGTATACCTTACTCCATATCATCTCGGAAGTTGCATTTGCATCAATAACCGGAATTTTAATTTCCAGTATCATCAGGGTAATTATAATTGCAATTACCCCATCGCTAAATGCTTCAATCCGGTTTAAATGTATTGGAATCTGTTTGCCTTTCATAAATAGAACTACAAAACTATTATTGCAAAACTACGCAATTAGAATTATCATAACAGGTTACGATACGACAGTTTCTATCTTTTTCAGCGGTATTGCAATTATTACTTTGGTTCCCGTTGCTCCATTTTCAATATCTTCTATAATAATGTTTGCCATACCTGGCTTAAGACTGTTTAAAATATTAATACGATCTTCCGTAGCTGATATTCCCATTGATATATGTGTAGGGTCCCTATGCTTCTTTATTTCACCGGCTTTCTTTCTGCCAATACCATTATCTTCAATTGTACACATTAGCTTCGAATCGCTTTCATATATATGAATGGTAAGCATACCCGTATTATTCTGCAAAGGCATAAGGCCATGCAGTATTGAATTTTCGACAAAAGGCTGCAATAATAAAGGCGGTATAAGTGTAGCATACACCGATATGTGTGGGTCAATATCTATTTTGAATTTAAACTTACCGCTTGCGCGTAACTGCTCAAGACTTATATATAATGTAAGAGTATCCATTTCCTGACCCAGTGGTATGTATTCCAATTTCGAATTTTCTAAAACATTCCGTATCAGTCTTGCAAACTTTGCCAGGTAATCTTGTGCCACCTTACTATCGTTTTTCAATATATGGCCCTGTATCGAATTCATTGCATTAAAAATAAAATGAGGGTTCATCTGAGCCCTGAGAGCTTTCATTTCAATATCGGCAATCTTTTTATTCATCAATGTTTTATCGTGCTCTTTCTTTTGAATCGCTCTGATTCTGAAATAAAAAATAGATACAATAGCAACAACTACTAACGCAATAAACCACCATGCAAGCCAAAAAGGTTTATCAATAGTAAAAACGAGATGAATGTCAGCTTTGCTTTCCATACCGTTTGCAGCAATAGCCTTTACTGAAAAATCGTACTTGCCGGGTGGTAAAAATTGATACTGTACATTTGGTGTTTGGGTACTGTGCCATGCAGTATCTAAGCCGATAAGTCGATATTTATATTGCAGTTTTCCAAAACTATTATATGACAAGCCTACAAATGAAATTTTTATCCTATTCTCGTTATAATTCAATTCAGCACTTTTATCAACAGGGTATTTTATATCATTTACTGTAAACTGCGTAACAAAAACAGAAGGAATAGGCTGTGATTCAATAGCCGGTAAGGTGTGTGAAATAATTCCATTTTGAGCCGACAACCATAACTTATTTCCTGTTTGTTCAATTTGTGTTACAGCCTGACTTGGGAATGCATCAGCAAGGTTATACTTTGTAACAACATAATTACCTGATGAATCTTTTGCAACTGATGAAATACCACTTCTGAAGCTTACCCAAATTGTTCCGTAAGTATCAGCGAATATACTCTCACAATTATTTGATATAAGGCCATTAGTTGTAGTAAGGCGGTCATATGCATTACCTTTTTTTATTACCACACCATTTCCGTATGTCGCAAAATAGTAGGTACCGTCTTTACTTTGGCAAATACCTTTTATTCTGCTCTTCAAATAAACATAATCACTTCCATGATAATTCAGTTTACCATTCTCATATTTCCAAAGCCCGTTCAGACAACCCAGCCATAACACACTTTTATTATCTACATAACAAGTTAAGGTGCGCGATTGTAAGGTATCTAATATTTTAGCAAAATCCATATTTTCATCCATGCCATATAAACTGTACCTGTTCATTATATATATGAATTTATGCAAGGTATCTACAGCATTAAGATAGTTTGCCAACTCGTATCCGTCTTTATCCTTAATTATTTTAGGTTTTCCTGAATGGCTAAATATTACATAAGTAGCAGTACCCTTATTCTTGTATATATCTCCCGTTGCAATAATTGCAGGCAAGGAATAGGATGAGTAGCCCATAATATCATCTGCATTTTTCGTAGAAGAGATCTTTACGTTTCTCACTATAGTATCAGCCATTACTATATCTATTGTATCTCTTGCTTTGCTTATTGTTATATGCTTATTATCAATCTTACTCATCATATACTTTACCGAAGATGGTCCAATGGGAAGAAAATATTCACGCAAAAAATGGCTGGGAGCTAAATAGAAAATACCGTTTTCGAGAGTAGTAAACCATTTACCTCCTTCATTATCCGTCATAACATTGGTTACAGAATACCCATTTAAATAATGCAACTGGCCTTTTGTGATTTTGCCACTTTTATAGATATAATTATATATACCCGTTGACCTTTTTGAAAGCCACATAGTATTCGCTTCTTTCGAAAAGCAGGTTATCATAGCATTATCATCCTTATCGTATTCGAGTAATTGATTAAAGCCTGTAGGTGTAAACTGATATAGCTTGGTTAGGTCAGTTACAAAAAAATTATTGGGCTGATCCTCTATATAATGAATATTTGTAATGTCGAGCTTTTCAATATCAGGAGTTCCTTTAAAGTGGGCTTTGTTATAAACAGATATCTCTGTTTTGTAATTTGAATTAAGCACATTACCATATATATAATTACTCCCTTCAGTCTGAATTATGTACATAGCAGACATTGACGGGGTAACCTTATGAAAGTCAGTTGCTTTATAGCCGGGATATATTTTATAATATCCTTTGCCTGCTCTTGTACCGCACCACAATGTATCACCACTGTCAACCGTAAAGGATATCATGAGCGAATTTTTAATATTGGCAACTATGCTATCGTTGGCGCCAATGTTGTATATAGAATCGTTCGCCCAGTAACATATTCTGCCTGAAAGCGAGCGGAACCATATACGCCCATGCTTATCCTCACAAATTCCAAAAATGGTATTATCTGCCAGGCCATTTTCTATACTATAGGTTTTAAAGGCATAGCCATCAAAGCGTGCCACTCCGGCATCTGATGCCACCCAAATAAACCCTTTAGAATCCTGAAAAGAGAAATAGGTTTCGGAACTTGGAAGGCCCTCCTTTACACTATAATTTTTAAACACAGGTTGCTGTGCCCGCGCCATTGGGGCAAGCATTACGAACAATGCCAATAGGACAATGGCTCTTCTTAATTCCAATATTTTAAAAATACACTTCACGTAATACCTTTCAATTAACACAAAAAAACGTAAA
>JABDCA010000040.1:23402-23695 GCA_013288345.1 Bacteroidota bacterium | reverse complement strand
TCGTTAACGGTTGATCAAACAAAGTTCCGCTGCGTGGGATTAGATATTAATGCCAACCACCTTAAAGCTGTTAAAACAGGATTGGTAACGGGCACAGCAAAACCCATACATACAGGCCGCAGTACACAGGTATGGCAAATAGAGATTAAGAACGATGCCGGAGAAATGGTCTGCATTAGTAGGCTTACGATGGCTGTTGTGCCGATTGAAAAATAAAACATAAATGAAATTATACCACTCACTCACCTTTGTTTTGCTTGCTATATCTGTAACTTGCTTTGCGCAAAAGGATA
>JABDCA010000040.1:0-23362 GCA_013288345.1 Bacteroidota bacterium | reverse complement strand
CCTTAGTGTATTTGGACGGTTTTATATTGGCGGTGGTATAGGCCAGAGCACAATATTAAGCAGGATATATTATGCATGGGATCCACCGGAATTTGTTGCATTTGGGGTATCGCAGTCAATAGTATATAATGGCAATTTTGATTATGGTATAACAGACAGGTCAACACTGGGCATTGGAGTTGCATACCAAACTGCCAACGGTGTGCCATACGGAACGCAGCCACAATCGACGCCATATTTTAATACTGAACAATTAACAAGGTTAAATGTATCTATTAGGTGGTTAAGGTATATGCTTTCTACCCAACACACACAAATATATACAGGGCTCAGAATTGGGGCTTCTTTTTGGACTGATTATGTTACATCAAATACAGGTTATGGACCAGTCGCTCCAACTCTTGGTTCAACCAAACCAATATATGTTAGCGTACAAATTCCTGTTGGGGTTAAATTTTTTGAGGGACCTTTTGGCCTTCACCTTGAACTTGCAATTGGTACACCTTATTTTGCTGAAGGAGGAGTAACAATTAGAATTTAAAGTAAATGAAATTATACCACTCACTCACCTTTGTTTTGCTTGCTATATCTGTAACTTGCTTTGCGCAAAAGGATACCAGCAAAACTGCTGCGCCAAATACTCCAAGGGACTTAGACAGAAGTATTAAAGGAGAGGTTTTTATTAATGGTGGAATTGGTGAAAGTACCATATATTACGCTGTTTACGGCATTGGCGCAGGTGAAAATCAGTCTGACCCCATTAGTAAATCTGAATCTCTTGTTTATACTGGAGCCATTGATTATGGAATTGGTAAATGGTTAGCTATTGGTGCAGGGGTTGCCTACCAGACTATGATAGGCTATCCACTAGGTTCACAATACACTGATTACACTGAAAATATATCAAGGCTGAATGTAGCTGCACGATTTTTATTTGATGGGTCAATATCTCGCCATTTTGAAGTCTATTGTGGATTGAGAAGTGGTGTTTCCTTCTGGACAGATGTTGTTGATTTCCCACCTCATGCAGCAAATACAAATGTTCAACCAACAATTAGTGGTAGCAATCTTATCAGGCCAAGTATACAGGTTCTGTATGGAGTGAAGCTATTTGCAGGGCCAGTTGGTATTCATGCTGAATTCGCGATAGGCACGCCATACTTAATAGAGGGCGGTGTAACTATAAAAATTTTAACTAAATAAATTACCGCACCAATTCTACGTTGCCTTTTTTAATAAAAGTAGTTCCGTCGTAATTGGTAGCATTTATATAATAAACGTAACTGCCGGTGTTCATGGCCTGCCCACGGTACTCGCCATTCCAGCCGGTGTACTTGTCGGTAGTTTCAAATACCTTGTTTCCCCAGCGATCAAATATTTCAAAGTTCATTGACTTAATACAATCACCCCGCACGTATAGCACATCGTTCTGTCCGTCGCCGTTAGGAGAAAAAGCCTGTGGTATAAATACATTGCCGCAGTTGACATCGACAGTTATGGTTTGCGAAACAGCGCAACTGCTATCGTTGGTTATGGTAAGCGTATAAGTAGTATTGACTAATGGCTCTGCATTTGGGTTAGCACAATTACTGCAACTAAGTCCCAATTGAGGTTGCCAGCTGTAAGTTCCACCACCTGACGAAACAAGCTGCACACTCTGCCCCGGTGCAATGGTAGTATCGCAACAAGCTGTAACTACAGGCAAGGGGTTTACAAATACAGTTGTGCTGTCGGTAGCATTGCAAAAACCATTCGAAGCTGTTACGGTATAAACAGTAGTAACCATGGGGTTTGCATTAGGGTTGGCAATACTTGCAGAGCTTAAACCCTTAGTAGGTAACCAGGAATAAGTTGTTCCACCTGAAGCTGATAAATGTGCTGTATTGCCTGCACAGATGGTTTGGTTGTTGCTTACGGTTGGCACCGGTACTGGGTGTACGGTTACGTCAATGCTATCCTTACGCGTACACGAATCATTAGTGATGGCTACGTAATAGTACTTAGATGTGGTGGGGCTAATGGTGATGCTATCTGCCGTTGCGCCGGTGTTCCATGCATAACTTGTACCACCGCCTGCTACCAGCGTAATGCTTTGCCCGTTACATACAGAAGAGTTGCCTGTGATGATAGGAGCAAGGTTACAAGTGCCGCAGGTCCATTTACCTGCAAAGCCATATTCATCGCCTATGCCGTAAATGGTATAATATATCCTGCTTAATATTGTGCTCTGGCCTATACCACCGCTAAAATATACGCTGGCGCCTTTTGGATCGGCAGCCACAGCATTATAGCCCTGCACCTGCACATAAATGTTGCTCTCGTTCTGGGTATTTGCCGAAGTGCCGCAAAGCACGCTTCCGGTCGAATCGAATTTTAAAAGGAATGATGAAACGCCGTTGGGTGAAGAGAATGAAAAGCCACCGAAAGTAAGTGCATTGTAAAACACCCCCGACATATAGATGTTGCTCCATTTGTCGGATGCCAATGAATAGCCAATTGCAAAACTTGAATTGTTACCTAAAGGCCCTGTGTATACACTATTGGGTATTATACCGCTTTTGGCCCAAATAGTATTACCACTAGCAGAGTACTTGGCAAGGAAAACGTTACCGTAATTAATGCTGTAACCATCAGTCAGGGTTTGAGCGCCGAATGCAACGGTGTCGTAATAATAGCCTGTTACGTACGCATTGTTGGCAGCATCGGTACATACATATTCACCCAGGTTGGGGTTGCTGCTTATAGAACCCGAACTGCCTATTGTAGCGGCATTGGTGGCCCATAGTACATTACCAGTGGCATCGTATTTGGTTAAGAACATGTTGCGGGTTTGGCCGTTACCCAATGCAAAGGCGCCGAAGTTAACCGTACCCGATGTGTTGTAGTTGCCTGTTGCAAATACATTGCCTGCGTTGTCAGTCGCTAAGCCCGATGCTACAACCGAGCAGGAAGAACAGGTAGGGCTCGTTGCCCAAAGTGCGTTACCATTGGCATCGTACTTAGCAACAAAGACATTGCCCGATGAACCACCATTGGTAAGTGTATATGCACCAAACGAAACAGTATCATGGAATGTGCCTGTTACATAAGGATTGCCCGAAGTATCAACCACAACGTAATTCCCTTGCACACTGCATTGGCCACTGGGTAGGGTAGCGGTACGTATCCATACTGCGTTGCCGTTGGGGTCGTACTTAACCAGGAACAGGTTGGCTGCAGCGCTGCTTATGGTATACGGACCAAAGCTTACCGAATCGAAGAACATGCCGGTGGAGTAGGTGTTGCCTGCTTTATCGGCTGCTACCGAATAGGCAAAGCACCAACTGTATGGCGGCCTGGTTACCGATGTTTTAGCCCACTGCACTGCTCCCTTGCTGTTATACTTGGCTATAAAAAATGCTGAAAAGGGTTTATTAAAAGTGGAGTTTAAAGTATAGGTACCTATCGTTGTTGTGCCTCTGTATCCGCCTGCCTGGTATACATTGCCTGCAGTATCGGTAGTTATACCCCAGGGTACGCTGGCCATGCCGGTATCTTTATTAGCGGCTGCATTCACCCACTGCCATTGTTGTGCACTTGCAGCGTGTATGGTAAAGAACAAACAAATAAGGCAAAGCAGCTTGTGGTTGTAAATAGTTGAAAGCCTTTGTAAAGCCTGCATTTAAGCTTAGTTTATAGGCGGATGGGTAATGCCTTCATCGTGGGTGGCAGGTTTTGGTACTTGCGGATAAAACCTGCGGCTGAAGAGAAGTATAAGTATAACACCTGTAGATATGGAGTAGTCGGAGAAATTACAAACAGGCCTGAAGAACACAAAGTCTTCGCCACCCCAAACAGGAAACCATGAAGGGAAGTGGCCAGTCATAATGGGTGCATAAAGCATATCGACCACTTTGCCTTGCAAAAAGCCTGCATATCCTCCGCCTTTTGGGAAGAGCGTTGCTACCTGGTAAGTACTATCGCTGAATATAAGTCCGTAAAAAGCGCTGTCGATTACATTGCCAAGTGCACCGGCAAATATCAGTGCAAGGCTTACTATAAGACCTTTGTGGGCATTTGTTTTAACCAGATGCCACAGGTACCAGCCAATTGCAGCAATGGCCCCGATCCTGAAAATGCTCAGAATAAGTTTACCATACTTACCCGAAAATTCCATGCTGTAGGCCATGCCATTGTTCTCGGCAAAGTGAATGATGAACCATGGCGTAAGCTTGTACTCTTCATCTAAAGCAAAGTGCAGCTTCACATAAATTTTAATGGCCTGATCAATGGCCAATACAAGTAGTATGATAAACAAAGGTCTTTTCACAGTCGTTATTATAGAATCAAAAATAGCTATTATTTGTTGTTGAGGCTTAGGTTAAGACTGAGGTTGAGGAATGGAAGGCCTATAAAAGGCGAACCGGGTGTAGAAGATGGCTCCTCTACGGTCCCGGTTCATACCCTTCCCACCACTCAGAGAAGGGCAATCGTTAATATTTTTAATAAGTCATACTCTAATATACGAAACTGTATTCAGTTTGGTTTTAGTTTGAACTTATTCTAATAATCTGTAGTTTTCTCGGAAACAACGCGCATTGTTTTGAGAATACAAAGATAGGTAAAACCTATAGGCCTGCTACAATTATTTTAAAGTTTTCGACCAATTATAATTTATAATAGCCGAGTGCCATATTTAAGCCGATAGTTTATAAAAAGGAAAGAACGATATATTTATTTAGTGGTGTTTTGCTGTTGAAGGAACATACGAATTGGCATTTTCAAATGCTTCGTACTTGTATTTGATGGCCATAAGCAGCTCGTAGTCAGTGGCGTTTTTAATAAAGTAATCGCTAAAGTTCAGGTAATCAATAAAGGTATCGAACTGGTTATCGTCAAGGTTTATAATGTCGTTCTTTATATACAAGTGGAAAAGGTCTTTAAGTACGGTGCGCCTGGCTTCTTCGTCAGTCAGCTCAGCAACCTTGCGCTTCGATTGTTCCATACTGTTAAAGCGCTCGAACAAATAGCTAATAGGAGTAGACAAGGCGTGAGTGTTCTGGTAGCGGTCGGTGCTGGGTATATTGCCAAGCCTGTCTTTGTTTTCATCAATTTCGCGAAGGCTTTTAACAGGGTATATCTTTACCTCGGCAAGGTTAAGGTGCAGGCTGTCGAGCTTTACTGCAATGGTATAATGGGTTTTATAAGCTGAATCGTTGAGGCATACCTTTTTAACCATAAAGCCACTGGCGCTGAACAAAATAGTATCGCTGTGCATGGCACTTATGCTGAATATACCCCCCGGCGATGCAAAATTACCTGCCGAAGTGCGCTCGTTCACCACTACCACCTGGTACATATTATCGTTACCGCGGTTATCAGTTATTTTACCGCTAATGGTTACAGGCTGCTCCTGCTGTGCAAAGCAACAGGCGGCTGCAAATAAAAATACGAATGTGCTTACTATCGGTTTCAAACTCATTGGGCATTAACGGCATCAAAAATAGGGCAATAAAGGAAGGGTAATTGTTAAAAAAAGATAAAATACCAATTTGAAGATTTGATAATTAGTCAATTTGATAATGCTAAAAACAGGCTAACTAACTAATCATCAAATCTTCAAATTGCCAAATCATCAAATTAATGTACTCATTCTTTCTTCATCTTACTCTTTTTATATTTGTGGAGTATTTAGCTTTAATAAATTTAACCTTAAAAAACTCTATCATGAAAACATTACGAATTACTTTGTTTGCAGCCCTTGTTGCTGCATTTTTTACCGGCTGTGTAGGCCCTGAAGGCCCTGCAGGTACTAATGGAACCAATGGCTATGATGGCGCTCCGGGTGTTACCGGTACAAACGCTGTGTTTGCATCTAACCCAAGCGATTGGTCACCTGCTGTTGCAAGCGGTTACAATTTTTTAATTGCAGGTTATAATGTAAGCATCATTACCCAGGATGCCATTAATACCGGCGTAGTTATGGTTTACTTCGAAAGCGGATCGGGCACCTGGTCGCCATTGCCTTATACCTATCCACTGTCGGCATCGAACGAACAAACCCTTAGCTTCAACTATTCATTGGGCTTGCTGACCTTGCAAATGCAGAACTCCGATAACACTGTGCCTGTAGCGCCTTCTTCGGCAACCAACTACAATGTGGTGGTTATACCAACATCGGTTATCAAGCAACACCCTGGCTTTAACTTTAAAGATTACGCCATGGTTAAGCAACTTATGAATATCAAGTAACCTCATTCTTTTTACCCCAAACCCCTAAAGGGTTTTTATTATTAAAATAGCCGTCCTGTTTCTTCAGGGCGGTTATTTTTTTGTCCGGGCAGTTCCCCGGCTGCCATATCAGTATCAGGGTATTGGGTAATTAGGCTCTTTATCTGCGCTTCGGTAACTTGTGGTTGCAACCACTTCTTTTCGTTTTCGGCACAAAGTATAAAAGGCATGCGCTGCTTGGTGTTGTGTATGGTTGCCATTAGCGGGTTAGCAGCCAGGGTAATAATGCTGAAGCCCCTGCATAGTTCACCCGTTGCGGTATTTACCCATTCGTCGTAAAGGCCACCCAGAGCAAACAGGTTGTTGCTTTTAAGGCCAATGTAAAAGGCAGTCTTTTGCTGCTTGCTGCGCTTTAATGGTGCGCTGTTGGTTTGCCATTCGTAAAAACCATTGACCAAAATAAGGCAGCGCTTTTTAAGTATGCTCCTGAACGATGGCTTCTCAAACAAGGTCTCGCTGCGGGCGTTGAGCGTTACGTTCCGCATATCTATAGCGGTGCGCTCATCTTTAACCCAATTGGGTACAAGGCCCCATTCAATCAATTCTATTTTACCGGGCTGTTCGCAGGTTATTACAGGCAATTTAGGATGTGCAAAGCCCGATACGTTTTCGTATTCGGGTATCTGTTCATTGCCATCAGCAAATTCAGCATCGAACCTTTTTTCGAGTTCGGCCTTGGTTGCTTTTGCTTTAACGTAATAACACATTTTTAATCGATTTGATAATTTGATGATGTGTCAATTTGATAATTAAAACTACCATTATTTTCCATTACCAAATCTTCAAATTGCCAAATCATCAAATCAGTAGAAAATGGCACACTTTTGGACACAGAATCAAAATTCGTGTATACTATTTTGCTGAAACTTATTGGCTAATAGTTTAAATAAGTAAACTTTCGCTTCAATCTTTTTCTGTTGGTATAGTTTGTAAGCTTCTGCATTTGCAAAGCCATAATAGAGGGCTCTCAAATAATACATGCCATGTTCTTCAAGCTCTTTCAACAAGTGTTCTTCGCTCATATTAACGCTGACTAAGTTCAACGACTCGACAGCGGACTTATATGCCGCATCTGAGTTTAGCCAGTTATAATGCGTGCGGCGCCCAACACCGCTTATTTTTATAGCAAGCGATGCATTGCCCATTGTTTGCGTTAGGACTTTCAGCATAAATGCCTTTTTAATACGTGTTTTAGCTAGTTCTGCCATAAATGGCTTAGTGGTTTTACTATACAAATATACACTATATATTTAGTATAGTAAATAAAATAGTAATTAAGTTTTAAACAGACTGAAAAAATGAGAAGGCTTTTTAATGATGCGCCGGAGTCTGTAATTGGTATTCTTTACCAATTGTATGATATACCTCCTGTAAATTGTATAATGCCAAGCGACATGCTATTAGTTAAGTAGGTTTGGCTCTTTGAAGGTGGATTTGCCCCTTGAGCATAAGTCCTGTTTACTTGGGGGTAAGTTATAGTAGAGCCTGTGTACCCTGCAGAAATATCAATACCAATATGCTTGGTAATGCTATATTTTATACTTGCCCCTATATAGGAACCAAAATCAACAGCACTTTTTGTAGTTGTGGTATAAGTATCCAGAACAATTCCATTTGTAAAAAAAGGACTTCCAGCCTGGTCCGGTGTCTTTTCGATTATTGTAGGGTAGTTGGCAGTTATAACTCCAAACAATATACTAAGCTGAAGACTGAATTTGCTATTTATTGATCTGGAAAGGCATGGGCCTATAAGATACTGGCCAATGTAAAAACTACCACTTGCATGCACTGTTGGTTGAACATTTGTTGCATTGTCTGTATTGTTAATAATATAGGTCTGGTATGCAGATTGGTCAAAGCGGTTAATACTTCCCCCAGCTATAAACATAAGTCCCCAGTGCTCTGAAAATAAATAGCTTGCCGTACAATTAAACTGCTCGCCGGGCATTGCTAAGGCATACATACGCATTGAAGTAGATGGTGGATATATGAGAAAGGGTACTTCGTTAATATAGCCATATGCCTGAGCAGGTATACTAATACCGCCATTTATAGTTATGCTGAATTTTTGCCTGATTGATGTTGTATCATGCCCAAATATTGCATGGTGCATTATCGTATCTGAGCGGCTGGTTGTAAAGTTTTGCGTGGTTATACTTGTTTCGTTTGTATCACTTGCATTACCTGGTATATCGCTTCTTTCGTTTGTTTGAGCAAAAGCAGTAAGGTAGAAAAACTGAATTATAACCGCTAAAAATATTTTCTTCAAGGTGGTGAGGTTAGCTTAACAAATATAACTAAATATAAGGAAATAATGATTAAGTTTTAAACGGATCAATAACGATTTATAGTTAGATTTGCTACTATTACTGAAAATCCATTTAATTTAGATACCATTAATATACTTGCCATGAAACTTAATAGCCATTATTTAATTACAGCTTTTGTTGCAACAGTATTACTGTTTGCTTCATGTAATTCAGTCAAGCATCCTTCCGATTTGAGCATCAATGGTTGGGTATTAAGAGGAGCAAATCCAGAAGCCTATCAAGCAGGCATTGATAGAAGTGTTACGCATTTGAGCACTGCATCTGCATTTATAGCATCAATAGCTAAAGATAGCGATACGTGGACCACACTAATGCAGGAAGTAAAGCCAAACATGTATAAAGGAAAGAGAGTTCGGTTTAGCGCATGGGTGAAAACGGAAAAAGTAACTGAATGGGGTGGATTATGGATGAGAGTAGACAAAGGTCAAAAGTCCCTCGCTTTTGATAATATGCAGGACAGACCTATTAAAGGTACTACGGATTGGCAACAATATGAAGTGGTGCTAAATATTGATACTTCAAGTACTGCCATCGCCTTTGGGCTTCTATTGGTTGGGCCGGGAAAAACATGGATAGACAATGTTAAGATTGAAACCGTGGATACTAATGTTCCGGTAACAGGTTTTGTCAATCCGGTTAAAAGAAGCATGTCAAATCTTAGTTTTGAAAAAATATCTTCTGATAGCACTCCTATAGGTTGGGCCGGCACAGTGAAAAGTAATGGATACAGAATTACAAGTGACCGTTCTGTTTTTCATGATAGTTTAGCTTCTGCCCGTTTAGAATCTGATGGGAAAGAAGGAAAATCAACATATGATTTTGGCACTATTACAGGGGGTATGAAACCCGATAATTTTTTAGGTAAAAGAGTACGTATGACCGGCTGGATAAAAACAGAAAACGTAGCCGGATGGGCAGGACTATGGATGCGGGTTGATGGACAAAATGATGATGTTCTCTCATTTGATAATATGAATGATGGGAAAAACAGGTCAATTAAAGGAACTACTGATTGGACAAAATATGATGTAGTGCTTGATGTTCCTAAGGAAGCCACCAATATCAATTTCGGGGCTTTACTTTCGGGTGATGGGAAAATTTGGCTGGATGAAGTGAAATTTGAAGTAGTGGGTAATGATGTTCCATCTACAAGTACATATAATAGTAAAATTGAAAGTGCTTTAGATGAAAAACAACAAGCTGATGTTCCTAGTCCGCCAAGAACAAAGATTATTAATGATTCATTAGTAAATCCTAATTTCGAAAATTGATCGGTTCACAATTATCCTTTGCCCAAAACCATTTACATACTATTGCTTTTGTTTGTATGCAGTTGCCATGCTTTTGTAGGAGGCGGTGGTGGGTTACCACGCGAGGGCCCATCGGTAGTGTTTAATGTGCGAAGTAACAATAGCGATACATGTCGCTGCACTGCTAATAAATTTGTAATCGATAGCACCTTTGGCTACAATTGCAGCGCAATTGATTTGCTTAATATAAGCTATACTAAAAATGGCAGGCAAATATTTGCTACTACCGATAGCCTCGGTTTTACAACTAAGCATACATATAACGAAGGCGTTGGGCTAGAAAGGTTTTATTTCCTTAAAAAAGGATTTCCCGCAGCTTATGTAAATATTGATTTTACCCCAAAATCAAAAAGGCCCTTGCAGGCTTTTGGCTGCGAAGTGCACGTGCAACACCTTGCCAGCGGAGTGTATTATTATACCGTAATTATTAAGCCCATCGCTAAAAAAGGGGTGAAGCTGGTGCCGCATACAGTAAATTAAAATGATTTGATAATTTGAAGATTTGGAAATTTGAAGATGTAATGTGAGGGCTTTAATAATTATCAAATCATCAAATTTCCAAATCTTCAAAGTTAAAGGTGTTTTTCACTTCTTCTTCAGCTCATTGGCTTTGGTCCAATCGTTCTGAGCCTCTTTTGAATTTCCTAGCCCGCCCCAAATTTGGCTACGTGTGGTATAGCATTGTGCAATGGTATCGTTCTTGCTAATGGCCATATTTATTTCCTTCATGGCTTCGGTATATTTTTTAAGCAGGTACAGGTCGTTTGCACGGTACATATTCACCCTGTAATCTGTCAGCCCGAGCGATTCTGCTTTATCAATATCGGCAATGGCTTTGGTAAAGCATTCTTGGGTTTCATCGCCCCAGCCAATGTATGGGCCTCTGTCGGCAATGGCAATAGAACGGGCAAGGTATAGCTCTGCAATGGTTGGGTGCTGCTGAATAAGCGAATCGTAATAAGTAGTTGGGTAAGTACCCGATGAACTTGCACTGTAGCCCATTTCTTCGGCTTTCAGCCAATGGGTATAGGCATCTTTTTCGTTGCCGTTATAGTATTCGGCGGGTGCAAGCGAAAAGTATATATCGGCATTTATAAAATTGTTCTCCTGCTTTTTACCTTCGCTGGTATCGGCAAGGGTTTTTAGATCGGTTAATGCGCTTTTATAATCTTTTAAATAGTTCATTTTAAAATTGGCACGCTCAATAATAAAATATGCTTTAGCCCAAATGGTTGGCAGCATAGCAATCGAATCGTAATCTGTCAGCGCCTTTTGGTACTGCTTGTTTTTTACGTAAAGACCAATGCGTCGGCGATAATTGTATTCGGGCGCCATATCTTTGTTCCAGTAAATTTGGCTGCAATGGTTCGTTATAATAGTAGTTAACGATTCAATGGCCTTATCGTACTGATTGTTTTGTTCGTAGGCACCGCAAAGCAGGTAAAGGTCGGTGCAGGTTGTTTTGCCTTTGTTTTTTGCAATGGCTTTATCAATATCGGCAAATGCTAATGTGGTTTCATTAGTTTCAATGTAATGGGCTGCCCGTTGTTGGTAAAACAGGGGAGTAAGATTGTCTTCGCGCAAAAACGTAGTGTCAATTTTATCTGTGTAATTTAAAAACTCAGTATGCTGCGTATTGCCTTTTGTATGAAAAACATAGGGTGTTATTCCGTTGCGCAAAAAGCCTGAATAGTTACTGTTATCAGTGCTGCGCAGGCATTTAAAATAGCCCTTTTGTATTACAATAGAGTCTATTTTGTCGTTATAGCCTCCAGCGTTTTCGCCTATAATACCCCTAAAGTCTATCATCATGGTATCGTGCTTATATATAATAAGTATGCGCTGGTCCGACAAGTTTCGGTAGCGTCCGCCATAGTAATAAGTAACCGGTGGCAGCACAAAGCCATCATGGGTATAGCCGCTTATACTTATGTTCTTTTTCGCTTGCCGCAGTTGTTGAAAGTAAAAGGTCTCATAAATACCGCTATCCTGCAAAACAAAGCTCCGCATCTTTATATCTGGGTCGGTAAGTATATTTATCTTTTGTAACTTTTGGTTGTAAAAGCCCGCTATAACTAAGCCACCACCACCGCCTGGCTGGGCGTGCAGCTTACAGATTGGTATAACCAATAAAAGAAGTAATGTTATTCGAAATGTTTTCAAAGCTGAAATTATAATGATGAAAATACGAATAAATATTTGACAGAGGGCAATGTAACGCAACCTCACCCTTGCCCTCTCCTTGCTCAATGAGAGGGATGGAAAATATTCTTTAGGATTTATTAACGAACAGCAGTTCGCGTTAGGGATTATTCGTGTCGCTTTTATTTTCTATTGAACTCATGAGAGCTTCGCTATTGTAGCGGAAAGCCCACAGCGTAGCGAGGACTTGTAGCGAATAGCCTGCCTGTCGGCAGACAGGCCCGACCCGACGATAGGAGGGGAACGCCCAAAGAAAAAAAGAATATCGAATATCGAACAAGGAATGACCAATAATGAAGTTAGAGTAACGGCACGTGAGGCATAATCAATGAAGAATTAAAAATTAGGAATTAAGAATTGAATCGCACGAATAGGTGAAGCCTCCCATACGTGAGGTGAAGAGAAACGATGATAGGCAATGACACATAGATGCACAGAATTGTGCCAAAGCCTGGTAAAAGAATATTGAATATCGAACAAGGAATTAAGAATAATGAAATAAAGGAGGGGAACGCCCAACTAATAAAGTGAAAAGCTAAAAGTGAAAAGTGTCATGGCTTAATCGTATTAATTACTTTTGCCTTAATGGAGCAACCCGACATATCAGCCAAGCTAACAAGCAAACCGGCAATAATGCTGTACAGCCTGTTTGCCATTATATACATAGCCATAGTAGGGCAGCGGCAAGCCGACCTCACCATTTACCTTATGGCATCGAAAGATCTGTTTCAGGGTAAGGATATTTTTTACACCGGCTATATTGATAGCTATCGCTATTATTATTCGTTGCTGTTTGCCATACTTATATATCCGCTAAATTATTTGCCTATGCTTGCGGCGCAATACCTATGGCTCTTGCTGAATGGCCTGTTAATGGTCGGGGTAATTAGTATACTGGCTAAGTATTTTAAGTTGTCGGCACTTAGTATAAAGCAACAGTGGCTGTTTGTGGTGCTGTGCTGTGTTTTTTCGGCCAAGTTTGTGTTTGCCAATATTTACTGCCAGCAAATAACTATCATGATACTCTACCTTACGCTACAAGGGCTGGAATATATTTTTTCGGGTAAACGATTGTTGGGTGCACTGCTTATTGGCCTTGCCATAAACTTTAAAATAATGCCTATTGTTATTTTGCCTTACCTGTTATACCGAAGGCAGTTTGTGGCTTCGGCGTTTATAGCAGCCGTATATACAGTGTTGCTTTTTATACCTGCGCTGGTAATTGGCTGGCAGCAAAACAGCTTTTTATTGGGCCGGTGGTGGAGTGTTATAAACCCAACCAATGCCGAGCATGTAATGGATGTGGAGCAGCGCGGCTTTCACAGCCTCACCTCGTTTTTGTCGGTGTTGCTGGTAGATAAACCACCCGATAAATACGAACTGCACATAAGGCGCAACATAGCTAACCTAAGCCTTACGCAACTAAGCTATGTTTTAAACGGAGTGCGCCTGGCCTTCATTGCTTTTTCGCTTTACTTTTTGCGTACACGCCCCTTCTTTGCCAATATAAGCAGGGCACATCGCTATTGGGAGATAAGCTATATACTACTTATTACCCCGCTTATTTTTCCGCATCAGCAGCATTATTCGTTTGTGTTTGCCGTGCCGGCCATGTGCCACATTTTCTATTACTTTTTACTACAATACAATAGCATGACCAAATTAAAACAGCGCTTGCTCATAGCCACTTTCACTTTTTCTTTCCTTACCATTAATGCTACTTTTTTGTTGGGTGAGTTTAACCCGTACTACGAGCATTTTAAAATACTCACCTACGGTGTACTTGTGCTTGTGCCTTTGTTGGCGGCTTTTCCGCCAGTGAAAAGTGAATAGTGAAAAACGAAAAGTGAAAGATTTTGATTACTGATTCTTTGGCACAGTACTCTGCATCTATGTGTCATTGCCTATCATCGTATCTTTTCACCTCACGTGCCTATGCTTCGCAGTCGTAAGTCATAAGTCGTTAGTGGCTTTCGCGTTAGGGATAGAAGTGAAAAGCCCGGAATGAAATGAGGACTTGTAACGGATAGCCCGACCCCTTGCGTAGCTTGGGGGAACGCCCAAGACTTATTTATAATATAGAAGGGAATATTACCCTGTGTTATTGGCAATCTGAAAATATTTGCTAATTTTCAGCAGTCAAAACTCATCGAAACAAACATAAAATAGGTATGAAACAGTACGTTACAAGTATAAAAGCGGGATATAAGATTTTTGTGGTTCTATTATTTATTTGCAATATGGGCCTGGCTCAAAAAACTACCGATAGCGTATTTACCGGAATGATGGGCCTATGCAAAAACTTTGCCGATAGCTACTTACCCACGTATGTGACTCCCGCAGGCGATAGCCTTATTGTATCTATGATAAGCACACCTACTGCAGATATAAATACCTTTTTGTTCGATTGTATTAAGGCTAAAAACTTTAAACCCTTAAAGTTTTCGGCAGTGGTACTTATAAAACAGCACAACGAATATATAAACGTAAACCATCAGGACTATAACCTTGATGATTCTACTTACGCTAAAAATGGCTTTGTAGAAATGCTGAGGGTGGCTATGGGCCTTGGCAGATCGAAAGATGGTATTGGCAACATAGAACAATTGAATACCGGAGATGTGTACGACTGGATAAAGAAGAACCCAAAGAAGTTTGACGACTATGCCTATGTAAAGCAATTTATAAGCGACACAGTGGTTATTGATTTGAATATGCAACATTAAAAAAACAACATGAGTGGCCGCAACACAAAACATAGTATAATATATAAATGTATTGCGGTTTGGTTGTTTATCTGCAATGTTGCTGTGGCTCAAAAAAGTGGCGACGATAACGCCATGATGGATAAGTGTAAGAGCTATGTAGAAAGCTACAAGCCTGCTTACATAAGTGGCACTGACACGCTTGTTGTATCGATGATACCTATGCCGCCTGCCGATATTAATAAGTTTCTTTTCGACTGCATTAAAAAGGGAAATTTTAAGCCCCTGAAATTTTCGTGTGTAATTTTTATAAAACAACGCGATGAGTATATGAAGGTAAACCACAAGGACTATACCCTTAACGACACATCGTATGCCCACAACGGGTTTGTAATGCTACTTGTTACTGCAGCTAATATCGATGATGTTGGACTGGCGCTGACAGCCGATGTATGTGAGTGGATAACCAAAAACGCCAAGCATATTGACGATTACGATTACGTAAAACAGTTCATTAAAAAATAGCAAGGCTATTTTTTAAATTACGAATTACGAATTAAAAATTACGAATTATTGAGAGTACTGAACTCGCGACTTTTAATTCGTAATTCGTAATTTTTAATTCTTAATTAACCCTCGTGTAGCTTTCAAAAACGCCGTTGCGTTTAAGTATAAGTGTGCCGTTTTTAAAATAGATGATCTTATTACACAGTTCCCCATCCAGGGCTTGCTTGCCATGGTAATAGCGGTAGGTCTCTATAAGGTATAGTGCATCTTTGCGTATAAAGCGGGCCGTGTCGCAGTTTTGATCGGTAACCATAAAGTGTGCCTTTCCGCTGCCCCACGACCGCATCATTTTGTGTGTCATGGTATCGCCTTTAAATACAAGCACCACATTGGTATCGGCAGTCATTTGCCAGGAACCTTGCAAGGCAGTCTTTACCGAATCTATTTTAAGCAGTTGGGCGGAAGCGCACACGCTGCCCCATAACAGTAGTGCAGTAATACATATATATTTTGCAGATGGGCACATTTTAATTACGAATTACGAATTAAAAATTACGGTGATAAAACCTATTTGCTTATTGAGATTCATTCGTAATTCGTAATTTTTAATTCGTAATTACTTTTTGGGTTTATAACACTCAGGGCAGGGCTTAAGGTGGTACTTGTTTTCGGCATCTTTCAGCGATACCTTTTCTACCTTATGGCCTTTTTTTATGTCCATGCAATCGCCTGCGGCGTGGTAATAAGGTTCTTTGGGGTCGGTGGCATCAATGTATACGTAGTGCGAAGGTAAGTTATCAGCGGTCAGTCGATAGTCGTAAGTCGATAGTTGTAAGTCGTTAGATGCTAGTGGTGAGTTTGTAAATGCAGTGGTGGTAATAAGTAAGCCTATAGCGATAAGTAGCGTTTTCATAAAAAGGTATTTAGTACAAAGATAGGCAGTTATTCAATTGCGAATCAAAAATTACGAATCAAGAAAGTTTGACTGTGTTAGCGATACTAGAAGCGCTTATGACTATCGACTTATGACTGTACGACTAATTCCTATCTTAGCCGGAGTTTAACCATTTTAATGAAAAGGCTTTCTCCTGTACTTGTAATTTTTTTAATACTGTTGCCCGCACTCATTACCGATATTACCCGGGTAAGGTCGTGGAACACCAATATTAATGCCGATGGCTATGGTTATTACGCTTACCTGCCCTGTGTATTTATATATCACAAGCTCGATTATCAGCGAGTGATAGAAGCGGAACATAAGTTACGCCCTGGTATGGACAGAGATGAGGTGGAATACCCGTTTTTACCTAATAAAATAGATATATCTAAACACACCGATAAGTATTTTGTAGGCGAGGCCATAGTCATAGCGCCCTTTTTCCTTACTGCTTATTTTGTGAGTTATCTGTCAGGGTTCGATTTAAATGGCTACTCGGTATTGTTCCAGGAAGCAGTTACGCTGGCGGCCCTGTTTTACCTGTTCATTGGTTTGTGGTGCCTGCGTAAACTTTTGCTTAAGTTCAATATAGCTGATGCTGTAATTTATTTTACGCTTGTGCTGGTGGTGTATGCTACCAACTTGTTCTACTATGCCACCATCGAACCTTCTATGTCGCACGTGTATTCATTCGGACTTATGGCGGTGTTCCTTTATTATGTAAAAAGAGCTATGGATGATACAAAGTTGAGAGACCTGTTGCCGGCATCTTTGTTATTAGGCCTGCTGGTAGTAATACGTCCTACCAATGTGCTTATCGTTTTTGTAATTCCGTTTTTGGCTGGCAGCATTCAGCAAACCAAACAGTTTTTGACGAGCATATTAAGTTTTAAAAAGATAGCACCTGTGTTCCTTGCTGCTTTTTTAGCAGTGGGTATTCAGCTTATAAAATGGCATGCCGAAACGGGCCACTGGCTTGTGTGGGGCTATGGGGGAGAAGGGTTCGATTTTTCAAGGCCCCGTTTTTTCGATATGCTTTTTAGTTACCGCAAGGGCTGGTTTGTATATACACCCATTATGCTTGTTGCTTTAGCAGGTGCGGCAATTATGCTGAGTATTAAAAAAGATATTTTCAGACTTGCTATCGTTGTGGTTTTCTTTTTGCTGAGCACCTATGTGCTTTCGAGCTGGTGGCAGTGGTGGTATGGCGGAAGCTTTGGCATGAGAGTATTTATCGACTTCTATCCTTTTTATGCCTTGTTGTTTGCGCTTACACTAACGCAAATAAAGACAAGGTTTGCTAAAAGAATAATGGTTGGCGTTTCAGTTCTGTGCCTTGCCTTGTGTATCATTCAAACTATACAATACAACAAATTTATTATTTCGTACGATAAAATGAATGGTAATAGGTATTGGAATGTTTTTTTGAAAACAGCCGATAAATATGGATGGGTGTATGACGACCCTGCATCGAAGCTTAACTTGTTCGATAAGCCTGTGTACACCAATAATTTTGAGAGCACTAATTATGCTTCTGTTAGTTCTACTATGCATTTGCACAGTGGCGCGCATTCATTGCAGGTAAATAATTCATCAGGCAGAATGTTGTTGTGTTCATTTAGTGCAGCAGCAATACCTGCTAATACAGGTGTTGTTATGTATGTAAGTCTTTGGGCCTATACCGATGATTTAAGTAATGATGCCCGCATTATTACCCAAATAAAACCTGCCAACGCTGCTGTCAGCTATACCGATGAGCATACCCTTGCAAACGAAATGGCAGGAGATAAGGAATGGGAAATGGTTGGGTATATAGGTAAGCTCTTGCCTGCTTTATTACCTACCGATTCAGTAAAAGTGTTTATTGAATGTACTAAGGGCTCTCTATCTATTGATGATATTGAACTAAAGTTTGGGAAAGAAAGAATGCAATGATTTGGTAATTTGATGATGGAAATCCCAGTGCTCTTATTGTTTGTCAATTGCCGTCTGCTTTAGCTGACGGGGAAAAGATGCTTCGAGTAATTGGCTTCAGCCCAATGGGTATTGGCTTTTTAGGCTAAAGCCACAATCAGTATCCTAATATATTCCGTCAGCTAAAGCAGACGGCAAGTAATATCATTTCTCAATAATCACTATCTCAGTCCTGCGGTCTTTTTGCCAGGCTGCTTCTTTTAATTGAGATTCCTCACCGCCAACCCGCGGTTCGGAATGACAGTGGTCATAGATAGGGGGAGGGAGAAGTGGCGCGGGCGAAGCCCGCGCCACTTCTCCTTAAAAAGAACAGAGTATGGACTGTCATTCAGAACGGAACGAAGTGGAGTGAAGAATCCTACCAACATTTTTTTTATTTTGCGATTATCACTATCTCGGTCCGGCGGTCTTTTTGGTAAGCAGAATCTTTTTCCTGCTTTGTTTTCATTGCATCTATTTCTTCTTTACTGCAACCGGGTAATGGTCTCGAAAATCCATAGCCCTTTGGCGTAACTCTTAAAGAATCTATTCCTTCTGAGATTATATAGGTCGCGATACATAGTGATCTCATCTCGCTTAGCCGTTGATCATGGCTTTCACTTCCTTGCGGGTCGGTATGGTTTGCAACTTCAATTTTTATAGTAGGATTCTTTTTCATGAATTCAATAACAGGTTTTATTGTATCTAATGAAGTTCTTCTTAGCCCGGAATAGTCTAGATCCCATTCAACATTTATCTTTCTTTTACTCCCCACATAAAAAACCGTATCATTCCAGTTAAAGGTTTCGTGGCCGTAATTGGTAGATAGGATTCGTATCTCGGTACGGCGGTTAACAGCATATGCAGCCTCTTTCTCTTCCTGAGTTTTCATAGCATCAATAATGCTTTGCTTTATTAATGGCCTTGTAGGTCCCCAGCCTTTAGCTACCAGGCGTGGTGGGGCAATGCCCAGTTTAATAAGTGTATCTACAATCCTTTGTGCCCGATACTGCGATATGTTGCTGCTGCTTGTAGTGCTTGCCCTGCTGTCTGAATTGTTCTCTACTTGTATAATTAAACCGGGGTTCTCTTTCATAAACCTCACAACCGAATCGAGTATAATCCGGTTAGCTGAATCCTTTAACAGCTTGCCCTTACCTAATTCGTACTCTACTAAAATGTGATGTGTATAATTAGGAAGCCTTAGGTCTTTGCCAAACCACTTGGGCATTTGCCCGAATGAAAGCGAGCAACAGAACAGGAGTAGGACAGTGAGTGTTGTACGTTTCATTTTTTCTGCTTGTATCCTATTAACCTCCTTGGTGGTTGAGGCGGGTTTAAAAGCTGTTTCAAGGCTTCAAATATTAGTTGTATTTCGTCTTCGTGTTTATCAAGACGGTCATCATGATGAGTTAATTGTTTCTCCAACTTCTGCATTTGTAATAAAAGGTCTTTATGGGTGCTTACCACTTCACGCAGTTTTACAAATACTTCTATTATTCGTATACTCATTTGAATAGCTCTTTCGCTCTTAAGTATATTTGCAAGCATTAATACACCATGTTCTGTAAATACATAGGGCAGGAAGCCTCCCAGATGCTTTTTAGATGGTATCGCATTTTGCGATACCATAGAATCTACTTCTTTGGCAGTCAATTGGAACATGAAGTTTGCCGGAAATCTTCCATTATTTCTTTTTACCTGTTCACGTAAACGGATAGGTTTAACCCCATATAATTCTGCAATATCCCTATCTATCATTACTTTCTGGCCTCGAATCAGGTATATCTTATCAATAACTACTTCGTCGGGGACGGCAGGTTTTGTAGGCTTCATGTTTGATTTACTTTAAAGCAAAAATATTATTTCTTTCTAACCTCGGTGTTGTGGTTCTTTTAGTTTGAATAGTATTATGGCAACCATTGCCACGAGCCAGTATGCAAGTACACATATCAGGTCTCCTTGTCCGAAGTCATCGGAAAATGTGCTGGGGTTCTTACGGTGTGGGAATGTAAGGTTGGCTACAAAATAATAGGTGGTTAAAAGCAGGAATGTGGTAGCTAAACCGATTGCCAGTTTTTTAACAAGCATAGTAATATGGCCTTTGTTTACAAAGTATGTAACAAGCGATACAATAAACATGCCGGGCAATGAAAAAATAGCTGAGAATATGGCAACTAAAGCTGTAAGTCCGAGTGAGCCCATTATTTCACGAAAATCGAAGGAGTGATGAGTAGTTGCCAATATATAGATCATATAAAGTACCGGCCCGCATAAAACGGTTACTATCCATGCTCTGAATATGAATCGTAAGGCAGTTATATATGGGCTATCGTTAGGCTTCAATGGATATGAAATGGTTTATACAAATGTAGGCAAAGTAACTATAAGCTAGTAGCGATGAGCTATAAACGAAAAACAGTAATATGAGTAGGATTTCTCATTCCGCTCTGCTGCATTCGAAATGACAAGAGGCTTTATGGGAGGGAGGGGAAAGTGGCGCGGGCGAAGCCCGCGCCACTTTCCCCTAAAAAAGAACGTAGAGTTTGTCATTCAGAACGGAACGCAGTGGAGTGAAGAATCCTACCAAACTAGTTTGCAAATAAAGCCATGGCACGTGAGGCAATAGCAATTGACAATTTGCATTTGACAATGCACAACGGCGAAGCCCTCACGAATTCAAAAATAATAAATACGTTATGAGTAATGAAATGGCACGTGAGGTGACAAGTAATGATGATAGGAATGGACACATAGATGCAGTGAATTATTCGTAACTCATTTATAAGCTATTGAACTCATGCTGGCTTCGCCGGTGTGCCAAAGATTGAAACAAAGATTTATTTGCGTTGAGACTGCCACGTCCGCATAGCCGGAACTCGCAGTTGTAAATTAAACTATCTCAACCTAAATCTTAGCCTTAACCTAAAACCATGCAACTATTTGCCCTTAGCTTTTATCTGTATATATAAATTACTAAGTTTGTTAATATCAAATTCATCCCCTATGAGCACAAATACAAATTTTAAATGCTTAATGTTGAATTCTAAATTGTTAGTTGCAGTTTGCAGCTTTTCACTTTTCACTTTTAACTGTTCACTCTCTTTTGCTCAGCCAAATACTTTCACTGCCCATGGCATTGGCGGTGGCGGCGCACAATATAGCCCCAGCATTAACCCTGCCAACAAAAGCGAAATATATTCGAATACCGATATGACCGATCTGTACCACTCAACCAACGGTGGTGCATCGTGGAGTGTTATAAACTTTAACCAGGTGCTTGGCGGGCACTTTGGCTTTGTATCGTTTACCAATAACAACAGCATACGCTATTGCCAAAGCAACAATACCACAAGCGGTAGTATGATTGCCGTTAAAAGTACCGATGCAGGCGTAACCTGGAACCCAACTACCGACCCTACAGCAGGCAACGGCACCTGGTATGTAATTGCCAATCCGCAAAACTCGAACCAGGTAATAGTATCTGATTACAGCGACCTGTACCTGTCTAATAACGGAGGAACAACATTCGGCTCAGCATTTTATACCGATAACAGTGGCAACGGAGCATATGTAGCAGGTACTTTCTTTTACGATTCTGCTATTTATATATGTACCAACAAAGGCTTGCTTGTATCTACCAACAGTGGTACCAGTTGGGCTGCGCTTACCACCAATGGTATAACAACCGAAGATATATTGTCGTTTGCAGCAGCAAGGGTGGGCAAGACCATCCGCTTTTTTTGCGTAACGCAAACTGCAGGCAATGTATATGTGGGTATTACAGGCGATAACGGAGGCAGCTATGCCAACGTATATTCGTTAGATTATCCGGGTAATTGGGTGAAAAAGACCACAGGCATTTTAGCAGGCGACTATCCGTTTTTTATAGGTATGGCTGCAAACAACATCAACGATGCCTATATAGGTGGTGCAAGCAATACAAGCAGTTTTCCTATTGTGCTTAAAACAGGCAATGCCGGTGCAAGCTGGACATACGTATTTAATACCACTACCAATAAAAATATTCAAACCGGCTATTGCGGTTCGGGTGGAGATTTGGGTTGGAGCTGGCCCCAATATGTATTCGGTATGGATGTATGCCCGACAGATAGTTTAACGGTTGTAGAAACCGACGAAGGCTTTATACACAAAACCAGCGACGGAGGCAAAACATGGCAGGCGCTTTATGTGCCACCGGCTGAGCTTAATCCTGCGAATGCTAATACACCTAAGGGGCACTATTACCAGAGCAATGGTATTGAAATGACCTCGGGATGGGATTTGATGTGGTACGATTCGCTGCACATGCTGGCGGGCTATACCGATATTACCGCTACCCGCAGTAACGATGGTGGCAATAGCTGGGGTTTCGATTGCAGTGGACTTACACTCAATTCTGCTTACAAGTTTGTAAAGGACCCAAATACCAAAATAGTGTATGCAGCCACATCGAGCGTGCACGATATGTACCAGAGCACCTATCTGGAAGATGGAAAGATAGATGGCGGAACAGGTGCGGTAATGATGTCGACCGATACAGGAAAGACCTTTACCACCATGTATAACTTCGGCAGGCCTGTTATATGGGTAGCCTTAGACCCTACCAGCCCTACACGTATGTTCGCCAGTGTTATCAACCACAGTGGTAGCGGCAACAAGGGTGGTATATATGTATCGAACAATATAAACCTGGGTGCATCGGCTACATGGACACGCTCGGCTCCGGCACGTACAGAAGGGCATCCTTTAGATATTAGAGTGTTGAACGACGGAACCGTGGTAACTACCTTTTCGGGCAGAAGAACCAATGCAGGTGCTTTTACCGATAGCTCTGGAGTATTTGTAAGTGCCGACCATGGCGTAACCTGGACCGACGTAAGTGCCCCGGGTATGAAATACTGGACCATGGACCTGACCGTTGACCCGAACGATGCCACCCAAAATACCTGGTACGTTTGTGTGTATAGTGGCTTTGGCGGAGCAGCCAATAACCAGGGTGGTTTATATCGCACTACTAACCGTGGCACCAGTTGGACAAAAATTGTAAATGCATCATTAAACAACGTGGGCGATACGGCCAGTTGTTTCTCCATAACCATGGATCCGGTGAACAAAGGAGCAGCCTATTTGACCACCGAAAGCGGA
>JABDCA010000039.1:2526-24308 GCA_013288345.1 Bacteroidota bacterium | reverse complement strand
CTGGTAAAGCACACCTGTGCTGCGGCCTATTACTGTTGCAATGGCAGCGCCTTTTAATCCGAAAAGGTGTATAAAAATAGGGCAGAGTATAATATTAATAAGGCTGGCTATCCACAAACTTCGCATAGCAATAGCTGCATCGCCTGCACCGCGGAAAATTCCATTGATGAGGAATAATAACATAATAGCCATGCTGCCACCAAACATTATGCGTGTAAATATGGCTCCATCTTTTACCACATCAGGGTTGGCTCCCATAAGGGATAATATATTGTCTGCGAATACCATTCCAACTGCACTTATTACTATGGTTAGCAGAAAGCAAATGATAAGCGATTGTGCTCCGGCATGGGCAGCCGCTTCTGGATTCTTCTCTCCAATGCGGCGGGCAACAATAGCAGTGGCTGCGGTGCTTAAGCCAATTGCTATAGAATACACAAGTGTAATAACCGACTCGGTAAGGCCAACTGTTGAAATTGCATTTTTTCCGAGCTTACCTACAAAAAACATATCTACCAATGCAAATACACTCTCGAGGCTTAATTCCAATATCATGGGTATGGCCAGCAAAAACACTGCCATGCGTATACTCCCCTGGGTGTAATCGCGCTCAACCCCGTCGAGAGATTGCCTGATAATATGTAGTATCTTTTTAATGAGCCTATAAATAAGGCTGCAAAGATAGAGGTATAAATGTTCTTACTGTAAATCATTGGGCATGCCTGGATTTGGCACAACGGCGAAGCCCTCATGAGTTCCATAATAAATGAACACGTCACGAATAATCCTTTGCATCTATGTGTCAGTACCTCATTATCACCTCACGTGCCGTTACATTGCCTATAAATCAATTAGACTTAATTCCAACCCTCTCCTTGCGCAAGGAGAGGGCAAGGGTGAGGTCGCTTTGTCTATATTTGAATATTGATTATAAATTAAATGAGTAGTACCAAAACAAAACTAATAGAAGCCGAAAAGATTGCAGAGCAATTGTTCAATACAATTGAAGAACGAAAACTTGTAAAGCCGGGCAAATCAGAAAAGCAACTGAACGAAGAGGTATTTGCATTGGCAAAAGAACTCTTTGGTATTGAGAAATTCTGGCATAAACGTATTGTAAGGAGCGGCCCTAATACCCTTGCACCCTATAATGATAACCCACCTGACCTGATTATACAAGATGATGATATTTTGTTCTTCGATTTTGGCCCAATAATTGAAGAATGGGAAGCTGATTTTGGCAGGACATATGTTATAGGTAATGACCCATTGAAGCATAAGCTGAAGAAAGATATTGAACTGGCATGGCACGAATCGAAGGCTTGGTTTGGCAAGCAAACAAAACTTACCTGTGCCGAATATTATGCGTATAATGTGGAACTTGCAAAACAATATGGCTGGACCTATGGAGGCCCCTTAGCAGGACATTTAATTGGGCATTTTCCGCATGAAAAACTGGAGCCTAATAACTATAACCTTTATGTGCACCCCGAAAGCAACACCGATATGTTTTTGCCAGATGCTGCAGGTAATAAGCGTGAATGGATATTGGAGATACATTTTGTAGATAAGGAAAAACAAATAGGCGGTTTTTTTGAACAGTTGCTTACATAATGCCTTCTCCTATTTCTGTTAACTACTCAATAAAAGCAGTCAACTACTCATTGTGGCCTGTTAAGTACTCATACCGAGTATGAATTATGTCCTCTATTGTTTATATTTGATATATGCTGAGGAGGAAACATTTTTCAATAATAATAGTTGGCTTTATCATGTTATCTGCCTGCAAGTATGGCCACCCATTATTGGCTGTTCCCGGTGAAAAAGGTTCAGAGGTTGATGCTTATTCATTAGGGCAAACCACATTTACCAGGGAATGGCATTTTTTGTGCCTGCGTACCGGAGTTCACATTGGCTTATTTACTGTTAGTAAAACCTACAATTCTCTTAATCGTTTAATAGAAAAAGAGAATTATAAGGACACCTGGTTTGGCGTTTGCGATGGCCCTAATCGTTTTATTTCAAAGAAAACCCATTACGATACGCTTGGCCGTAAAACCATGGTGCGGTACAGTATAGAACAAAATGGATTCGGTAGCTATCCTGTTTTCGATGAAACAGATTATTATAAGAATGGTAAAAAAATAAAATCGCCCGGAACAAGGCGGAGACAGATTATTAACCTGCACCCTGATACAACGGACAAGTATATTATAGTATTTAGGTGTGATACTCCTGAGGGGCCCAGTTATAATATAATTATGGGCTATAATGCTTTTAAGAATTCAAATAAGTTTGGGCATGATGATAGTAAGTTGCTTATTATAAAAACAATTGATAGGTACATAAAAAATAAGGATAGAGATACCATTATACTCAATGCTGATACAATGCATTGGTTTGTCGGAGCTGATCTGGATTCATGGATTGGCAATGAAGTGGATGGGGTAACTCATGAATTATTGGATAACGGTAATGTAAAGATTTATGATGTGCCTAACAAAAAATACCTTAAACAGGTATTGAGAAGAAAAGAAAGATGGCATTCTAACGGATGTTTTGCACGACATGGTGTAAGTTGGTTTTTTAGGGATGTTAAGACCCATAAAGAAATTATGGAATATGAAATTGACGATAAGCGTATTATACGGGCAAGGTTTTAAAAGTGGTTGTTAAAGATGAAATGCAATAAACTCATAGTGGTTTTATTCTGTTTGTATGCTACTATGGCGCATGCTCAAATGCTCGATTCGGCAAAGGTGCCATTGGTAATTAGGGCTAAACTCAAGCGCATGTATCCTGCTGCTGCTAATATTAAATGGGGGTATGATTGCTATGTTGAATCGACAACCAATAACGGGAAAATTACTGAAAAACGCCTATGTTTTCGCGCATCATTCCCACATAAAGAAAAATTTGAAGTGCTTTATTTCGATTCTACTGCTACCTGGTACCGCGATGATGATGAAGATTCAGAGCCCGAAGACCTTATTGCAGTACCTCAAAAAGCTTTTGATAAAATGATTGCTATTTATCCTGCACACAAGAAAATTGAATGGCATTATTACACCAACTTTGAAACAATAAATGGCAGTAGGTATGATGCACTATATAAGGATAGTACCACTTATTACCATTCCTGTTTTGATTCAAACTGGAATTATACAGGTACATATATCGAATTCTCCGGAGATACCAATACATTACTTATACATAGTGTAAATACTTATATAAAGGAAAACTTTAAGCGCTCCACTTTCGAGTTTGCCAGAATGATACTTGACTCCGGCCAAAACATGAAAACATTTATGGTACGTTTGGGAATTAGAGAAGGGAAATATAATACTTGTACGCTGGAGTTTGATAAGAATGGAAAACTAATTAAAAAGCCCAAGAAGTACCATGTTTATCCACCCGATTTTTGATTACTTCCCGGTAGTCTTAAAGTTAACCGTGTAAGCCAGCTTTTTAAATTCAGCTAAGTTTTTATCAAAGTCGGTTTTAGTGATGCCCATTATTAGTAGGGCCTTACCATCTTTGGCTACGGTAAGTTGGTATATCATGGTTTGTTTGCCATTCATCTTTCCATATACTTCCGATTCGTATGCATCATAGCCATTTATTTTAGCATCCGATTCGTTCTTTACTTTTATACCTGTCATGCCGTCCTGCTTATAAATTTCTTCCATGCTTTTCTTTATATCCTTATCGGTAATGGGCTTATCAATGCTAAATGGGGTAACTGTAAAGGCTGCATCTTTGTCTCCTGTTTTTAAGTTTCCATTCACACTGTAGTCGAGCACCTCGCCTGTAAATTTGCTGAACTTAAATACAGATATGGTGTCGTTTATGGTAAAGTAGTTGTGTACATAAGGATCTGCCTTTATCTGCTTATCGTACTTAACCGATAATATGGCATCTTCAATAGCCTTCGATACATCTGCATCATTTACCGAACAATGCCCGAATAACATCGCAGAAAAGGTTGTATCGCCAAACAGCAGTTCAAAGTTTTTATAACCGGTACTGCTTTTCATACCGGCATATTTGGCAGGATACTTGCCCACATTAGACACCTTAAATGTAAATACATCGAGCCCCTTGTTCTCGAACATAGGCCTGCTAAAGCTTGCCGAGCTGGTGTTGTAATCGCTTTCGTAAGGGTCGTATATTTTTATAAATGTCTTATCGTCTTTTTCAATACCCATAAATTCCTTAGCGTATTTGAATCCCTGGGGCATTATCATTGATATATGCGTACCGGGAATAAAGGATCGAGAATCGGTCTTTTTTGCTTTAAGGCTATCGGCGCTTTGAGCAAAGCATAGTGAAAAGTTTATAAAGTAAAAAGTCCCTAAAGTAAATATGAACTTTAGAACTTTAAAAACTTTATGAACTTTAAAAAAACTCTAGTTTTCATTTTATTTAAATTCTAATTCCAATTATAAGTACATCATCCACTTGTTCTAAATCTCCCTTCCAGCTTTCAAAAGTCTTATCTAAGATAGTTTTTTGTTCCTGCATTGTCAGTTTACAATTGTCCAGTATCAATTGCTTTAATTCCTTGTATTTAAATTTTTTGCCTTTGCTTCCTCCAAACTGATCGGCATAACCATCGGTAAACAGGTAAATGCAATCGCCGGTATTTATTGGCTGGCTATGCAAAGTAAATGGCCTCTCAGTTCCATATTGAATACCTACGGGCATTTTATCAGGATGTATTTCTGCAAGACTATTCTCTCTTATTATCCACACAGGGTTATTGGCGCAGGCCATGTGCAGCATTTTGTTCTGCATATCAATGGTACAAAAAACGCTATCCATACCATCCTTGCTTTCGGTATCTAATCCTTTTGGGTTAAGAGCTTTAATGATGTTTGTCCGTACATCATTCAGCACCAGGTCGGGGCGGGTAATGTTACGCTCTATCACCGATTCATTAAGCATAGATATATTAAGCAGGCTCATAAATGCTCCAGGTACGCCATGTCCTGTACAATCGCAACAAGCAATGTGGAATGCTCCCTTTGGGGTGGAGTAGGCCCAATAAAAATCGCCGCTAACTATATCGCGGGGTTTAAATAATATGAAGTATTCCTTTAAATGATTTCCTAAATATTCGTCAGTTGTTAGCAGTGCATGCTGAATGCGAGATGCATAATGTATGCTGTCAGTAATGTCTTTATTCTTTTCTTCTACAATTGCCTTTTGGTGTTCAACCAATTCCTTTTGTTGTTCTACTTCAGCCTTTTGTTGGGTAATAATTAAATTGGCTTTTTGCTTTTCTCGGTATCCTCTAAAGATAAAGAACGCAAGGGCAATCATAAGTGCAAAGCCCACAATAAACGAATTACGTATTACAGCCTGTTTTTTGCGTTCCTGTTCGGCAATTAAATTCTTCTGATCCTGTTTTGCTTTTTCTTCGGCTTGTTTTTTGTCAAAGTCGAAGTTCATTTCTTCAGCTACCATTTTCTTGGTGTTCTGGTTGCTGTAAATACTATCGCGGGCAGTAATAAAGGCTTTGTAGTGTATCAGTGCATTGCTGTTATCACCTTTACGTGCATATATACTGCTCAGTATGCCTTCTGCATCTTCGATCAGGCTCATGCTGCCGATTTTTTTACCCATTTGCAAACCCTTGTTGGCATATTCAAGGGCTTCGGTGTAATTCTTCGTAAGCGTATCTGTAGCAGCAATATTGTTGCAGGCTGAGCCAATGCCTTCGGCATAGTTTACGTCTTCACCTATAGCCAATGCTTTACGGAATGCAACAAGAGCGGTATCGTAATTACCCAGGTGGCTCTCAGTTTGGCCAAAATCATTCAGCGATGCAATTACTTCTACTTTTTCGCCGTTCTCTTCATGTTGCTTCAGGCCTTTTTCGCTATAGGCCAATGCTTCTTTGTATTTTTTCTCCTTTTGAAACAGGTTGCCTAAATTGTCAAGTACATTGGCTTCAATCCTTTTATCGCCCGTTTCCTGTGCCATTTGTAATACTTGCTTATCGGTAGTATAAGCCTTATCGTTTTCTCCCTGCTCATCGTATATTATGCCTACGTTCAACAGTATCTCCATTTCGTAATTCTTCTGCCCCAGTTCCTGGAAGCCCTTTAGTGAAACCAGAAAATTGTCTAATGCTTTTGGGTAATTGCCCCGCCTCAGGTATATTATACCAAGGTTGTTTGATGCTATGGCAACACCCTGTTTGTTACCTATACTGGTAAACATATCGCGCACTTTAAAAAAGTTATCTATAGCCATTGCATAATCTCCGGTTTGGTCGTATAAATTACCAAGGCTGTTTAGTACCGAAGCTTGTCCACTGATGTCATTCATGCCTTCGTAAAGCTTAAGTGCTTCCTTATAGCACTCAAGTGCTTTCTTTGCATCGCCGTGCCTTGTGTTTATAAGCCCTATATTGCGTAGGGCGCGGGCTATACCTCTTTTGTAATCAAGTCTGTTGGCAAGTTGTAGTGCATATTCCGATAGCGAATCGCCAACGCTATAGTTGGCCTTATATATTAGCTGAAAACCAATCGATATTAAAGTGCTTACTTTATTGGTATCTTCTTTTTCGGTTTTTAAAACCGCATACATCGAATCTACCTTTATAGTACCGGCAAATGCAGGTGCTATAGATAGGGATATTAATAATGTAAGTATTAATGATTTACGCATTGCCGTTTATACTCTGATACAAGGGAATTAATAGAGTAAAAATACAATAATTTGCGTTGCCTTACTCTGCTTTCGATAACACCTTTTTGCGGTGTTGCAGCCCCCATGTACGCAGTTCGCCTATTACCTTGTGCAGTGATTTGCCGTAGGTGGTCAGTTCATATTCTACCGATACAGGTACGGTATCATATACAGTACGTTTTACCAATTGGTTTACTTCAAGGTCTTTTAACTCCTTCGAAAGCATTTTGGCAGTAATACCATTTATTTCGCGTTGCATTTCCTTAAAGCGCTTATTGCCGAAGGTTAGGGCTATAATTATGGGTAGCTTCCATTTACCGCCCAGTATATCCAGGGCATCTTTTACCGGAAGCAGGTTGCGGGTACATTCGCTGTGATCTTTTGGTGTAGGTGTCATATATAGTATATATAAGCTAACAGGTTACAAATGTATACTAAATATAAATAAGTTCCCTCTTCACGAACTGTGTCTTTTATATGATGAATAAATAAAACAGGGTGTAATTAATCACAAATTTGCCCTGTTAATAGAGAGAATGGTGGTTTAATTGAGAGCCTTAAATGTGTGATATATACAAAGTTGCACGGCTAATGTGTAACAAGTGCAAGGCTTAAATCAACGATTTTTACTTCCGGTAAAAGTTGAAATACTGGCTGGCGTTATTGAGTAGGTATACTTTAGTAAACCGGTATATAAAAGTATATCACTAACTTTTGTATACCGAATATACACACCTTTGCGTCAACAAATTTCAGTAAAACAATTTTTAAAAATAAAACTATGACAAGTAAAACAAAAAATATAGTTTCTATAGTAGTAGGCGCTTTGCCTGCGGCAATGGTATTAATGAGCGCCATTATGAAACTTACCGCTAACCCCGAACTGGTGGCAAGTATGAGCAAAGGTGGTTTTGGTCCTTATATTCCCGTTTTCGGAACAATCGAGATCATTTCACTTATACTTTTCTTTATTCCTAAAACAAAAAAGTTAGGATTTTACCTGCTTTGCTCATACCTGGGTGGCGCATGTGCTGTAGAATTGAGTATGGGTAGTCACATGCCGGTGTCTGCAATTTTGCTCGCAGGTTTCTGGATCTCGATGTTTATAAACGATAAAACCAATTTTTTACCTGCATCAACTAATACAAACAATTAATTTAAATAAAAACAAAAAAATGGAAACATTAGAAAAGGTTGCAACCGCAACATGGACACTCGACAAAGCACACTCTAAGATTGGCTTTAGCATTACTCACATGATGGTATCGGAAGTAGAGGGAATGTTTAAAGATTTTGATGTGAAAATATCGAATGCAAACGAAGACCTTTCGAATGCTGAGATTGAATTTACAGCAAATGTAGGCAGCATTGATACGCACAATGAAATGCGCGATGCCCACATGAAGAAAGATGATTTCTTTAACTTAGAGAAATATCCTACTATCAGCTTTAAAAGCAAATCGTTTAAAAAGACTGAAGGCAAGAACTATAAGCTAACCGGCGACCTTACCTTTATGGGTGTAACCAAGAATATTGAATTGGATGCAAAGGGTGCAATAGGTACGCACCTTGGAAACCAAAAAACCATTGCAGGGTTTAAAGTAACCGGTACAGTTAACCGTACCGATTTTAATATGGCGCCAACCATGCCTGCTATTGCTTTGGGCAATGAAGTAAGTATTGTGGTAAATGCTGAGTTGGTAAAAGGATAATCCGTTTTTACTCATTGTTCAACCTCCCTTTCGTAACTGATCGGGAGGTTTTTTTTATTGCCTCTTTTTACCTGTTTTTTGAGTAAATGCCAGGCGACGCAATGCATGACAGGTAATATGCCGCAGGTCGCTAAAAAGCTTATTGTTGAGGGCCTGTATTACCGATGTAAGTGTAACCCGGTTGGGCTCAATACCCCACGACAGTAAAATGTATTCGTATGCCGAATAGGGTAGTATCTCAAGTACTTTGTCATCTGAATAGAAGCGGTCGTTGGGCTCGTACTTGTCCCAATGTTCAAATTCTTTGCAAACTTGTTCCCTTAATTCAGGCAACAGTTTTATTACTTCTTGTTTTACTTCTTTTGAAATTGTAGTATTCATATGCCGGGGTGCTTTTTTACTCCTAAAAAAAAGCGTGGACATTTAACTTATTGTAGTTAAGGTACTCCGAGCACCTATAGAACAAATAAGAAAACGCCCACGCGTAACGTGAGCATTAACCTTATCTCTCTGTTCTGATTGTTTCGGAGTTTTTAACTACGAGATTGAGGGTAACGCCTGAAATATTTTCTAAGTACTTTGCTTAGCCAATTACTGTTCTACTAAAAAAAACCTTTTACTGTGGTAAAAGTGACTGCTTACTAATTACTTATAATGTTTCAAAGATATTTTTTATTTCCTTTCCACTAACACTTTTCGCAAATCTTTTATTACACATTCCATAAGACTAATTACATGACACCGAAGATGCAAATAAATTTAATTGATTGGGATGATTTACTGTTTGTCGTTTTTTTTTATTGCTTGGTCGTATGTTTTAAAAATATGGGCGCAATATTGGCCGGTTAAAGCCTTATTATGTACATAAAAGTAAAAGCGTTTAGTAGATGATTGAGTATGGTAAAAAAGGTTATTTCTCTTCGCTTTCTACTTTTTTTATGGAGCAATAATGCACTGCATCTATAACTATGGCGCCATTCAGATCACCTGCTTTATCAAGGGTAGTTAGCATTAAAAAGTTTTTGTAATCGAACCGGAAGCATTTTGAACAGGTAATGTGTTTCGGGTAATTTACGTTAAGGTATATAACACTATGCACAGTATCAATGTTATTCATGCTAAGGGTACAGCCATGTGCTACTATTGCTTTAGAGGCAAAACGGCCTTGGCTATCGGTAAACACATACCGGTTGAAGCCATTACTGTCGTCATTTATTTTAAACTCATTGTCGGTAAGCTGAAACATAAAAACATCAGTCGCTAATTTTTTACAGGAAATACTATCGGCCATAAAATTCATTTCTACCATGTTCTTCTCCGGGTTTTTATGGTCGAAGTAAAACAGGTAGGTACCCACGCCATTGTTACTGGGCATGGTCATATAATCATGGTTATCGCTAAGAGTGTATAGCCTGTATTTATTCTTTGTTTCCTTATTTGCAGTGTACTTCCAAACGGCAGGGTAGGGTATGCTGTTTGTTGCAATATCAGTCTTAATAGATTCAGGGCTTTTTAGGTTAAAGTATTTGGCAAAGTAACTTGTCCATTGTGTTTTACTCAATACCTGGGCCGGCACATTGGTTTGACAAAATGCAGCATGAGCCAGTAGTGTAAATAAAAAAGGAAGCAGGCATAGCCTGTTTTTATGGATACTCATTATGAATCAAAAATAGCAATTAGATTAAACCCATGCGGTTTTCAGGTTTTTGTATAGCGCTGCCCATTCTTCGTTGGTACCTGAATACAGGCCTTTGCCCCAGGTAAATATAGTTGCCGGCTTGTCGGTTTTGTTATAAATGGGTACAATATTAAAATGCAGATGGGGTGTGGTAGATACCATGTTTTCATGTGCTCCTGTTGCAGCTACGTAGCATCGAAGGGGAGTAAGCGCTTTTTCTATTGCTGTAGTTGCCGATAAAATATGCTGCGATAGTTCGTTCCATTCTTCAGGCTTTAATTCGGTAAATGATGTAATGTGCCTGTTTGCAATTACTATTACCTGTCCCCAACAGCGCGGGTATTCAGATAATAGAGTAGTTGTGTATTTGCCCTTTTTTAGAATATGTTTTGTTTGTTCTTTTAGAATATGGCAGGCAAGGCATTCGCCTCGTGGTATTTCTTTCTCAATTTTGCTTATAGCTTCCTGCCTGGTTATAAGTTGTGGCATAATTTATTTGCTGGTAACAGGTTGGCTCTGGGCTTTTATACTTTTTTTGCAGGTTTGCAATTATGGCATTAATAGCTCCTTTATTCATCAAGTAATAATCGTTTTCAATACAAGTGCATGTGCGAAATCTGGTAGCCGATATGCTTTCTATCCCATTGTATGATAAGGGATAGTGGTTTTCCATTTCCCATGTTGAGTTTACCATATATACTCCATACCTATAGCCGGGCTCAGTGTATTTTATATGTTGCAATAAGGTGCTTACTGCTTGCAGTGTTTTTATTTCGGAGTTTAACTCAGCAATAATATCAGTAGTACCATACGACCACGATTTTATCATAGCCTCATTCATAATTACATATTCCCGATAACTTGCATTTACGGTTTCGTATTTATAGTGCTTGAATTTTGAACTGGTGCCCTTTCTTTTATAAATTGCTTCGGTGCGTTTAAATTTTTTGTCGTTAATGTGGTACATCACTGCAATCTTGTCTTGGTTCTTTATCACATAGTCGGTAGTAAGCGAATCGCCCTTCATATTATAAAAACAAAAAGGCTTTGCTCTGCTGCTTTGGTCGAAGCTGCCTATAATGGCGTCATCCTTTAGCGTTATTTTTAAAAGCTGGTCGCCATATTTTTCTTTTTGCCAGCCCATAATTGTTGCCCAGGCACTTACCCAGCCAAAGCGTTTGTTCTTGAACTTATCCTGACTGAGCACTTTGGCAATAGGGTTGCCTGCAAATGTAGAGTCGCGCAACGATAGGTCGAATAATGATATTTCGCCCGTTTTACTTTGGCTGCGGGTAAGCAGAGTAGGTTGCTTACGTAATTCTTCAATTTGTTCTGCAGTTGTCCAGGTATAAAAAGTGTTCCGTACAAAATCGTTATTATAAACAGCTTGCTGCCTTAACAGGCTACAAACAACACTATCTTCATCAGGTGTAACTGTTGCCGAAGGATTGGCCGGTGTAGCGGTTTGCTTTTGAGTGCTTTGCCATGCCATAAGTGGCAATGAACTAAGCGCTACACCAAAAGGAATCAGGTATTTTTTCTTTTTAACCATGAATCATAAATATAGCTAATATTCCTATATATAAACCTCAGCTGTTTTTCTTTTTGCCTTGTTGTTTCCTTGCTTCCAGTATGGGTTTGTAGGGGCCATACTTATGTTGTTGCTCAGTAAAGCCATCGGCGTATGGGCCGTAAGGATAATCAACTGGCTTATTGGTAATATCGGGCCAATCGTTTTTTGGCATCAAACATGGGCCTCTTTTGAGAATCTATATACGCGGCTATATCCCAAGCTTCCTCGTCTGTAAGCTGAGGGGTTTGGTAACTTACTCCAAAGGGCATATTGTTTTTTACATATGTTGCCAGTTTACCAATCCTATTCATGCTGGCGCCTGTATTGTAACTATGTTCACCCCAAAGGGCCGGGTATTGATATCCTATACCATTTGCATTAGCTAATCCTGAACCGCTGGCACCATGGCACAATTGGCATTTCTGTATGTATATTGAAGCACCTTTTGTTGTATCGGCTGCTCTGTCAATATAGTTAAGTTGGCCTGCACCGGCACCATGTGGCATTGCTCCTTTGGGCACATCTTTACCAACCCAGTTAATGTATGCAGCTATAGCCTTTATTGGCTCAGAGGTAGTATCGATGGGCTTGCCATTGAGGCTTCGCTGCATACATTCATTTATACGCTGGTAGATATTCTCTACTTTACCCGAACGTGGCCTGAATGATGGGTAATTGGCTGCTACCGCCCCAAAATTATTCCCGAATGCTTTAGTTCCTGCCTCCTGGTGGCAGTTTTGGCAATTCATACCATTGCTTAAATGCGCTATGCTGCCATTTGACCCCAGGTAATAAGCAGTATTAGCAACCAGCATTCGTCCTAATCTAATTAGCTTGGCATTACTGTCCTTAGCCCATAATGCGGTATCGGGCGCATGCCAAACGGAATTAGTTAATGCCTTTGTTGAGTTACTTGCAGTATTGGAGTTTTGATTGCACGATGTATATATAGTCAAGGTGCAAACTGCAACAATAAAAAACACTATTCCTGTTTTTCTTCTCATAATAATAGTAGTGCAAAGCTATGAGAGTCTTTGTTTTGTACAGCCAAAAGTTTTATTTTCGTTTATATGGCATTATATAATTATTACGTTTATATACTCTCTCATCCGGATAATAATGTATTGTACGTTGGTGTTACCAATGATTTAATGAGAAGGGTATTTGAGCATAAGAATAAACTTGTTCCCGGTTTTACATCTAAATATAATGTTACAAAGCTGGTTTACTTTGAGCGATTTGATTTTGTTGATCTGGCAATTAATAGAGAAAAACAAATTAAAGGATATTCAAAAATTAAAAAAACTGCTCTTATCAATAAAAGTAACCCCGATTGGGTTGATTTGTATAATGATGGGAAAATCATACTTCCTGATCCTTCCAAATAAAATAACGCCTTTATTCAATTTTGCGGAGAGTCCCCCACTCTCCGCCACTATTTTATGTTTTGTTAGAGCAGCTAAGTGGGTATGATTCTTTATTCCGTTCGGAATAATTGGGTAGTAGTCTCATTGTTTGGGTCTTAATCAAAACGGCTAAGGGAGTATGATTCCTCACTTCGTTCGGAGTAATTGGGTAGTAGTCTCATTGTTTAGGTCTTGATCAAAACGGCTAAGGGAGTATGATTCCTCACTCAGTTCGGAATGACAGAGAGCTTATGCCAAGGGATGGAGGGGAAGGGGTGCGGGCGAAGCCCGCACCCCTTCCCCTCCCAAAAGTCAATGAACTTGTCATTCCGAACCGCGAGTTGGCGGTGAGGAATCATACCATCTTGCGGAGAAGCTTGCTTATGTGCTTTATTGGTTATTGTGAAACGAAGTGGGGTGAGGAATCATACCATCCTGCGGAGTACCTCTGTTAGAGCAATTACTCTTTAATTAATATGTTAAAAGAACGAGACGAAGTGGGGTGAGGAATCATACCATCTTACAGAGTACCTCAGTTAGAGCAATTACTCTTCAATTAATATGTTAAAAGAACGAGACGAAGTGGGGTGAGGAATCATACCATCCTGCGGAGTACCTCAGTTAGAGCAACTGCTCTTTAATTAATATGTTAAAAGAACGAAACGAAGTGTAGTGAGGAATGATACTATCCTACGGAGAAACTTGGTTTATAAAATAAGGAAACCCTACATTTCTGCAGGGCTTCCTAATAGGAACAGATGAGTTAATTACTTAACCACGCTAAACTTGCCCGATTTAATTAGGCTGCCTGCGTTATCGTAAAGTTGGTAAAAGTAAAGGCCGCTGTTATACGCCTCTGTATTAATAGTAGTAAGGCTGTTATGTATCGGTGTACTGCCTATTTTTTTACCTGTAATGTCATATACTGCTATTGTTGCTGCATTGTTCATGCCACTAATGCGGAAGTTAACCGCAGTAGAAGCAGGGTTAGGATAAACCTCAACTGAATTTTCAGTACCAACCACCTGGTTAATACCTGTAGGAACAGTTACTGAAGCATCATCAACCCATAAAACGCTGCCTGGTTTTGGTTTGCTGTAAAGCGATGAAGAGCTTAACTCAACAACCATGGTATCGGGTGATAAGGTGTCAGAATAGCTGATATTAACAACCCCTTGCTGCCAGCCCGATCCGCCGGTAGCTGTATTGGTTTTAAAAACTCCACCACCTTTAAGGGTACGAACACCACCAACATATTTGTACATACCAACTACACATTCTGCTGTATCAACACCATTTGGTTTGTACTGATAGTAGAACATGAATTGAGTGATTTTTTGTGTGAAAGGTATACCTGGCTTAAAGGTAACACTTGCACCTGCTGCAAGGTTTCCGTAAATAACAATACCATTGGTATCTTTAAAACCAAAAGCACTGATATGGCCATATGAGGTGGGTGTATATACTACAGTTTGAATACGTGCAGCATAAGTTCCACCATGAATAGTATCGGTAACCTGTTTAACAGATACAGGGCTGCCACCGGTAAATGTACCGCTTAGGGCATTAAAGTCCCACCATCCGGTAGTTCCATTGCCTCCGTTAGGGTCCATAGCACCTGTTGCGCCAAGTGCATCCGATGACCACGTTTCAAAGCCTGGGTTAACAAGCTGTGTGTGCCCTATGCTTGCAGTAAGTGTAAGGCCGGCAGTAAATAAAATAAGTAAAGATTTTTTCATGATTTAGTGTTTGTTGTTGTTATAGTATATCAAATATAAGAAAAAACAGCTAATTAATCACTATACCTATCGTCATTTCCCATCCTGAACTTTATCCAAAAGTTAAAGTGCTTATAAAGAGCGTCCTCCATGCGGCAAAATATGGCTCCTTTAGGTAGTACATAATGTATGGTGTAATTAGCTGCAGGCCTTATATTACCTGCAGAAGTATTAGGTGTAAATGCAAGGGCTGTATTTTGATAGGGTGTGCTATTTAAAACCAAATGTGTATAAATGGGCGTAAACACCGGCATAGGTTGCCACATTGTTTGCTGTGCAGTGCAAGGTTGCCACATTGCAAGCAATAATAAAATCGGAAACAGAAATAGTTTATTCAGCATTATGCAAGTGTTAACATTATGGTAAATATCTCATTATTTTTTGTTTATTAAAAACATTTTATTACATTTGAAGTGTAAAACCGCTCATAACCAACTATAATATGACCACCAACCAGAACAAGCATATGCTTTTAAGTAAGCTAATATCCCTGTGCTTATAAAAAATATAAACTTCCTTTAGGGGGATATAAAGGAACAAAAACTAAGCTCTGGCAAATCAAAAACAACAAAGTGGAAGCCGAAAAACTGAAGAGTAGGCAAAGTAAATAACGTTAAAACCATTTAAAACTAAATTATTTATGAAATCAAAAACACTAAGTTACATTGTTGCTTCACTCGCAATTGGCACTATGCTTGCTTCATGCAGTAGCACATCCAATCAAATGTCTTCCTCTTTTGGCTCCAGAAAGTACACCAAAGGGGTCTTTTTAAACACACCTGCAACAGTTGGTACTATTGAAGCCAATGCTACCACTAAAGCTGTTACTCCTGCCGAAAGCGCTAAGCCTTCGGTTACCGAAGCAACTGTAAAGCCATCGGTAACTGCTACAGCCAATGTGGGTGCAGCAAAAACCGGAACAGAACAAACACTGCCTGTTACCACAGTAAAAAAGAACACCTTCAGTTCTTTGGTTGCTGCTGCTAAAACAAAGGCTGCTGCAAAAGTTGCAGGCCCATCTAATTACTTCAACACCGAAAAAGTAGCCGGTATTGAAACAACCGCACAGGTAAAACGTGGCGGTGGTGGTACCAAGTTTATTGATTTTCAAGATCACCCGGTTAGAACCGTTTTGTTTATATTACTTGCTGTTCTTATCATAGCTCTTTTAGTATTTGCTGCTGCCAACGGTGCTTTAACAGTCACCGCGGGGGCATAATAAACTTGTGCTGTCGCTTATAGTTTTGAATCCCCTTTGGTTAACTCCAAAGGGGATTTTTTTTGTAATAGAACAAATCATTACCTTTACTTACTTAAATTATAAAACATGGCTGCGGAACAAGATAAATTGATAACCAAGGAAGAGAACGGCAAAAAGATATCGCCGGTGCTGCCCGAGCATATCAAGAATTTTTTGATTGACATTGACGGTACCGTATGCGACGACATACCCAACGAGGAGCCTGAGCGTATGGGCACTGCAAAGGTTTATCCCGATGCACTTACAACGCTTAACAAATGGTTTGATGAAGGCCATATTATTACATTTTTTACTTCACGTACCGAAGCACACCGCACTATAACTGAACAATGGTTAAAAGATAACGGATTCAAGTATCATGGTATGGTTATGGGCAAGCCCCGCGGTGGTAACTACCATTGGATAGACAACCACATGGTGCGTGCTACACGCTATACCGGCCACTTTGGCGAACTGATTGAAAAATCGGCTACCATACAGGTATTCGAATAATATTGTTATTTCTTTGGGACTACTCCGCCCGATAGCACAGTAATATCGGCCACAGGGCAAATTTCCCAGGCTGTTTTACGATCGGTGGTGCGGCATTTTTTGCAGGCGTTAAGTGCATATTTTTTCATATCGAAGTTATACATCAGGTATCCGCTAATGCTTATTTTTTGGCCCAATAGCCCATCAATATTCAGGTGTGGGTGAGCGGTTTTAAATTTTGGTGTTACCTCTACGGCAAATACAGAATCTTTACCGGCCATTAAAGAATGACCTATATATAGTATTACGTTTTGCTTATTGGTATCTCTGCTATTGCAGTTGCACGACTCGGGCCCTTCATCATCGGCACCAAGTACAAAGCCTGTTACGTTTACATAGTCGGTGGACTTATACCTACCCGTATCTTCGGGCATACCTTTTAATATAGAATCTATTACAATATTGGGCTTAACGGTGCCGGGTGTAATATCTCTGTTCTTCATTACGTTGATGCGCTTACCAATATCCGACGGAGTATTGCCCTCAGGCGGGCAAGGCGTACTGGTAGCTTGTGCCAAACAAACGGTGCTTAATAATAGTGTTGTAAAAAGGGTAAGTATAAGCCGCATGATTATCTGTTATTCATCAAATGTAAAAAATCCTCATTAACAATATGTTAGCATATTATAAAGTTAGGCAAAATAAACGACAATTAAAATACCAATTGGTAAAGGCTTGTGGTATTTAACGAAAGCAAAGTGGTGTATGGTTTGAAAATCAAAAAATTACGGATAGTTAAGTGGTTCTAATGCGTTAAATGTTTTTATAAGGAAAGTATGCTGCACCCCATGTATCATATATGTTAATAATGCAGCGCCAGTATAGTTCTTGTAAGGCTTTTTTGTGATAGTATCTTTTTGCTGTACTAAGTTGTTCGGATCGCCATACATACCAGGATCAATATACGAATCGGCAGCGCCGAATATATAGGTAACCGTGTTATGCTTGCGGTCGACTTTTCTTACGGTTGTATCTCTCTTTTCAAAGTATAATGGGTAGTACTTGCCGCCTATCCATGCTGTATCGGGCATAAGGTTGGTATCGGCAAACTGAATACGGAAAACATAGTTGGTGCCGTGGTGCCCTGCCATACCACCCGACCACGATTGCGATGTGGCTGTTATAACCTTAACCTGTTGGGCGTTTGCAGCCAGTGCAAAACAAACGAATGCTGTAATTATAATGTAGCGCATTGCAATTATTATTTTAATATAAAGGTAAGCAGGTAATATGAAGAAAGGATGAAAAAACAATTTGATGATTTGGTGATTTGAAAATTTGATAATGGTAGGTTTTTCTCGCAAAGGCGCAAAGTCCGCGAAAGTTTTTGTCTTAGCTTCAAGCTCAACCGTCACTGCGAGCCTTGACGCTTTGGTCATGGCGTGGCAGTCTCAAAGCAAATACTGAGATTGCTTCGTTCCTCGCAATGACGGGAATGTCTTTCATTGAATCTCGTGTCGTTTCATGTCGCTCCATGTCGTACCAGAACATTTTTTTTGGCACACTTATGCACACACTTCGCGTTTTCGTGCGCCATTTTCTGTTTAACAAAGCCAATAGATGTATACACAAAGAAGACACCAAATTTTGTCCCCCGCTGGAGGGTGCAATTCGGGGAGGATTCTTGTAACGTATTTTCAACACAGGGTTCACAGAGTTTTATGAGTTTCACAGAGTTTTCGATTCGTAATTTTTAATTCGTAATTCTTAATTAATAAAAACCTCTGAACACGGTTTACACTTTTGCTGTTTTGTCAACCATCAACCCCTTGGTTTTCAATAATAAAAGCCTGAAAAAAAACTGCATTTTGTCACCCGTGTTTTGGGTTTTATAAATGGCGGAAACTGGCGGTTTTTGGCGGATATATATTGTCCACTTAAGAGCGGTTTTTTCTCGCAAAGGCGCCAAGTTTTTAACGCAGAGAACACAGAGAAAATACCTGTCTGTCGACAGGCAGGCACGCAGAGTTTCACAGAGTATTTGATGTTTTTATTCCTTGAATCCTCCCCTCTAGGGTGAGGGTTTGGGCGGGGCGGTTAAACGCAAAGATACATCAGTAATTTACTATATGTAATAAAATAGTGTATTAGTTTTAAACAACTCAAGAAAAGAATAAGGATAAGTGATAAGGTGTAATTAGTACAACGGAATAGCTGTTTTACTTATCCCTTACTCCTTACCACTTACAACTATTATTTTCAACGATGATTCATATTTCATTTGCCCATCGTAAACCTTTAGCAAATAAATGCCTTGTGCAAGGCCATCTCGGTTAATGCTGTATTGTGCAGTGTTGCACTCTATTGTTCTTAGCTTTCTTCCCGTAATGTCATCCAGTTCAAGGTAATGCTTACTATCCTCTCCAAATGAAACTGTGCTTGTGGTGGTAAAGGGGTTGGGGTAAACTTTAAATGCTTTATTATCTATTACTGTATTTATGCCTGTAGGTTTAGATGCTTTATACGAGGCAATATGATTAGCTGTATAGCCTTTTAACTTAGAGCCATGATTAATGCTTTGATAATATTGGGTAAATGCACCTCCGGCATAAAGTTGGCCGTTATATACTGCTAATGAATAAACTGTACCATTTACTCCTGAGCCTACGGTATCCCAAGCTGACCAACCAGTATCGTTACTACATGAAGAAATGCCTCTTGTAGGCCAACCATATGTTGTATCAAATTGACCTCCAATGTATAAAATTGAGTCATATTCTGCCATAGTATATACAGGAGCATTTGGTCCACCCGGCTCAGCCCATATAGAAGCAAACGGTGCAAATGCACCATCTCCAATCCAATTAGTTAAATAGCTTGATTCGTATCCTCCTGAAGTATCAGCTAATTTACCCCCACAGAATAATGTACTATCAAAATAAGTAATTGCATAAACGGGATGTGAACAGAAATTAGTAGTGCTATCGCCAAATCCTACCCAATTAATACCATTCCATTCTTGCATATAATTCATGTAATATAAATACTTGGTAGATATTGCACCTCCAGCAATAACATTTGGACCATAAGTAGTAAATGCATAAACGTATCCATTTACACCTCCTGCCATCGAATCCCATGCTAATCCATTCCATAGAGCCACGTAGTTCACTATTAGACCATTGGCACTATCAAAACAACCGCCTATGTATAGATTGCCATTATTTACAACTAAAGCTCTCACAGTGTCATTTACGCCCTTGCCAACCGCTGCCCATGAGCTTCCGTTCCATACTGCAATGTTTCTGGCAGCTACTCCACCAGCACTGTCGAATTTTCCACCTGCATATATTTTGCCTTTGTAGGATGTTATGGCATTTACACTTCCGTTTATGCCTTTACCAAGCGCCGACCAATTCGTACTATTCCATTGTGCAATGTTATTTGCGGGGTTACTGCCTGCGTTAGTAAATGTTCCGCCTGCAAACAATACAGAATCGTAGGCATACAGTGCCAATACATTACCATTCATACCGGTTCCGGCAGGTGCCCAGCTTTGCCCAAAAGAGTTTGCAAACTGTAGTAAACAATAAGAAAAGAGTAGTAGTTTTTTCAAAAGCGGTAGGATTAGAGAAACGAATATACGAAATTGAAATGGAAAAAGAAAGCCCAATTAACTAATCACTGGTCACTAGCCACTAATCACTACTCCGTCTCTATCTCCCCTGTTAAATAGGTAATGGCTTTGCCGCGCAGTTCAATGCTGCCAACAAGGTCGAGGCATTGCAGAAAGCCTTTGCGTGGCGATAGTTGTATGGCAGTCATCGATTTTTTGCCAAGCTTTTCGGCCCAGTAAGGTATAAGTGTAGCATGTGCCGAACCGGTTACGTGGTCTTCGGGTATGCCGCTTTGCGGTGCAAAAAAAGCGCGATACAAAATCGACCGTGTTGCCCGGTGCAGTTGCAATCACCCCCCTCGAATCAACCATAGCCATAGTCCGGTAGTTGGGCTTTAGCTTGGTAATATCATCTTCGGTAGGGTAAATAAGCATGTAATCGGCTTTGCCACGGTAGCATTCCATAGGCCGTATGTTCATAGCAATAGCCAGTTCAGCAGGGGTTTTTACCCTTTCGTATTGGTCGGCAGGCAGCAGCAGGCTAAAGTGGTCGTCGTGCTTTTGCACTTTTATGATACCGCTGCGCGAATTAAAGTTTATCTCAGTGCCTGTATATCCCAAATGGTTTACCAGCACATGTGCTGTTGCAAGTGTGGCGTTGCCGTTCAGGTCAAGTTCTATAGTTGGGGTTATCCAGCGTATGTGAAAATCGTTTCCTTCCTTTATAAAAAATGCAGTGCACGATAGGTTGTTCTCTGCAGCAATGCTTTTCATCAGGTCGTTGCTAAGCCAGTTGGTAAGCGGGCACACCGCAGTAGGGTTGCCCGAAAACAGCTTGTCGGTAAAGGCATCTACACGGTAAAGGGTCAGTTTCATTTATAGGCGCGGTAAAACCAAATTATTCAATCTCTATTTCTCCCTTCAGGTAGGTACGTGCTTTGCCGCTTATCTCTATTCTTTCGCCTAAGTTAACGCATCTCAAATACCCTTTACGGGCCGATAACTGCACCGCTGTCATTTCCTTTTTGTTCAGCACGCCCGACCAATAAGGTGTAAGGGTAGTATGTGCCGAGCCTGTTACAGGATCTTCGTCTATACCACTTTGTGGCGCAAAAAAGCGCGATACAAAATCGACCGAGTTGCCCTTGGCAGTACAAATAATACCACGGCCGTCAACCATGCCCATAGCGGTAAAGTTGGGCTTTATCTTTTTTATCTGGTCCTCGGTTTCATATACCAGCATATAATCTGTTTTGCCACGGTAGCACTCCTTCGAGTGCAGGTTGAGCGCTATAGATAATTCAGCAGGGGTCTTTACCCTTTCGTATTCATCAACAGGGAAGTCGAGGGTAAGGCTGTCGCTGTTCTTTTTTACTTTTAATATACCACTGCGCGAATTGAACTTTATCTCATCGCCCGGGTGCCCTTCGTGGTTAAACAGTACATGCGATGTAGCTAAGGTAGCATGGCCGCAAAGCTCAACCTCTACACCGCCGGGTGTAAACCAACGTATGTGGTAAGCATCGCCGTCTTGAACATTGGGCCACCAATAGATTAATAGAAAAGAATAAGGAGATACGCTTAGCAG
>JABDCA010000039.1:0-2516 GCA_013288345.1 Bacteroidota bacterium | reverse complement strand
ACGTATGTGGTAAGCATCGCCGTCTTTTACATAAAAAGCAGTTTCGCTAAGGTTGTTTTCGGCAGCTATCAATTTCATTACGTCGTCGCTCAGCCATTTATCAAGCGGACAAACAGCAGCAGGGTTACCCGAGAAGAGTTTCTCGGCAAACGCATCTACATGGTAAATTTTAAGTTTCATTGTGTATGGGATGGAGTTTTTTAGCTGGACTTAAAAACCGGCGGCATGGTTTTTGGTATGCCAGTCGGTAGGTGCAAACCACTTATCTTTTTTATGCCAGCCTTGAATTGGCGCCTTGCGTGTAGCACACGATGCCAGCAATACAAGCAGCAGTAAAATTGCTAAGTATGGTTTTATATTCTTCATTATCAATTGCACTTATACAAAGTTATTCTTTTATTTAAATTAGAATGAAAATTACCAATAATAATCAGTTGGGTTATAAATCTCCTAAATCGTTGTTTTTCGTCGTTACTGAGCACAATAAAGTAGCTTAGGGTTCGTCATTGCGAGGAACGAAGCAATCTCTTTTTGTCATGCTGAGTTAGTGAAGCATCTATTCCATTATTATTCGTGGTCTTGGCACAATCCTTTGCATCTAGGTGTCAATTATCTATCATCGTTTCTCTTCACCTCACGTGCCTTGGCTTTGTTGCGTTAATAAAGGAGCACTATAATTCTATAGCCTTGCGAGATCTCTCCCTCCATTTCATTTCGTTCGAGATGACAGTATGGTCATATTCCTTTAGGGGAGGGAGGTGGCGCGGCTTCGCCGCGCCACCTCCCTCCCCTCTAAAGCCAAAGCGGCTCTGTCATTTCGAACGAAATGAAATGGAGGGAGAAATCATACCAACCGGTGTTTTTCTGACCTCACCCTGCACCCTCTCCTTTGAGGAGAGGGAAATACAGTTCCTTCTCCTATAGGAGAAGGATTAAGGATGAGGTCGGAATATTATTACTAGCCAATAGCCGGATTTTTAATCACTAAAATGACCACGTAAATAAAAAGAACCAGGAAGGTGAAACCAGTAGCTATTAAAAGGAGTTTCTTTCGGCCAAATTTAGGTACAAAAAAACTTATGATAAAAGTTATGAAAATAGAGGGGAAATATATTCTGGGCAGTAAATACATTAGTTCACCAACTACCCACATCATATTTATAAAATTAGTAAAGTTATAAGTCTAAAAGTAAGTGTTTTCATTTTGAAAAACAAGGAAGTACCGGTAGTTCGCGTTAGGGATAGTAGCGGTTACCCCGCAGCGTAGCGAGGAGTATGAGCGGATAGCCTGCCTGTCGGCAGACAGGCCCGACCCCTTGCATAGCTTGGGGTAACGCCCAGAATCTCAGCCTTAACCTCAATCTCAACTTCAACCTAAGCCTCAACCTAAGCCTAAACCTAAACCTTAACCTCAACCTTACCCGCCAAAGCAATAGCACGCTCCTTGACCTTGATAACATCAGCCCCTGGAGCATCGTAAGCCAGGGCAACACCCATGCGGCGGTAGGGGCGGGTAGTAGGCTTACCAAATATGCGTATATCGCTTTTTTTCTCTTTCAGCACTTCTTCAATGCCGGTATAGCTTGGGTTCTTTCCTTCTTCTTTAGCCAGTATCACTGCAGATGCTCCTGTGCGTTCGAGCGTGATTTCAGGTATAGGCAAACCTAATATAGCACGGGCATGCAGTTCAAATTCGCTCAGGTTTTGTGTGCCTGCAAGTGTTACCATGCCCGTATCGTGAGGGCGTGGCGATAGCTCAGAAAAATAGATTCCTTTGCTGGTCAGGAAAAACTCAACACCCCATATGCCTGCGCCGGTAAGCGAAGCAGTTACCTTGGCTGCCATAATGCGGGCATCTTCTAAATCGCGTTCTTTAATGGCGCAGGGCTGCCAACTTTCCATATAGTCGCCGCGCTCTTGCCTGTGCCCTATAGGCGGACAGAACAGCGTTGGCCCATTACGTTGTGTTACGGTAAGCAAAGTTATTTCAGCATCGAACTTTATAAACTCTTCCACAATCACTTCCATGTAGTCGCCACGGCTGCCTGCCAGTGCATAGTTCCATGCTTTTTCAATATCTTCTTTTGCTTTTACCACGCTTTGGCCCTTGCCGCTGCTGCTCATCAGGGGCTTTACCACGCAGGGTATGCCTATGGTTTCTACAGCCGTTTTAAATCCTTCCAGTGTATCGGCATAGCGGTACGATGCAGTGCGTAGGCCCAGTTCTTTAGCAGCCAGGTCGCGGATTGCCTTGCGGTTCATGGTAAAGTTAGCGGCACGGGCGCTGGGTATAACAGTATGGCCCTGCTTTTCGTAATCGTAAAAACGTTCGGTGCGTATGGCTTCTATTTCGGGTACTATAAGGCCGGGTTTGTGTTTGGCAATAACGGCATCAAGGGCAGCGCCATCCAACATATTTATTACTTCAAACTCATGTGCTACCTGCATGGCGGGTGCGCCGGCATAGCTATCTACCGCTATTACATATTGCCCCAGGCGTTGCAATGCAATTACCA
>JABDCA010000038.1:24517-26466 GCA_013288345.1 Bacteroidota bacterium | reverse complement strand
TAATTGCTGCTCAATAACCGGATGACGGCCGCTTTTAATATCAAGGCTATTATCTTCTTTAATATGCGGACGAACATAATTATTGCGCTTGGCCACTTTGGCAAATGATATAAGGCAATCTAATCTGGCAATAAGCGAAGCATTCAACTGAACAGGTATAACATAGTCTGCCAGTGCAAGCACCAGTTCATTGTATAGTTTTTCCTCCAGGTGCATTATTTTTTCTTCTGCACCTAATATTTTTTCCTCGTACTGCTTAAGTTCTTCGGTAACATATCGCTCGCAATTAGCAAGGGTTTGCTTGCGTATCCATTCAGGTGGAACTTTATCTTTATGCGTATTGGTAACTTCTAAAAAATAGCCAAACACATTATTAAATCCAACTTTAAGTGAAGGTATACCAGTCCTTTCCACTTCGCGCTGTTGTATCTGTACTAAGTAGTCTTTTCCTGAAAAAGCTATTTTCCTCAGTTCATCCAAATCGGCATTTACGCCGCTGGCAATTACATTTCCTTTATTTACCAATGCAGGTGGTTCGGGCATAATTTCAGCCTCTATCCTTGCCGACATGGTTTTACACGGGTTGAACTGCTCCGCTATTTTCTTTAAATGGGTATCACCGGTGTTAGCACATTCCTGTTGAATAAATTCGATGGCATGCAATGCATTTTTAAGCTGCACCACCTCTCGCGGAGAAATACGCGCCACTGCCACCTTCGAAATAATACGTTCCAGGTCGCCAATGGTTTTTATATGCTGCTCTGTCTTTTCAAAAAAGCTCTCGTGTGCCAGTAAAAACTCAACAATATCAAGGCGCTCTTCTATCAGCGCTTTTTCTTTCAGCGGAAAGGTTATCCACCTACGCAGTAAACGCGAACCCATAGGTGATGATGTTTTATCCATCACATCCATCAATGACCTGCCTTTATCGTGCAGGGGTTGCACTAATTCTAAATTACGAATGGTAAACTCATCAAGCCATACAAAATGATCTCGCTCGATGCGGGCAATTTTATTAATGTGCTTAACTTTATCGTGTTGGGTATCGGCCAGGTAATGCAATACGGCTCCGGCGGCTATAACAGCTTCCTTCATACCCTCTACACCAAAGCCTTTTAATGATACTGTACCAAAATGTTTCAGTAAGGTTTCGCGGCCATAGTCTTCCGTAAATATCCATGCATCCAGCGGGTAGTTATAAAACTTCTCTCCCCAGGTTTCGTTGTATTCTTTCTTTTTATCTTTGGGGAACAACACTTCTGTAGGTTGGAAACTTTGCAATAGTTTTTCTATATAATCGCGGGTGCCTTCGGCAACTAAAAACTCACCGGTTGAAACATCTAAAAAAGCCACACCCGCCTGCTTGCCTTGCCAAAACACACCGGCAAGGAAATTGTTGGCATTGTGTTGCAGCACTTTATCGTTGTATGAAACGCCCGGGGTAACTAATTCGGTAATACCGCGCTTCACAATGGTCTTGGTCATTTTGGGGTCCTCTAACTGGTCGCATATAGCAACCCTGTGCCCCGCACGTACCAGTTTTGGCAAATAACTATCCAGGGAATGGTAAGGGAACCCGGCCAGTTCGGTATTGCCATTATTACCCAGCGACTTGCGGGTAAGCACTATACCTAAAATGGCGGAAGCCTTTTTAGCATCTTCACCAAAAGTTTCGTAAAAATCGCCCACACGAAACAGCAACAAAGCATCAGGGTATTTCGCCTTAATGCCTTGATATTGCTTCATTAACGGAGTGTCTCCGGCTTCTTTTACAACTGTTTTTGCCATACCAATACAAAGGTTATAAAAATACGAACATTCGGTTAAATCAACCTCTCTTTTGTTAAAATAAAAACAAACCTTATTGTAATTATGGCGCAAACAGGTTGCTTTGTGCCGGCACAACATGCCGAACTGGGTATAGTAGATAAAGTGTTTACACGTGTTGG
>JABDCA010000038.1:0-24507 GCA_013288345.1 Bacteroidota bacterium | reverse complement strand
AGATATTTACATACAACAGATTATGAAACAACTCGAATTATATCAGAAAGAATTTGCTCAGCATTTTGCATCACCCGAGCTTAAGGTACTATTAGAAAAATCGCTTACCCTTGTACGCGACCATAAACGTATTTTTTTCCTGGGCAACGGAGGCTCTAACTCCATTTGCTCGCACATGATGGAAGACTATATGAAAATGGGCCGCAAGCACACCATGTCGTTTACCGATGCAGCTATGATTACCTGCTATGCCAACGACTATGGCTGGGAAAAAGCAATGGAGGAATGGATAATAGCACAGTTTATGCCCGGCGATCTTCTTATTGCCATTAGCAGTTCAGGCGAGTCGAAGAACATTTTGAATGCTGTAACTAAGGCAAAAGAAATGAAGGGCAAAGTAATTACCCTTAGCGGCTTTAGTAAAGAGAACTCACTTGCCAAACTGGGTGATGTGAACATTGTTGTTCCCTCGGCTACACGCAGCTACGGTATGGTAGAAAACTTCCACTCTACTGTATTGCATATTATCCTGGACGAGTTGCAGGGACTATAAGAATGCAGCCCTTACTTGGTATTACCGGTAAAATCAAATTAACTAATGTAATATGAAAGTTGCTATAATTACAGGCTCAGGCGGTTTAATCGGTAGTGAATCCGTAGAGTTCTTCGCCTCAAAATTTGACAAAGTAATTGGCATTGATAACGATATGCGGCAATATTTTTTCGGGGCTGAATCTTCCACTAACTGGAATGTACAAAGGTTAAAAAATAAATATTCCAATTATATTCATTTTTCATTGGATATACGAAACCAGGAACAACTTGAGAAAATTTTTAAAGAATACAGCACTGACATCTCATTAATTGTTCATACCGCAGCCCAGCCCAGCCACGACTGGGCCGCTAAAGAACCGTTTACCGATTTTACCGTAAATGCAAACGGCACTTTGAATATGTTAGAATATACAAGGCAATACTGCCCTAAAGCGGTATTCATATTCACCTCTACCAATAAGGTTTATGGAGACACCCCAAATTTTCTACCTTTAGTTGAAAAGGAAACACGATGGGAAATTGATGAGAGCCATCCCTATTTCAAAAATGGCATTGATGAAAATATGAGCATTGACCATACTAAACATTCTCTTTTTGGCGCCTCAAAAGTAGCGGCAGATATTTTGACCCAGGAGTATGGCAGATATTTCAATATAAATACAGGCATATTCAGAGGCGGCTGCCTTACGGGGGCAAAGCACTCAGGCGCCATGCTTCATGGCTTTCTGTCTTATTTAATGCTATGTGCCGTTACAAAAAAAGAATATACCATACTGGGATATAATGGCAAGCAAGTGAGGGATAATATAAATAGCTACGATCTGGTAAATATGTTCTGGCATTTCTATCAAAATCCAAAACAGGGCGAAGTATATAATGCGGGCGGAGGAAGATTTTCAAATTGTTCTATGTTGGAAGCGATTACCATTTGCGAAGAAATAACAGGCAATAAAATGAATTACACCTATACGCCGAACAATAGAATTGGCGACCATATATGGTATATAAGCGACGTGTCTAAATTTAAAAACGATTTCCCGGCATGGGATTTTAAATACGGCTTGGTATCTACTATGCAACAAATATATGCAGCGGTAATAAATACCGGCAAATGAAGTTTGAAAGAATCTATCAATACCGCATAATATGAAACCAAAGATTAGCATTATTACGCCATGCTATAACCAGGGGCGTTTTCTCGAAGAAAATATTGTATCTGTTATTAACCAGGGGTATCCTGATACAGAACACATTGTTATTAATGACGGAAGCACTGACAATACCAAAGAAATATTAGAGCAATATAAAGGCAACCTTGCCTATTCAACAACCCAGCCCAATAGCGGACAAAGCGATGCGCTGAATAAAGCTTTTGATAAAGCAACAGGAGAAATAATAGGCTGGCTCAATAGTGATGATTATTACGCGCCAGGTGCTTTAAACGCTGTTTCCGAAGCTTTTTCTGACCCGGAGGTAAATGTTGTTTGCGGTTATAGCATATTGTTTGATGATGAAGGATTGCATGAAAAAGCGTCTCCTACAATTACGGAAAACAGAGGGCTTGAATTCCATCTGCGTTTCCCGGATATTAATCAGCCTCCAACTTTTTTCAGGAGAAAAACAATGGCCGAAATTACACCTCTTAATACCGCTTTACGTTACACAATGGACCGTGAAATGTGGATAAAATATCTTCAGTTGTATGGCATTAACCACACCAAAACAATAAATGATATTTTAGTTTATTTCCGCTATCATTCAACTTCAAATTCTCAGACCAAGGTTGATAAATTTGATGATGATTATGCCACAATACTTCATTGGCTTGCACTTAAGAATAAACTTACTGAAGTTGCCAATCTACTAGCGTCAAGATATAAATTAGTACCATCATACACCTATTCATTTAACAAATACCCTGATACTGAAACCACATTGAACATGATTCGCTTTTTCTTTCTTAAAAGAGGAGGACTCGTTTATAATAAATCGGAATTTGAATATGCCAAGAAGGGCTATAAAGTATTTGACATAAAAAACTACAAGCCATTGCTGGAAGAAAAAAATGCAGTGCAACGAATGGAGTCAATAGTGAGTTGTATTAACTGGTTACACTTTAGGGTAAAAAGAAAAATCAGTACGGTAAATGATTGAGAAAAAACTGCACATAGCTGTAATATCGAGCTGGTACCCCACACCGGGTAATACTGCAGGTATATTTGTACGAGACCAGGCCGATGCTTTAATTGATGCGGGAAACAAAGTTTCCATTTTTATTTTTCAATATATAAGTCCGCTTACCTGGCTGAAAAAAAAACTAAAAGATGAGTCTCTTCATACCTGGATAAGAGGTAAAAATATAGTGCCACTGGCATACGATTTTGTAAACTTCGCTCCTACCCGCTTCTCCCCTAATCCGAATGACACTCAGAAAAAAGCTTTTTTGAAGTACGTTAAAAAAAACGTCAAAGCCTATATTGATAAAAATGGCAAACCCGATGTTATCCATCATCATGGTGCCGCCGACTACTGCTACTTAACTGCTTTTATCAGCAAACAATTTGGCATACCCTATATTATTACTGAACATTCCATGTTCCTCGATCATATTGATCATTTCAATTCATACGAATCAAATGAGGAAAGGCTTGAAATGATACAGCATGCTGCAGTAAGAACTACAGTAAGTGCTTTTTACGCGAATCATAATTCCAATCTTTTCCAAGCCCCGTTTATTGTGATACCCAACATGATAAATAATGATTTTGCAGATATACCCCTGCCTCATTTCCCTAAAAAAACAAGTCCGTTTTATTTTTTGAATATAGGTGAGTTATCCCGCAGAAAACGTCAAGATATACTTATACAAGCGTTTACCGAAGCATTTGAAAATACCGACGTTGTAAAACTTATAATTGCTGGCGATGGTGCAGTTAGAGAAGACCTGAAAAACCAGATCGATTCACTTGGCATGCAGAAAGCTATTTCAATGGTTGGCTTTAAACAAAGGCCTGAAGTATTAAAACTGATGGATACCTGCCATGTAGTAGTAATTTCATCGGAACGCGAAAGCTTCTCTATGGTAGCAGCAGAATCATTATTCAGAGGTAACCCTGTGCTTACAACACGCTGCAAAGGACCCGAAGATTTTATAAATGAAACCAACGGGCTTACCTGCGAATTGAATGATGTGAAAGACATGAAAGAAAAACTTCTTTCTATCTACAATAAATACTCTTCATTTAACAGTACAAGCATTATAAAAGATGCCAGAAATAAATACTCAGAACAGATGATTGCAGCTAAACTGGAAGAAGTTTACAGAAGTGCTATTTCTTCTTCTCCTCTTGCAAAAACGGGTAACGGTAATCGGTAGGCGGCACAAAATTCTCTTTTATACTTCTTGGAGAAACCCAACGCAACAAATTGATCATTGAACCTGCTTTGTCGTTGGTACCCGATTTACGCGCGCCACCAAATGGTTGTTGGCCCACTACTGCACCAGTAGGTTTATCGTTTACATAAAAGTTACCTGCCGCATGTGTAAGTTTTTTTGTTGCCAACATAATGGCATCACGGTCGCGGGCAAGTATAGCGCCGGTTAAGGCATAGCCCGAAGTTTTGTCAACTATATCCAGTGTTTGCGAAAACTTTTTGTCGTCGTATACATACACTGTAAGCACCGGACCAAATATCTCTTCGCACATGGTAGTATAATACGGGTCGGTGGTTTGAATAACGGTAGGCTGTATAAAATAGCCTCTCGATTTATCGAACTTGCCACCTGCTATTATGGTAGAACGAGAATCTTTTTTAGCATTAGTTATGTAGGTTGCAATTTTATCGAACGATTTTTCATCGATAACGGCATTGATGAAATTCGAAAAATCTTCTACATCGCCCATTTTAAATGAGGCAAGGTCATCGCACAAATACTTCTTCACATCTTTCCAGATGGAAGCCGGAATATATGCCCTTGAAGCCGCAGAGCATTTTTGGCCCTGGTATTCAAATGCACCACGAGCCATTGCAACAGCAACCGTTTTGGGGTCGGCAGATGCATGTGCTACAATAAAATCTTTTCCGCCTGTTTCTCCAACAAGTCGAGGGTATGATTTATACTTATCAATATTATTGGCTACTGTTTTCCATATGCCGTTAAACACATCGGTAGAACCTGTAAAGTGTATTCCGCCAAAATCGCGGTGAGAGAAAATAACATCACCGGCTTCAGGGCCTGAAACATAAACCAGGTTTATTACACCCGGAGGCAAACCAGCCTTTTCATATATCTCCATAATTAAATTGGCAGCATATATCTGTGTGTTCGATGGTTTCCACACTACGGTATTACCCATTAATGCAGGCGCAGATGGCAGGTTACCGGCTATAGAAGTAAAGTTAAATGGAGTCAACGCAAATACAAATCCTTCTAGCGGACGATGTTCGGTGCGGTTCCATGTTTGCGCAGGCGATTCCGGTTGCTGGTGATATATTTCGGTCATGAACTGCACATTGAAACGGTAGAAGTCAACCAGTTCGCATACTGCATCAATTTCAGCCTGAAAAACATTTTTCGATTGCCCTATCATGGTAGCCGCATTCATAGCGGCACGGTAAGGCCCTGCCATAAGGTCGGCAGCGCGCAAAAATATAGCAGCACGTTGTTCCCATGGCATATTGCTCCAATCATCTTTCGCTTTCATGGCAGCATCAATTGCCTTTTTTACGTGGCTTTTGTCGCCTTTATGGTAATGGCCAACTACATGTTTGTGATTGTGTGGCGGGCTTATAGCAACCGTTTTTCCGGTGCGCACTTCCTTACCGCCTATGTGCATAGGTATATCTTTTTTCTCCTTCATAAACCGACGGAGAGTTTCTTTCAACTCTTCCCTTTCAGGGCTGCTGGGAGTATATGGCTTAATGGGTTCGTTTTTGGCTTGTGGTACTTTGTAGAATGCATTAGACATAAAACAATGATTTAAAATTATTTGAGAAAATAAAAGTACAAATTTACTATTTCATAAGCCGCTAAATTTACTTTCCTCCAATTTCAGCAGGGTTTTTTATTAATTTAGCAATAATTTCAGTTGATTTTTTATGAAGAATATTGATAAGTGGGTTCCAAAAAGATTTACAAGAGATAAAAAAGGAAGAATAGTTGGAACTCATAATCATAAAATAATTGGTAATTCATACGAACCGATCATACGTAAATATTCTAAAGGCAGGCTGGCAGATATTGGGTGCGGCGATGTTCCGTTTTATCATTTTTACAAAGATCAGATAACAGAAAACATTTGTATTGACTGGGGCAATAGCAGCCTCAGCACTTCATTTCTTGATTATGAAGCTGATTTGAATAAACCGATAGATTTTATTAAATCGAACAGTATGGACACTGTACTGTGCACCGATGTACTGGAACACATAAACAAACCAACCGTTTTATTTCCGGAAATGTGCCGTATATTGAAGCCGGGCGGTACTCTTATACTTGCCGTGCCATTTTTATACTGGATACATGATAATGAACATGATTACCACAGATATACGCATTTTATGCTTCGTGAGTTTTGCAGGGAGAACAATATGAAGATATTGCATTTAGAAGCCTTTGGAGGGTTACCCGAAATATTGTACGATTTGGTTTATAAGGGGTATAGTTATTATAATTTACCTGCTAAAAAAATTTTCTATTTTTTTTGGCGAAACATTGGAACTTTTTTATCAAAAAGAAACATTGTAAAACGACTATCTCAAAACTCCCGGAGTACCTTCCCTTTGGGGTATATTTTAGTAGCCCAAAAGTAACTTACTGGGTTATGTTTCCCTTCTTTTTCATTTTATATAAAGGCGAGTTACCTAAGCCCATTTTATTGAAAAAGTGGGTAAATGAAGTACTTATAACACCTAGCCCATAAGTAGTACTACGGCTGAAATTAATAGATGAAGCTTCTTCGAAGTATTTGGTTGGGCAGGTAATTTCTCCTATTTGAAAACCGGCATAGAATATTTGCGATAACATTTGGTTATCAAACACAAAATCGTCGGAACAAACATCAAAAGGTATGGTTTCAAGCACCTCGCGCGAAAAAGCACGGTAGCCTGTATGGTATTCTGATAATTTTTGACCAATAAGCAGGTTTTGACCAAGGGTAAGGCAACGGTTAAAAATGTATTTATACATGGGCATTCCGCCGCGCAAAGCTCCTTTACCCAATATCCTTGAGCCCAATACCACCGGGTACAGATCTTGTGCTATAATATTGGCCATTGCCGGTATAAGCTTCGGGGTATACTGATAATCGGGGTGTAGCATTATTACAATATCGGCACCTAGTGATAAGGCCTTGTTATAGCAGGTCTTTTGGTTACCACCATAGCCTTTATTCCGCTCATGTTTTATTACATGTTTAATGCCAATTCTTTTAGCTTCTTCCACAGTGCCGTCGGGGCTGGCATCATCTACCAACACCACGTCGTCAACTATATCAAAAGGTATCTCTTTATAGGTCTGCTCAAGCGTTTTTTCGGCTTTATAGGCCGGTAGTACAACTACTATTTTCTTGTTGTTTATCATAATATGGTAATATACAAATGTAAAAAATCATTTATTCGTGGGGGCACAAAATTTTATGCCCTTACCTGCGTTTTTCCTTTTTAAGGTATCTTTACACCGTATGAAGGTATTGTACAAGTATATGCTAAAATCGTTTTTGGGCCCACTGGCCCTGACGTTTGCCATTGCCATATTCGTGCTTCTCATGCAGTTTGTATGGATATATATTGATGACCTGGTAGGCAAGGGCCTGTCGACCTATATTATTATAAAATTAATGTCATTGGTGGCATGTACCCTTGTTCCACTGGCATTGCCTTTGGCTATATTACTTGCATCTATTATGACCTTTGGCAACCTGGCCGAAAACAATGAACTGGCCTGTATGAAAGCGGCAGGTATGTCGTTACCCAGAATAATGTCGTCGCTTATCGTGCTCATATTCCTTATATCGCTCGGAGCCTTCTTTTTTGCCAATAATGTACTGCCATGGGTTAACCTGAAAAAAGATTCATTGCTGTATGATGTGCGCACTGCTAAACCTGCATTAAACATACAGCAGGAAGTTTTTTACAATGGCATTGAAGGGTATAATATTCGTATAGGGAAAAAAGATCCCGACCAGGAAACCATACACGATGTATTGATATATGACCATACTGACCCTGCCAATGCGCACCCTGAGGGAGGCAACAATAAAATTATACTTGCCGACTCGGGTAAAATGAAAATGTCGGCAGACCAGCGTTACCTTATATTGGATTTGTATAATGGCCATACATACGAAGAAATGATAGATAACAGTGCGTACAGGATGACGCACCCTATGACCACCAATGCATTTAAAAAACAGACTGTCTACCTCGACCTTTCAGCTTTTAGGTTCAGCCGCACCAACCAGGACCTGTTTAAAAGCAATTACGAAATGTTGAATATTAAGCAGCTTAAATCAACGGCCGATTCTATGACTGTTGTTTTTGAAAAAAGCAAAAAGCAGTTCTATGACGATCTTAACCGGTCGTACTTTGATAAGTCGCGCGTGGGAACACATGCACTTAAAGACGGAAGTGATTTACCCCTGCAAGGAAAAATAAATGTGCTGGATGCAGCTATTAATAATGTACGCAATGCCCGCGATTTTGTAAAAGGCAACAGCGAAACACAGCATTCAAGTGGCCAGGACATTATAAGAAGGTTTATAGAGATACACCGCAAATTCACTTTTGCCTGCGCCTGCTTCATTTTATTTTTTATTGGCGCACCATTCGGAGCAATTATAAAAAAAGGTGGCTTGGGTATGCCTGTGGTAGTATCGGCGCTATTCTTTATTCTATTTTACATCATGTCAATTATCGGCATAAAATCGGCACAGGAAGGTGTAATGACAGTGCCTGTTGGCCTTTGGATGCCGGCTGCCGTACTTGCCCCTATAGGTGCATTCTTTACCTATAAAGCATCTATGGATTCTACCTTGTTCGACAGGAATATCTATCTGTCATTTTTCCAGAAGTTGCTGGCACGGAAGGCAAGCAATTGATTATTGCTGTCCGAATAAGCTGAACAGCAAAAGAGCGAAAACAATGCACGTTATTATTACGTACGTTTTATCTTTTTCAACCATAAAAGAAGCAATAGAGAAGGCAACCCTCATTACCGGTATGCCAATAAGCACCAACAAGCCAAATGCTATTAGGCCAAGGCCATTCATACTGGTAAGCGAAGAAATAATGCCTGATACATTCGTAAATTGTTCCGGCTGCCCAACAAACTGACTATAATGAGGTTTTTCAGAACCGTGCTTAGCTAAAAAGGTAACACATCCTATTATTACAATAAGTGAAGCGAGCACAATGCCATAACGCATCAGCCTGCTAATGATCAGTTCCATATCAGGGTCACCCCACTTCAGTTTCAGCTTACTTCCGTTCATCAGAATTTATGGCTAATACCGTTATATATCATTTCGGCTGCAAGGCCCAGAATTACCACAGAGAACACATAGCGCAACGATTTCACTTTTACCTTTACCATATACCTTGCACCAATAATTGAACCAACCAATGCACCCAGCATAACCGACATAGATATGGCGGGGTCGATATAACCCCGGTGCAGATAAATACCTGCACTGGCAGCAGCAGTAACACCAATCATAAAATTGCTGGTAGCGGTAGATACTTTAAAAGGAATCTTCATAACCTTATCCATAGCCAATACTTTTACCGCACCCGAACCAATACCCAACAAACCGGAGAGCACTCCTGCAACCGTCATTAGTGAAAAACCGCCAAAAATATTATACACCTTATAGGGTTTAGGCCCTGCAGGGCTGGGGCAATCTCCATTCATTTTAAGCTTTGCAGCAAGCTTACTCACTTTAAAATCTGCCGGAAATTTAGGTTCAGTAAGTGAAGCAAATGAAGAGTACACAAGCATACAGCCGAAAATAATAGCAATGGTATCGGGTGCAAGGTCTTTAGCTACAAATGCGCCTACTATAGCGCCAAGCGTAGTGGCCATTTCGAGGAACATAGCAATGCGTATGTTCGAATAACCTTCTTTTACAAATGCTGATGCTGCTCCGGTTGATGTTGCAATTACAGCAATAAGTGATGCGCCAATGGCATAATGTATATCGACCTTAAAAACAAGGGTAAGCAATGGCACTATAACCACACCACCACCCAACCCCGACAAGGCTCCCAGAAGGCCTGCGCTTAAAGCGCCGGCAAAAAGTAAAAAAGCAAATTCGAGATAATCGTTCATATGCGCCTGCAAACATAAAAACATTTCAGGTGGTCAACAAGCAGTTTGAAGTTTATAAATCATTATGGCATCAAACGCTTACTGATTTGTATGAATTTCTTCTTGCAGGTTAAAAAACTAATTATTTTAGCAATTCATTCAAATAGACTTATGTCCGAATCTTCCAATAAACTTATAGGCCGCGTTTTTAACATCATGGTAATTGTAGCTGCCCTGGGTTACTTTGTTGATATATATGACCTTACACTGTTTACTATAGTCCGTGTACCTAGCCTCAAGGCTTTAGGTTATAGTGGTGAAGACCTTGTTAATCAGGGTAAGTACCTCTTGAGCATGCAAATGTGGGGCATGGTAATAGGAGGCGTTTTATGGGGTATTTTGGGTGATAAGAAAGGAAGGTTATCTGTACTGTTTTTCACCATATTGTTGTATTCACTGGCGAACATTGCCAATGCTTATGTAACCACCATTGGGCAATATGCATGTATGCGCTTCATTGCAGGCTTTGGTCTGGCAGGCGAATTGGGTATAGGTATTACACTTGTTTCAGAAATTATGACAACCAAAAACCGCGGCTACGGGACCACTATGGTTGGTGTTATAGGAATACTTGGTGCCGTATTGGGCTTTACCATCACATCAAAATTCAGTTGGCAAACAGCATATTTGGTAGGCGGCATACAAGGCTTGTTATTACTTGTACTACGAATTTACGTAGTAGAATCGGGCATGTTTAAAAAAGTGCAGGTAGAAAAAATATCAAAAGGTAATTTCTTCATGTTATTCACCAACTGGAAAAGATTTTCAAAATACCTCTATTGCATTCTGCTTGGTATTCCGGTATGGTATGTAATAGGCTACCTGATAGGTTTTTCAGATGATTTTGCGACTAATGTATTGCATATACAAGGCACAGTTAGTGCAGGGCAGGCAGTAATGTATCATTACATTGGTGCTTCTATAGGCAGTTTGCTATGGGGTGTGGTCGGACAGTGGTTGCATTCACGAAAAAAATCGTTGTGGCTGGCTTTAAGTGTACTCATTATTTTTACCGCAGCTTATTTCTTTTCTTTCGGTTTAAGTTCAACTATTTTCTACACCATCATTTTCTTTTTGGGTATTGCACAAGGGTATTGGATAATATTTGTAACCGTTTCATCAGAACAGTTTGGTACCAATCTGCGGGCTACCGTTACAACCACAGCACCCAATTTTGTGCGCGGTTCAATTGTACTTATTAACTGGCTTACACCATTTTTTATTCCTACATACGGAAAGTGGAATACGGCTTTATTCACAGGTATTATTTGCATATCATTGGCACTCTTTGCGCTTTACAAACTGCAGGAGACCTACGGCAAGGAACTGGATTACATGGAGAAGTAGTGAATTAACATTTTTTACCATCTGCTTTAACAGTCCATATTACTTAACCTTTATTTTTGCTGCTTAACCTTGTTGCTCATTTCATGAAAAAAGTAATTGACTTTATAAAAGCCTACAAAACCACTTTTATTATTTGTTTTATAGCCGTTGTTGTTGCACAGTGTGGCGGACCAAAAGCTGCTACCTATACTGTAGACTATTTTACACCACAGGCAAGTGATGCAAGTATTGCACAAACACACTGGCAAGGCACTTCCATTGACCAGCTTAAACAAGGTTATGGCCTTTACACAACCGAGTGTACCAAATGCCATGAGATGAAGAACATACAGGATTTTAGTTTAACTGACTGGCCCGGTATTATTGAGGATATGAGCCGAAAAGCCAAACTCAATGCTGACCAGCACAATCTTGTTTCGCATTACATACTTGCTCGCCGCGAGGCCATTGCTTCTGCAAAAAAATAAATTATTATCATTCTGAGTGAAGCGAAGAATCTATTCCGATTCTGTAGTTTTCCGTAATAATTAGTTGGTAGGGTTCCTTTTGCATATCAAGAACGGAGTAGTATCTCTCACTCCGTTCGAGATGACAGAATTTATTTGTTTTAGAGGGAGGAGGGTGCGGGCGAAGCCCGCACCCTCCTCCCTCCCTCTTTAATCTCCCCTTCTTGTCATTCCGAACGGAGTGAGGAATCATATTCCATAACAAGGAATCAAGAACCTTCTTTTCTGTATTTAAGAATTTCTATATTTGTGTAAATCTTAAAACCTCCCAGCCATGAGAAAACTTACTCTATTCTTATTCGCCATTTTGTTTTCATCTATATCATGGGGGCAAAAAATAACAGTACACGAACAAAGTGAAGACCTTGGCAAGGGAAAGAACAATGCATTGGTAGTAACCATTTACGGAGCCGATGAAAGCGATGTGGAGCATGCATGGAAATCGCTGATGAAAGATTACGGCGGAAAGGTATCCTCTACCAAAGGAATAATGCTTGCACAAAATGCCATTATAAAAACTATGGGCGATAAACCTATTGACCTGTATGCACGTTTTGATGTAAAGAAAGACGAAGTTGAACTGGTAGTATCTTTCGACTTAGGCGGAGCATTCCTGTCTGCATCGGCACACCCCGATAAATATAAGATAGCCGAAAAAATTATGCACGATTTTGCAGCTAAAGCAACTGCCGATGCTATTAACGATAAACTAAAAGTGCAGCAAAAAGCATTAGATAAACTTACCGGACAAGAAAAAGACCTTGAAAAAGATAATAAGAACCTGAACAGCGATATTGATGATTACCAAAACAAGATCAAAAAAGCACAGGACGCTATTGTAAAGAACAAAGACGAGCAAGCTAAAAAGCAAACCGAAATAAGCAACCAAACCAAAGTGGTTGAGGAGCTTGATAAAAAGGCTAAGGACGTTAAGTAAAGCCTTCCTGAATCCTCCCCAAGGGAGGACTTAAAGCATGTAATATATTAAACATAAATAATTGAAAATCAATTATTTATAACGAATTTTATCCTATAGCTATAAGTTAATTAAGCCTGTCTAATAAGCCTCACATGACAGCTGAGGTTGGAGAGGGCTCTGATTTTTGTAGCTTTGCACCTTTCTACAACGCATATAGTATATGGAAATATTGTCATCCCGGGTTTCAGGCCTATCCGAATCGCAAACGCTTGCCATGTCAAAGCGCAGCAGGGAACTTAAAGCACAGGGAATTGATGTGATAAACCTCAGCCTTGGCGAACCCGACTTTACCACTCCCGAGCCGGTTAAGCAAGCGGCAAAAAAGGCTATAGATGATAACTTCAGCTATTACACCGCAGTATCGGGTTATTTAGAATTAAGACAAGCTATTTCAAAGAAATTCAAACGCGATAACAACCTCGATTACAGTGCCGACCAGATAGTAGTATCTACCGGTGCAAAGCAAAGTATAGCCAATGCAGTACTCAGTATTATTAACCCCGGCGACGAGGTAATTGTTCCGAGTCCGTATTGGGTTAGTTATTTAGAAATCATACGCCTTGCAGAAGGTAAAACCGTATTGGTAAAGGCCGGCATCGAAACTAACTTTAAGGTTTCAGCCGAGCAGGTTCGCAAAGCCATTACACCTAAAACCAAAATGTTCCTCTTCAGTTCACCATGCAATCCTACAGGCTCTGTTTATTCACGTAAGGAGCTTGAAGCGCTTGCAGCAGTATTTGCCGAGCACCCGAACATTACCATTATTAGTGATGAGATCTATGAGCACATTAACTTCATAGGCAAAACAGAAAGCATTGGCACTATCCCTTCTATGAAGGATAGGGTAATTACCGTCAACGGAGTATCAAAAGCTTTTGCTATGACAGGCTGGAGGGTTGGCTACATTGGCGCACCCAAAGCCATTGCCGCTGCATGCGATAAGATACAGGGGCAAATAACATCTGCTACCTGCTCTATTGCACAAAAGGCTACCGAAACTGCAGTAACATTAGACCCATCTATTGTTACCCCCATGCGCGATATGTTTAAAAAGCGCAGGGATACAGTGTTACGCATGATGAAAGAAATTCCAGGTATGAAAGCCAATGTGCCCGACGGAGCTTTTTATGTATTCCCAGACGTTAGTTATTATTTTGGCAAAGCACACAACGAAACCAAAATAACCAACGCCACCGACCTTTGCTTTTACCTGCTCGATAATGCACGTGTGGCTGTTGTGCCCGGCGCAGCATTTGGCGACGATAACCATATTCGTTTTTCGTATGCAGCTGCCGAAGAGGTATTGGTAAAAGCTTTAAACAGAATGAAAGAATCACTGGCCTTATTAAAATAAACTATTGTGACTATCGCAGAACTAACCAAAGTATTCGCTTCGTTCAATAAAGTAAATGTGCTTATTGTAGGCGACCTTATGCTCGACTCATACTACTGGGGCGATGTAAGCCGTATATCACCAGAGGCGCCTGTACCTATTGTAAGCGTAAGCAAAAAAGATAACCGCCTGGGCGGCGCCGGAAACGTGGCGAAAAATATTCAGGCTATGGGCGCAACCCCATTCCTGTGTGGCATTATTGGTAAAGATGATAACGGCGACAAGTTGCTGAACATAATGAAGGCAAACAAATTGCCTGTACAGGGAATTGTACGTGTTGATGACCGTCCTACCACTACCAAAACACGTATCATCAGCAGCAACCACCATATAGTACGTATTGACGAGGAAATTGATGAAGCCATAAGCACTGCCGATTCTCACAAGCTTTTTACACAGATAGAGAAATTCATTCTGGCGGGGAAAGTGGGCGTAATTATTTTCGAGGATTACGACAAAGGCGTCATCTCTCCGGCCTTGATAGATAAGATAACAGCACTTGCAAAAAAACATAAAGTACCTACAGTAGTTGATCCTAAAAAGAAAAACTTTTTGGCATACCGCCACGTTACACTGTTTAAGCCTAACCTGAAGGAATTGAAAGAAGGCCTGGGTGTTGACCTGAATGCAAAAGATATGGACACCCTGCGTAGGGAAGTTGAAGTGTTGCGTAAAAAACAAGAGATTGATATTGCACTTATTACTTTATCAGAATACGGTGTGTATGTAAACTCCGATAAAGAAAAGAAATTGATACCTGCCCATATCCGTAATATCTCTGATGTTTCGGGTGCGGGAGATACCGTAGTGAGCCTTGCAGCATTATGCTGTGCAGTAGGGTTATCACCCGAGAATATGGCCTTCCTGTCGAACCTTGCAGGCGGACAGGTATGCGAAAAATCGGGCGTGGTGCCTGTAAACAAAGAGCAGTTGCTGGAAGAAGCAAAGCAATATTTATAAGCCAATGAGCTCACGAAGCCACATTATTCCTTACGAGGAACTTAACCTCAGTAAAAAAGAACAGGTGCGTAAAATGTTCAACAACATTGCACACCGTTACGATTTTATGAACCGCCTTCTTACATTGCGTATTGATACATTGTGGAGAAGGAAAGCGATAAACCTGGTAAAGAAATACGAACCGAAGGACATATTAGATGTAGCCACCGGTACCGGCGACTTTGCCGTTGAAATGATGCGATTGAAACCCACAAAGGTTATTGGCATTGACATTGCTGAAGTAATGCTGGAGTTGGGCAGAAAAAAAATGGAACGTAAAGGCCTGAGCAAAATCATAGAATTACAGGAAGCGGATAGTGAGAAGCTTCCTTTTACAGATGCCTCATTCGATCTGGTAAGTTCAGCATTTGGAGTGAGGAATTTCGAAGACCTTGAAAAAGGCCTTTCGGAAATGCTACGTGTACTAAGGCCTGACGGAACACTATTGATATTAGAAGCATCGAACCCGGAGGACATGCCTTTTAAAGGTCTTTATAAATTTTACATGACCAAAATATGCCCTGCTATTGGTGGCATTTTTTCAGATGGTAAAGCATACAATTACCTGAATCGTTCGGTAGAAGTGTTCCCTACAGGCAATGCATTTACATCTATACTCACCAAAGTAGGCTATACAAATGCACAGCATTACCCACAAAGTATGGGCGTTGCATCTATTTATATTGCAAAAAAACCACCTGTCGGAAAATAAAATGCCCCGCAAAGCGTTAATCCCATATATGCTTTACAAACGCTGCTTAAAAGGTTCTTTGCCTTTGTTGTTTATATTTTTTATGGGTAACAGTACCCGTGCCCAGGTAATGAACAGGCCCGAGTACGACCATACCTATCTGCACTTTGGCTTTATAATAGGCCTTAACACCTCTAACTTTTTTGTACAACCTATATCCGATCTTGGCTCACATTTTCACGACAGCCTGAAAAGTATTGTATCTAACCCTACTACCGATTTCAACCTGGGCATAGTGGCAGAAGTTAAAATTGGCCCATATCTTAAACTACGGTTCGTGCCTGATCTTGCTTTTGCAGAACGTAACCTCACCTATTCATTTGCAGGAGCAGATACATTTTTGGCATCTAAAAGCATTCAATCTGTTTTCCTTGATTTCCCTTTAGATGTTAAGCTCGTATCAAAGCGGCTCAATAACTTTCAGGCATACGTGCTGGCAGGCGGAAAATATATAACCGACCTTGCATCGCAAAGTAATGTTGACCAGGCATTGGCAGGGCCGAACGCAACGGTAAGGCTTATACGTAACGACTATGCTTATGAAGCCGGTGCAGGATTACAATTCTTTTTACCCTACTTTAAATTTGCCATAGAATTAAAACTGTCTATGGGCATTCGCAACCTGCTTATTCGCGATAATACCGTTTACACCGAATCGCTCGAAACACTACGCTCAAAAGTGTGGCTGATCTCCTTCTGTTTCGAGGGCTAAAACCGTGTAGGTGTATATTTTGAACCTTTCCATAAAATCTCATTATCAGCAGATTATGGTGAATTAATAAAGCTACTTTATGGCTTTTTATTTACTATATTTGCAAGCATAATTTAACAAACAAATTACAATTTAGTAAAGCGTACATCATAAATAAATGAAGAAATTTTTACTTATCCTTATAATTAGTTCCCCGCTACTTATAAAAGCACAGGGCTTTCAGGTAAACCTGCAAGGACAAAAACAGCAAGGCATGGCAGGTGCAGGAACAGGCTTAATGCAGGATGCAGCCGCTGTATTCTTTAACCCGGGCGGTGTATCTTTTTTAGCAGGTAACAGCGCCAGTGTAGGTGTAACTCCAACGTTTGCAAACGGCATATTTTTAGATGCCGATAATAATTCGGTAGCGCGCACCAACTCGCCTGTAGGCACACCCTTTACCGCTTATGTAGTTTGGGGCCCCGATAGCAGCAAGTTTAAATTTGGTTTTGGTGTATATACACCTTTTGGCAGTATTGCCAGTTGGGAAAATGGCTGGACAGGCCGTTATGCACTTACCTATATGAAATTACAATCTATTTATTATCAACCTACCGTTAGCTATAAAGTATGCAATAAGCTGGGCATTGGCGCAGGCCTTGTATACGGAACAGGCGATGTAGAATTTAAACAGGCTGTACCAACAGCCGATGCTAGCGGGGCTGACGGACAAGCAGACTTAAAAGCAACAGCAGCCAACTGGGGTTATAACATAGGCATATATTACAAACCATGCGATAAACTTTCAATAAGCCTTACTTACCGTTCGCAGGTAACCATGAAGGTAACCAATGGTACAGCCACATTCACAGTACCTGCTTCGGTAGCATCTAACTTCCCTTCTGGGCCGTTTACTTCAACACTGCCGTTGCCACAGGTTGCTACATTAGGTATTGGTTATACTGTTAGCGATAAACTATCGCTTGCCTTCGATGCGAATTTTGTAGGATGGAAATCATTAGACACACTGGCTTTTTATTATAAAAACGCTACTGCTGCTTTGCCTTATACCAAACTGCCACGCGATTATAACAATGCTTACGCATTTCGTTTAGGTGGCCAGTATAATGTTAACGACAAACTAACTGTAAGAGCAGGCGTTGCACTTTCAATCAGCCCTGTACCATCAGGCTATGTTACCCCCGAAGTGCCTGATGCCAATAAAGTAAACCTTACTTGTGGCTTAGGATATAAATTCAGCAGCCATTTTGTTGCTGATGCCTCGCTTACTTTCGAGAACCTGACGCGCAAAGACAATAACAAAGCATTACAACTGAACGGAACATACAAGACTTACATTTTAGCTCCCGGAATTTCTGTAGTTTATTTATTTTAAGGAATCACATTCATGAAAAACACTATACATAAAACATTATTTTTTCTCCTGCTTGCTGCATTGTTTGTAGCGTGTAAGCCTAATTTAACTGTTCCTACCGCAAGCAAAGGCAACATGGACCCTACCCGCTATGTGGCAATAGGCAGCACCATGACAGCCGGTTATGCCGACGGAGCTTTGTATTACCAGTCGCAGCAAAATTCATTTGTAAATATGCTGGCAGGCCAGTTTCAATTAGTTGGCGGCGGCAGTTTTAACCAGCCTCTTGTACCTGCAACATCTATTGGTGTAGGTGCGACTGGTGGCTCTCCGCTTGAACTGGGTTATTCGACAGATTGCTTAAAAGCTACTTCATTAATACCAGTACCAATTGCCAAAACGGGTGATGTAACTATTTTCAATACCTCAGTTTACGCTTCTGAAGGCCCCTTCAATAATATGGGTGTACCGGGTGCAAGGATAATTACCGCTGTAGTTCCGGGCTATGGAAACCCTGCTAACGGTGTAGGCAATTACAATCCCTTCTTTTACCGTATGGCAGCAAACCCTGCAACATCGTCTATCTTATCTGATGCGGTTGCTGTTAACCCTACCTTTTTTACATTGAACATTGGTATGGATGATGTATTGGCATATGCTATGGCAGGTGCTGCTTCTGATTCTATTACCTCGAACAATAATTTTGCAGCAGCGCTTAACCTGATAATAGCAAAGCTGACCGCAAAAGGCGCCAAGGGTGTTATTGCTAATATACCTGATGTTACCCAATTGCCATTTTTTACAACTATCCCCTATAATGGCCTTGCACTTGATTCATCGAACAATGCGCTTTTAAATTTGTTGCGTAATCCAGATGGAATATACTTTCATGTAGGTAGTAATCCGTTTATAATAAAAGACCCTAGCGCTCCATTCGGAATAAGGCTAATGAAATCGAACGAACATTTATTGCTGGATGTTCCTCTTGATTCTATTAAATGTGATGGTATGGGATCGTATTACGAAGGTATACCTAACCAGTATGTCCTTACCACAACCAAAATTGCAACCATACAAAGTGCTATCAATACTTTTAACGGAATATTACTTGCAGCTGCAAACGCAAATAACCTGGCCTTTGTAGATGTAAATTCTTTTTACAAAAACCTGCAAGCAGGTATTACCTATAATGGTGTAGCCATGAATATGGCCTTTGTAACAGGCGGTGCCTTTTCGCTCGATGGTATTAACTTAAACCCAATAGGACAAGCATTATTAGCTAACCAGTTTATAAGTGCAATCAATCTTAAATATAGTTCTACACTACCGTATGTAGATGCAACCAAATACCGCGGTGTTGTATTTCCTTAATTCCCTGAATCAAATAAAAACCAAAACACAAACAACAACAAATCATGAAAAAAGTCTACTTAACAATTTGCGCCATGCTTACCCTAACACTGGGAGCTTCGGCACAGGCTTGTAACGCTGGTCGCTATTCAAGCGATGTATATAGCGCAGTTACAACCAACAGCACCATTACTTATGGTTCTGCTACTACCTACAATGGTACAACACAAACACTTACCCTTGATGAGTATGAAGGAACAGGCGATACCTGTACTGCCAGGCCTTTAATCATCTGGGTACACGGAGGCAGCTTTTTGAGTGGCTCAAGTACCGATGCAGATGTATCAAGCTTATCAAGCCATTTTGCAAAAAAAGGTTTTGTATGCGCTTCTATCAACTACCGTGTTGGTATGTCAAATATCGATTCTGCTGATGCTATTCTTGCAGTTATAAGAGGCGTACAGGATTTGAAAGCTGCAATACGTTTCTTTTACAAAGACAAAAAAACAACCAACACCTACAAGATCGACACCAACAACATTTTCATTGGTGGTAGTTCAGCAGGTGCTTTAACGGTTGACCACGCAGCTTACTTAACCAGAGATTGCCAGATAGTTGATGCAGGTTACATTACCGAAGTAAACCTTACAAACATGGGTGGCCTTGAAGGAGTTAGTGGTAACGCTGGTTACTCTGACAAAGCTAAGGCTTGTATAAGTTTATGCGGTGCACTTGGTAAATATGGCTGGATGGAAGCCGGCGATATGCCATTATGTTCTATGCACGGTACTTCAGATAATGTTGTTACCTATAGCCGCGGTATTGTTAATCCTGGTATTCCGCTTATGTACCTTGATGGTGACCGCATGCTTTATGCACAGGCAAAAGTTGTAGCAGTACAAGATAGTTTTTACACATGGGTAGGCGCTGCACACGTACCTTACGCGGGTTCTACTGCTGCTGAATTAGCTTACATGGATACAACAGTAAACTTTGTTCGCGACTTTTTAGTGGGCCAGTTGGGTTGTACAAGCGTAACACCTTTACAGGCATCTGATAAGGTTTTCGGAACAGCTAATTTATATTCATTTACTCCATGCCCACTTGGTATTGAGCCAATCAACGGAGCGGGACTTGTATTAAATGCATATCCTAACCCATCTAACAACGCAGTAACTGTTGAGTTAGCAAATGGCCAGGGAGCATATACCATACAACTTTCTGATATTTCGGGAAGGGTTATTTCTACCGGTACAACAAAAGAGTCTACTTACGTAATTGAAAAAGCAGGCTTATCATCAGGTGTTTACTTCCTGAAAGTTGCTGATACCAAAGGAATCACTACCGTTAAGAAGATCATCTTCTATTAATAGATAGTAAAACCTAACACAATAAAAAGGGCTTTCGTATGAAAGCCCTTTTTTATTGTGTCCACTTGGGCTAATTAATATAACCTACCCATCTTAGTAATATTACGGTAACGGTGTTTAAAGAAACTATCAACTGTGTTATTAAATTCGCTTGCATATACAACCGGGGTGCTATGCCCTGAGTTAGGCAAAATCCATAGCTGCCCTTTAGAAATATTCCGAGCAATAAGCATGGTATGCTCAGGGCGAATTACATCATGGTCGCCGCCTATTACCAGTGTTTGGCACTGAATTTTATGTAGTGCAGCTAAACTTATATGCGGCTCATAAGAAAGCAGGTGAAATAGTTTTAACTCGTTTTTGTTCTCAGCTGTTTTAGGTGCACGGCGTAGTGAGTCGTTATAATCCATTGCCCATTTATATATCCATGGGTCAACCGCAGTGGTATCGGGCCATAGATTTGCACCTGTTACAGCCAATTTTTTAACTTTATCAGGGTGGCGCATGGCCAGTAAAAGTCCATTAATTCCACCATCGCTCCAGCCAATAACATAACACGAATCTAAATGCAACGTATCTAATAGTGCATTCAAATCATCCGTCATTTGCTCGTAGCTAAGGCTATCGCCGGTATCAACCGACTTACCCTGCGCCCTGCTATCAGCCAGAATAACGTGATAGTTTTTCATGAAATACGGAATCTGGTTTTTAAAATTTGAAATATCTCCTCCGTTGCCATGAATAATTAGTAAAGGAGAACCTGTTCCGTATTGTTCGTAATACATTTTAAAACCCCTGATGTTCGCATAGCGGCCTGCTTCGGCATTACTTCCATAATTGGCATTATTTTGCGCGTGTGCAAAACCATAAAAGCCTCCTATGAAAAGGAGTAAAGGAATAATTTTCTTCATAAAATACTTTGATTAATTGTTTGCGTTAAACCTCAACTGTAACCTCAAGCTTTATGCCTGTTTTGGCAATAGCTCCCATTCCGCCAATTACGTTGGTAATATTGGTAAAACCATTCTTCTGTAAAATAGAATTAGCTATCATTGACCTGTAACCACCCTGGCAGTATACATAGTAGTCCGCATTTTTATCAAGTTCGCCAAGCCTTTTAGGTAAGGTAGCAAGCGGAATATTAATAGCATCTTTTATGGTGCCGTTGGTGACCTCACCTTCATTCCTTACATCTATAAGTTTACTGCCGTCGCCAATATGTTTTACAAAGTCGGTTGCTGTAACCGATTCAATACTTTGTGTTTTATTGTCTGCATCTTTCCAGGCTTTTACTCCGCCTTTTAAATATCCTGACACTTTGTCGTAGCCTACTCTTGCCAGCCTCATTACCGATTCATTTTCTTTGCCTTCATCACAAACGAGCAAAAAGGTAACATCTTCAAAAAGACTACCTACCCATATAGCAAACTGCCCACCAAGGCCAACATTAATAGAACCGGGTATATGTTCTGCTGCAAAATCTTCGGCTGAACGCGTATCGAGCACTACATTATTACCGTCGACCGCTTTTTTAAATTCAGTTACATCAATAGCATGCACGTTCTTATTTAAAAGAGTTTCCATGTTATTTTCGTAGCCACTGCGGTTTATTACAGCATCCATGAAAAAGTATTGCGGCGGCGCTTCAAGGCCATCGCTCATCAGTTTTACAAACGCATCACGCTTCATTGGCTGAAGTGCATAATTATTCTTGCGCTGCTCGCCTATAGTAGTTGTAGATTCTTTACCAATATTTTTACCACATGCTGAACCCGCGCCATGGCCCGGATACACTGTTACATCATCAGGTAGTTTTTTCAGTTTTTCTATTGAATCATAAAGCATGCCTGCTAATTCTTCTTTAGACAGATAGTGCTTTGCTGCCAGATCGACCCTGCCAACCTCACCTACAAAAAGCGTATCGCCCGAAAAGAGTGCTGTAGGTTTATTGTTCTCATCCTTTACCAAAAAGCACGACGATTCAATGGTATGGCCGGGGGTATGTATAAGTTCTAATTTCGATTTACCCAGGGTAAATACTTGTCCGTCGGTAGCGGTAATAATATCGTACCCTGCTTTCGATTCTGGCCCGTAAACAACCTTTGCACCTGTCTTCTTTACTAGGTCAATATGGCCCGAAATAAAATCGGCATGAAAGTGCGTTTCAAAGATGTATTTTATCTTGGCTTTTCGTGCTGTCGCAATATCAATATACACATCAATATCGCGTAATGGGTCAATAATGGCAGCTTCGCCATCCGACTCAATGTAGTAGGCTGCTTGTGCCAGGCAACCGGTATATATTTGTTGTATGTACATTTTCGATATCTTTTTTGTTAAACAAATTTACTAAACAAAATGCAGTTTAGCTATGATTTTCTACTGTTTCGGCGGGCAACCGAGGAATATAGATACTGAGCCGTTTTCGTTATTATCAACGGTGAGGAAATCCCAATAGCCATCTTTATTAAAGTCATCGGCCAGTATGCATATAGGCGATATACCTGACTGAAAAGTTATAGGATCGGCAAAGTTGCCCTTGCCATCGTTTACCAATACCGAAATATTATTTGTACCTGCATTACACAATGCCAGATCGATCTTACCATCTTTACCTAGATCAACTGCCACAATAGATACAGGCCCACCACCACCACAAGGCAGGGTCGGGCCTTTGGTAAATGTTCCGTCGCCTTTATTTACCAATACTGATACATTGCCATTAGCGCTGTTTACTGAAGCAATATCGGGCTTACCGGTACCACTAAAATCGCCGGCGGCAATACAGTTTGGGTAGCTACCCACAGCGTATTCCGATGCGCGTGCAAAAGTACCATCGCCTTTGCCTAAAAGTACCGAAACGCTGTTGCCACCTGTGTTTGTAACAGCAAGGTCGGCATTGCCATCACCATTAAAATCGCTTACTACAATAGGCGAAGGGTATTCACCCACTCTGAATATTCCGGCCTGGGTAAAGGTTCCGTCGCCTTTGCCACTCATTATAGTTACAGTATTGCTACTATCGTTCGATATGGCAATATCCATGTTTTTATCTTTATTAAAATCTGCAACTGCAACGTAGCAAGGAAAAGGCCCACCCGGGAAATCCTGTTTCGGTTTAAAAGTGCCGTCGCCATTGCCAAAATATATCGATATAGTTTCGGTACCCACATTGCTAACGGCCAGATCCATTTTACCATCGTTGTTAAAATCGGCCGCTTTTACCGATGTAGGGTAATGGCCGGTAACATAGGTAACAGGCGCTTTAAAACTTCCATCGCCATTATTGAGCAGAATCATCATATCGTCGCCATTGTAGTTTACAACCGCAACATCGGGTTTTCCGTCGCCATTAAAATCGCCGGTACATGCTGAGAATGAGAACTTACCGGACCTGTATGGTATTGACTTTTGCAGGCATACTTTATCCTGTCCGTAAACCATGTTTAGGGATAGAAGGGAGCAAATAAACAAAGCAAATGCTTTGGGGTAGCGTCTCATTTCTGCCGAAATCGAATTCATGTAATACACAAATGTAGAAAAATAACTATCTCGCAGAATAAAAAGTTTTTGCCTTAAAAAACAGGAGGTATGTCGTTAAAAATCAGCAAGACTGATATAATGCCCTGAATATCAAAAAATGGGCAAAAATGGGCAATTTTGAGTGGCTATACCGATATAGGTAGAAAATACTAATCGATGCGCCTGTTTCTTAGCTTTTTCTTCTCCGAGTGGATTTTTTTAGACTTCAGCCTTTTTTCTTTGCTTGCCCTGCTTGGTTTCGATTTTATGCGCTTCTTTTTTTTGCGGAAAGCCCGTTCGAG
>JABDCA010000037.1 GCA_013288345.1 Bacteroidota bacterium | reverse complement strand
GGCTCCGTGTAAGTAATAGCCACCATAACTAGTATATGGTATAAATAAAGCCGCCTGCGGTTTATCATTAAGGTACGAAACACCACAAAGAATCTTTTCTTTACTTAAACAAACGGCCATTTCCTTAAAATGCTCTATTGAATCATAATATAACTTAGCTCGCTCCATAGTATCCTTGTAGAGCAAATAAAAATCATCAATAAGCCTATTCTCCCACTTTAGCACCACGCCATTTTTTTGTGCATTGCGTATCTTATTGCGCCCTTTAGGGTCAATGCGTTCAAATAGCTCATCTTCTGTATGATTTTTTAAGTCAAGCCAATAGGTACCAAAAGGGCACGAAATAGAGCTATTGGGTACCGATTTAAAAACTGCGTAACTATATGACTGAATAATACGGGCACCTAATTTCTGCTTCTTAACTAATTCTACAAACTCCTCAAGAAATTGTTTTTCATTCTTTTCCGAAAGCCTTTCTCCGGTTATAGTAATCGGTGGGTAAATAATCTGCAACAGTGTAAACGTTTTTACTACATAGCTACGCACAGGCATAAGTGCATTAACGCTTTCTGAGTAAAACAAAGAATATTTATCATTATTTAATCTGGTAGAAAACAACTCATAACCTGAGGAAAAGAAATATGGCAATATCTCCTCATTAAAATCAGTAATATCACTTACTATTTCGGTTCTTGTTATTACTTTCATTGCAGTTAAACAGGAAAACTATTTAAATAAAGCCTCAACCTGCTTTGCTAAGTTAACATATTCAAATGGAGACAGGTCGAAGTTTTTATATGAAAGTGTATTGAGTTTATCTTTATCAGTTATCCAGTTTAGCATTTCGCCTATTGTTTCATTTGAAAAACGGGTACCTATATTATGCTCCCGAAGAAAATGCCCCACATTACCATCAGGGCCAATCAGGAATATTTTTTTATGAAGCGCGATGCACTCCATTAGCTTTGTATTAAATTGAACATCTTCATGGCCTTTGGCAATTATAATAAGCCCAACTGATGCTTCATTCAAAAGCCTTAAAGCCTCCTTATACGGTTTTATTCCATGACATATTAATAAACCAGGAGCAGCATTTTTCAAAATAGAAAGCCCTTCTTCATTTATATGTCCGCAAAACTCAAATTTTACATTAGCATTTAACAGAGCCTGCTTATTTTCATTTATAAAACCAACCAATGCTCTTAAATTGTCTTCTGTTAATGGGTATAATGAACCATAATAAACAATACTAAATACATTGCTATTTAATGAAGGCATTTTTTCAAGAAATTCGTAATCGCTTCTATCAACACCATTTGTAATTGTAGCGAACTTACTTTCAGAACAATTCACTAATTTCTTTAACCCATCCGTTATTCCATCAGAAATTGAGATAACAGCATCAGCCTTTTCTAAGGCAATCTTCTCAATTTGTAATTGATATTGCATCTTTTCAGAAGTAAGGCTATAAAACTCCTGAAAATCGGCATACTCCGCCCAGGGGTCACGAAAATCAAGAATTACATTTAAGTGAGGGTACCTATCCTTTAATTCTGCCACATAAAACATGTGCTGAAATGGAGGCGCAGAAACAACTACATTCACTATCTCTTCTTTTGTAGTAATCTCTATTATTTTAGCTTGTATGGCATTTTTCCAGCAAACAGACTTATCATACATATTCCCTTTATTGGTATAATTAAGATACCTTACAGTCAAGGCATACTTAGCCTTTTGAAACAAACTTTTAATATTGTAATTAGTAAGCACATCAGGATAACCGCTATGGATACGGTGAATGGTTATGCCATCGGATGTGGTTGTACTATATTTTCCTCTCTTATCGGCAATAGCCGTAATAACATGAACCTCGTTGCCGGCTTTGGCAAGGTGAAATGCCATTTTCGACCAGCGTCTGCCTCCTACATGCTGCGAAGGAGGAAAAGTATAGGAGACTATAAGTACTTTTTTACTCATGTTACTTATGTTCAAGTAATGGGCGAAGAATAAGCTTAAATGGTTTTAATAATCGAATTACTCTGTAATATTTCTTCCAGTAATTCCCTATGTTCGGGTATTCAGTATGTTTATGTATGGGGGATGCCATATATTCATCAAATGATTCATCGGTAAATCCTAATTTCTTTTTTACATATTCCATATCCTCCTTTAGCATTTGGGGATTTGTATATGGAGGCTTTTCCATCTCTTCAAGCGCTTCTTCGCGTGATACTTGACCGGAGCATATAAGTACTGAATAGTGAAACTGACGTTTATCAATATGGAATTTTTCCGGTAAAATATATCCCTGGTAAAATCTAGTAAATACCGATTCATAGTGCTTGCCACCGTAGTCGCGCCAACCCATCTCTTTTGTTATTAATTCTTTGGAAACTTTTTTATCATATTCGGTATAGTTAAGCATTCGGATATTTTCAAATTTTTTGGTCAGTGTATAGTATGACATCTTCCATGGTGAAAAATGAGGAAATGTTTTCATTTTTTGCTTGCCAAACATTTTATGTATAGCTTTAATATTAATAATATCCAACTTGTCATGACGCCAGCTTTTAGGCATAACCGTACCTTCGGTAACCAGGTTATGGCCGCTAAGCAGGTTTTGAATATTATGTTTCTCTGCAACTTTGTATATAGAGGCTATCAAGGCATAATCGTAGGGTAATTCTATATCTACAACTCCAGCCTTAAAGAATGAAAGTTGAATATCCCTGAATTCTTCCCAGTTTAATACAATAGTGTGCAAATCGAACCCTGTATACTTTATAATGCCTTCAATGTTCTTTACAGACAACTCAGTGTTCCAACCATTATCACAATGCACCAGTAATAACTTCAACCCCATTTTATGGCACAAATAAGCCAAATATGTACTATCAACTCCTCCGCTTACGCCTAAAACAGCGTCGTATTTTTTTCCTTTACCTCTTTCTTTTATAGTGCTTACGATTTCATTTAGTCTTTTGTCTCTTGCTTCACCTTTAGGTAAAGCTGCAGCAGAGTCTAAATAGCTATTGCAATAGTTGCATACTCCGTCTTTGTCAAACAGTAGATCAGGCTCATTTACATTATCCAAAATGCAATGCACACATATTTTTAATTCTTTATTATCCTTATAACCTTGCATACAACTTATTTATCTCTTCCTGCGAAGGGTAATTTATTAAAATCGAATCAATATCGCCTTTATATACAAACATACTACCCGCGGCAACAGCCGACACACCAGACTCTGTAATAACTCTATAAAAATCTTCCATATCATTACCCCCCCCACAGGCAATAACAGGTACATTTACCTCCAATGTTATCTTTTTCAACATTGGTAAATCATATCCCTTTCGGGTTCCATCTTTATCCATAGAAGTAATAAATAACTCTCCTGCTCCTGCATTAACAGCAAGCTTAGCTTGGTTAACCGGATTATTTTTAGATTTCTGCGTGCCGCCCAAAGTATATACGTGAGCTAAACCAAGAAGGCTTTTCTTATAATCTATTGAAACTACAACGCCTTGACTCCCATATTCTTGAGCAATCTGGCTAATAAGTCCACTATTCTTTTCAAATGCAGAGTTTATAATTACCTTCTCTACACCGAGATTAAATATTTTTCGTGCTTGCTCCATAGTAGTTATACCTCCGCCATAACCCATAGGCATAAAACATTCACTAGCTATGTCTTCTATAAGCTTAAAATTCGGACCGCGCATCTCAATGCTTGCATCAATATCCAAAACAACAATTTCATCAACACCTTTTTCATTAAATATCTTCACTGCATTTATTGGATCGCCTATGTAATTTGGGGTTTTAAAGCCAATTGTTTTAAAAAGGCCATTCCCTTTTAATAGCAACACAGGTATTATGCGCACTCTTCTCATTATGATCGAGTTGCAAAATTATGGAGTAAAGTCAAACCAAACTTATGGCTTTTCTCAGGGTGAAACTGAACCCCAAGAATGTTTTCGTATTCTATAGCGCAAGAGAAACGAAATCCATAAACAACACTTGCAATTGCAAACGCAGGATCATAATTAATATAATACGAATGTGCAAAATAAAAACGTGGTTGTTCCGCATACCCCTTAAACAACCAATGACTCGACTTATACTCAATGTCAGCCCAGCCCATATGAGGCACAGTAGGCTTTGGCACTGTATCAAACACGAATTTTTTAGACTGCATTGGTATCCAGTTCAGTCCATTAACATTTCCTTCTTCACTGTGGCTTGTTAAAAGCTGCATCCCTAAGCAAATGCCTAGCACAGGAATTTTCTCCTTTAATGCCTTCTGGTTCAACACATCAAGCAAGCCCATATTCTTAATATTCTCCATACCCTTACCAAACGCACCAACACCGGGGATTATAATCTTATTTGCTTTTGAAATCATATCAACATCAGATGTAATAATAGATTCGCGCCCCAGCTTGCATAGCATATTTTTAATAGCCGCAAGGTTTCCTAAACCATAATTTACAATTACAATACTCATTTAGCTTTTGCTTTACTTAACACATTTTCCATAAACGGAGATCTTTTCAATCCTGTCTTCTCAAAATATTCTAATACTGAAAAGTTCAAAAACATATCAATTTTAGAAAAAAAATCAGTTTTATCAATTGCACAAATATAGTTTAAAGCTTTGCCGGGCAACTCCATTCCTTGTTCACCAAATGGCATCATCAGGCTTTTAAAGCCAAAATAAAGTCTTTCATATATAACACTTGAATACATTGCCACACCCAAATCTGTCATATCAAAACATAGCGATGAAGCCGATGTGCTCTCATAAATTGAATAGTTAAGCCCATGAAAGAAAAATTCATAATGAGCTATCATGTCATTTCTCATCTCTTCTTTCTTTTCTCTTGGGTGAGGAAAAATAATGAGCCTACTATCAGGATGAGTTTTTAAGTATTCGGCAAGGTAACTTTTTACCGTATCCTCATTCTTCTTCATATTCTTCTGGTCGAGATCACCTTGTAAAACCCTCAAATAAGATGAAGTAGAATAAAACCCAATTATATTTTTATTGGTATTGTATTTATTCTCTTCCGTATAATAAATTGCCGAACCTGCAATTGTTTCGGGCCCCCATATTTCAACATTCTCAACTTGTATAGTTTCTTTAAGCTCGTCTAATTCATCTTGCTGATTTGTATCACATAAAATAAGGGTATCAGTTGCAACAATTATGCTATTCCAGAACTTAAGCGGAGTTGATGAGGTTATTTTATTAACCTTTATACATATTGATTGCAGGGCTATTGAAGTGATATTGGAGTCTTTCTCATAAATCGAATAATAGTACAGTTCATTTACGTTTTCACGTTTCACAATCTTTAAAAGATTAACAAGTTCTATATACTCTGTAAATATAAGTGCCACGGAACCCCTATACTTAGCAAAAAGTGCCATAGGCAATAGAAACAAAAACAATAAAGTCTCAAATATCAATTGAAAAATTCTATCTGTAAAAGTAAAATAACCCGATAACTTATCTTTCCAAATGCTGCCACTGACAGGCGCTTTCAGGAAATATTCAATATGCGATATTCTTGCTTTTTCATTAGCAATTGAGGAATCGTTATCATAAAAAAAAATATCACCTTTCGCATAAATATGGCAGGCATATTCCAGTTTTACTTTACCTGAGAAAATGGCTTTCAAATACGCCTTGAAAAAGAAGCCAAAACTGTGCTTACTTTTTTCGGGGTAACGAAAAGTGAGTGAAAATAGTTTTTTACCTGAGAGATAATACTTATCATAACTTTCGGAAAACAAGCAATAACGAAGTATAACGCGAAGGAACAATATCCATGTTTTAATATAGATCATACTTACAGGAAACTAATCTTTTGCTCCGTACCTTTCGGACAGCACTTTTTGAATGGTCGACTCCAACTTGCCCTCTCGTCTAAATACTTCTTCTACAAATTCTCTGAAGGCTCCTTCTCCTCCTATCTTTTTTGTAACAAAATCAACTTTATCTTTTATATAACCAGGCGCATTTGCAGGAGCACCGGAAAAACCAACTTTAACTAATAAATGTATATCAATAAGATCGTCTCCTATATAAGCAGTTTCAGTTAATTTTATCTTCAATTTTTTACATAACTTCTCAGCATCAGCTAGTTTATTGTGCGAGCCTTGTACCAAATATTTTATTTTTAGTTTTGCTGCACGACGGGCTACAATATTCGTGTTTTCGCCCGTTATTAAAGCAATTTCTATATTTAGGGCTTTACATAACAGTACACCCGAGCTGTCTGATGTATTGAATTTTTTCCACTCATTCCCTTTTTTGATCGTAATACATACCCCCATCGGTCAGTACACCATCAACATCAGTTAATATAAGTTTTGGCAACATACGTATCAATAATATATATTATAACTAGTTTAATTCTATCATTCAATATCAGATCCATAAATCACTTCATCTTTCGTCAGGTCTCTTAAAGCCTTTGCCCCTATAACCTTATCTCTGTCTACCCATTTAAAGCCATCTCCGGGAGAAAGCATGTGAACATCTTCCAACTTAATAATCTCGTCTTTCTTTATTAATCTCCTAGTAGCAATTGACCGCTCCAGCTTTGTCCTTGAAGACATAACAGTTGGGTCAATAAATATCTCTTTTTTTCCAAATGACATTTCCAATAAACGAATATCGCGCATCATTCGTTGCACACCATCAGCACCCAGTGAACCAGCCTGGTCAGTACCTTTCATTGTTCTATCGAGTGTAATGTGTTTTTCTATAACTTTTGCACCCATTGCTACAGCAGCTATAGGGGCTGATATACCAATGGTATGATCGGAATAACCAATAGTATAGGCAGGATAGTTTTCTTGCAAATACTTAATGGTGTTAAGGTTTGCGTTTTGCGGATGGGTAGGATATTGCGAAACACAGTGCAATATTGTAATATTAGAATGATGCTTAGCAACAACTGCCAGTGCTTCATCCAGTTCTTTTTTACCCGCCATACCGGTAGATAGTATAATAGGAATTTTAGTTTCGGCCAGGACTTCAAGCAATGGTAAATTAGTAAGATCGCGGCTGGCAACCTTTAACCTATCTGGCTTAAACAACTTTAGCATTGAAAGGCAGCCAATGGCACAAAGTGTTTCCACAAAATCAAAACCTAAGGATTTGGCATATGTATAAAGTTCAAAATGTTGTTCATCGTTCAATTCAAGTGCAGCCCTGTGTTCGCCATATGTTTTACCAAACGAATGTGGGGAATCGTATGCCTTATCCATCTGCGATTGTGATAACTCTTCTTTTAAATCGCGACGGGTAAACTTCACTGCATTCATTTTAGGCAAATGCAGGTCAAAAAGGGGTTCATGAATATCTTTTGCAACCATATCAATGATACGCTTTGCAATATCCACAGAACCATTGTGGTTCTGACCTACTTCGCCAATTATATACGTTTGACCCTTATTTTGCATACTGCTTTATCTGCTCAGTCATTAATTTAACCAATTCCATGTCATTATTTACCTCAGCAAGAAGTTGTTCAATCGTAAACTCCTTACCATACTTATTCAGGACTGCAAGATACAGCTTTTGAAGACCCACAAAGTCCACTTGCGTATCGATTGTAAGCCTTAGCCTATCAACATACTCATCTAAAATAACAGGTACAGGAACAAAATCAATTTTAAAATCGCCCGGGTGTGAGTAAATGTAATTTGTAACATGCTCACAATACAAAGGCTCGCTTGTTTCATTAATTACCCTCTCTAGCGCTTTTAAACTCACCATTTCTGCAAACAAGCCCGAATGCGATTTAATAGCAGGTGTTCCGTTCATGAATTTATATGAGCAATAATCAGGCATTGCCTTAAAATACTCATCTATCATAGTGCCACAATAACCCATAGAAAGAAAAGGATTATCTGCACAAACACGAATAATGTTTTCAACCCCAAAAGCTTTTGCTGCACCAATAAACCTCTTAAGCACATTTTCTTCTTCTCCTCTGTATATACTCAGGCAATTGTTACCGGTATATTTTTCAACCACAACATCATCCGCCTTACTGGTTGTGGTAGCAAGTATTATTAAAGCTCCGGGGAAATGCTGTAAAAGACCATTCACCTGTATATCCAGTACAGTTTCCTTGTTATAAAAAGGCATCATAATTTTATTCGGAAGCCTTTTAGAACCGCTACGCGCCTGTATAATAAAAGCAAATCTGTTACTCATCTTATTATTTAGCCCAAATATACAATTTCAGAGGCTTTGGCTAAATAGATTATTTTTGTATTTACTATTGAAATGAAGCAACCCGATTACAAATACGCGCCTACAGGCGATTTTTCTGATAATAAGTTTTTTGCCAAACAATATTCAGGCTTAAGCCGCTTGCGGTTTTGGTTTAAAATATGGAGAGGCTATGCTACAGCTAATGCAAAACTAAGAAAGACCTTACAAACCAAAGAATGCTATTATGGACCATTTAAAGGTGAGTTCGGCCACTTTTTAGCCCATAACCTACCCTTTCTGTCATATCTTCATTCAAAAGGGGTTAAAATTCACTACTGCGGAGTAGAGCTACACAAGCCATTTTTAGTTGATGAGCAAGGCAACAGTATCATTTCAAAATTCTATCCCTTACGTGATTTTTTTGGTGAAGTACCTCTTCACTCTAACGAAACGATACCACCTGTAGATGTACAACAGGAAATAAATAAGTTTGTAAAAATCACAGAACAAAATCCCGCTATTCCTTTCTGGAATATTGGAGACACCTTTTACTATTGGTTTATACACCGCAACTGGATGCTTAATGGGCCTTATATGAAAACGTATAACCTTGAGAAAGTATACAGTAAAGGGAAAGAAAGATCTGCAGTTATATTTCCTCGTAAAATTGGAGCTGAAACCTCAGATAATAATGGCGGACCATGGGATTATATGGCTATTGCCAGAGCCATAAGCCCTTATTTTAATAAGGTGTATATAACAGGACACCCCTCTTTAAGTGCTGAATTAAAATCGGAAGGAAATATTGAAGTGCTTCTGTCGAAAGACAATAAAGTAGTGCTTGAAGCCTGCGCTAAAAGTCAATTACTAATAACGCAACATTCTGGGGTAAACAACCTGGGCGAATACACCAATAACCAGGTGCTAATTATATATAACGGCCAACCTCCTATAGGCAGCCTGCAAAACACCTTACGGTTCAGGCCCTATATTGGCACCAAACACGGCCTCGATTATGCTTTTACCAAACAAGAAATAGTTGAATACGCCAAAAACTTTACCTTTAAACCGAATTAACTAAGCGTATGAAGGTTTTAATTACAGGCGTTGCGGGTTTTATTGGGTCTAACCTACTCGACTATCTTATTGAGCATACCGACTGGCAAATTACAGGCATTGATAACCTTAGTACGGGTTCGGAGGCTAATATTGCTGAGCATAAAAACAACAAGCGCTTTACCTTTGTCAATCAAAACTGTACCGATGTTAAAACACTTAAAGAGTTCGATAAGGTTTTTCATTTAGCAGCCCTGCCGCGCATACAGCCAAGCTTTGAACTAATAACAGAACATATTACAGCAAACCTGGTCAATGGCATTCACCTTATTGAGGTGATGATCAGGGATAACAAATTTCCAAGGCTTATTTACAGTGGATCAAGCGCCATATATGGTACACCTGAACATATACCTACAGCCGAAAATGAGCCGGTTAGCTGCCTGAGCCCTTATGCGTTTCAGAAATACGAAATCGAAAAGTACCTTGAACTGATAGCAACACGTTACCCAATAGACTATGTAACGCTCAGGTATTTTAATCCTTATGGCCCACGCAGCTTTAATCCTGCCAATAAATTCAATGCATATAGTAGTGTCGTTGGCATTTTCCTGAACCGTAAAAAAAATGGACAGGAACTTTTAATTACAGGCGATGGTGGTCAAAAGCGTGATTTCATACATGTATCGGATCTTGCCAAAGCAAATCATTTGGCATCTGTTCATCCCGACAAACTGAACACTGCCTTTAATATAGGCAACGGTTCAACACTCAGTATAGTAGATCTTGCCAAAATGATATCGGACAAGTACAGTTTTATTGCTAAGCGCGAGGGTGAAGCCGATATAACATTTGCCGACATAACCAAAGCCAAAACAATACTTAAATGGCTACCGGTTTATAAAATTGAGGATTATATTAAAAAGGAAACAACTTCCTGATCATTTATACATTCTTAATATACATCATTATCTTCCTTTTTTCTTAAGAATTTACCGTTACCATCAAAGTTTAAAAAATATTCTTTATCGCCTTCAATGGTGCGTAATTCATATTCTTTTGACCCATCAGGGCCTATTAACTCTTTCTGCTCCGCTACTATACACTTATTATCATTCTTCCTTCGGTAAGTTTTACTTCGATATTCATCCTCTGTTATATACCCCTTATAGTTTTCATTTAAATATTCGTGAATTTTTTGGGGCAATAAACTATCGGGCATTCTTATTTGTATCTGTTTGTATTCCCCGTTTGCATCTATTGTAATATAGAACGATTCTGGCTTAACTTCAAAGGAAACTGAATAATAATGGGTAGAAACAAGTGTATCCCATGATTTGGTAATAGCATTCCAGCTAGTTGTGTATGACACATCGGCATTACTCCAAAACACGTGGGTTGCATTAGGATAAACAGACTTGAATTTATCGAGCATTGCTTGGGGAACTTTAAGTGGGTACTTATCGTTTTGCCCAAATAACAAAGTAGTAAATAGCTGGAACAGAAAATAAAGTACAATTTTCTTCATACTTAAGTCTACAAAAAAGTGATTATTGCTTTATTTCAAATACCCTTACAGTATCCTTATGATTTTCGTAAAGCAGGTTCTTCTCCACTCTGCACTGTATAGCAAGACTATCAGGCTGAGCTATTATATCCTCCGTAACCGTTTTCATGTGGAAGGAATGAATTTTGTGGTTCTGCATATAAAACATATCATCCCCTCTTACCTCAAAGTGAGTCAACCCTTTAAAAGGTATAGTTTTATAATAGGTTCCAAATGCATCGAACATTAAGATGCCCTGTGTTGTATCATTAAGGTAAACGTAGCTATTATACTCCGCAAGAGAAACGGGATTAAGTGCCAGCCCGAGTAATTGATTTAGATTACCTGTTTTTTGCAGCGGGGTAAGGTTTACATCAAACCTTACAAGCTGCGAATTCTGTGCATCGTATAACCACACCCCATTATCGTGAGACATGCATGCCATTGATGTAAGCGGATAGCCAATATCTGCAGGGTTGATGCCATTACCATTCTGGCTTAAGGTATTATCTAAGAAAAGAATGATGGGGAAATCTTTATAAAACACCATAACCTTCATAGGGTCGTATGCATTTACCGAAGTTATATTACCATACGATTTATCGCTATGTGAAGAAAGCAAAACACCCGATGAGTTATATTTTTTGAGCACATTACCTTCGTACACATAAATATTCTGTAGGTTATCGGTAGTGAACGAACCACCTTCCAGCGGCACTTTACTAACCAATTTATAAGTTGCCGGAAGCCTGAATGCTGCAAAACCTGTAATGGCGATAATTACAAATAAATATATGGCACTACTTCTTCTCTTCATACCGCAGATTGTTTCATATGGGCCAATATATCATCAACATATTTGCGATCGTTCGATAACCTCGGTACTTTGTTCTGTCCTCCTAACTTACCACGTTGTTTCATCCAGTTAAAAAAAGTATGCTCAGGTAAAGAACGGATAATAGGCAGTGTTAGTGTCATATCCTTATATCTTTTTGCTTCGTAATCTGAATTTTGAGCTTTTAAGGCATTATCGAGCGCCTCGGTAAAGTAATTCATGTTTTCGGGCATGCGTTCAAATTCAATCAACCATTCATGTGCGCCTTTTGCATCAGCTTTCATATAAACAGGCGCTACAGTATATTCAGCAACAATAGCACCTGTACGTTCGCAAGCAGCACTCAGGCCTTTTTCAGCATTATCCATTATCAGCTCTTCGCCAAATGCATTAATAAATTGCTTTACCCTACCCTTAATAATAAAACGGAAGGGGTTTAAGGAGGTGAATTGTATAATATCGCCCAGCATATAGCGCCATAGCCCGCCACTGGTAGAGATAACAAGAGCATAATTAACCCCTGTTTTTACTTCGGCAAGAGAAAGGGCCACATCACGCTTTTCAATATTCTCCATGGGTATAAACTCATAGTAAATACCATAATCTAACATTAGCAACAAATCATTCCGGCTAAAGCTGTCTTGTATCCCAAAAAAACCTTCTGATGCATTATATACCTCCCAAAAGTTGATTTTAAGTGGTTTGAACATTTCAACATATGGCTCACGGTATGGGGCAAAATTTACACCTCCATGAAAAAACACTTCCATACTTGGCCAAAGCTCAGCCAAATTCTTTTTACCGCTTAATTTAAGTGTATGCCGAAGCAAAACCAACATCCACGAAGGCACACCGCTTAAACCGGTAATATTTTCATTCATTACCGCTGTGGCTATCTTGTTCATCTTTTCCTCCCACTCACTCATTAACGCAATAGACAGTTCAGGAGCGCGAAAAAACTCGGCCCATCCCGGCAAGTTTTCCATTAATATGGCCGACAGATCACCATTGCGGACATATATATTGCCTTCTTCTTCTTTATGGCTACCACCCAAAGACAAAGTTTTACCATCGAACAAATGCGTATCGGGGTAATTATTACAATAGAGGGTTAACATATCTTTTCCACCTTTAAAGTGACATTCATCCAGCGACTCCTGGCTAACGGGTATAAACTTGCTCTTATCACCTGTTGTACCGGATGATTTTGCAAACCATCGTATTTCTCCGGGCCATAATAAATTCTGTTCGCCTTTTCTTAGTCGGTCTATATGGGGCTTTAAATCTTCATATTCACTAACAGGCACACGCCTTTTAAACTCCGCTTCTGTGAATATAGATGCGTAATCGTATTTGCGGCCCCACTCTGTATCCTTAGCTGTATCAATAAGCTTATGTAGCCATTCCTGCTGTACCTCATAAGGGTATCGCATAAACAGATCTATCTGGTGCATTCGTTTTTTAATGAACCATGAGACTATAGAATTGATTACTGCCATACTGTATAGATTACTACAAAAATCATAATTTATTCCGGATAATGATACTTAATAGCTGATTCAATTGAAATAAAGCCACTTCTGTTTGGTTGACCTGTTTATAAAATATAAACATTTTGTTTTACATAAAACACAAATTAGTTAAATTTGTACTATTGAATAGAAACCAAATTATGGAAACAAGAAGTTTAAAAACAGGATTAATTGATACACAAATAAATACTGCCAGCAATTTAATTTCTGATGATCAGCTTACTAAACCAACAAGTGTACTCATTTGTCTTAAATACCAAGCCCAAATAGATAATCAATTGAAAATCAGAGTGAACTCCTAATATTTACCGCCAAAAACCGCCAGTTTCCGCCAATTTTTAGATAAAACATAGCTACTCATTAATATGATATTTTTGCTTTCATAGAAAATGGATAAAAAAGCCAGAAACATATTTCTCTTCAGTATACTGCTTCTTGCGGCAATACTTAGGCTTATCCATCCATTCCAAATCCCTTTTACCTATGATGAGGTTACTGCACTAATCCGCACTCATTATAGTTCATTGTCAGAAGAAATAAGGCAGGGTGTTATGTTGCACGATAACCATCCTGCTGGCGTACAATTATTCATTTACTATTGGACAATGCTATTTGGCTACACTGCAATAGTAGTTAAGCTACCCTTTTTAGCCTTTGGCATACTGGCTGTTTATTTTACTTATAAAGTTGGTAATGATTGGTTTAACAATACCGTTGGCTTAGTATGTGCCGCTTATATGGCCACTTTGCAATACCCCATTATGTATAGTCAGGAAATAAGGCCATACGTGAGTGGGCTGTTTGTAGCTATTGCTATGGTTTATTATTGGAATAAAGTAATATTTAAACCTGAGGCAGGCTTTTATAAAAACGCTTCACTGTATGTTTTATTCAGCGCCTTATGTGCCTATGATCATCATTTCTGCTTATTATTTGCAGTAATTGTTGGCATTACCGGCTTATTTTTCATTCAAAAAAAGCATTTACTAAAATATGTCATAGCAGGTATTTCCATTTTTGTTTTGTACATCCCCCACCTTCATATTTTCTTTTACCAATTGAGCCAGGGTGGTGTTGGTGGCCCTAATGGCTGGCTGGGAGCACCGCGCAATACCTTTATATTAGAGTACATCCATTATATTTTCCATTTCTCACGTTCTGTAATGCTTGTTGCCATTACAATTTGCGTGTTTGGTATTTATAGTGCATTCAGCAAGGGATTTACGCATAAAAAGTACTTAATAATTTCACTGTGCTGGTTTTTAATTCCACTATTAACCGGTTTTTTTTACTCACTATACGTTAATCCGGTATTGCAATATTCAGTTCTTATATTCAGCTTTCCATTCCTTTTGTTTTTTATATTCGGATGTTTGCCTGAATTAAAAGCAAGGGAACTAATTGTGTTCCTTTCTTTAGTTTGCTTTATAAATACGTTCTCGTTGGTTAATGCCCGTAAGCATTACCAGTTATTTTACAAAGCGGCTTACGAACAGCCTATTTTAATTAACGATTCATTAGTAAAAGCTCTGGGGAAAGAAAACTATGGCTGCATAATACAATCAGATGATTCAGATAAAAATGTATCGTATTACTACATACATAAAGACCATGCAGACACTTCTTTTTACTTTACTGACAATTTGGGTTGTTTTACTACCAAGCCCAGCAATTACTGCAGGATTACCGACTTTATTTCACAGCAGAATAAAACCTATTTTGCTTTTGGCTGCACGGCACAATTCGATCCTATAGTACTAAGCATAATAACCCATAAGTACCCATACTTGGTAAAAAAATGGGATTTTGCCGGAGGCAGCTTCTATTTGCTTACCAATAAACAAATCAAAGATGGAGCTACCTTACATAGTTTCGAATCGGTAAATGGGTTTGATGGACGAGATACTTATTGGGAGAAGTCAAATCCAGTCTTTGTATGTGATACCTTAAAGTTTTCAGTCCATAATAGCTACGAAATGGATGCCCAACATGAATGGGCACCAAATTTTAGTTGTAGCCTAAGCAATATGTCGTGGGGCAAAAATGATATTATTGAAGTATCGATAAAGCTTTACCCGATGGACACTCTTAAGGATGTGATGTTAGTGTCATCGCTCGAATCTGATGGAAAAGCAATTGACTGGAGAGCGATACAAGTGAGCAGTTTTATACGTGATACTGTCAGAAAAACATGGGTAACTGCCTATCATACCTTAAAACTACAGGATTTAAAAATCAATTACCCAAACCTTATCCTAAAAGTATATATCTGGAATAAGGGAAAGAAGCAATTCTACATGAATGACTTTTCGGTAAAAACCATTAAGGGTAACCCCGTTATATACGGATTATTTGAAAAGATTTAGGATAAAAGATGTATACTTGCATAGTATATTATACCCATTATGCTTAATATAATATTATTCGGCCCTCCAGGAGCAGGAAAAGGAACGCAATCGGCAAAACTTATTGAGAAATATAGCCTTGTTCACCTTTCTACCGGCGATATATTACGTGCCGAAGTAGCAGCACAAACAGAGTTAGGCAAGGCAGCAAAAATACTTATGGATAAAGGCATTTTGGTTTCTGATGATATTGTAATTGGCATGATAGATGCCAAAATAAGCAAGCACATGGGTGGCAAAGGTTTTATATTCGATGGCTTCCCACGTACCTTACCGCAAGCCGAATCGTTAGATAAACTACTTACAACCCACTCCACATCAATTACCATGACATTGGCATTAGAAGTTGACGAAAAAGAATTATTCCACCGAATATCATTACGTGGCAAATCATCTGGCAGGGCCGACGACCAGGATGAGGCAACTTTTCATAAGCGCATGAATGTATATAACAATGAAACTTCGCCCTTAAAAAACTACTATAGTAAGCAAGGCAAGCTGAAGCAGGTAAAAGGCATTGGAGAAGTAGATGATATATTTAAAGCGCTTTGTATTGAAATAGACAAAGGAAATTAAGTTTGGTTTCGTTCCGCTATAAGTCAAGCCAAAATACGGAAAGCTATAGCAAGCATTATAAGTAAACTGAACCAGTAAAATGATACAATCGTCAAATTTTGGATACCTCTTTATTTATTTCTGGGAATGGATGGCACTGCCATTCTATGTTGCATTAATACTACTTATAGCTCGTTTCCACCAAAGAAAAAGATTGGAAGAAAACCCAATTTACAAATATTACTTAAGAGGGTTGGTGCTTAAAATATTCGGAGGAATTGTATTTGCCCTAATTTACTACTACTACTACCAGGGAGGCGATACTTTTTCGTATTACGAATCAGCACTTACTATGAAAAATTTGATGTTCCAGTCGTTTCCCGATTTTCTTAAAAATGAATTTGGAAGTGCAAGTACTGCAAACTTTGCTCTTTTTAGCCCCAAAACAGGATACCCATTGCCATACATGTATTGGGATACACAAACACTAACAGTAATAAAGCTTATAACACCCATTATGTTATTATCATTTAGCGGATATCTAATATCAACTGTTATAGTTGCATGGTTATCTTATTCAGGTGTATGGAAACTTTTCCTTGTTTTCTCATCGTACTACCCCCAGCTAAAAGGCCGCTTTTTCATTGCAATAGTCTGTTTTCCATCTGTTATTTTCTGGGGGTCAGGCATATTAAAAGACACAATCACTTTATCTTCAATTGGCTGGATTGTCTATAGTATTTATAACGCATTCATATTAAAAAGAAAAATAGTTCTATATCTGCTTCTACTAATTCCATTCGCTATCGTTGTTTTATATATTAAACCTTATATAATATTCGCATTATTGCCAGGTAGCCTTATGTGGGTGTTTTCGAACAGGATATATAAAATACGAAACACCATGTTTAAACTACTTATTATACCTGTCATTTTTTTATTATGCCTTGGTGGAGGTTATTTTATTGTACAAAACCTGGGAGATTACATGGGTAAATTTTCGGTTGATAAAATTACAACAACTGCAATTATCACTGAAAATGACCTGAAAAAAGATTATTATGGCGGCCATTCATTTGATATAGGAAGCTTTGAAAACACTCCAAGTGGTTATGCCAAAATATTCCCAAAAGCTTTTATTGCCGGAGCATACAGGCCATTCATCTGGGAATCGGGCAGTTTAGTTATGTTAATCTCGGGGATTGAAAATCTTTTTCTTCTATACCTGACCTTTCTTGCACTGGCCAGAAGCAGGTTGCGTATTTTTAAAAGACTATTTAAAGAGCCGTTACTCTTTTTCGCATTTTCCTATTCAATTTTTTTCGCATTCGCTGTCGGCCTTACAACATCAAACTTTGGATCCCTAGTGAGATTTAAAATCGCTTATCTGCCATTTTTTACAGCATGCCTATATATACTTTCATGGAAAGAAAAAGTATCAGAATATGAAGAAGCAGAAACAGATGAATTAAATGCCAGCCATTTAACCGGTTCAAGTCCAGAAGTAACAACCGACTAGAAAGTACGCTTACTGTGCTATAATATCATTTATTTTACCTTCCTCTGCTTTATCATCACTAAGGCTAACCTGAAGAGTACTTATTTTAGGGTCGTTAGGGCTGTTTTTCTGAAGCTCGGTAATCTGCTCATTCAAAACACCTTCTCTGTCCTGGTAGCTTGCAACAACTTGTTGTAAGGCACTTCGAGCATAAAACTTAGCAATTCTATTACTGCCATGTACATATATACTTCCTATTATATCAACTCCTTTGCTAATGTTGGCATTATTTGTACAGCGCTGTTTTAAAAACTGGCCATAAACAGCCACATAAACAATTTGAGGCTCAAAACCGCTTACATGGTCAGCAATTTTAGCAAAAAAGTCACCATTAGAATCATTCCCATATTGTGAATAAACACCGGCAATACCTAATAACAAATCAGCCTCATCAGAGTTCTCAAGATCGTGAGCATACTTCATTGCCACTTGCTTGTTAACCATCGCTAATGCACTTAATCCTTCTGTTTCTACAGAATACGAGCTATCATTAAGGGCATTTTTATACATAACGGAAAGAGAGCCATCGTGCTTAAAGTTTTTTGCCAGTACATTTATTGCATCTGCTCTAACCATCGATGAACTATCATTTACTGCCATTTTTCGCAATTCTGCTTCAAAATCAGGCATTGTATCGTCAGTAAGCTTATTTATTGCATAACGCCTCAAATACCAAAATTTATCATGTAGCGCCTTTATTAAAACATCTCTTGCTCCAGGCTTAGAAATGTGGCTAGCCAGTGAGCGGAGTGCTTCATAACGCGCAAGGTATTTTACAGCATGGTTATATTCAAATATGCGTTCATTTGTATGTACATCTTCATTCTTTACACACAACAACATCTTTTGAGAGTCAAAGTCGACCCAATCTGGCTTAACAGTTGCATTAAATACAAACTTATCTCGATTCTTTGATAATGTTACCACATGGCTCTCTTTAGTTCCATTGCAATAAATATCAACATTTACCGGCATTTGAAAAATAGTACTCTCGCTTAAATCTTGTGTTTGATTTACTTCAAGGGTGACTTGTTGTTTTACCGAATCATACGAATGTTTTATATCAAATTGTGGATATCCTTTATTATTATACCATTCGCTAAAAAACCAGGTAAGGTCTTGCCCTGTAGTTTTTTCAAATGCCAACCTCAATTGAGGTGCTTCAGCCGGGCTGAATTTATTAGTCTCAAGATATAAGTGCAATGCGTCAAAGAAGGCACTATCACCCACTACAGAACGAAGCATATGCAAGATACAACCACCTTTGTTATACGATATCAAATCAAAAACATCTTCTCTATCTTTATAATAGAAATCAACCAAGTTATGCTGTGTAGGAGTGTTATTGATATATTCACCACCATTCTTTTGCAATAGTTCATCTGCTTCATCAGCCCCATATTTGTATTGCCTCCATAAGTATTCACTATAATTAGCAAATGATTCATTTAGTGTTAGGTTTGACCAAGATTCGCATGTAACTAAATCGCCAAACCAATGATGGAAAAGTTCGTGGGAAATATCGTCTTCGGCATTATCAAATTTATTATCAATAAGCTCTCTACGGGTATGTTGTAAAAATTCCCCTAATAGTGTGGCAGTAGTGTTTTCCATGGCTCCCGATACATAATCATGGGCAACTACCTGATCGTACTTGTTCCATGGATATGGAAATTTGAGAAGTTTTGAGAATAGCTCTATCATTTGTGGAGTATTACCAAAAATATCTTTGGCATATTTCTCATACTTCTTATCTACAAAGTAATTAACCTCCTTGCCGTGCCAACTATCTTTTACAACAGCATATGGGCCGGCAGTCATCATTACAAGGTACGGTGGTATATTCAAATCCATCGACCAATGATCAGTACGCGTTCCATCTTTATTATCAATCGAACTTAGCAAAGCTCCATTTGATAAGGTTTTAAAATCTTTCTCAATGGTCATAAATATTTCTTCCGTCATGCGTTGATTTGGCTTATCAATGGTTGGAAACCAGCACGAATTATCTTCAGTTTCTCCTTGAGTCCATACTTCACGTGGTTTAGTTTTATCAGAATCATTCGCATTAATAAAAAACAACCCTTTATGTGATGTAATTGCAGCACTACCAGCTTGTTCATCTATTAGTTCTTCAGGTTTTGATACATATTCAATATACAAAATATAAGTTTCGCTTTTTTTTATACCATTTACCTAACTTAATATGAATTTGTTTATTATCATATGTGTATTTTAAAGGCGCTTTACCCTTGCCACCTATCATACTTACTTCTTTCAACTCCATGCCTTTAGCATCAAGCACAACTGTATCAGTAGGATAGTAATATGGCTTAAGTGCAATGGTAGCTTTACCATACAGATACTTCTTTTTCCAATCGAAGCTAACTTCAAGCTTAGTATGTATAAGTTGATTGATTATTGGAGCGGTAAACCTATAATTCTGATAGGCAATTTTAACATTTGTATCAGGGCCTACTTTCTGTGGGCTAACTGCAGCTATAGAATCAAGGTTTAAGGTTTTTACGCCTTTATCGGTGCTTGACTTTTTTGCCACCCTATCACCACCACCACATGCTACCAGGCTAGCTGAAAGAAGTATAGTTGATATAAATATTTTCTTCATAGTACTATTTTTGGAACATCAAATATGCTAAAAAAAGCTCTACCACTAACCTATTTACATACATTTGTAACATGAAAGCAACAGTTAATAAAACGGATTATACAATAATTAAAAAAGCCAAAGAACCATTAACGCTTGATGTTAATGGTAGTTTACTGGTTTTAGATACGTACGAACCTCGAAAAGGAGTGCTTCACATTATATATAACTCTAAATCATATAATACTGAACTAATCAATTATAACGAAGAGGAAAAATCTGTATTATTAAAAGTAAATAATAGCAGATATGAGGTAAAGCTAAAAGATGAAACCGACGAGCTATTGGAAAGGCTTGGCATTGGAACTAAACAAAATAAGATTCAACACATAAAAGCACCCATGCCGGGTCTCGTAATTGACATTAAAGTTAAGCCTGGCGATATCGTAAACAAAGGTGATGGACTATTGGTGCTTGAAGCCATGAAAATGGAAAATATAATAAAAGCACCGGCACAGGCCGTTGTAAAAAAAATACACGTAGCAAAAGGGAAAGCCGTAGAAAAGAATCAGGTACTAATAGAAATGGAATAGTACATTAGTTTTTAAACTAACGATATATCAAACTGTACTAGGTCTATAAATTCCTGCACACGCTCCTCCAACTCATCATCGGTAAGGCCGACAAGCCTTTCAATACCAAATTTTTCGACACAAAACGATGCGATAGCAGAGCCAAAAATAATGGCCCTCTTCATGTTATCAAAAGAAATGTCTTTTGACTTATCAAGATACCCGATAAAACCACCGGCAAAACTATCTCCCGCACCAGTTGGATCAAAAACATCTTCAAGTGGCAAAGCAGGAGCAAAGAAAACTTGTTCCTTATTAAATAGTAAGGCTCCATGCTCGCCTTTCTTAATTATAAGAAACTTAGGCCCCATATTTAATATTTTTTGGGCAGCTTTAACTAATGAATATTCACCTGATAACTGACGAGCCTCTGCATCATTAATTGTCAGTACATCAACCATTGTAATAGTTTCCGCAAGTTCTTTTGGCATAATTTCCATCCAAAAATTCATAGTATCCATAACTATAAGCTTAGGCCTTTTTGCCATTTGCTTAATCACCTTCTGTTGAATTATAGGAGTAAGGTTGCCAAGCATTAAAAAATCTGCATTTAAATAATCTGCTGGCACAATAGGATCAAAATCTGCTAATACATTAAGGTCGGTAACCAGAGTATCGCGGGTATTCATATCTGTATGGTAAGAGCCCGACCAATAAAATGATTTTCCACCTTTTACTACCTCAATGCCTGATGTATCAATACCTCGGCGATTGAACTCCTTCATTGTTTCATCGGGGAAATCATCTCCAACAACTGAAACAATCCCGGATTTTTTTGTGAAATAAGATGCGCTTAGGGCTATATATGTAGCTGCACCGCCAACAGTTTTATCTATTTTCCCGAAAGGCGTTTGAATACTATCAAATGCAACTGTACCTACTATTAATAAACTCATATATTAAATTTCAGGCAAATATAATGGGATTATTGTGCTGCAAGATGAATATGTAATCCGCTAAACTAAAGTAGATAAAATGATGAAAGCCGATATAATATCGGCTTTCATCTATTGCTCCTCGAACAGGACTTGAACCTGTGACCCTCTGATTAACAGTCAGATGCTCTAACCAACTGAGCTATCGAGGAATGTTGTTTTTAAAAAGAGGCTGCAAAAATAGCACATTTGAACAAATATACAACAGGTTTGTAATAAAAGCTTAAATACCATGTTTTCTCTATTTCAATTAAGGGCTTAATTTAGCAGCAATGTTTCAAAAAAAATATACTCTTCGCCTAAAGTTATATCTACTATTAGTTGTAGCAGCCTTTCCTGGCAGCACTCTCGTATTTGGCCAATCACCAGAGTATAAAAACTATAGCGTAAAAGATGGTCTGCCTAGCTCAGAGGTCTATAACTCTATTCAGGACTCAAAAGGCTTTATGTGGTTTGCAACCGATAAAGGAGTATGTAGATTCGATGGTTATCAATTTAGAGTATTCACAACTATAAACGGGTTAGCTGATAATACAGTATTTAGCTGTCAGGAAGATTATAAAGGGAGGATCTGGTTCAGGTCATTTTCAGGAAAATTAAGCTACTACTATAATGACTCTATCTACCAATCGCCTTTAAATGACACCCTAAGCAGGCTTGTTAAAACGTCATTTGTAATGTCGATGACCATAGATACAACTGATAATATATACATGGGGGTTTATTGTTCTTACTTAGCTGTTATAAAGATTAATATTAAAACCAATTCAATATCTCTAGTCCCGATTCCAAGAAATAAGTCATACTTAATTATGACTCCTGACAAAAGATTGCTGATTGGCAATACCTATGACAACACTAACAGTAATCTTAATAAAATCAAAGCGAATGTTTCGGGTATATATATATATAGGCTTACTTCTGGGTCATCCGAATTACTGAAGATAAAACAATATGATACTAGTATTTTGAATGGCTTCACTATACATGATCAGGCATTGTTATTAGCTAATAATAAAATAGCCCTGATGTACAACAATCGCATTTTTCTACTTGATACTATTTCCTGGGAATTCAAATCACTACACGATTTTAAAGGTGAAAACATACTAAGCATAAGCAAAGATGGTGACCAGGGCTTTTGGTTATCTACACAAAAAAAAACAATCTATTTTAATAATGAACGCATTACTAATAGACATTTACCTGAATTCCTTAGTGAGAAAAGTATTACTTCTGTAACGAAAGATAACGAAGGAGGGACGTGGTTTACGACTTTATATGGCGGCATATACTATGTCAGTTCATTATCGTTTAAAACATACAGCACATTAAACGGATTACCTGGCAACAAAATAAATACTATTACTGTTTCTAAAGATGGAAAAATATGGGCTGCTACTGAATACAGCAATAAAATATCGGTCATAAATAATGACTCTATTACTTATCGTTATTTACCAGATGTAAAAGGGCTTTCAATCAATACTATTTTACTTAACGACAGTAACGAAGTATGGGTTAGCACCACCTCAGGTCTGAGTATTTTTAAGAACAACCGCTATTTTAAATTAATTTCAAAATCTGATGCCGTTGGGCAGTACAATATTATTAATAATAACAATGGAACTAGTTGGGCGAATAACTACAGTAGACTACAACTTTTAAAAAGAAAAGGCAATATAATTTACGGGAATGATTTGCAAACATGTGGATCAAAAATATTTAGCATTTGTAAAGACTCTAACCAATCCATTTGGATGGGAACATTTAAAGGGCTATTCAGGTACTACAAGGATTCACTATATTACTACGGGAAAAAAAATGCCTTACTAAAGAACAGGATTAATGACATAAAGATGCTACCCAATGGTAATTTATGGTTAATCACAAGAAATAATGGAATTATTGTAAAACGCGGTGATAGCTTAAATGAAATCAGCACAAAGGATGGCCTGCTTAGTAATTTTTGTCAATGCGCTTGCATTGACAAAGCAGGCAATATTTGGGTTGGAACAAACAAAGGAATATCACATATAATACTTTCAAAAAGTAATTCTGGTAATTTAATAGATACTATAATAAACTTAACAGGGCCAAATCTTATAGAGGTCAATTGCATAAAATCAAATAACGACACTATTTATGCAGCAACCAGTAATGGCATTACTCTCTTTAATACAAACACAATATTCTCCAGTAAAACACCTCCACCAATCTATATTACAGAAATTAAAATCAATAATCAAACAAAGCCATTGAGCAGTTCATTCCACTTAAATTATGATGAAAACTATTTAATGATAAACTTTGTAGGACTTACCTATAAAGATGCTGGTAATACCCAATATCGGTACAAAATGGAAGGCATTGATACTGGTTGGATTTACACTAAAAACCGTGATGTCCAATATCCTAAAATTGCTTCGGGTAATTATACGTTTCTAGTTAGCGCAATGAATACTGATGGGGTTTGGAATCTAAAGCCAGCATCTGTTAAATTTAATATATCACCTCCATTTTGGGCTACTTGGTGGGCCCGTACTATTTTTGTTTTGACTATTGCAGGGTTTATATATTGGCGCTTTAAAGTTGTTGAAACCCGAACAAAGCATGATGCAGAAGTCAACAAGCAGCTAATCTCTATGGAATTAAAAGAACTAAAAGCACAAATGGACCCTCATTTCCTGTTTAATAACCTTAATACTCTCACTCAGCTTGTAGAAGTAAAATCTGACGACGCGCCTGAATTTGTTGAAGAGCTTTCTAAATACTATAGATATTCTCTTCAATTTCGAAATACTGAATTCACTTCGCTTGATAATGAGTTAAAACAAGCCGATAGATATTTACATATCCTTAAAATTAGGTTTGGCGACAATATAAAACTACAATGGAATATTCTTGAATCGCTCAGAACCCATTATATAGCCACCTACTCTCTTCAATTATTGCTTGAAAACATAACAAAACATAATATCGTTTCTATTTCAAAGCCTATCTGGGTTGAAATAACTACGACAAACCAAGGTTCTCTAGTCATTAAGAACCAGTCTCAACCTAAAAACAGTAGTATCTTATCAAATAAGCATGGCTTAAAGAGTATAGACCAGCGATACCAACTTCTTACATCTAAAAAAATAGTTGTTTCTCAAACATCTGAGTATTTTTCCGTAGAATTGCCCTTAATTACCCCTACTGAATATGAAAGTACTTATAGTTGAAGATGAAATTCACGCTGCCGAAAGATTAAAAAAACTTCTAACGGCAATTGACCCGAACATTGAAACCTTAGCTGCCTGTGATAGTGTTGAAGCTTCTGTAAAATGGTTAAAAAACAACCTACGGCCCGATCTTATATTTATGGATATTGAAATAGCTGATGGCAGAAGCTTTGAAATTTTTAAAGAGGTGCAGGTATTATCTCCGGTTATTTTCATAACCTCCTATAATGAATTTGCAATAAATGCCATTAAGCTAAACGCACTAGATTACCTGCTAAAGCCTATTGATAAAAACGAACTCAAGGAAGCTCTGCTTAAAGCACAAAAAGTATTGAGTACAGGAAACAGACCTGATTACCCAGCCATTTACAGTTCAATTGCAAATGGGGAAAAACCTAAAAAGCTTGCTGTTAACGACCTCAATGGCGCTCGCTTTGTAGATATTGATAAAATAGTCCGACTACGTGCCGATTCTAATTACACACATATAGTACTAAGCAATAGTGAAACTATTATATCCTCAAAAACCTTAAAAGATTACGAGGAAATTTTGGTACAATCAGGATTCTTCAGGGTACATAATACACACCTCATTAATCTTGCATTTGTTGAGAAGTACGTAAAAGGAATAGGCGGAACAGTCATTATGTCTGACGGAGCTTCTATTGATGTATCTCGCCAGAAGAAGAAGGAATTATTGGAGACCCTCTCATTAAACCAGTAATTTTCAGTCTTTTACAATCCGCTCAACCAAATATACCATCCACTCAACCAACTGTGTCATTTACTAATTATCACCTTGTTGTGGTTACTATTGAATATACATTTGTATCAGAAAATCAGATAATAACAACTAATACGTCCACTACTCAGAGATAAAAAGCCCGCCTTCGGTGGGCTTTTTTCTTTTTAATGGCTTTGGGTTGCTCTATTGAAAAACCAACAAAACTCACCATCAACCCTACATCTTCATTTGCATTCAGATTTATACATACATTTGAACTATAAAACTATTATAACCTATGAAAAACATTAGTAAATTACTATTCACCTCTCTTATTACCCTTTCTACAGCCAGTGTATTTGCACAAGCAAACCTTCCACAAGCAAGCCCTGCTGCAAGTGTAAGCCAAACTTTTGGCACGACTAATGTGCAGATTGATTACCATTGCCCTGGCGTTAAGGGAAGAACCGTTTGGGGTGGCATAGTACCTTACGACTCAGTTTGGCGTACAGGCGCAAACGAAGCGACAACCATAAAATTTAGCACTGATGTAATGATTGGTGGCCAAAAAGTTAAAAGCGGAAAATATGCATTATTTACAATACCAGGCAGAGATACATGGACTGTAGTAATTAATTCGGATGCTGACCAATGGGGTGCATATAGCTATAGCAAATCAAAAGATGTAGTGCGTTTTACTGTTAAGCCTGAAACTGCTGACATGAAAGAAAAACTTAGTTTCTATATTGACGCTTTAACTGACAGTACAGCACGTATTATACTTCGTTGGGAAAAGGTAAAAGTCGGTTTTGATGTATCGGCAAAAACAATTGCAATGATGCAAAAAAGCATTGATGGTAACTGGTATAGCCTCGCTAGCGCAGCTAACTACTATGTTGACAACAACCTTGATCTTAAGAAAGCTCAACAATGGGCACAAGCATCAATAGCTATGAATGATGGTTTTTATAACCGCTATGTAATGGCACGTGTACTTAAAGCAAAAGGAGACAACAAAGAGGCACTGAAATATGCCGAAGAATCGAAAAAGATTGGGGACACAACAAAAGATGGTGGCCTTTATGACGAATATAAAGATCAGGTTGCAAAACTTGTTACAGACCTTAGTGGCGTTAAAAAATAACATTCTGTATGCGTATTAGTAGGAAAGTATTGCCGGTTGCATTTTTTATTGTAACCGGCATTTTTTTTTGCCGGGGCACAAAAAGCCCCTCAAAAAAACTGGAACTCATCTCGTATATTACATGAACTGGAAAAGATGAGACACGTAGGGCGTGTATTGTATATTGCAGCCCACCCTGATGATGAAAATGTTGAGCTAATATCATATCTTGTAAACTCAAAAGGCTTTGAAACAGCCTATATGTCACTCACACGTGGCGATGGCGGGCAGGATCTTCTCGGGCCTGAAGTAAGAGAAGAACTGGGTATTATTCGCACTCAGGAGCTTTTAATGGCACGATCGGTAGATGGCGGAGAGCAATTCTTCAGCAGGGCCAATGATTTCGGGTTTTCAAAAACTGCTGCTGAAACATTTAATATATGGAATCGAGATGATGTATTGTCTGACATTGTGTGGACTATACGCAAATTTAAACCCGACGTAATTATTACCCGCTTCTCTCCTACTTATACAAAAACACATGGTCATCATCAGGCATCGGCAATATTGGCACAAGAAGCATTTACTGCTGCTGCCGATTCCTCTCGTTACC